>NZ_JAUXZY010000005.1 GCF_030693775.1 Polynucleobacter sp.
CCCCCCCGAAAAAGAAGTAACGCTCTGTGAATATAAACATACCCAATAGCAATTTAAAGGCAAAAATGGGGTCTAGTCCTATCAAGATTTTTATACTGGGATATTTTGCAAAACTCTTAATAAATGCAATTCTTAATCCTCTCTTCGCATCAATGTATAAGCTGGTCAGATGAAATCAAATTTTTCTTCTTGGCTCAATATTAAAAATGAGGCGCCTAAATTAATACCTATAATTTGGATACATTGGTGTAAAAAAAATAGACTTTTTTCTTCAATCGTACTCATACCAACAGTCCTATCTGTACTTTATTTTGGAATCATTGCATCCGATATATACATTACTGAATCAAAATTTGTAGTTAAATCAACTGAACAAAGTAGCGTGCCATCATTAGATGGACTCCTAGGGCGTATGGGCGCTGGCTCGTCAAATACGGACGCCTGGGGTGTTCAGTCTTATAGCCTATCTCGGGACGCCTTATCGAAGCTAGATAAAGAGCTGGAAATTAAACAGCACTACTCTAGCTCTGAAATTGATCCTTTTAATCGTTTTCCATCTATACGCATTTGGGACAAGAGCTTTGAATGGTTTCATGAATATTACCTTGGCAAGGTTACTGTACTCGTTGACCCAATTACTTCGGTCAATACCCTAACCGTTAGAGCCTATAACCCTGAGATTGCTTTAAAAATAAATCAATCCTTACTTGGCCTTAGCGAAGAGCTGGTGAACCAGCTTAACCTCAGGGCAAGACAAGATTTAATGAAATCTGCCCAGCGTGAAGTGGATATCGCTAAAAATAAGATACAAGACGTATCGAAAGAAATTAGCTTAATACGTAAGAAAGAGGGAATTAAAGATCCCGATGCGCAAGTAATTCAACTTCAAAGCCTGCACCTTGAACGTGAATTCGCTGACAAACAACTGGCGGCATCGCTATCCAGCCTTGAACAAGCCCGAACGGAGGCGTTAAAAAAACAAATTTATATAGAGCGGGTTGCTAACCCGATACTGCCCGATAACGCCATGGAACCAAGACGGATTCGCGGGATTATTTCTACCTTTTTATTGGCTATGGTTCTGTGGGGGATTCTATCCCTTCTCATTTCTGGGGTCAGAGAGCACCATGCCTAGCTCAAATATTGAACCCAAAAGAGCAAGACAGGACCTCAAATCTGCCTTTGATGTTCAAATTCGCGTGGTGGGCGCCCTCATTCTACGAGAGGTACTCACCCGCTATGGTAGGAAAAATATTGGTTTTTTGTGGCTCTTTATAGAACCCATGCTGTTTACCCTAGGCATCGTCATCATCCGAAACATCATTTTGGGCAATAGCGCCCTGAACCTAACGAATAATCAGCAGTTTTTTGGCAGCATGTCGTTTGCCGGATTTCTTTTGACTGGGTATTCTGGATTTATTTTATTTAGAAATATTTGCAACCGAATAAGCTCAACTTCCAGCAGCAATAGAGGGCTTCTTTACCACCGCAATATTCGAATTTTGGATCTAATTTTTTCAAGATTCATTCTAGAGCTCGCAGCTGTTAGTGCATCGCTCATCGCCCTCACCCTGACTTTTCATGAATTTGGCCTGATGAGGCTACCTGAAAATATTCTTAATGTGATTGTGGCTTGGCTACTGCTGGCATGGTTTTGTTTTGGCTTTGGTTTGATTGTGGGCTATCTCATGGAAGCCAGCAGCTTCTTTGATCGTATTTGGCCAATCATTCTGATTGTGTCATTGCCTTTTTCGGGTGTTATCTTCATGCTCAACTGGCTTCCAGCCAATGCTCAAGCCTTTCTATCCTGGTTTCCGCTCGTTAATGCCTTGGAATTTCTACGCGAATCCTATTTTGGGCCATCAATCAAGGCGATGTATTCAATTACTTATCTAGTGTCTATTAACCTGGTATTGACTTTTGTTGGCCTAACACTCTCCCGAAAAATTAGGCGGGTTCTGGAGTCCGAATGATTGAGTTGCAAAATATATCAAAATCGTTCCCCACCAAGATCGGACTCAATCCGGTCCTGCAAAACGTCAACTTAAGGCTCGAGCAAGGCGAAAAGGTGGCCGTGCTGGGTTCTAATGGATCTGGTAAGTCAACCTTAGTCAAGATCATCAGCGGTACATCGCTAGCCGATACGGGCCAAATCAAGAGCAATATGAGTATCTCTTGGCCATTGGGCCTGAGCGGAGGGTATCAAGGCAGCTTAACGGGGGTTGATAACCTCAAGTTTTTGTGCCGAATTTACAACGTAGCGTATGAGCCCACCATTGAATTTGTTCGTTCGTTCACCGATTTAGGGCATTTCTTAAATGAGCCCATCAAAACCTATTCATCGGGCATGAAAGCCAAATTTGGTTTTGCAGCATCCATGGCAATCGATTTTGATTGCTATCTGATTGATGAAGTTTTGGCCGTTGGCGATAGTCAGTTTCAAAAAAAATGCCACGAGCAATTGTTTGGACAAAAAGCAGACCGCAGCCTCATGCTGGTCTCGCATCAAGAAAAAATCATCCGAGAATACTGTCAAAAAGCTTATGTCCTGCATAACAAAACGCTGCACCCCTTTGAATCCATCGATAATGCTTTTCAGTATTACAAGGAGACCTTGCAATGAAAGTGTTTAAGGTACTTTTTGTCGTGTTATGCATCTCCGCATTAGCCGGCTGTTCGGTTTTAAGTAACTGGCTACCCTCCTCCGGCCCTAGCACCAGCTCCGTTCAAAACGCGGCAATCGATAACTCCGTAATTGAGGTAATTCCACTCAACGGGGAAGTGATTTCAAAAATCAATGCAAGCTCCAAGCAACAATTGTTTTCAGAGGTGTTTGGTAATGCCACGCGCGACTATTTAATCCGCCCCGGTGATGTATTGGAGATTAATGTCTGGGAGGCCAGCCCGCCCCTGCTGTTTGGCGGAGCTACGTTCCCCGGAATGACTGGCTCATCCGGCAGCCGTAACTCAGTCATACCGGAGCAAATGGTAAATCAAGATGGATTGATCTATATGCCGTTTGCGGGGGCCATCAAGGCACAAGGCAAGACCCTAACCCAACTTGAGTCCGAGATTCTGCTGACCATCCGCGGAAAAGCAAACTTTCCGCAAGTAATGGTGCGCATGTCAAAAAATACATCCGCCGTCACTGTTGTGGGTGAAGTCAATAACAGCACCATACTCCCATTAACTCCCAAGGGAGAGCGGGTATTGGATGCGATTGCCAGCGCGGGTGGGGTAAAACAACCCATCAACAAAATAACCCTGCAGCTCAGCCGAGAGTCCAAGAGCCATACCATTGCACTAGAAACCGTCATTAAGGATGCCAAGCAAAATATTATGCTGCAGCGTGGCGATGTATTAACCGCCTACTTTCAGCCATATAGCTTTACGAGCTTAGGCGCTACCGGAAAAAATGAGGAAATTCAATTTGAGGCCAACGGCATTACATTAGCTCAGGCACTTGGAAGAATGGGCGGTATTCTAGATAATCGAGCCAATGCAAAAGGCGTCTTCATCTTCCGCTTTGAAGATCCTACGCTAGCCCAGCAAAGCAAAGTCCGAACTCCAGATGGAAAAGTTCCGGTCATTTATCAAGTCGATATGACAAACCCAAGCACCTACTTTTTAGCGCAGAGCTTTAATCTAAAGAACAAAGACGTAGTGTACGTTTCCAATGCGCCATCCGTAGAACTACAAAAGTTACTCAACATCTTAATTTCTGTGGTGTACCCCTTGGTTAATGTAGGCATAATTCTTCCATAATAAAACCATATACGCTCAATGAAATTAAGCCTTAGAGCCAAATCATATAAAAGAAAAGTGTCAAGTGGTGGGCAAAACGAAGGATTCAAACTGAGTATTTTGCGGTTAGCAAAATTCAGTCTTATAAACCCATTTGGATCGCACTGAGAGGTCGAAATAATAACTAGTAATAATGCTTAGAGTGCTGCGTTTGATACCAGTATTAGTCGTGGACTTTATAAAATATCTTATATAAAAATTCCAAACTAAGTTGGAGAATTTCGATATAAAAGTTTTATTGTCAACACTTTATAAAGATGTTGAACCAATCGGAGTATTTCAATGAAGGTGATTATTTTAGGTGGCGATGGATTTTGCGGATGGCCTACTGCACTTCACTTAAGTAAAGAAGGTCATGACGTAACGATTCTAGATAACCTTTCAAGAAGATCAATTGATGATGAATTAGGTACGAATAGCCTAACAAACATTCCGTCAATTCACAAAAGACTATCAACATGGTCAAATCTCGGAAATTCTAAAATAAAGTTTATAAACATTGATATTGCAAAAGAATTAGGAAATCTAATTGACGTATTTAAAGAAGAGGAGCCAGAAGCTATTATTCATTTTGCAGAGCAGAGGGCCGCTCCTTATTCAATGAAATCAATGACTCATGAAAAATATACTGTTCATAATAATGTTTTAGGAACTCATAATGTACTTTTAGCAATCAACAAAATGCCAAACAAGAAAGCTGATTTAGTACACCTTGGAACTATGGGCGTATACGGCTACGACGGTGCTGAGTTTCCGATTCCCGATGGTTACCAAAACATTTATATCGAGAATGAATCGGGAGAAAAAATAAAAAAGGAAATCCTATACCCAGCAAATCCTGGGAGCGTTTATCACATGACAAAATGCATAGACGCACAGTTATTTCAGTTCTACAACAAAAACTATAAATTAAAAATAACAGACCTTCATCAAGGAATTGTATGGGGATGCAATACCAAAGAGACCCTAGAGCATCCTGATTTAGTCAATAGATTCGACTACGATGGCGATTATGGGACAGTATTAAATCGTTTTTTAATACAAGCATCCATAAATTACCCTCTAACTGTTCATGGAACAGGAGGTCAAACTAGGGCTTTTATCAATATAAAAGACACAGTTAAATGTATTAAGCTAGCCATTGAGAACCCACCAAGTGGCGAAAGGGTGCGGATTGCAAATCAAATGGCAGAAACGTTTAGTGTTAAACATTTAGCTGAAAGAGTTTCAAATCTTACCGGCGCGAAAATTGCATTTGTCAATAACCCACGTAATGAACTAGAAGAAAATGAACTCAGCGTAAAGAATGAAGTGCTATGTAATCTTGGATGGAATCCAATTAAGCTAGATGATAGCGGTTTACATGAAATTTACAGTTATGCCAAAAAACATGTGGGCAATATAAATTTAGAAATGATTCCCGCAACAAGTTGTTGGAATGAATCAAAAATGCCCGGCATTCCAACACTATGATTGTAATCACTGGTGGCAGTGGTTTTATAGGGACAAACTTATGCTTAACTTTAGATGCATTGGGTTTGGAATATCGGGTAATTGATAAAATAAGAAGCTCCCTTTGTATAGAACAAAGAACTGATATTGCATCAATATGTGATTATGAAGCGATTAAAAAATTAATAAGCCATAACGATATCATCGTCCATCTAGCAGCTGCAGGAAATGTTATTGAATCAGTTAAAAACCCAGACACCTGTTTTAACAATAATATATTGGGAACATTTAACGTATTGAAAGTGTGTAAAGATGTAGGAATAAGAAAATTAATCTTTGCATCTACTGGCGGAGCTATAGCGGGAAATAACTCAGGCTTAGTTACTGAAGAGACCCTACCAAACCCTATCTCGCCATATGGGGCATCAAAAGCAAGTTGCGAACAGTTATTGGCAGCATTTTCTGCTTCTTACGATATGAAAATTCATATTTTGAGGTTTGCAAATATTTATGGTCCTTATTCCGCTCATAAAAAAGGTTTAATTACCTCAATAATGAGATCGATTATCAATAATGAGGAGCTCTTAATCTATGGTGATGGCAATTCAAGCCGAGATTATTTGTATGTTGATGATCTAATTAGACTCATCATTTTCACCATAACAAATGAACTAGAATTCAACAAATTAAATGTAGCAACCTCTAAATCCCTCTCTATTAATCAAGTTTTGGATACTACCGAATTAATTCTTCAAAAAAAAATAAAAAAGAAGTACATGATGAAAAGAAATGGAGAAATTTATATTAATTCTCTATCTGGAGATCTAGCCAAAACACTTTATGGATTCCAACCAAAAATAGACTTTCAAACTGGAATTTTAAAAACATTTCAATGGTATGAGGAGAACTTAAGATGAAAAAAGGAATACAAGTAAATCATAAAATTCCGAGAACAATGACTTTAGAGGGTCTATGTTATTTGGGAGCAATGGCAAAACTTGTACCAGAGAATGGAATAATAGTAGAGGTTGGACCACTCTATGGGAGCTCAACCTGGGTTCTTGCAAAAAATGCACATCCAAGTGTAAAAATATTCTCAATCGACACATGGCAAGATGAACCTTGGGTTCAGTCATTCAGATTAAAAAAATATCCGGATGCCCCACCTCTATCTATAGATGCATTTAAAAGGTATACCGAAGATTGCACGAATATCTACCCAATTCAAGGCTGGGCTCCAGATGTTGTGTCAGCCAGCTGGGACAATAAGATTGATCTTTTTTTTGATGATGCCTCTCATGGTAATCCTGGACTTCAGAATAATTTAAATTTTTTCAAATCACATTTAAATAATAAATACATAATTTGCGGGGATGACTATTCATCTGGATGGAGAGATATTATTAGCGAAGTTACTTTGTTATCCGAATCACTTAATCAAGACCCTTATATTATGGGTAGGGTTTGGGGAATTTCTAATCATCCTTTATTTAGCAGCTCAATATTCAAAATTCTCAATGATAGTGAAATTAATACTAATGTAAGCATCAAATTCATGTCAGGCGAAGAGACGCTTAGCGATGGAATATTTTGGAGCGGAAAACTACACAAATTCGATATTGCCAATAAGATTAAAATTTTTTTTAATAATCTTAAGAGGGGATTAAATGTTACCGGAACCGCAATTTATTCTGATAATACTGTATTAATGGATACAACGTTAGATGGTAAAAATATTATCGAATTTTCACGTAATGAAAAAATAATTGGACTTAAATTTTCTTTGAGTGGAATTGATTCTAAAAATTATCAAATTAAGTATCAAATTGGAACTATAAATATGATGCTTGGAAAAAATTACCCCAACTCCAAACTAGTTACCGGGCCAATGCAAGTTAGCGTTGATCAAGATTCGTTCATAAATGCTTTAAGATTATTTGTTATAAAAAAAGATGAAATTAATCACTGATCGACATTATGTCGGAAACGGGGTTGCAGTCTATTCATGTCAAAAAAATGAGCAGCTCAGACTACCTTTCTTCCTAGAGTACTACAGGAAACTAGGAATTGAGCACTTTTATATTGTTGACAATGATTCTAGTGATGGCTCATTCGAATACTTAAAGAACCAAAGTGATGTAACGCTTTATCAAACTAAGGAACGGTATAAAGATTCATATGCAGGAAGGCTCTGGACCGACTACCTAAGAGATCAACATGGTATCAATAAATGGTGCTTGACGATTGATACGGATGAATTCTTAGTGTACCCATATTCAGAAATTTACAATATAAATGACCTTATTAAATACTTAGAATACGAGAAAGTAGAAGGTCTATTTTGCATCTTACTAGATCATTATCCGTCGCAAAAAATTTCTGAAGTTAAGTATAGTGAGTCAGACTCAGTCTTTAGTAAATATCCATATTTTGACTGCTCATCGAATTACACCATATACCAAGCAGAAAATTTTCCCTACATTCAAATTAAGGGCGGAGTAAGGCAGAGAAAAATGTGGTCAAAAAATGACTACAAGTCAGGCCCCTCTCAAAAAAAATTACCACTTATCTTATATAAAACTGGGTTTAAATATTTACATTCAACCCATAGCTGCACGCCTATAAGGCTAAGTAAAATAACTGGGGTTTTGTCACACTTTAAATTTATACCAAGCTTTATTGCATATGCAAAAAATGAAGTTAAAAATGGTGCAAGGGTGAACCCGAATGACTATAAAAAATACATAAAACAATTAGAGGGGGATGAAATGCTGTACGACCCTAATAATTCCATAAAATTTATAGATTCTACAACATATATAAGAAATAATTTTTCATCATGCAACATGAATTATTTAAGCATGATAAAAATATTGTCTGGGAAAAAAAATTTAAAGTTGGATTTATTTACAACTCCAAACCACACAACGCTTGATAATTATATTCTAACAAAAAATCTTGATCTTAATTATTCGATAAGCATAGAATCAAAAGATGAGATTCCTTATAAGAAAATGATCAAGCAAAAACCAAATAAATTCAATCTCAGCAATTCCCGATTAGACTTAGAAGATCAATCTGCAGCATCAACTTACATTAATCAAGAATCAAATAAATTCAATCTCAGCAATTCCCGATTAGACTTAGTAGATCAATCTGCAGCATCAACTTACATTAATTATCGAAATAGCATTAGTGATACTTATATATACACTAGCGACTATGTTGACTCAATCGCACTTAGGTTATTGAGATATAAATCGCTAAAAATAACTTATAAATTGCGAAGGCTTTTATTCTCAATTGGAATGATTTCCGAGAAATCATTAATAGAAGATAGATTAATAAATCTTATTAATAATAAAAATAGCTCCTTTCAAATTCATCACGCGTATGAATCAATATGGTGGGATATCACCTCTCCAATCCGGATCATTGGAAAAATTTTAAAACGGGTAAGATAAATGCCATTTTCTGAGTTAGACAAGAAAATTCTGAGTTTAAAAAATAAATATGAAAACGGTGGTGACATATCGTTAAACATTGATGAGCTTTTAAAGATCTCAAAGTCTTTTTTACAATTAGAAAAGCCTAGTCACTTCAAGCCATTTATTGAAAACCATTTTTTATCTTTATTACAAAAATATAAGATTGATTCTGGTTGTATCGCTGAAATTGGTGGCCATAAAAATTCTTTTTTACACCGGTTTGTCAAATTCGACACAAAATTTATATCTCTTTTCCCTTTTAAAGATGAAAGATATATTGTTGGAGATATATCAAATTGCCCTCACATAGAGTCCAATACCTTCGATGCAGTAATCAGTGTAAGTGTACTGGAGCATGTAAAAGACATTAGAGGCGCAGCAAATGAAATTTCGCGAATACTAAAGCCTGGAGGGGTTACTTTTCATGTAGTTCCTTTTAGCTATTTTTTTCACGGTGCGCCAGTAGATTACTGGCGTGTAACAACGTCGGCAATGGAGGATATGTTCCCATTATTGGATACGGAAGAGTGTTTTTTTTACTCCAAAAATCGAAGGCGCAATAATATAGGAAGCAATACAAATCCAGTGGATGGGGATGGAGGAGCTCAATTCCAGGTTGATGCATTAGGTGGCTGGCGAGAAAACTGGTTCACAGTTTATACAGGCATAAAGCCTGAGAATGGGTTGAAGAGATTTAAAGAAAAATTGCAAAACCAAGCAGCGGTTGACCTAGTAAAAAAATTCTCAGAAGATGGATTGGATATAAATGCATCAGTTCATCTAACTGAAAATATACTTAAACACATTGATTTTGATTTGACCTCAAAATTTATTATTCTTGACATGCCAAATAAAAACGCGTCAACATTAAATTTCCATAACATTTGGAATCTATGGGTCAATAGAAGTAAAAAAACATATTCACCTTCAGTGCAAAGACATAATCTTTTTGAAGTTATCAAGCATAAACATTTTTACAAGGCATACACAAATTTGCTGAAATAATACAGCCAATGCAATTAAAAATTAATAATTTTTTAAAGACTGAAAACTTACATAGTACGAACAATATAAAGTTTTTAATAATTAGCATAAAAAGGGTTAGCGCAATTTGAATGCAAGGATTTTCTTCATTGGTTTTAAGAGGTGGAAATTTCTAATGCTTCGCCTAATTTTTTCAAGCAATGAAAATCAATGTATTTTCGTAAAAAAAAATACTCTTGAAGGCATAGAGGTTAATGCCAAAGATTGCTTTGTTTTTTGGGGGCATACTGTACCTTTTGAAATTCTGAAAATTGCAAATCAGCATAAAGTAAAGATTCTAAGATTAGAAGATGGATTTATTAGATCAGTTGGATTGGGCTCAGATCTTATTCCACCACTCTCGTTAGTTGCAGATCAATCTGGAATGTACTTTGACAGTAGTAAACCAAGCGATTTAGAAGAGCTACTCCAAAGGCATTCATTTTCAAATAATGAGTTATCTAGGGCCAAAGAAGTTCACCGCATGATAGTGCGTAATAAAATCACGAAATATAATATTGAGCCTAACAGAACTGTCAGCTGGAATACTTTAAACAAAGTAGCCGTCCTTGTAGTTGGTCAGGTTGAAAATGACGCATCGATACTTGCTGGCGCCAAAGGAAGAGTTCGAACAAATTTGGAGCTGCTTAAAGCTGCACATGAAATGCATCCAGATGCATTTATTGTATACAAACCACACCCTGATGTGCACATGAATAATAGGAAAGGTTATATCAACCCCAAGCAAATTTATCTTTATGCAAACCATACTGAAATAAATGCATCAATCATAAGCTGTATTGAGGCTTCGGATTTTATCCATACAATTACCTCACTTTCCGGATTTGATGGCTTACTAAGGCAAAAAAAAGTCTTTGTCCATGGAGATCCTTTTTACGCGGGGTGGGGACTCACAATAGATCTTGGCTTAAGCGAACAATGCCGTCAAAGAAGAACTCGCAAATTAAGCATTACTGAACTCATTGCAGGGGCTCTTATAAAGTATCCACTCTATTGGGATTGGAATACAAAAAAAATTACAACTTGTGAAGCGACTGTTTTAAGCATTACTAAATATAGTCGTAATATACATTTGGATATAAATCGTAGTAGATCTCGAATCATTTTTCTTAAAAGAAAGTTTAATAAATTTATGATGCTCTTCAAAATATACCTTGGTCATTTATAGCCTCATTTATTCTGATAAATTTTTTCTTTAAAATTTCAACAATATTTTTAAAGATAAACAATAGATGCCTTCGTCTCCCGCTCTTTCTTTTTATTCAAATTCTCCATCCCCATTGCATCCTTTTAATGAGACAGGATCTTGTTTCGGAGTGCTATCTTGGGGGATCTATCGTCAGGATGTAGGAAATTTTTTTCCGAAATGTGATTTAAAAAGTCCGCTTGGTTTGCGATTTTCATATAAGTTAGATGGGGTCCTTACCTGGGGAGCAAAACCTAGTGGATTTTCGGCAAATGCTTTGGCAACGCGCCTATCTATCCCTTTGCTGCGAATTGAGGATGGTTTCTTGTACGGCCTAGAGCCAGCTTCACGCCGCATGAGTTTAGTGGTCGATGATGTAGGCATTTATTACGATGCGAGGCTTCCTTCTAGATTAGAGTTGTTAATTTCTGACCCCCTCAACACAGATCAACTTGTTAGAGCCCGGTCGGTGCAAGCTCTATGGACTCAGTATGGCATCTCGAAATACAATCATGCACCCAATTGGCTTCGCAGCAATGATGCCTGGTTTAGCTCTCCCTTTATTTTATTAATTGACCAAACCCGCGGCGATCAGTCGATTACTGGGGCTTTAGCCGATGAATCCTCTTTTACAGCCATGCTTGAAGCTGCGCTAACCCAAATGGCAATCGAACATATTGTGATTAAGGTTCATCCGGAGGTGGCGCGCGGCACGAAATTAGGGCACTTTGATGTCGCTCCAGACTCCGCTATTGCGTGTAATCCACGCATTCGGGTACTGGTGGATGACTATAGTTTGCCAAGTGTTATCAAAGAAGCCAGCGCAGTTTATACCGTTAGCTCGCAAGCAGGTTTTGAGGCCCTCTTATGGGGTAAGCAGGTGCACACTTTTGGTATACCCTTTTATGCAGGCTGGGGGCTAACTCAGGACTTTCTTCCCAAACCTAGACGGCGCTGCGACATTTCTTTAGAGCAGCTCATTCATGCCGCTCTCATTGCCTACCCTCGATACCTTCACCCAGAAACCAGTCGCTTATGCGAGGTTGAAGATCTAATCGCGTATTTGGGGTTTCAGCGCATGATGCGAAGCCGCTTTCACCTACCACTGATGCCGCTAGGTTTTTCTAAAAACAAACTACGTCACTTAAGGTGCTTTACTCAGGGCGCTCAGTGGATTGATGGCAATCATAATGATCATCCCTCACTAGGTGGCAATTCGACTGATGACACTTCTGGTCATAAGAATGGCATCGAGGTTCGCTGGGGAGGCGCGCATTCGCACAACACCGATTTCTCTGTCAATTTTGAGCGCATTCAGGTTGAGGATGGGTTTATACGGTCCATTGGCCTTGGGGCGGCACTAGCCAAACCTTACTCTTGGGTTTTTGATCGCCGTGGCATTTACTATGATGCGCGTTCGATTAGCGATCTAGAGCATATTTTGCAGAGCACTGTATTTGATAAGCAATTGCTGGCTAGGGCTGCTTTATTGCAAGTGCAGTTGATTGCACTGGATATCAGTAAATACAATTTAACAAAAACGAAAGCTGCACAAAGTGATTTAGCGGCATTAAAAATGATTCGGGAAGTACATCCCAACCGCTCTTGTTTACTTGTCATCGGTCAAGTCGAAGCCGATGCATCGATCAAGTATGGAGGCGTTGATGTACTCACCAATAGCGCTCTTCTGGAGGCTGTTCGAGAACAATATCCCGATGCATTTATTGTTTATAAACCCCATCCAGATATTGCTACATCGGCACGCTTTAGCGGTGGTGACTCCGCTGATCATCAAAAAAAATATGATCTAATCATTTCTGATATTGCGCTAGTTGACTGTTTGCCATTCGTGGATTCACTCCATACCATCAGCTCGCTCTCTGGATTTGAGGCATTAATCCGGGGCACTCCTGTTTTTTGTTATGGTCTACCGTTTTATGCAGGCTGGGGGCTGACGCAGGATCGCTATCAAATCGATCGTAGAACCCGGAAACTAACGGTTTTGGAGTTGATTGCGAGTTGCTTAATTTTGTACCCCAGTTACCTCCATCCAAAAAGTGGGTTGTACTGTACTCCTGAGTCATTAATTGCCGCCCTGCAAGCCATGAAACGTAATCCAAAAAGCTTGTTTTACACGTTATCGAATGGATTTATCGCCGCTTGTTTAGCTAAGCTAATGGGGCTCATCCATCGCCTCAAGGGAATATAGGAGGATCGTTGTATTGCGTTTGAGCGAATTTAGGCATTGCCCCACTTTGTTGTTGTTTAGAAATGAATACAACTTTAGTTGTTATTTAGACTGTTACTAAAAATTACAATAAAATTTTATTTGTGGAGTCTCCAGATGCCTATTGCAAAGTTTAATCTTCGCCTTACCTTAGCTCTTGCATGCCTTAGCGGTGCATCAGCATCTGCCCTCGCCCAAAACGCATTGGCGGGTTTTTATGGTCAAGTAGGTATTGGGTACGAGCGAACCAATACCAGCAATAATTCGGTTGTCTCTAGTGCTGGAGGCAGTTCTGTAATCTTAAACCCGACCGGATCTAATCCGCACCGCTCTAACTTTGCCGGCGCTATTGGTATTGGTCTGTATGTACCCATTCATGCTGATTTTTTGCTTGGCTTAGGCGCCGAATATGAGCCGCTCAGCCAGCAGACATCTAGCTACACGGTTGCTAGTCCTGGTCAAGCTTCGCTCAATGGTAGCTATAAAGTATCCAATCGATACAACCTCTTTTTCTCCCCAGCCATTGCAGTGAATCAAACGGGGCTTGCATATGCCAAGGTTGGCTTTACAGGACAAACTCTACAAGGCAATAGTGGGTTTTTAAGTCCGCTGAATCAAAATCAAACGGGTTATTCACTGGGTTTAGGCTATCGCCAAGTAATTCAGGGTGGTCTGTATGGTTTTGTGGAAGCCAACTACTACAGCTATAGCAAGCCAAATGCCGGTATTACTTCAGGTAATACCACTTATGCCGTTAATCCAGGCGTTAGCGCATACAACGGCTTGATTGGGGTTGGGTATCGGTTTTAATTCGGGGCATTCGCATGGCTTATCTGAATGCCGAACTGATAGACAGGCGGGCACCATCGCCCGCCTCGACTATTAGGCGAGCCATTCGGCAGGATGGGTTTAATCGCACTTTATTATTCAGTGATCTACCGAATTACAGCGATATTTTACTTTTGCAAGGGCCCGTTGGCCCGTTCTTTTCGAAGTTAGGGCACTACTGGCGTAATCGCGGAGCGAAAGTAACTAAAGTCAACTTCAATAGCGGAGATGACCTTTTCTACCCCCCTATTGGTCATTCGGTTATTCAGTACAAAGGTCGACTTTCGCATTGGCCTCAATTCTTAACTTCTTTATTGGTTGAGCGCTCTATACGAGCTGTGTTTCTTTTTGGTGACTTCCGCAAAATTCACCAGCCAGTTCACTCCCTTTGCGAGGCTCTTGGTATTGATGTATTTGTATTTGAAGAAGGCTACATTCGACCAGATCGCTTTACACTTGAAAAAAGTGGTGTGAATTACCACTCCATGCTAAGTCAGATGAATATGGATGCGATTCACAATCAGCGTGAATCAGGTCATGAGCCACCTATCAAGCGGCACTACGCCAACTCATATTGGTATATGGTGCGATGGGCAATTGCGTATTGGTTTCGAGGCCTCCGGAATCAATCGCATTATCCCGATTACACGCATCACCGTCATCTAGATGCTCGTATGGGATTGCGCTGGACAAGGGCTTTTTTGCGGTACTGGCTATACAAGCTAAGCGAATATTCCGTTAAAAGTCGACTGCTGCATTCAAAAAAGCAAGACGCGAATTCTCGGTATTTTTTAGTACCCTTGCAAGTGCATGATGATGCTCAAATGACTGCTCATTCAGACTTTACTTCAATTGAAGAAGTCATTGAAACGGTGATCAGCTCATTTAGTACGCATATCCACAATTCCAAGCGATCAGACATCCTCATTATCAAGCACCATCCAATGGATCGGGGACACACTAACTTTAAGCGCTTTATCCGCGATATAGCCAAGCTATACCGACTTGAGCAGCGCGTGATTTACGTGCACGATTTATCACTACCGGCTCTACTTGGCAAAGTATCGGGCTGCATTACCGTTAATTCCACCATCGGGTTACAAGCCCTCTATCGCAATGTGCCTACCATTAATTTAGGGCGGTCTTTTTATGACAAGCCCGGTATTACTTTTCAGGGGACGCTAGATGAATTTTGGTATAGCGAGGCCAAAGTGGATGGGGAGAAGGTGAAAGCGTTACGTAACTATCTCCTACACCACACCCAGGTAAACGGATCTTTGTATGATCCAGCCTACCAAATTGACTGAGCACTACATCCCGATTGCTAGTACCAGGTAATAGCTTAGCACCGCACCCCGATATGGACAGGCATGAGACAAGTCAAATATAACGTGCTAGAAAACCAAAACAAGGGATTTCAGGCTTTAAATGAAGGGGCTAGAATCGGTTGAAATTAGCTAAAAATTGTATATAATCTAGTTAAGGACTGGGGATTCTCGGTCGACATTAAGCTCCGGTTTTCCGGGGCTTTTTGTTTTTTTGTTTAAGGAAACTTCTTTAAACCCCAGCCATCGACTCTCCCACCCTTCTTCAATAATTTGTCCTTGAGCCCTTGAACTGCCCTATTGGGTTGCTCGGGTTTAAGTACAGAAACGCCCACTGGCCTTGCTACCAAGTCAGCAATTTGCAGGCCGCTTGAATTAGATTTCTTGTCGGCAAAGATGATCTCAAAGTTCAATTTTTCTCGGTCATAGTTCGCACCCCCACAGATACGCCTAAATTCCAGCTCTAGCTCATTGTCTTCAGCGTTGCCTCGCTTTTCGACAATGACATGTAAGGCAGGGTTAACGAACGCTTTGGCCGGATCAAAATCAGCCCACTCACCCTCTTGAATCAAAAATGCCTTTACCCGCTCGAGACCAAACTCTAAACCCAAGTGATATGGGTTTATTGGATTTGTATATTGCTTTTTATGTTCATCTTTATTAATCACAACACAAACCATATGAAATGGAAGCTCTTTAATAATGTCTGTCAGCTCATTCAAGAAAGCCTCCTTTAAAGCAGGCTTTTTTAGAAACGCAAAATGGCCGACATCCCTTCTAATGTCCCGCTCATGCAGAATGACTTGATCATGGCCAAAGTGGTTAAATTTAAACCGCTGAATAGCCGGAGTTATCTTGGTCATATAGTCGGTCTTTTTTGCAATCAAAAAAGCCAAAACAAATAATGGGTAATCAGGGTCAATATTACCCATGGATGGAGACCCGCTCTCATCCACAAATACCAAATAATTGCTCAACCCTCTGCTCATTTAAAACTCCTATGCAATAGGCCATTTTAAATCCTCTAAACCGTTACTTAAAGTAACGCTTATAAGATCGAAATCCGACCCTCAGATTCAAACTTTGCACCAAAATGCAATCGCACACTCAATCGCACAGTCATTTTTTAGCCATGTAGACCATTGATTTACATATAGTTTTGAAGAGCCACGACTTCTTTTAATCCGTTGGTCGCGAGTTCGAATCTCGCCCGACCCACCAGTAATACAAAGGGATCACAGAAATGTGGTCCCTTTTCTTTTGGCTGCATGGAATGTGTTGGCAACTGTGTGGACTCAATAGGTGATTTATTGGACCGTGATGGATCAGGATGAGAGGCGCTGGGTTACCGTTTGGACTATGAGCGTCTCTTGCTAGTGGTAGAGCGGCCTTCAATGTAAATGCTATAGTGAGTCAGAGGAATCAATCTATATATGGCGCTAGCACAAAACCCAATAACTCTAAGTAAACAATTTCAAATTGATCGCGAAGCCCTATCCCGATTAGATGTTCTTGATATCACGCTAACACTTGATACCAAACTCTTTGTTGATCCCCTGTTGCTCAAAGAAAGTCGGCACTCTGAATTCAATAAAAACGCTGTACAACAATATCGAACTCATTTTGAAACGATCATCAAATTACTAACCGGCAGTAAATATAAAGGTGATGCCGCTTGGCGAGCTTCAGAAAAAATGCTCGCATTCCCAGAGATTAATGGAACATGTCTAGGCTATGGTGGCGGCTCTATTCATGGGAGTGGATTTGGATCAAAATTAAGCGATAGAATTTTGAATGTTGCATCAGAGATTATTCAGATTGGCATTGATGACCCTGATCTCTTTATTGCAATGTCTATATTTGAATCAGATATTGGCCCCGATAGAATCAGCGATATGACAACTAACATTGTCATAAAGGCCATTTCCGAATTTAATGCGCGAATACTTAAGGAGCTGGGTTTAGAGGGTGAGGATTTTGAACATGGATGCTACCTAAGGAATCCATTTGAGAGCAAAAGCACTCCTATCATTTTGCTGCCAAAAGATATTCTTCGAGACCTGCCAATAGCCTCCGATTGGGATGGAATTGCAGCAGCAGCTAATCATAACGATGAGTTAAGGAGCAGAGTAAATAATCAGATTGCATCGATATGGACAGTTAAATCCAAGAGAGAAAAGGGGCAATTGAAAGCTGAAGCACTTGCATCTCGAGATGCATTTAACACATTGCTGGATAGCATTAAAGCAGTAAAACCTAATCCATATGATAGCGATAACGATCCCTCTGGATTGGTTTCATGGGCAGCCAGAGGAGAAGAATTTACAAAACGATTCCCGATTAATCTACTTCATTGGAAATCGGGCGAATCAGTTGATGGATTTAATGTGGTGAAGGAGATTATTAAGCAATTTAGACATCTGATTGAGCATCTAGGAATGAACAAAGAACTTTATCAATCGGATGGTAGCCCAAGGAATGAGTCGTCTGCTCAACATTACTTTTTTATGGTTGCTTATTGCTACTGCAAGGCAAATAATTTAGATATATCTCCAGAGATTGATACGGGCACTGGGAAGATAGATTTTAAGTTTTCCAGAGGATTTAAAGAAAGGATTTTGGTTGAAATTAAACTATCAACAAATAGCAAAACTGTTGCTGGATATACCAAGCAACTAGAAATATACAAAACCTCACAACAAACTATGAAGGCATTTTATGTGGTTATAGATGTTGGCCTAATGGGGAATAAAGATAAAAAGTTGATTGAAACCAGAAACCAATATAGAGCAAATAAACTACCCATTTCAGAACTAGAAATGATTGATGGGACCATCAAAGCATCTGCAAGTAAGCGCCAATAGAAATGTCGTGTTTCCCGACAAACTATGTAATTCTTCCGGCTGCTTCAACTTTATCAATAATTGCTTTAACCGCCCTATCAATCTTTCCACTAGCTGAATAATCAGCTACAGCCGATAGATTTGCTCTGCCCTCCACAATTAGATTTTCAGCTTTTGATTTAGCACCCTTCTTCTTAGGGCTAAAAACAGCTATGGAATGACCGCCTTGATCCTTAATTAATCGCATACAAGGAATGTCAGTCTCACCATCCCCAATAAAAATCATATTTTCAAATGGGACGGGCCTCTGCTCTTTTGGGACAAACTTATTAATAATAGTGTTGTCGTGAACATCAAGACTTCCTTTATTGATTCTGAACAAGTACTGTGTTTTAGTCGTGTAATTCATGGCAATAGCTGGCCATCGAGCAATACCGTTGTGATCGTACATAAATCCAGATGCATAAACCTTAGAAAATTCTTTAAATATCTTTGTGCCCTCAACCATCTCTCTCAGGCCAGATGAAATGATGAAGTGCTCAACCCGGACGCCTTTAGATTTGCCATATTGATTAATTCTTTTAAACCAAGAATCAACCCCAGGAAATAAATTAATCTTAGAGCCGAAATTCTTAAAATCAGCCCTACGTACGCTCACCTGCTCACTATCTGCTTTTCTCAACATCACATCCATATAGGCCAGGATTTCATCTGCATCTTGTTCTTTTGCCTTTTTCTTGACCTCATTCCAAAATTCTTTCGACTTCATTTGCAAAGCAGGGATAAAGTCATATTCCTGCATATTTCCAGGAGCTAAAGTCCCGTCAAAATCATAGGCAATGGCAAGAGGAATTAATTTTTTTGGCATAAGCTTGTTCACTAGAATCACAGATTATTATTAGATTTAGCATAAATCAAATAGAGGTCAAATGCCATCATTCTCGAACTTTCTCGCTAGTCTAGACAACGACTCTGGCCGTCGTGGAAAAGAATTCGAATATTTTGTTAAATGGTTTCTAAAAAATGATCCCGAATGGGCTACACAGGTCGACGAAATTTGGCTCTGGGATGAGTATCCTCAAAACTGGGGGAGGGACTGCGGCATTGATTTGGTGTTTAAACATAAAAATGGTGAGATATGGGCTGTACAAGCAAAATGCTACGCATCTACCACCTCAATTACCAAAGCTGATATCGATTCGTTTATTAGTGAATCGAATAGGCCGGGAATTGATAAAAGACTACTTATAGCAACTACAGATTTAATAGGTTCAAATGCAAAGCAAGTCTGTGATGCTCAGGAGAAAAAAGTAACCCGTTTCCTACTTTCCAATTTTGAAAAATCAGGTATTGAATACCCCAACTCATTAAACGAGTTAGCAACAAACAAGCCCAGAATAAAACCAACGCCAGATGCTCATCAACTAGAGGCCATTGAACAAGTTGTCACGAATCTCAAGAATGAAGAGCGCGGGCAGATGATTATGGCTTGCGGTACAGGGAAAACTTTTACTACTCTTTGGATAAAAGAAAAGCTTAAAGCCGATTCAACATTGGTCCTACTTCCCTCATTAGGACTGCTTTCCCAAACTTTGCATGAATGGACAAAAGCCGCAAATGAAAGCTTTGAAGTTCTCTGTGTATGTTCTGATGAATCTGTAGGGAAAAATGGGGTTGATGAAATAACCCACTCTATAGCGGACCTAGCCTTTCCAGTAACATCTAATGTTGAGGAAATTAAATCCTTTATTGGCAAGCCGGGTAGAAAGGTAGTGTTCTCTACCTACCAATCTTCGCCCCTTATCGCTAGAGCCCAGCTGGAAAAGGATGTGCCATTTTTTGACCTATCAATTGCCGACGAAGCTCATCGTTGCGCTGGAAAAGTTTCAGGTGATTTTTCAACAATTTTAGATTCACAGAAAATTCGATCTAAAAAACGCCTCTTTACAACAGCCACTCCCCGAACTTACTCAGCAATTATTAAAAAGGGGGCAGAGGAAAGGGGTATAGACATTATCGGGATGGATGATGAGCAAATTTTCGGCAAAAAACTATTCACCCTCAGCTTTGGTGATGCAATAAAAAGAAAGCTTTTGGCTGACTATCGAGTAGTTATTCTTGGCATCAATGAATCAACTACAGCAACCTGGATTGCTAACCGGGATTTACTAAAAGCAAATGACTCCTTAGAAATGGATGCAGAAAATCTTGCTGCGCATATTGGATTACTTAAGGCTATTAGAGACTATGATCTTCGGAGAATAATAAGCTTCCATAGTCGCGTGAATCGAGCGGAAAATTTTTCCATTGATTTCTTAAAAGTGGCCAGTTGGATTGATGAAAAATACAGGCCAAGTGGAGATATTAATTCCGACTTTGTATCAGGTGCAATGCCCACTGATAAACGTAGACGAAAATTACAGCAACTTAAATCATTAAATGACAACGAGCGCCGCCTCCTTACTAATGCACGCTGCCTTTCGGAAGGTGTTGATGTTCCCAGCTTAGATGGGGTTGCATTCATAGATCCACGTGGGAGCCAAATTGACATTATTCAGGCCGTAGGAAGGGCAATCCGAACAAATCGAAATGCCGCTAATGAAAAGATAGGGACAATAATTCTTCCGGTCTTTATTGGGAATAATGAAGAGCCTGATCAGGAGCTAGAAAATGGAAATTTCAAGCCAATTTGGGATGTATTAAATGCCTTAAAAGCACATGACAACGTTTTGGCAGATGAACTAAATGATTTTAGAGTGAGCCTAGGAAAACGTAACTCAAATAGCCCATCTATTACGTTCAATAAAATTGAGTTTGATCTACCTATATCAATTACCCAATCTTTTAGCGACTCTATCAAGACAAGATTAGTTGAAAACACAACAGATTCTTGGCCAGTTTGGTTGGATCAAACCAAGCAATATGTAAAAAATTTCAACAAAATTCCTATTGTCACAACTATTTTCAATGACTTTAAGATTGGTGCCTGGGTTGCAACCCAAAGAAATTCTTACCGCTCTGGTAGTTTAAATAGAGACAGGATTTGCAAATTAGAGGAGATTGAAGGTTGGTCATGGGATCAGCGTGACGATATTTGGAGCGAAAGATTTTCTTTACTGCAAAAATTTATCCAATTAAATGGTCACAGCAATGTTCCGATTAGATACCGCGAAGATGGCATAAACCTTGGTAACTGGGCAAGCACTCAAAGAGTTACCTATAAAGAAGGAGGCCTTAGTCCGGATAAGATTAAAAAATTAGAATCGCTCCCTCATTGGAAATGGGATTTTTTAAGCGACAAATGGAATGAGTTTTATGAAGCATTAATACAGCTTTCGCAGACCACCCCACCAAATAGCATTAAAAAAGGGGAGGTTTTTAAAGGTCTTGAAATTGGATCCTGGCTAAGAAACCAACGTAACAGCTATAAAAATGGCGACCTTTCAGAGGATCGAATAAAGAAGTTGGAATCGATTGATGGATTTACCTGGAAGGTAATTGATGCAAAGTGGGATAAAAACTTCAACCTCTTGCAGGAATTAGTTAGAGCAACAAATGATCAAAGCTTCCCAACTCCAACAGCCATCAATGAAAGCGGCTTGACTAACTGGATTCTGAATCAAAGATCCTCATATAAAAAAGGAACTCTCAGTGGCGAGCGAATTCAAAAGCTTTCCAAACTAAATGGATGGACCTGGACATCTAAAGCGGATTTATGGGATGAAGGATTTAAAGAATTATTGAAATATTTAGAGGTAATGCAAACAGCAAAAGTTCCAAGCAAATTTGTAACCTCAGGCGGCTATCAACTCGGTGCCTGGACTACGAAACAGAGGGCGCAATTTAAAAAGGGTGTACTAGCTGAGGATAGAATACAAAAACTTTCCCTTTTGCCGCATTGGATTTGGAGCTGATAATCACCAGCCCTTAACTACAGGGGCTTGTGGCACTTGCCTTGGTGCATTAATAGAGGTGTTTGGCTGCATAGTTACAGGTGCAGTAGTCGCCCCTTGATATTGCCCTTGAGGGGAATAAAAGCTAGTTTGTCCATTGTCTGTTTGAAATGACTGAACATTCTGCCCTTGAGCGTTATATACATTAGTCACGCCACTGGGGGATGTTTGGGTATAGCCCTGGTACTGCCCTTGTGGGCCATAAACGGCTTGAGAAAATCCAATCGCTGGAATAAACATCAAAACCGCTGTAATACGCTTCATATAGGCCTTATTGGTAATGCACTTGATTAGCTCAGTTTAGTTATGGGATCGATAACTGTCTAGCCCGGTTTATAAAGGTTAAACGACATAGAAGTGTCGCGTTTCGTGACACTTATTCCAATATAGTTGCATAGCTAATCAATATCAGTTACACTACCTCCATGTTTGAACAATGCCTCTATTTCAATACCACCAGCCTAGCTCGCCAGCTAGAGCGGGAATGGACTAGTGCATTTAAGCCTTTTGGCCTTACTCCTTCTCAAGCCTTTATGCTCAGGGTGGCATTGGATAAGGCTCCACTTCTACAAAGCGAACTAGCACTGGAAATGAATATCAGCCGCCCTACTGCTACTAGAGGTTTGGATGGCCTAGAGAAATTGGGTCTGATTAAACGACTAGCTTCTGAGAAGGATGGTCGGGAGCAAGAAATTCATCCAACCAAGAAGGCGGTTGAGATGAAAGAGGCTATTAATGCAGCAAGCAGCACCGTTACCAAACGTCTAAAGAAAGCATTAGGGAGTAGCCATTTTGAAGATGTTGTTGGACAACTTAGGGGCATTAGCTCTGCCCTGAAGTAATGGGACTTTTTATTTCCCTAATAGTTGCATAGCTAACTTATTTTATTAATTTTTAAAGGAGAATTACATGCCAATCTTGAACGTGAAAGTCAGCGGACAAAAGAATATCGAGACCACTAAATCCATTAATGAGCTGCTGCTAGACCTTACCTATCGAATTCTGGGGAAGAAAAAGGAAGTGACTGCCATTGCCATTGAATATGTAGATACAGACTGCTGGTTTGTAGGTGGCAAGCTATTAAGCGAGCAAGGCAAGAACAGCTTTTACTTTGACATCAAGATTACCGATGAGACCAATACCAAAGATCAGAAGGCTCAGTACATCAAGGAGGCATTTGAGGGTTTTGAAGGCATCCTAGGTAATCTTCATGAAGAGAGCTATATCTATGTGCAAGATGTCAGGGCTGCTAGCTATGGGTATGGCGGGAAAACTCAGGAATATCGATATCACCAATAATCCCTTAAATACCGCCGTAACCCAATGAAATATATGGGGTTACGGCTATAGAATTGGGCAAAATTTCCTAGGAAATCAGCCCCAAATCTACTAAAATAAACCTATGCCAACTAAGTTTGCCACCCAAACCCAAGCCCGCCAATACAACGTGTCTAACGCTGTGGCATCTGCTCGGATTGAAGGTATTGTTCCAACTAAGCAGTTAGAGCAAAACCTCACTGATTACGTTGCCGGCAAAAAAAGTATTGCGCAAATATTAGAAGAAACTAAACAACGCTATGTCACGCTACGACGCGGATGACACTTACTGCTACCCAGGTACAGACGTACTTCGAAACAAAGCAGAAATAACTAACGCAGAAGATTTAGACGCCTACGAAGGTGAGCTATCTACTTTGCGATCAATTGAGATTCTAGAAAACCCCATCGCAGGTCAATTTGACCTTGCTCATCTTCAGCGCATTCATTCAACCCTCTTTCAGGATGTATATGACTGGGCCGGGAAGATCCGCACAGTAGATATTAGCCGTGGCAATAGTCGTTTTGCCAATGTACGCTTTATTGAATCTGCGGCAAACGACATCTTTAACAAACTAGCTCGTGAAAACTGGCTCAGAGGCTTGGATGCCCACTTCCTATCAAAAAGATTAGCTCACTACTTATCAGAGATAAACGCCCTTCACCCTTTTCGAGAGGGAAATGGTCGCGTACAACGCATATTTATCTCGCAACTTAGTCAATCAGCAGGCTATCAACTGGACTACTCCGACCTAGAGCAGGAGCAAATTTATCGAGCAATGGAGCTAGCTTTTAATGGAGATGAATCCATTCTTGCCAATCTCATTCTGGAACGTTTGAAGAGCAGTGACTAGGTTTAAGCAATTTACTGACCTGTCTGCGCCAATTAAGCCTCTTTGAGCCCGTTGGTCGCGAGTTCGAATCTCGCCCGACCCACCAGTAATACGAAGCCTCTGAATGAAAGTTCAGGGGCTTTTTCTTTTACCTCGCAAATCCAATGCACATCTACACGCCGATTTAACCCACAAGCTTGGTCCTAAGCATCACCAACTTAAAGATCTCATACGGCGCACATTGATTAAGCGCGTCTTGCAATACGGTTCAGAAAAATCAGTCCCAACACAGGGCCTGGTAGCAATAACCAGGTGATGTAGTGGCCCATCAGGGGGAGAACTACCGTACTGATTTGAATTGAAATCATCGTAATCGTAAAGCCAATGGCATTTTGGATGGTCAGTGCAGTACCCACGATTTCAGGTGGACATGCTTGCGCTGATAGCGCCGAGAATTGTGGTGAATCAGCGATGACACTCATGCCCCAAACAATCCAAAACAGAATTTGTACCCACAGTGGCAATCCAGAAATCCATGGATAGAGTAAGCAGCAGATGCCAGATAGTACTAAAGCGCTTGAAGCAACTTTCACACCCCCAATGGATTTGCTCAGTTGCCCTCCTAGAAAGCAGCCAATCGCACCAATCCCAATGACAGCGAACGCAAGTCCCGATAAGTTAATGGGATTTTGAACTGAGTAGCTACTCGCAATCAGGAATGGCACTAGCGCCCAGAACGCATAGAGCTCCCACATGTGGCCAAAATACCCCAAGGCCGATCGACGATATTCCGCAATGGCAAAGAGCTCTCGAAAGCCGCTCAGTTTGACCCGTGAAGCACTACCTAATTTGAGGTGGGGGCCATCGCCAAGCCAAAAAATTATCCCCATAGCAACAAGAGCAAGGAAAGAAGACAGCAGAATCACCTCTTGCCATGGCCAATCCACACCGAAGTAGCGGGTCGCGTGCGGGATCGCTGTTCCGATGGTCAGCATTCCAACCAATTGAGCAATCCGCGAGCCTGCTTTTTGGGGGTCCCAGGTCATGATGAGTTTCATGCCAATCGGATAGATACCGGCCAAACAAATTCCAACCAAAAAGCGTAAGCAAGATCCGATCCAAAGGCTGTCCGCCAATAAAGCAAATACGGCATTAAACAAGGCCCCAAGCAAGGCACATACAGCAAAAAGATGGCCGGGCTTAAACCGATCTGCAATCCCACTGAGCGCAAAGACCAGAGTGCCGGCAACAAAACCGAGTTGCACCGCATTGGTCAATATGCCTATACCGGCAAGATTGATATTCCACGAATCAATTAAATTATCAGCTACCCCATTGATGGAAAACCAGAGTGAGGTACCCATCAACTCCGCAATCACAATCAATAGCGAGGCTACATTAGGGCTAATGGATCGAGAGGGTGTCGTATTAATCAATTGAGGATTAAAATATTAAGTAACTCCGGATCTGGCTCGATGCAATTTCTTCAGACTGTCTAGCAAACGCTGGTGACGATCAAGTCCTTCTAATTTCAGGCTAGTGGGTGTCAGGCCATAGAAACGTACACTGCCATCGATCGAGCCCAATACTGCATCCATCTTGTCATCGCCAAACATTCGGCGCAGATTATGGGTGTAGTTGCTCATGGTTAATTCGTTATCCAGATAGATGGCCAGTGCGGCATCGAGGGCTTGATAAAACAGCTTACGCTCTACGGTGTTGTCGTTGTATTGTAAGAAGGCGCCGACCAATTCCTGCGCCTCATCCCATTGCTTCAAGGCCAGATGAATTAATAGCTTTAACTCCAATACCGTCAATTGACCCCAGACAGTGTTTTCATCAAACTCAATACCAATCAGTGTTGCAATATCGCCGTACTCATCGAGCTCATTGTTTTCTAAGCGATCAAGTAAATCCGTTAGCCTCGAATCGTCCAGGTTCAATAGATTTAAGATGTCCTCACGAAATAAAAGCGCCTTATTGGTGTTATCCCAAATCAGATCTTCAATGGGGTAGATCTCGGAATAACCAGGCACGAGGATTCTGCAGGCCATTGCACCAAGCTGATCATAGACCGCTACATAGGACTCTTTATTGATCTTCTTCAGAATGCCAAACAAGGTTTCAGCCTCTTCTACATTGGTCTTAGCACCTTTGTTGGTGAAGTCCCACTCCACAAAGGCATAGTCTGATTTGGCACTAAAGAAACGCCACGACACGATGCCGCTGGAGTCAATGAAATGTTCCACAAAATTATTGGGCTCAGTCACTGCCTCACTCACAAATGTTGGCGGCGGCAAATCATTCAGACCCTCAAAACTACGACCCTGTAGTAACTCGGTCAAGCTGCGCTCGAGCGCAACTTCAAAGCTAGGATGGGCACCAAACGACGCAAATACGCCGCCTGTACGGGGATTCATTAAAGTCACACACATCACTGGATAGACCCCGCCAAGCGAGGCATCTTTGACCAAAACCGGAAAGCCCTGCTCTTCTAGACTTTGTATGCCGGCCATGATGCGCGGGTATTGATCCAAGACGACTTGAGGCACATCAGGCAGGGCAATTTCGCGCTCAATGATTTCTCGCTTGACTGCCCGCTCAAAAATTTCAGATAAGCACTGCACCTGCGCCTCTGCCAATGTATTGCCGGCACTCATGCCATTACTGACAAAGAGGTTCTCAATCAAATTCACCGGAAAGTACACCACCGCTTTATCTGACTGACGTATAAATGGCAGAGCACAAATGCCTCGCTCCACATTGCCGGAGTTGGTATCGATGAGATGCGATGCACGTAACTCACCCTCGGAGTTATAAATCTGCCGAGTGTACTCATCGAGTATTTCGGGCGGCAGGGCATCTTTCTTGCCAAGCTTAAACCAATGTTCATTGGGATAATGCACAAATGACGCATTGGCAATGTCCTCACCCCAATATGCACCGGCATAAAAATGGTTATTGCTCAGTCGCTCGATGTACTCCCCCAGCGCAGAAGCTAAGGCACTTTCTTTCGTAGACCCTTTGCCATTGGTAAAACACATGGGCGAATGGGCATCGCGAATGTGCAAAGACCAGACATTGGGAATAAGGTTTCGCCAAGAGGCAATCTCGATCTTGATTCCTAAGTTGGCCAGCACCGCTGACATATTGGCAATCGTTTGCTCGAGGGGCAAATCCTTACCCGCAATATAGGTCTCGCCTCCCACTCCAGAGTTAGGAACTAACAAGGCCTGCGCATCCGCATCCAGGCTTTCGACTTCCTCAATCACAAACTCAGGACCAGCTTGTACTACTTTCTTAACCGTGCACCGGTCAATCGATCGCAAAATGCCTTGCCGATCTTTGGCGGAGATATCTGCCGGTAATTCAATCTGAATCTTGAAAATCTGCCGATACCGATTCTCCGGATCCACAATATTGTTTTGTGAAAGGCGGATATTCTCTGTTGAGATGCCACGCGTATCGCAATACAACTTCACAAAATACGCTGCGCACAGGGCTGATGAGGCTAAAAAGTAATCGAATGGCCCAGGAGCAGAGCCGTCGCCTTTGTATCGAATTGGTTGATCAGCAATGACGGTAAAGTCGTCAAACTTAGCTTCAAGCCGAAGCTTATCGAGAAAGTTGACTTTAATTTCCATGGAAGCAGTTCCGAAAGTAATGCACAAATAGTGTGAGCCCTATTATCCACTGGGACTAAAAGCCGTCCGCATCTTCTACTTGGCTACAAAATTACAGCAGGCATGTGAAATTTACATCCTATTTATAGGAATAAAACACGATAACTCTTTAGCGTAAATGAGCTCGTATGAAGCTATCGATATCATCGATGCATTGAGTAATGCGACGTTTTAATTTCACCAGCGCGTCGAGTAAGGGCATAAAAAGTAGATTCTATGGCTTAGGGCCTAACCAATATCCCCAATTACAGCACAGTAATCTCGCTTTACCGGCTTTGTATGAAGGAAGGCATAATCTGCGAAATAGCATAGCTAAACTATTGTATTTGCTGCCTAAAGGGGGTGATGATGCCGCAAACGTACTCAGTAATGACACGACTAATTCATTGGCTTACGGCAGCGCTCCTCGTGGCCTCACTTGTGCTGGGGTTTTGGATGACCGACCGTTCGGCAGCCAATCTGTGGGATGAGCTAACCAATACTCTGTACTCCTGGCATAAGCTGATTGGCTTTATTGTCTTGCTGGTTACCGGGCTTCGCATCATCACCAAACTACGCTCCACTAGACCACCCTACCCCAGCAGTATTTCTCGGGGGCAAATTCAATTAGCACAGTCGGTTCAAGGTGCCCTGTATTTGCTTTTGGTGTTAGTTCCCTTATTTGGCTGGGCCGGAGTCACTGCATTTCCAGCACTCATTACCGTAGGTGGATACCATCTACCCGCATTGCCCGGTATACCCAAAGACCAAGCCCTAGCCAAGCAGTTGTTTGAGATCCACGGCTATTTAGTGCTAGCACTGATTGCGCTTGCCGTAGTCCACATCGCGGCTGGACTACAACACCTGCTGTTTAAAAAGGATGGGGTATTTGAGCGTATTTGGTTTAAGTCTTAATAATATGAAGACTAGCCACTACCTAAAATAGATGGCCGCTTTTTTTGGCTTTCGCTTTTAAGTAGGCATCGTTGTGCTCATTGGAAGGGTAAATGTGAGGAACCCTCTCCACCACTTCAATATCGCACTTGCCGAGTGCGGTAACCTTGGCTGGATTGTTCGTCATTAACTTTACCCGCTTGACGCCCAACATACGCAACATCTGTGCTGCAGGTAAATAGTTGCGTTCATCGGAGTCAAAGCCGAGCTGTAAATTGGCATCCACAGTATCAAAGCCAGCATCTTGCAATTGGTATGCGCGCAGTTTGTTGACTAGGCCAATACCACGCCCTTCTTGCGCTAGGTATAACAAAATTCCACTACCCGCTACAGCCATTTCACCAATAGCGCCGCGCAGCTGATTGCCGCAGTCGCAGCGCAAGGAGCCTACTAAATCGCCTGTAAAGCATTCGGAGTGGAGGCGCACTAGCACTGGCTCTGCAGGGTTTAGATCACCAACAATAATGGCCAAGTGCTCAATGCCGCCATCGCGGGGTCGAAACGCAACTACCCGAGCGTTTTCTGCATTTTCCAAGGGGACGCGTGCTTCACTCACCATCGTCAGTGAATACGCCGCAATCGTCATATACGACTGAATTGAGCTAGCCTGTACTGCAGGAATATCATCATTACCGGCACCCGTAACGATCAGCGCCGCTGGCAAAAGCCGCGATAACTTGGATAAGGTGACACATGCCTGCTCTAACGCGTCTGCATCCTTAACCTTTAAGCCTGCCATGTTTGGCGCCGTCATTGAAGCCGAAAGGGGATTAGCTAAATACTCTACTAAATCAAGCGGCATACCCTGCGGGTGCGACAAGACGCTGACTGGACGATCTGATTTATCAATTTCTAATACATTGACGCGCGTGCCAGTCATTACTAGCTCAGGAGCAGTACTACCCAGCTGCTTTAACAGCGCTAAATAGTCGGCAGTTAAGGCATCGACGGCTAACATCAATCGGCTACTATGTTCATCGTACACGCGCACCAATGCGCCACGGCGCAGCTCAGAAATAGCGCGGTCAACTTCAATAAGGGGGTCCGGCATCACCATTTTTTGAACAACCTGTTGTTGGGCAAATTTCTAAAAGAATATTATCCCACCCTATGGTAAATTCTTCAGCGAGGAGTTTTTTTCTAAAAAACCGTGAATAAGGTCTTCCCGCCGTGACCTCATACCCACTGCCAGCAGCACCTTCATCGAACCTGCTCTGGGAGCAGTTTTTGGGTGATTTTTTTACTGGTCAAGCACTCCCATCTTCGCCGCTCCAGGCTATTTTTGAACCCTTGCGGAGTCCGCAGGTAGACGGCATGGTTGTGGTCGGCCAAATTGGCCAAACCATGGATGGCCGGATTGCAACAGTTACGGGTCAATCGAAATACGTCAATGGTCCAGAAGGCCTGACCCATCTCCACCAATTACGTGCACTGGTTGATGCCATTGTGATTGGGGTTGGAACAGCACTAGCCGACAATCCGCAACTCACTGTTCGTCTTGTCAATGGAAAAAGCCCTGCACGCGTGATAATAGATCCCCGTGGCCGACTGCCCCATCAATCTCTGGCGTGGCAGGATGACGGCATTCGGAAAATCTGGATCGTTGGAGACGGGGTAAAGGTCTATCCCCTACCTCAAGTTGAGCTTATTTCACTGCCTGCAATCGATGGGCGAATTGATCCAATACAGATACTCCAAACTCTTTCCCTAAAGGGGCTGAAGCGGGTTCTAGTTGAGGGCGGTGCAGAAACTATTTCGCGTTTCATGGGCGCCCGATGCCTTGATCGACTTCATCTGATTGTGGCCCCGATTGTGATGGGGTCGGGGCGACCCAGTTTTAATCTGCCGTCCATTGAGCACATGGATCAGGCAACGCGTTTACCAGTGAAAACGCATCTTATCGGCAATGAAATTGTGTTTGATTGTGACTTACAACAACAGCGTAGTCCGATTACCTTGGTGTAAAGCGCCTTAAGGCAAGAGCAAATTGCTGAGCTGCCTCATCCCACGTTGGTTGCTGGGCTGCTGCTCGAAACGCGCCGCTCGACAGGTGTGAGCGATATGGCGCATCCTCGATGACCGTTTTTAAGGCAAGGGTCAATGCGGGAACGTCGCCAGGACTGACGAGTAAGCCAGCCTCACTGGGTACGGTATCGGGAATAGCACCGCCCTTTGTTGCAACAATTGGCAAGCCATAAGTCATGGCTTCGGCATAAACCATGCCGTAGCCTTCAAATAGCGAAGCTAGAACAAACACATCGGCTTGAGCATAGAGAGCTTCTAACGCTTGATCGCTCACAACCCCTAGCACCCGCACTTGATTCCCTAAATTAAAACGCTGGATATCAGCCAATAGCTGCGCGTACGCTGCGGGATTACGCGAAGTGTCACCGGCAATCGAGAGGGTCCAAGGTAAATCGACTAAAGGTGCAAGCGCTGCAAGTAAATCATGAAATCCCTTGCGCGGAATAATCGAACCAACCGACAATAAACGCACTGCATTTGCAGCATTTGTGCTACTTTTTCTTTTTGGCTCTGTGTGTAAAACGCAATCAGTGCCGGGCAAGACCACATCAATCCGATCCATTGGGACGCCATAATGCTGATGTAAATCGCGGGCCGTTGAAGGGCTATTCGCGATGACCCCACTAGTATGGCGAAGTGCTTCGGTCTCGCTCCGCTTTAGTAGCGTGGCCTGTTCTTCGCTTAATCCAAACTCAAATGCCAAGGGGTGATGAATCAGGGCAACTAAAGGATGATGCTCAGCGACACAAGCCGCTACTTCAGGAAGGGCTCCAAGGGCTAAGCCATCGATCACTATCGGTAATCCCGAGGTTAGCCCCTGCAATTGCGCTTTTGCCTGCTCTACTTGAGCGGGATTTGGCAAGGGGTAATCTTCCCCCAGACCAATTAACTGAATCTTCCAACCCAGGCTTTTAAGCCCTGCAATGATCCGCCGATCGTAAGCGTATCCGCCGGTTGGGGAATTTAAATTACCGGGGTAAACAAAAATGAATTGCTGCATACCAACAGCACCGGTATTCAATGAATTTCGGCCTCATACCAAGCGCGTGCAATGTGGGATTCAGAAATCGTGACGCGAATGGCGTGCAGCTCGTTTCCTGGTCGGCCCAGCTGATCGGCTCGTGCAGCCACAGCCAACTGATCAAAGATGTATTTCGTTAAGAACTCGGTTGTGGTGTTGACGCCCTTGAATTCCGGACGATCATCTAAATTGCAATAGTTAATCGGTTGCAATGTTGCCTTTAAGACATCGAGTGCACGACCAATATCAATCACGATGCCATTCGTATCGAGCGCTTTGGCAATAAAAGCGGCGTCCACCACAAAGGTTGCGCCATGCAAGGCTTGTGCTGGCCCAAAAACGGCACCACGAAACGAGTGGGCAATCATGATGTGATCGCGAACTTCAACTGTAAACACGGTATCTCCTCAAGGGTAACGAATTAAACAACACAGCACATTACTGCGCGGACCAAGTAATTCGGGCAAGCGATCGGGCAATTGCGCAAAATCAATGGCGGGTCTTAACAAACAGTCCAATCGCGCATCGCCCAATAATTGCATGGCAGTATGCAAACGGCGGCGGTGCGTCCAGCGTGGACGGTGCGAGCTGGCAATGTGTCCCACCTGGCTGGATTGCAGGCGTATCTGACGACTATGAAATGCCCCGCCCAATGGCGCCTGAATCGGACTAGCGCCATACCAACTTAATTCCAACACCGTTGCTTCTTCCCCTGCGGCGTCCATTGCAGTAGCAAGTCCAGCAGCACTCGCGCTGCAATGAAATACTACATCGCAATTTGACGGTGCAGACTCTGGGAGAGCAAATGCAACGCCCAATTCCTTTGCAATGGCAGCGCGCTCGGGATTGATATCCACCAAGGTTACGCTAGCCCCTGGTAAATGCCCACACAAATAAGCGACTAAACACCCGACAACGCCGCCGCCCACTACTGCAATTTGGTCGCCAGGGCCTGGAGCAGCATCCCATAGGGCATTTAAAGCAGTTTCCATATTGGCTGCGAGAACAGCACGCTCTGCAGTGACGGCGTCTGGCAATACCACCACATCCTCAATGTTGGCTTGATATCTGGTCTGATGGGGTCTAAGCGCAAATACCAGCCGACCAATCCAATCGACTGGCCCTAACTCTACCCGCCCCACATGAGAATAGCCGTATTGCACTGGAAACGGAAAGGCACCACCCATCCAAGGCGCAGCCATACGGCTGTACTCTGACTCAGGTACCAGCCCACGGTAGATAAGTGATTCAGTACCCCTACTCAAAGCACCAAACAACCCGCACACACGAATGCCTCCGCTGGGCAAAGGATCAAGGGAATCAGAGCGGATTTCAGCTCGCTCTGGCGCCACATACCAAAGCGACTGACTTAGACTGGCACTGGAAGAATGGGCGGCGGTGTGTGGCACAAATAAATCCTAGTGGTTAAGTGAAAAAGTGCACTCTACCCTATACTGCATATGCAATTTGCACAGTATAAGTGAGCTCGAGCACATCATTTGAATCCCCCTCACAATATAACCGCTGATCCGGTCATTCGCCTGCGGCGCCTGATTTTTGCCGTGCTGTCGTTGACTACTGTAGTGTTAATGCTCTACCTTGTAAACCAGGCCTTAGCAAGCAATACCCCCTTATTACTACGCATTCTTTTGCTTGTCCTATTTGCGCTCACCTTGCCGTGGATGGTGGTTGGTTTTTGGAATGCCATTATTGGCTTGATTCTGTGCCAATGCAGCAAAGACCCTGCTAGCCTTGTCTTGCCAAGCAGCATGCAAACCAATGGTAACGAGCCATTGACACACTCGACCGCGATTTTGCTATGCATTCGAAATGAGTCACCTGCGCGCTTGATTCGCAACCTACAAGTGATGTTGCACGGCTTGGCGACAGATCAACTCGCTGGGTTTTTTCATATTTACGTTCTGAGCGATACCAACGATGAAGGCATCGCCAAAGAAGAACGTGACCGCTTTGAGGCGATGAGCACTGAGTGGTCGAAGACCATTCCAATCACCTACCGTTGCCGCGAGAATAATGCTGGATACAAGGCAGGCAATATTGCTGATTTTTGCGGGCGCTGGGGCAAAAACCATGACTTTGCCTTGGTACTTGATGCTGATAGTTTTATGGTAAGTCATGCTATCACTCGCCTAGTACGGATGATGCAAGCCAATCCGCACCTCGGTATTTTGCAAGGTTTAGTGATTGGCTTACCTTCGAGTAGCGCATTTACTCGCCTATTTCAGTACGGTATGCGACTTGGTATGCGCTCTTACACCATGGGATCAGCCTGGTGGCAAGCGGACTGCGGACCTTATTGGGGGCATAACGCATTAATCCGTCTTGCGCCATTTATAGCCGATTGTGACTTGCCGATATTGAAAAGTCGCTCTGGTGAGCCCAAACCCATTTTGAGTCATGACTTGATTGAAGCAATACTCATGCGCCGCGCAGGCTATGAAGTTCGAATTTATCCAAGCGAAGATGCCAGCTGGGAAGAAAATCCACCGACACTTACAGAATATATTCGACGCGATTTACGTTGGTGCGAGGGTAATTTGCAGTATATGCAATTATTAACTTTGCCGAATTTGCGGCCAGTCAATCGGACACAACTTATTCTGGCAATCGGCATGTTTCTGGGCTCACCCGCATGGATTGCCTTGATTCTATTTTGTACCATTGCAATTGGGATGAGTAACTCACCGTCCGACTTAGTGAATATCGAATCTCTCTCAACCTTGTTACTGGTGACATTAGTGATGTGGTACTTGCCTAAAATTACTGGCGCGCTCGATGTGCTGTTACGTAGCTCGGAGAGCAAACGCTTTGGCGGGCGTTGGCGTTTTAGTTTGAGCCTTGTTCTTGAAATGCTGTTTTCACTTTTGATGACGCCGATTGCATGGCTTAATCACACCCTCTTTATATTAAGCCTAGCCTTTGGGCAAAAAGGCGGTTGGTCTGCGCAAACACGCGACGATCACTCGGTTTCGGTAGCGCAAGCCTTTCAGCAATGCTGGCCGCATACCTTGCTGGGGATCGCACTCACGAGCACCTTGTATTTCACGCACCCTGAAACCTTGCCCTACGGCCTCCTTTTTTTTGGTGGTTTAGTATTGTCGATTCCGTTAGTCGTACTCACATCACAAGCATGGCTTGGCCATTTCATAATCCGTTGCGGTCTCCTATCGCTTCCAGAAGAAATTGCGCCGCCGCCTGAGTTGCTGCCATTGCAACTGAACGCGCTTGAAATCAAGTCATCTACGGCACATACTAGCTAATGGGTATTTTTCACCTTTATTCCCGCGCACTTGACTTATTGGGCTCAGACCAACGTCTTGGCTGGACGCTGGCGTTTGCAAACGTAGCCCTGGCCTGTGCCCTCTTTGCAGAGCCTATTCTGTTTGGACGAGTCATTGATGCCTTATCGGATGCGCCAAGTACTGCTGAGTCGGTGACGTGGAGTGCGGTGTGGCCCTTATTGCTTCTCTGGATTGGCTTTGGTCTCTTTACGATTACCTGCTCTACTGCGGTGGCCTTATTCTCGGATCGGCTTGCCCACCGAAGACGGCATGCCGTCTTAACTTCCTACGTTGAGCATGTGCTGCATTTGCCATTAGCGCAGCACAGTAAAACCCATTCTGGAAGGTTAATGAAAATCATGCTGCAGGGCACGGATGCACTCTGGTGGCTGTGGTTAAGTTTCTTTCGCGACCACATGGCCGCAATTGTTTCGCTCATCATTTTGGTCCCTGTCGCACTCTATATCAATTGGCGCTTAGCCTGTGTGCTGATTGTGCTCTGCCTCGTATTTGGTTTTTTAACCCACTTTATTTTGCGTAAAACCCAAGTTCTCCAACAGCAAATCGAGGGGCACCACTCCGACTTGGCTGAGCTCACTGCCGATACGCTCAGTAATATCGCTTTAGTACAAAGTTTTGCGCGCATTCAGATCGAAATGCAGTCCCTGCAGCAAGTTAGCCAACGGGTTTTAGGAGCGCAATTTCCAGTTTTATCTTGGTGGGCATTGGTAACAGTACTCACCCGCTCAGCCACGACTATCAGCATTCTCTGCATCATTGTTCTCGGGGTTTGGCTATACACGCAGTCTCTGATTACCATCGGCGAGATCGTTACCTTTGTTGCTTTTGCAGGCATCATCATCGCCCGCTTAGATCAAGTAGTCGCATTTGCAAATAAATTAGCTGGCGATGCCCCACGCCTAAGGGAATTTTTTGAAGTCCTCGATATGGCCCCAGATATCAAAGACCGTCCAGATGCCATTGACCCCGGTAGGTGCGTCGGCCTCGTCGAGTTTCATGGGGTATGCTTTTCGTATCATGCGCCGCACCGAGCGGTTGATGATTTGAGTTTTGCGATTCAGCCTGGGCAAACGATCGCGCTGGTAGGTGCATCGGGCGCTGGTAAATCAACTGCACTGAGTCTGCTGTACCGTGCCTTTGATCCGCAATCTGGCCGTATTACGATTGACGGGATTGACATTCGGCAATTTCAGCTAACGGCTCTACGGCGCAATATTGGGGTTGTCTTTCAAGAACCGCTTTTATTTAACCGCAGCATTGCTGATAATCTGCGCATTGGAGCGCCAGAGGCATCCGATGCAGCTCTGCGTGAGGCGTGTATCCGAGCTCAAGCCTTGGAGTTTATTGAGCAACAGCCTGACGGTTTTGATACCATTATTGGTGAGCGTGGGCGCACCCTTTCCGGGGGCGAGCGCCAGCGCTTATCGATCGCACGGGTATTGCTAAAAGATGCGCCCATCCTGATTTTGGATGAGGCCACCAGCGCCCTCGATACCCCAACCGAAACAAGCCTTCTTAATGCATTAGCAGCGGTGACACAAACGCGGAGCACCTTGGTCATTGCCCATCGCTTGAGTACGATTCGGCAAGCAGACCATATTTTGGTGATGGATGCAGGCAAGGTTATTGAATTAGGTAGCTTTGATGGCCTCTACCAACAGGGCGGTCGATTTACAGCAATCATGCAGCAGCAGTATGGTTTTGCGCAGCCATTGAAATAGTTTTTAATTTGGGTAACAGTAAATAGAAATGGAATGCCCATGAGTGGATTTTCAGCAGAATGGTTAGCGCTACGTGAACCGGTAGATCACCGATCGCGTAACTTAGCTCTGCAAGCCCAGGTTATTCAATATCTGGAGCAGATTAAATCGGTGGTGCCAGGCGCCATTCATATCACCGATCTCGGATCGGGAACGGGGTCTAACCTCCGAGCATTAGCACCCTACATTGGCGTCAAGCAATCGTGGACTTTAGTGGACTACGATTCCGATCTTTTGCGGTCTGCGCGCGCTAGCTTAATTGCTTGGGCCGACAGTGTAGTGAGCGCAGACGAAGGGAAATCGAAACTCATCGCCTCGGGGTTGATTCATCCATTGACAATAACAAAAAATAGTAAAACGATTGCAATTGAATTTCAATGTGCCGATTTAGTCCATGATTACCAAACTATTCTGAACAAGCCTGCCGACCTGATTACAGCAGCTGCTTTTTTTGACTTGGTGGCCGAGTCCTGGTTAACTGAGTTTTGCGCTGCCCTTACCAAGCCCCTCTATACCGTGCTCACTTACGACGGTAAAGAAACATGGGGGCCACCCAATGCACTCGATGCAGATGTGTTGCGCGCTTTTCATGCGCATCAATCTACTGACAAGGGTTTTGGTGCGGCAGTTGGGCCCTCTGGGGCGCACTATTTGCAATCGCTGTTGCAGACCCAAGGCTTCACAACGGTCTGTGCGCCTAGCCCATGGATCATGGATGTACATAATCAGGCTTTAATCGAGCAACTCGCCATTGGCACTGCTAGGGCCGTGCGAGAAATGGGCGCTATAGCCGACGCCGCGGTCAATCAATGGGAGTACTCGAGGCGCAACGCGATGCAGTGTGAGATCGGCCACGTCGATCTTTTTGCCTACAGGGCCTAAAAAGTCGGCCGATTGTCGCCATTACCTCAAAAACGATATTTAGACGCTTAAAAAGGGTCGTCATCATTAGCCCCTTCTTTTTTGATATGATGATTGCTTCTTAACAGCCTAGGTGCTTTTGCACCACTATATGGAAGTCGTAATACTCATCGGACTAATTGTCCTCAATGGCTTGTTTGCCATGTCTGAAATTGCTCTGGTTACGAGCAGAAAAGCAAAACTCCAAAAATTAATTGATCGCGGTGACGACGAAGCCAAGGTGGCTGTCGAGCTTGGCGAAAATCCAACCAAATTTCTGTCGACGATTCAGATTGGCATTACCTCGATTGGCGTACTTAGCGGTGTCGTGGGTGAGTCTGCTGTCGCCATACCCATGTCACAACTGCTGATCTCCGAAGGTATGGATGCCAAATATGCTGAGTGGCTTTCTCTGGGTGTGGTAGTTGCAGTGATTACCTACCTCTCAATTGTGATTGGTGAGCTGGTTCCCAAGCGCATCGCTCAAAATAATCCGGAGCGGATTGCGCGTTATATCGCCAAGCCCATCTCTGCCCTTGCCTTTATCTCCAAGCCATTTGTACTTTTGCTGACGGGATCAACCAACTTCATATTAAAGATTTTGGGCATTAAGGACCACACTAACAATGAGGTAACTGAAGAAGAGATCCATGCGGTGCTCGAAGAAGGCACCACCGCTGGCCTGATTGAAGTGAATGAGCACAATATGCTGCGCAACGTCTTTCGCCTGGATGATCGCCAAATTGTTTCCCTGATGGTGCCGCGCGCCGATATTGTGTACCTAGATGTCGAGAACACCTTTGCAGAATCGATTGATTTAATCGATGCATCCGAACATGCCCGCTTTCCAGTAGTCAAAGGGGGCCTTGACAATATCCTAGGCATACTGAATGCACGCAAGATGTTGGCATCGGTTGCTAAAGGGGGGCTGCAAACCCTTGAAAATGGTTTGCAAGCGCCCTTATACGTACCCGAAACACTCACAGGTCTGGAGTTACTGGAGAACTTTAAATCGTCGCACAATCAAATGGCGTTTGTGATTGATGAGTACGGCGAGGTGATGGGCCTCATCACCCTGCAGGACTTAATTGAATCGATCACCGGTGAGTTCTCTACCAATGATCCGGAAGAATCCTGGGCAATCAAGCGTGAGGATGGCTCCTGGCTATTCGATGGGCATATTCCAATTCCGGAGTTCAAAGACTCGCTTGAACTCGACTCGGTTCCAGAAGAGGATTTGGGGCGTTATCACACCCTCAGCGGCTTGATGATGCTGCTCAGCGGCAAGATCCCCAATACGGGCGATATCGTAGAGTGGGCCGGCTGGAAACTGGAGATTGTCGACATGGACGGCAAGACAATTGATAAGGTGTTGGCTAAGCGAAGTTAGACCTAAAACGGTGATGTTATAACCGTCCAAGAGTCACTTGAGGCCTAAAACCGGGAAGCACGATTCTTTGCTCAAGCCTGCGTGCCGCAATCACAATGATTGAAACGAGCGCCAGGTATATGAGCGCAGCAAAAACATATGCCTTAAAAAACTGAAAATTCGTGGAGGCTAGCTCTTGAACTCGGGCAAAAAACTCCGTGTATTGGATCAAAAAGGCGACCGATGTATCTTTTAAATTATTAATGACCTGGTTAGTCAATGCCGGCACCGACAGCCGTAAGGTCTGGGGCAAAATCAAAAAGCGGAATACTTGGAGATGACTAAAGCCCTGCGTTCTACCCGCTTCCATTTCGGCTTTATTCAAACCATTGAGGGCAGTTGTCAGATACGCTGCGTTATATGCCGCCACATTCAATGTAAAGCCAATAAATGCCACTGTAAATGGCGTTAATCGAATATCCCACTGCGGCAAACCGTAGTACATCAAAAATAGCAAAACGATTAAAGGCATTCCTATAAAAAAGGAAATATACGCATTGGTGGCATAGCGCACCCATCGATGCTGACTCAGGGTGAGATAAAAAACCAAAATGCCCAAAAGAATGCCGGAGATACTAATGCTGACAGCCAATAAAATAGTATCTTGTAGGCCTGCCAAAATCAGGGGCATTTGCTCCAATAGATCGCGACTGAAAGCTGCCCAAGAACTCATGTACTAGGCCCTTGCGCCAAAAAAAGAACGGATGGCTACGGGCTGATGCTCGGCTGATAGATTGGCAATTGAGTCTGTAGCCATTATCCTCCCTTGATCTAAAAATGTTACCTCTGGGGCGATGTGCTCTGCTAAGGTGAGATCATGCGTGACGAGAACCATCGTGATTTGATCCTGATGCAAAGTCTGAATCAAGTCACCTACCTCCCTTGACATGACGGGATCCAAGGCCGAGGTCGGCTCATCCAACACCAATATTGCGGGATCCATTGCTAATGCCCTTGCAATCGCAACACGCTGCATTTGTCCGCCAGATAATTGTGCAGGGTATTTTTCTCGGTGCATCGCCATGTCAAAACGCTCCAGCTCATGCATGGCTTTTTCCTCTGCTACTGCCCTACTCATCCCCTTTAACTTTCGTAATGCCAGCGTAATATTAGCCATCACATCGAGATGGCGATACAAAGCAAATTGCTGGAATACAAAACCGATGCTTTGACGTAAAGCCCGAACGTCTACATCGGCATCCATAATATTTTGACCCTTAAACACAATAGATCCCGATGTTGGCTCCACGAGCCGATTAAAGCACCGCAAAAGGGTCGATTTTCCGCAGCCTGACGGACCCATAATGACTCTTAAATCGCCCTCGACTAGATCTAAATCAACACCGTTTAATACGGTTTGGGCATCGAACTGCTTGACTAAATTACGCACCGCAATCAGCGGTACTCGATCTGCTTTTTTAGAGGACATCATGGTGTAATCGCATTTAAATAGGGGCTATACCCGGTACACGAAAGCGCTTTTCAGCCTGGTTCACCGCGAACAGAAAAAGCCGATAAATCACAAAGTACAAGATGCCAACGGCCAAGTACACCTCAATACCGCGCAGGGTTGTTGCCGTTAATGCCATTGCTTGCTTGGTGATTTCTGGAATTCCAACGGTGTAAGCAAATGGTGAGCTTTTGAGGACGGAAGTAAATTCATTGACCATGCCCGGCACCGAAAATCGAATCATTTGCGGGAACTGAATGTAGCAAAATAGTTGCAGGCGACTCATACCCATTGCTTCTGCAGCCAAGATCTCAGCAGGATCAACGGAGGCAATGGCCCCGCGAAAGACTTCTGATAAATAAGCCCCCGCAATCAATCCCAAACTGCACATCATCGCTACGAGCGGAGAAATCCGAATCCCAATCGATGGCAAACCAAAATACACCAAGAACAGCAATACCAGCACTGGGACACCGCGGAAGATGTAAGTGTAGGCATCAAGAGCGAACGCCAAACCGGGAACTGACAAAGAGCGTAGGCCAGTGATCACCAGCCCAACCACAACGCCGGTTACGCTACAGGCAAACGTCACTAGGATGGTGTACGCAACACCCCACCCTAGCTGCGACAGAATGTCTATAAAGCCCACTAGCGTAATACTGAATTACTTCATCCAGCCATCAAGAATGGCTTTGATTTTTTCAGGGCCAAGTTCAGTTAAATAGGCGTTGAAATCATCGCGTAGTTTTGAGCCTTTAGCAAATGCAAAGCCAAGTTGATCAAAGCCTTTGAACACATATGCACTTTCGATTGGTAAATTCATTTTATATTTGTAATTCGCAAATACGGGCTCTTCGATAAATGCTAAATCAAGATTGCCATTTTGCAGGTCAGTCACCACCTCTGCATAGGATGGGTAGAGCTTTACATTTTTTAAGCTGTAATAGCCTTTTGGCTCTAACTCATTCTTGATTAAATCATCGTAAGCCATACCCCGGGGATAGCCAATGGAGTATTTCTTAAGCTGTGTTAGATCAGTAATCACAATATTCTTTTTCGTTGTACTAACCAGATGCCATGCATTGTCATAGTATGGCTGTGAAAAATCCATCGCCTCTTTGCGTTTGTCGGTGATCGATATACCGGAAAAAGCGACGTCCGCTTGGCCGCTAGAGACGGCACCAAGCATGCCTTGCCAGTCGTACGGCGTTACTTTCAATGTGCAGCCTCGTGATTGACAGTACCCCTCAAAAATCGTCATATCAGCGCCGACGATTTTGCCTTTGTCATCAAATAACATCGGCGGCGATGTGGGTGAAACGGCGACGCGTACTACTTTTGCGTCTTCTTGCTTAGAGCAACCAATGAGAACTGCGCCAACAAGGCACAACACGGCAGCATATAAAGTATGACGTTTCATGGGGGGCACCTTCTAAATGAATGGATCGAGACTGCAATTGCTCAGCAGAATGTAATTCCCTACCATCTTATAGGATTTAATTGTCTGCGCAGAGGAAACGCTCACCAAGATGGGGTGACATACCAAGCCATCCTGTGGGGACTCACCACTATGAAGGCTAGTGTGGCTTTAATCCCGGCTGCCAAGTGTATCCACGTGCTTTCATACAAGCGCGATAGAGCTCTTGATTCGTTTGTACGCCGGAGTATCCGCTCGCACCACCCCACCCCGGTCCCCATCCTGGACCCCAGCCAGGAGATCCACTCATATAACTGAAGGGTTGCTGGGATTCTTGTAGGCAAGCGTATTTGTCTTGATCCACTTGCAATAGCTGTGTGCCGTCTTTGACCCAATCGCCCAAAGGTGCGGCGCATCCCACCAGCATCAGTATTGTGATCACCGCTAACGGAAAGGTATTTTTAGCTAAGCACTTATTCATGGCTTGAGTGATGTTCGGATTGCCCTATTCAATTGATTTGCTTAGTTGCTCTAGATCACTTATGGAGAGCCAGCACCACTCGCCCTCTTTTAGATCAGCTGGCATGGCGTAGTTTCCAATTGAGGAACGATGCAATTGAGCGACGTGATTACCCACCGCAGCCAGCATGCGCTTTACCTGATGGTAGCGTCCCTCCACAATCGTCATTGCGAGGCGTCTTTCTTCCAAAATAGTGCAGGCTTTGGCGAAGCAGGGTTTTGGGTCATCGTCCAGCACAACGCCACTTAGCAAGAGGTCGATTTGCTTTTGGGTGATCGGCTCAGCCGTAGTGATCTCATAGACCTTACCAATGTTTTTCTTGGGGGTGGTCATGCGGTGAATGAATTGCCCATCATCCGAGAGTAACAATAAGCCTGTTGTGTCTTGATCCAGGCGCCCGACGCATTGCACTGCTCGCTCAATCAAGGGTCTTGGCAAGAGGCTATAGACGCTCGGGTGATGCTTGGTCTTGTGGGAGCATTCGTAATTGGCAGGCTTATTAAATGCAATATAGGCTTTTTCGTGATAAACCCAATCCACACCCTCAACCCGCAATACCAGGCCTTCTGGATCCATTTTGACTTCAGGATCATCGGCAAGTACGCCATTGATCTCGACTAAATCGGCATACACCAAATCACTGCAATAGCGCCGGGTACCAAAACCTTGGCTAAAGAGTATTTTTTCGAGCGTAAGGGGTTTGGCCATGCAGTGGGATTAAGTTCGATGAATGTCTGCCTAGCAGAATACACCGATCAACCCACCGCCGGCAAAGCGCGCCTTTACTTTTTATGCTGCTCGACGTGGAAGGTCGCCTTCTCTAGGGCGTCCACGGCATCAACCCCCACCATATCAGCACCCAAATCCTCTACCAATTCGGGGTTTTGATTAAACACCGGGCTGCCAATCATGATGCCAACGTGAGGGTTCAGCGATACCGATCGCACTTCCGTAATCATGCGCTTGAGATCCGGAAATTGCTCACGCACGCTTGCGGATAAGCCAATCACATCAAACCACTGCGTCTTTGCCATACGCAAAATATCGGCTTCGGTTGCAGCAAGCTCACCCCAAACACGCCAGCCTGCACGTGCAAAAAACTCAGACACCATAAAGAGGCCTAAGGTGTGCTGCGAGCCAGGCAAAGGCACTAACATCACACTCTTGCCTTGCTGCTTGTACTCGGCGTATTCCTGAAAAACCGGACTCAGGTCATACATTAATTGCTTAATGCGCCATAGCGCTACCGTGACTTGCGTAAAGTCAGCTTCGTCACTTTCCCATTGTTCGCCAAGCTTACGCGCTACCGGGGTCAGTAAATTAAGGTAAATCTCTTCCAACTCAATACCATTCGCAAACAATTCTTTAACGTAGTTTGCCGAAGGGGTGGCATCGTCTTGCAAAAGTAAGATTAAAAGCTGATCAATGTGCGCCCCATCAATACTAGGATGCGCAGGAATATTGAGTTGACCGTTTTCTAATCGGTCGGCCCTTAAGTGATGCTCCACAATGTGCGGCAGGATATTGCCTTCAATTGTCTTCACCAGAGAACTTAAATACTCTTCCGGGGTACATGCCTTGGATAAAGGATGGGCCTCGATTGGACTGTTCGCACCCCCATCAATCGGCGCATCATTGGTCAAGCAATCGGCCCATGCATTGCGCTGGCTGTTATTGATTGCATCGGGCGCACTGGAGACCGGCTTGGTTTTGATAACCAATTTCTCGCGCGCTAAATCAACTAACCTGAGAAGGTTCATGTTATTCGGTTAAATGGTCCCACCAGATCATTTTTACGAGGAAATATTAAATATACGTAAATGAAATCGAAGGCAAATAAGAGGTCCAGGCAAGTAAATGAACTTACGTTATAAATGGTTTTTTTCTTTCCTGCACTGCCTCCAATACCACTAAGGGATTACCTTAATGGGCGCTTTCACATCATAAAAAAATAATGCGTCGCAGAATGGCCAGCCAAACTGCAATCAAGGCGCGTGATTAGGTTTACTTTGCTCGGTGGCTTCAGGGTTTAAGCCGTAACGCTTCACTAAAGTCCAGATGTGTTTAGGCACCATATTCTTGATTTTGTGGGGCGCAGTTTGCCGCAAGTGCAAAACCGACTCTATACCCTTCATCTCAACGCGGGCTTTAGCAAATTCGAGCCCACGAGGACCAAATCGGGGCATGACCCAGGCCATGATAGGACGCAAAAAATTGGGCATGCGGTTAACGGGCAAGCCTCCAGCGGCTAATTTGACGTTTTTCATAAAACCTTGCACTGCCGAGATGCGTTTACCTGCAGTAGTGACTGGCTCGAGCGTTAATTCAGGAGCAATCAAATCCAGCACGGCTTGTCCTCGTGGATTGCGCACAATCACCCACTGCGCTCCGGTGCCGGCCATATAGCCCACCGTGATATCGGATAAGGCGTTGACGTAATCCACGCAGGTCTTACAGGTCAGCGGAAAAAAATCGCTGGGCAAATCGGATAAAGGCAAATTCAGAAACGGGATCTCTTGTTTGGCGCCATTTTTAAAACGCAATTCCACTTTGTAGTCGGCCCGAAACTCCAAGTAAGTGATGCTATCGGGATCTTTATTCAACAAACTCAAAAAGTGATGAAAGTGTTCCGTCGTCGTATTGTCTGAACACGGCGAACCCACGATCAGGAGTTTTTCAAAACCCAGTTCACGCTCCAAGGCGCGCGCCGCATACACCTGACACGGAATACCAATCATCGCCACTTTTTTATGGCCGGCTTGTTTGGCTAGTTCCAGATACTGCACTACGGGTGCATACCCCATGCGCATGCCGCGGCACTGAGCCATGTCCGCCGCCTTAGTCACAATAATGGGCACGGGTTTCCAGCGGTCTTGGGGATCACCAGTTACCGTGACCACGGCATCCACAATGCCTTTTTCAAGCAGCAGTTCACCAATGCGTGTGATGATGCCAGTCCACTGCGCTCCGGCTAGAGGCTCTTTCATCTGCGCCCGTGCCATGCTGAGGTAAGGTCCAAAAAAGACCTCATCGGACTCAATCAGATTGCGCGGACGGCCATGCACTGCGGTTTCGAAACCGGGATAGTCCGGCTGAATAAATTGGCAAGCGGAGCCGCAGCGCTTGGGATTACTACTGCGCGATACGCCGCAATCAGTGCATAAATCCCGATAGGGTGCAGCGACTTGATTTACGGCGCTGTCGTGCATGCCTCAATCGCAAAACGGGCTCGTACCCGAGCTTCAATCTGCTTGGCTGAGATGCCATACAGCTCCATCAGCGAAGGAATATCGCCGTGCTCAGTAAATTGATCGGGTAAGCCAATTTGCAAGGCCGATACTGAAATATCGTGCTCTGCTAAATATTCGAGGCAAGCACTGCCCGCCCCGCCCATCACACAGCTGTCTTCAACAAGCACGATGCCATCGTGGCTCGATGCAATGGATTGGAGTAATTCCTCATCGAGTGGCTTTACAAAGCGCATATTGACTACCGTAGCATCGATTGCCTCGGCGACTTCCATGGCGGTATACAGCATCGGTCCAAAGCAAATGAATGCAATGCGCTTAGCAGGACTGCCTTGGATACTGCGCTCTAACCGGCCTTTACCAATCACCATCGCTTCGAGCGCCGTGCCTGCATCGGGGCCTTGGCCACTGCCGCGGGGGTAGCGAATCGCCGATGGGCCATCGAAGGCAAAGCCAGTCGTGAGCATATCGCGGCACTCGCGCGCATTGGCCGGCGTCATTACTAACATATTGGGTAAACAGCGTAAGTAGGCAATATCAAACGCGCCCGCATGCGTGGCGCCATCGGCGCCGACCATACCAGCCCGATCAATCGCAAAGACCACGGGTAAATTTTGCAAGGCTACATCGTGCACCAACTGATCGTAGCCACGCTGCAAGAAGGTGGAATAAATCGCAACGACGGGTTTTAATCCCTCACAGGCAATACCGGCAGCAAACGTTACAGCATGTTGCTCGGCAATACCGACATCGTGGTAGCGCGCTGGAAAGCGACGCTCAAATTCCACTAGGCCTGAACCTTCGCGCATCGCCGGCGTAATACCAATCAAACGCTCATCGGCTGCGGCCATATCGCACAACCAGTTACCAAATACTTGGGTGAAGGTTTGTTTGGACGGCTTGCTGGGCTGTATTCCGGCTTCAATATTAAATGGGCTGGGGCCATGGTAAGCAATTGGATCAGCCTCAGCATGATCGTAGCCTTTGCCCTTTTTGGTCACAATGTGTAAGAACTGCGGACCCTCGGTTTTAGCCAGCTTATTAATATTTTCTAGCGTAGCAACGAGGGCATGAATGTCATGCCCATCAATTGGGCCGTAGTAATCAAAACCAAATTCTTCAAAGATAGTGGCTGGGCCAACCATGCCTTTGGCATGTCCTTCAAGACGCTTGGCAAACTCCCGCAGCGGCGGCGCATAGGACAGGACGCGATCAAGGCCGCGCTTCGTTACTGCATAAGCTGAGCTACTAATCAGTTTTGCAAAGTAGCGGTTGAGCGCGCCTACCGCTGGGGAAATCGACATCTCGTTGTCATTGAGAATCACGATCAGTGGCACGTCTTTGCGCACGCCAGCATTATTCATCGCTTCAAAAGCCATGCCTGCACTCATCGAGCCATCGCCAATCACCGCCACGACCGTGCGATCTTCGCCTTTAGTCTTAGCCGCAACCGCCATACCCAATGCCGCTGAAATGCTGGTCGACGAATGCGCCGTACCAAACGCGTCGAACTCACTCTCGGAGCGCCGCGGAAATCCCGAGATGCCATTGAACTGGCGCAAACTGGCCATGCCCTCACGACGGCCGGTCAATATCTTGTGCGCGTAACTCTGATGACCCACATCCCAAATAATCCGGTCTTCTGGGGTATTGAGTACATAGTGCAGTGCTAGGCTAAGTTCTACCGTACCTAAATTGGATGACAGGTGGCCACCCGTTTTAGCAACCGACTTTAAGATGTATTCCCGCAAATCATGCGCGAGTTGCGGCAGTTGACCTGGATCGCAGTCTCTTAGATCCTGCGGCGATCCAATGGTCTCTAAAAGATTGGTTACTTTAAGCATAGCGACCTCACTGTCCTATTTTTGGCCATACATACTGGCGATAATTTTTTTGAAATCATCCAATTCATTGGCGGGGGATGTTTTTAAGGCATGAATCGGCGCATGCATTAACTTATTCGCCAAGGCTTGCGCCATTGTCGCCATTACATCCATCGGATCATCGCCCTTTGCCAAACGCCGGCGAGCTTTTTCCAATTCAATTTGCTTAAACTGCTCGGTTGATTCTTGGAGCGACTGAATAATCGGTACAACCGTGCGGCGCTCAAGGGATTCATAAAACTCGCTCACGCCCTGATCAATGATCGACTCTGCCTCTGTCACTGCTTGCAAACGGCTTTCCTGGCCTGCTTGCACCACCTCACCCAAATCATCTACGGAATACAAGTAAATGTCGCGAATCGATTTAATCTCGGGCTCCACATCGCGTGGAACGGCTAAATCGATCAACACCATTGGCCGGCGATTGCGGGCTTTCAATGCGGTTTTAATCATGCCCATACCGATGATGGGCAAGGAGCTGGCAGTACAGGAAACTACAATATCAAATTGATGCAATTGGCTTGGCAGGTCCTGCAAAGCAAATACCTCGGTAGCGATGCCTTGCTGCGTAAACACAGCAGCTAATTCATGGCCCTTATCAAGAGTGCGATTGGAGATCGTAATTTGCTTGGGCTTACGGGTTGCAAAATGATTGGCGCACAAGGAGATCATTTCACCGGCACCAATAAAGAGCACTTTGCTATTGCCAATATCGCCAAAAATACGCTCACTTAGGCGTACGGCGGCGCTCGCCATCGATACCGACTGGCTACCAATTTTCGTATTGCCGCGAACCGCTTTCGCTATCGAGAAGGTCTTATTAAATAATGGCTTTAAGTAGGAGCCTAGGGTACCCACCTCATCGGCGTGCTGCACCGCTTGTTTCATCTGCCCCAGAATTTGGGTCTCACCCAGTACCATCGAATCGAGGCCACAGCCCACTCGGAAGGCATGCTTTACCGCCAGATTTTCTTTGGCAGAGTAAATGTAAGGCTTGAGCTCATGGTGATGCATGTTTTTTTGCGCCACGAGCCAATCAATTGCTTTGGCTTCCAGGTGATTATCGGTGTAATCCAAATCATTGGCAGCGCAATAAATTTCCATGCGATTACAGGTCGACAAAATCGCCACTTCGGGCGAGCTTGCTGCATTGGTACCTTTGAGATAGGCCCGTAAATCCAGCAAGGCATCGCGCAAGACCTCAGGTGCAACGGCCACACTCTCCCGAATATCAATCGGTGCGGTGTGGTGGTTTACGCCTAGGTTGAGTAGTTTCATGGTGATATCCGCTTAAGCAAACGGTCCATTGAGGCGAATCGTTTCCCAATTGAGGGCCATCGCAATCGAGACCCACACCAAGTAGGGCACCATCAGCCAAGCCGCGAGGCTCGATACCGGAATCATCGCCACAATAATGGCGGCGACCGATCCCCATAAAAAGAATGCTTCGATCATCGACCAATCCGGACGGTGTAGCTTGAAATACAAGACACTCCACAAAATGTTGAAAGCGCCGTTTAATAAAAATAGAACGATCACGATGGATTTTTGATTGGCGCTCGGGCTGCGACTCCAAAACTCAAGCCAGGCAAACGCCGATGCGATAAAGATGCAGGTCCACACCACCCCAAAAGCCCAATCGGGTGGCTTCCATGGTGGTTGCACTAAAGCTTTGTACCAAGCCCCTACTTCAGTCGCAAGGCCACCCGCAATCGCCACGACTAAAACCCAAGCTGCGGCAGCCAGTACATGCTTTTGAAGAAGGAAGTCCGTGGTGCTCATGCTTTATGCCTTGGCAATACCCAAGAGGTGCCCCATGTCTTTAAAGAAAATCTTCACGTGCGCTAAGGGCTTCTTGCGCACCAGCTTTTTATGCATGTATGACTCGAAGGTCAACTTTTGCACATCCTTGTCTTCGCACATCTTCACAAAGCTCTCACGGCGCTTATTGGTGGTGTACCAAAAATACTGCATGATGCCGAGCACGATGAAGGTCAAGCGATGCTCTTTCATGAAACGCTTACGCGCCAGTTGCAAGCATGCGGGATTCTTGCTCTCTAAAAATTCCATCACGGATTCGCCGGCCAATTGACCGCCCAGCATGGCGTAATAAATGCCTTCACCCGATGCCGGAGCGACGACTCCAGCAGCATCACCGGCAAGAACCACTTGCTTACCATCATCCCATTTTTTGAGAGGCTTCATCGGTAGGGGTGCGCCCTCGTGGCGAACCAGCTCGGCATTTTCGAGGCCGATTTCTTTACGGAGTTTGCCAACGGCATGGCGCAGTGAGAAACCTTTGTCTGCGCTGCCCGTGCCGATACTTAAAGTATCGCCGTGGGGAAATACCCAGCCATAAAAATCAGGGGACAAGGGCTTTTGATAAAACACATCGCAGCGATCCGGGTTATACGAATCAGGCTTAACCGAGGGCGTCTTCACAATCTCATGGTAGGCAAAGACATAATTGGCCTCAGCGCAGCCCTTTACGCCGGCGCTGCGGCCCACTTGCGATTTAGCACCATCTGCACCAATTACCGCCCTTGCCAGGATGCTATCCATAGTGCCTTCTACTGTGGACTTGTTATCGCGCACCTTAAAGTGAATGCGCGCCAAGTCACCTTCCCGCGTTAACTTCTCAAAAATACCATCGCGTCGCTCTGCGCCATGTTGAACTGCGCGATTGCGTAACCATTCATCAAATTCCGAACGGTCGACCATGCCAACAAAACCATTCTCAATCTGAATGTCGACTTTTTTACCCGCTGGAGAAATCATGCGCGCTGAAGTGGATTTAGCAACCAACAACTCATCGGGAATCGCAAAGTCTTTAATGAGGCGTGGCGGTATCGCGCCGCCGCAAGGCTTGATGCGCCCCCGTCTGTCTAGCAGCAATACTTTCTTGCCTTTTTTGGCAAGCGTCTCTGCCGCAGTAGCGCCAGCTGGACCGCCGCCAACTACGACGACGTCATAGACAAGGGAATTTTGGTTTGTTTGCATAATCACTTCTCCACTTTCGAAGCTAAATAGGCTGATGCGATAAATAATCCGGACTCGATACTAAATACACTGGCATAGGCAAGGGATTGGCTCTCCATCAGGGCTCTAGCGACATCGCTGGCTGCAGCGCCAAGGAGGCCGCCCACACCAAAAGCAATCGCTTGCGCGCCGCCCCAAAGGCCAATTCGTACGCCCTCTTTTCCGGCGCCGCCTGCAACGGCCAAACGCATCATCGAGGCAATCGCAGCAATGGAAAATGCGCCATTGGCTAGGCCCAACAGAAAGACGTTAAAACGCAGTGGCCACTCAGGCCCCACCATGCTGCCAATAGCTAGTCCCAGCATCGCTATACCCGAAGCCACGCAGCCGTAAATCATCCACAGACGTAAGGAGCCGCAGTACGCCCGTAATCGACTTGAACCGCAAATCGCCACGAGTAGCATACCCATCAGTACGCCCGAGTGCTGCACGCCTGAGAGACTGGTCGTTTGCCCTAAGGTATAGCCAAAGACGATGCCTGCAAATGGTTCCAAGATTAAATCTTGTGAGCTAAACGCAAACATGGAGATAAAGATAAAGATCGAGAAGCGACGCGCATCTCCATCTGCCCACACTTCAGCCAATGCCTGACGGAACGGTGTTTTACGTTCTACGTGCACAGGGCTATTTTGTAATTCAGGGGTTTCCAATCGATAGAGGGCGGCGATGGTTACCAATACCGCAATCGTTGAAATGATCCCGGAGATCACGACCACCTTATATGGTTCGTAGGGATCCAAAAACTTACCGGCCATGATGCTGGTGAACGCAAATCCAAAAATCATCATGAGCCACACAATAGTGGCTGCTGCTGCGCGGCGCTCATCGTTGACGCCCTTGGCAAGCAGTGCCAATAGCGAAGTGCCGCTAATGCTGACGCCAATACCAATCAGGAAAAAAGCCAATGCAGCGCACGCAATACCCAGAATCAAGTAGCTTGCCATTAATGCGGTGGAGAGCGCTGCCCCAAATCCGCCCAGGGCCAACACGCAGATACCGCCAATAATCCAAGGCGTCTTCTTGGCTCCACTGTCAGAAGCGTGACCCATACGAGGACGTATGACTTGAATGAAGTAATGAAAGGCCACCAACAGACCCGGCAGAATCGCAGGTAGCGCCAATTCCACCACCATGATGCGATTGAGGGTTGATGTGGTCATCACCACAATCCCGCCAATGGCCGTTTGCACTAAACCCAAACGCACGATATCGAGCCAGCCAAAGCCGCTCGTACGGATAAATGTCGGAGTGAGTGCGATGCTCATGAGCGCGCCCCGAATGCGTGAATAGCAAATGCGGAAACCATCATGCCGCTCACTAAGAGTGGCACGCCAAAGCCGCTATAGAAGAGTGCGTAGCGCACGGGGTCAGATAAAAACTTTCGCATCAATACCAGCTGACACACGATTAAGCCAGCAATCGCGAGTGCGTAATTACTGCGATCCCAATACAAGAGCAAGATTAGAACAATCACTTGTGGCACGATCATGACCCAACACGCCAAGCGCGCTGCGCGATCAACGCCGAGCTGAACTGGTAAAGAGCGCACGCCCATTCTGCGATCACCCTCGATCGCCTTGAAATCATTGAGGGTCATGATGCCGTGGGCACTGAGGCTATACAAAATTGCAAAAGTCAATGAGGGCATGCTTGGCGCCATACCGCCTGCAAGGAGTGCGGCGCCTGTAATCCACGCCAAGCCTTCGTAACTTAATCCGCAGGCTAAGTTTCCCCACCAACCATTTTGTTTCAGCCTAACTGGGGGCATGCTGTAGGCCCAAGCCAACACCAACGCTAATATCGTTGCAATGAATCCCCAGTAACCTAAAGTGCTCGCGAGTAACAAGGAAAGAATGGACCATGCAATCGCAATGTACAAACCCCAGTGACCTGGAATGCGCCCCGATGGAATCGGTCGATTGGGTTCGTTAATCGCATCCACATGGCGATCAAACCAATCGTTAGTGGCTTGACTGGATGCGCAGACCAAAGGGCCTGTGAGTAATAATCCAATCAACATGATCTGCCAATTGGCAGTAAGGGAATATCCAGATGAGATTGCGCCGCAAGCAAATGCCCACATCGGCGGAAACCACGTGATGGGTTTGAGCAGCGTCGCGACAGCACTGATCTGAGGCATATTCATGTAAATAATTTTTACATTGACATATCAGACTGTCAACTAAATTTGACACTATTTCCCCGTTTGGGGCTTGGGAGTTACCCTATTCTACGGGTTTACCATTAGATTACTGCAAAGAGCAGGAATCCTTCAAAAAGGGTTTTAGCGCCCTTCCCGAAATCCCCATTTCCACAGGCCTTCGCTCGAAAACGGCAAGACCAGCAAAATATGTTCCAAAATGCCAAGCGACAGGAGAGTCGCAAGCAGGGTTTTAGACGTTAAGGCAAATGCACTCTCGGTCGCCGTAAAGATATCAATCCATAGCGGCGTAACGACAATGACTGCAAGCACAACCGAAAACGGCATCAAGTAGTTCATCGCACGGCGGCGAAAGTAAGTCTGTAAATACTTGAGATGGTCTGGCAAGAAGCGTTCATTTAAATTGAGTACGCCCAAGAAGATATTGATTTTGGCACTTTGGCGCATTACCCACAAAATCACGAAAGCCCACAGACCCGTCGTATTTGCGGCATCGACATGCAATACGGCTAATACGATGCCCAGCACGAGCAGAGCAAGCTCATGGTGATTGATGGTTTGAAATGCGTACCAGGCGCGTTGCCAACCCCTGGCGTCCGCTGGACAGAGTACTCGGCGTGAACCAGTAATGTAGCCCAGCAAGAAAGCCAATTCTTGCCAACCCCAAATCAAGATGGCACAGGTGAATGCGCAGTAAGCTCCGAGCACCGTATCTTGCGTGCTGGAAATACTGATGCCCCAAAAGGCAAAGAACAAGAGTACGCACGATGCAAAGAAGATTGGCCGAAAGAATTTTTTAGAAAAGCATTCGAGCCATAGAATCGCGCCCGTGCTAAACCACCATACCAAGATGGCAAAAACGAATGGAACGATCCATGCTGACATTACGCTGCGAACCCCTGCTCCATAACTACCATGCTGGCGCCATGCGAATGTCCGCAGGCAATTCGTTTGGCACGACGGGGAGCATATAGATGCGCGCAAATACCAATGCAGCATTGGCCGCTAAGTAGCCGCGCTTCACGTAAGAGAACAGACCACCCTGCACTTTGGCTGCTTCAACTTCATCGGAGATTTCCCGCAGGCGATTAAAGCCAGCCCACAAGCGATCGTCGTCTAAATTAATCGTAAATGGAAATACTTGCTTGGATATATCCGATGTGATCTGCAGCACTTTACGATCATAGTCGGCTACCGATACACCTAAGGCAGCGTGGAACTCTGGCCTCGAATGATCGCGAACATACATGGTGGCGTAGACCGCAATCAAGAAGAAGCGAATCCACAATTTATTACGGCCTTCAAGCAAATAAGGATTGGCGCGCATCATGAGGGCAAATGCTTCGCCATGGCGGAATTCATCATTGCACCACTTTTCAAACCACGTAAAGATCGGATGAAAGCGCAGCTCTGGGTGTTTTTCAATAATGCGGAAGATGGTGATGTAGCGAGCGTAGCCAATCTTCTCCGACAAGTAGGTTGCATAGAAAATAAATTTGGGCTTAAAGAAGGTGTACTTTTTCTCGCGCGCCAAGAACCCCAAATCGACGCCGATACCAAAGTCTTTTAGCCACTGATTAATAAAACCGGCATGGCGGCTTTCATCACGAGCCATATAAGAAAATAAATCTTTTAAATCGGGGTTCTTGATGCGCTTTTTGATTTCGGCATACAGCACGCAGCCAGAGAACTCGGAGGTAATGGAGCTAATGAGAAAATCCAGAAACTCTTGGTACAAGCCTTCTGGTAATTGCGAATAGTCTTTCACCATGTCATCTGGACGCTGAAAGTGCGTTTGATTAATGTCCTTATCAAACTCCTTCATCAAGCGATTCCACTCGGGACGCACCGACTCGATATCAAAGCTATCCATTTCTTTAAAGTCGGTGGTATAAAACCGCGGACTTAACATCGTGTTCTCTAAAGCACGATCGGTTGACTCACTAATCGTGTTGGCGTGCATGGTTGCGGTGGTCATACTTCTACCCTCTTTCCTAAATTCAGATTTATTGCGGTTGTATTATCTGCCTGCTGCTGCGCTGGCTTTTGCCTAGGGTACTTTTTGGCATGGGAAAAACGTGTTGTGGAGAAGCTCACTTCATAGAGCATAGTGAGCTCTAGGCGTGCCGTGCAATAGGTCCACAAACGACTGAGCAAACCCGCTCTCGAAATCGTAGCTTTACGGGTAAATTCCATTTGCTGACCGAATTCAATATGTGTGAGCGGATCATGAATCAAGACCTGATCGCCGGGACCAATCTCAATCCCTTTCAGTTCCGCATGGGCGTATAAAAATTCAGCGGTATTCGATAGCTTAATTTGGCAATCGACAATCTCTTTGTCCATTACTGCACCCCTTGTGGCTTAAGTAATACTGCAAACTCAATTACATTGTCTTTACCAAACGACTCTAAATCAATGCGATTGCCGATTGCAGGGTCTAGTAGCGTTAGCCGGCCATCGGCCCGCGCAATTAACTCAAATGGAATGGCTTGATTGACTTCTTTAATGCGCCGCTCGCGTGCCATGGCCCGCAAGATTCCCCGCACAAACCCAGCCTCTCCCTCAATGACTTTTACTACGCGGCCATCGGTTGCTGAAATTACCGCAATCGAGCCATCGCTACGATCTTCAAATCGCAATTGCTTCGTAATCACCGCCTGCGCATCGGTCTCGCGCGTTAACTTACCGGAGTCGACGAAATCGGCCACAAACAAAATCAAGGCTGCTAAACCACCCACTGCAATGAGTGCCAGCGATTTGGGGATGCGCATACCGCGATGGGAGGGCTGTGCTGTATTCATGCTGCTTTAATTTCTCCGTTTAGCCCCGAATGACTGCTTTGTACATCAGCATACACGGGGGCATCGGTCTTTGCTGCGCGCACAGTCTGCTCGGCTAAATCTACTTGATTGGCTTTAGCCCATGCATCGGATAACAAACTAGCAACCTTCTGGCTATCTGGGATGCAGCGCAACATGGGCTCAGGATTAGCCCAAGCGCCAGGCTTAGCATGTGGCCATAAGTGAAATACTGCAATCTTGTTATGTTCATCCAGCTTCAATGGAATATCGCCGACGCCATGCTGACCTACATTTAAACCCGCACTCTGAATTTTCTTCAAGGGCAAATTGAAGGTCATATTAAGCACAATGCCAATGCGCATCACAATGCGACGATCCGTCAGCGTATACAGGGTGGTTGAACAGATTAAATGGGCAAAATAAGCAAGCAACCCCAAACACGTTGCCGAAAGCAGCGTCATCCACAGCATCGACATTCCTAAGCTGGCAATGGCGTCGCCATCGTAGATACCGGAGAACAAGCGGTAGGCCAGCAAAATACCAAAGTAAATACACAGCGCCCGCATATGAAAAACCCGTAATGCAACTGCCTTAAAGTCAGGGGCGCCTTGCCAAAGGATCGATTCTCCCTGTGGCAATTTCTCGGGCAAACCCAGCTGAGCCTCAAACTCATGCTCCGGACTTGAATGCAGATTGGGGTTCATACGAGGGGCTCCTGACGCTCAGGTGTTGCGTATAAAGTGCCGCCGCCGTAATACGCCATAACCTTCTCTTCTTCGAGTAAGGTAATTTGCTCGGGGTGCTTGGTGGTTGGTACATGAGCAAACTGCGTCGATAGAATCGACTTCACAGCAATGTCATGCTTACCAATACGGCAGAAGTTGATTGGCAACAATACGGTATTGCCGCTGCCCAACCTCACTTCCAAGTAACGAATGGTCACTTCCATGTGATCGATCCAGGCATCCGCAACGACGCCAGCGACATTGCCATCCGCGCCAACCACTTCCATGCCAATCGGGTTGCGGTCTTTGGCTGATAAAGCAAAGGCAGGCAATAAACGCAGTGGACGAATGCGGGCATGGCCTTCTAAGTCATAGTCGACATGATCCGCGCGCTGTGCATACGATCCTGGCCCTACTCCCGCCAGCATAGGATTACCCGTTGGCTGCATGGGAGCCCCATTCCAGGGATGCGATGGTTCGGCGGCAATGCGCTCCACCTCAGGCGGTGTAGGCAAAGGGGCGGTGTATGTTTTGCCGAATTCCGTTTTATACGTCACTGGCCGCGGCATACCTAAGATGCCGTCTTCACGACGCACTTGACCAAAACGCTCAGTCTCCAGCGGAAAGCCTTCTCGCTTGCTTTCGAGGGTCAAGTAAATTACAAGGCCAATAAAAAAAAGCAAAAAGATATAAAAAGCGATTTGCGCTACATCGATGTACTGCGTTATTGCTCCGGTTCCCATTTTCTACTCCTTTACAAAATTAACTAGCCTGGAAAATCAGCTAAACCAAACTTTTTGATGCCTGAAACAGAGCGCTGATGGCGACTTGCCACCAAAGGCCCTAATGCCACTAATGTTGCAAACAACAAATAAATCTCAATGTGATACACCACGCTATAGCCAGTCCCCGCACCGTTCAGTACTGGCCCAATCGCACCGCTGGTCGCTAAGGTGGAAACGCCATCTCGAATCACGCCGCCAATCGACATGCCGATACCGGAGCAGGTGGCAGTCACCGCGCCCCAAGCCCCAATCACCATGCCGGTCATGTTTTCTTGTTCGATGCTCATGGCAATCGTGAGCGTACTGACTGCAAATAGTCCGCCACTAAATCCAATTAAAAAAGCGCCGACCCGAAATAAAGTAGCGGAGTTAAGGGGCTCAGAAAAAATCACCGATGTAAATGCAAGTAAACCGATCAATAAGCCAATCGATGCGATTCGGTACGCGTTGATGCCTTTGACTAGCCAGCGCGCTGACAAAACAAAGGCGAGTAGCGATCCACCTGAAATCAATGCCGTTAACAAACTGGTTGCCGACACGCTTAAGCCTAAAATCTCACCGCCATAAGGCTCTAAAATGACGTCTTGCATGCTAAATGCAATCGTCCCCAAACCCAACATGATGAGGAAGCGCTTGACCTGTGGCATCGCCATAAAGGTTTTCCACGACTCTGAAAATGCCGGCCGCTCAATGTTGGGGTGGGTTTTGTGAGGCTGGCGAACTTCCTGCTTCCACAAGGCAATTAAGTTCAGAAGTAGAGTGACTGAAGCTGCCCCTTGAATCACTTGCACTAATTGCACTTGCGTAAATGGCTTCAGCAGCAAACTAAATACGATGCCGCTTACCACCATACCGACCAGCAACATCACGTACATCATGGCCACAACGCGTGGACGATTTTTTGGCTCCGCCAAGTCGGTTGCCAAGGCTAATCCTGCAGTTTGGGTTGTCTGCATTCCAGCACCAACGAGCAGAAAGGCTACTGCGCTAGCGATGTAACTAAACCAAATTGGCCAGTGCGTATCACCCGACAACAAAATCAGGGCAAAGGGCATGATGGCCAAGCCACCAAATTGCAACCAAGTACCAATCCAAATATACGGTACGCGTTTCCAACCTAATATCGAGCGGTGAGTATCCGAGCGATAACCAATCAGCGCACGAAACGGGGCAAAGATTAAGGGCAAGGCGACCATCAAAGCCACCATCCAAGCGCTCATGCCCATTTCCACAATCATCACGCGATTGAGGGTACCAATCAGCAAGGTTGCTGCCATACCCACAGTGACTTGGAATAAGGACAAACGCAATAAACGGCTCAGCGGCAAGTCAGCCGTAGCGACGTCCGCAAAAGGCAAGAAGCGCGGATTAATCCGCGTCCATGCTTTAGCCGTTTTAAAAAATTGCATCATGAGAAACGACGCAGCTCCATGATTTGCGATTGGTAAAAGCCGCTCGATATACGCAAGGTAAAGCTCACGCGCCAGCTGTGAAGCAGTTTGGGCTGACCAACTAGATCCCGCAATTTTTGCTCGCTCACGGGCTCAATAAAGGGTGCACGATCTTTGCGGGGAAAAAGACGCCCTACTCGAATCATGATTTCTAGCAAAGCAGAGCTGGGGGCGAAGGTGAAGATAATCTTTTGATGAGTACGCTCCGCCAAACGCTCCAGCACATTGAGCATGTCTTCTGACTGGTAATGGATCATCGAATCCATACCCACGACATAGTCAAACTCGCCAAAGGTCTCATCGAGCATGTCCCCAGAGTGAAAAGCAATGTTCTGCCGCTCTTCTGCAGGAATACGCTCTTGCGCTAACTCGACTAACTTGGGTGATAAATCCACGGCAACTACGTTGGCACCGCGCTTAGCCATTTCTAAAGCCAAAGCACCAGTGCCGCAACCGGCATCCAGAATCCGCTTACCGGTTAAGTCTTCGGGCAGGCGGTTCAAAATGCGTTGACGGGTTTGGTCTCTACCTGCGCGGACCGTTGCCCGAATGCCACTCACGGGCGCATCGGAGGTGAGCTTGGCCCAGGCATCGACCGCAGTCCGGTCGAAGTAGTTCTTCAGCTTGCTTCGGCGATCTTGGTAGGACATTTCAGCCATAGTTAATCAAATCCCAATAAGTCAAAAATTTCACGGTCTTTTAATGATTCACTCAAAATCGGATCATCGTCTAGCAATAAGCTGGCAGCTAAGCGCAGATACTCTGCTTTGACTGCTTCAATCTCAGGAGTCGATTCCATTTCAAAAATAGTGCACTTCTTGAGGCGGCTACGACGAATGGCATCCAAGTCCGGAAAATGCGCCATGGTCTTAAGGCCAACCCGGTTATTGAACTTATCAATTTGATCGGTGTCTTTACTGCGGTTGGCAATCACGCCGCCCAAACGAACGTTGTAGTTTTTTGCTTTTGCGCTAATCGCCTGCACGATGCGATTCATCGCAAAAATCGAGTCAAAATCATTGGCAGCCACAATCAATGCGCGATCAGCATGTTGCAAGGGTGCAGCAAAGCCGCCGCAAACCACGTCACCCAAAACGTCAAAGATCACCACATCGGTATCTTCTAGAAGGTGGTGCTCTTTGAGTAACTTCACGGTCTGGCCAACCACATAACCGCCGCAACCCGTTCCAGCCGGAGGGCCGCCTGCTTCTACGCACATCACACCATTAAAGCCTTCGTACACAAAGTCTTCTACCCGCAACTCTTCCGAATGGAAATCCACGGTCTCCAAAATATCAATCACGGTTGGGACTAACTTACCCGTCAGCGTAAAGGTCGAGTCATGCTTGGGATCGCAGCCAATTTGAATGACTTTTTTACCCAGCATCGAGAACGCTGCCGATAGGTTTGATGAGGTTGTGCTTTTGCCAATACCGCCTTTGCCATAAATTGCAAAGACTTTGGCGTTGCCAATTTTCTCTGAGGGATCCAAATGGACCTGGACGCTACCCTCACCATCTGGTGGTTTGCGGGTTGTAATTTCTGAGATAGGTACGCTGACGGTATTCATTAAATTGCTACTCCTTCGTAAACACCTTCTAATCTATCTTCGAAATCTTGTGCAACACGGCGCAAGGTTTCTAGAACAGATGGTTCGGGTTTCCAATATTGCCTTTCAGAGGCTTCTAAAAGGCGGTTTGCTACTTTTACTGAGGCGGCTGGATTAAGACGCATAAGACGCTCGCGCATATCCGCATCCAAAATAAATGTTTGGGTAAGTTGCTGGTACACCCAAGGCTCGACTTGACCGGTGGTGGCTGACCAGCCGATGGTGTTCGTGAGGTGCGATTCAATCTGACGTACCCCTTCATAACCATGCTTAAGCATGCCCTCGTACCATTTTGGATTGAGCATGCGTGAACGCGTCTCTAATGCCACTTGTTCGTTTAGCGTACGGACGACGCTCTCACCCTTGGTTTGATCGCCAATGTAAACCGGTGGCGCTTCACCACCTTTGGCGCGCTTCACAGCGCGACTAATCCCGCCCAAGGTATCAAAGTAGGTATCAATGGTTGTCACGCCGAGCTCAATTGAATCCAAATTTTGGTAGGTCAACTCCACATCCGCCAAAATGCGCTGGAGCAATTCTTTTTGCGCCTGGGGGCGGCCATTGCGGCCGTAGGCAAAACTCTTGCGGCTGGTATAGGTCTCGGCTAACTCATCCTCATCCTGCCATAAGCCGTTATCCACCATCATGTTGACGTTGGCACCGTAAGCACTCTCTGCGTTGCCATACACACGCAAGGCGGCTGTTTCTAGATCACAGCCGGTTTTGGCTTGGTAGTCGAGTGCATGCTTACGCACAAAGTTCTCAGTAATGGGCTCATCTGCAGCAGCGGCAAGATAGGCTGCTTCGGCCAATACTTTGACTTGAAGCGGCATTAAGTCTCTGAAAATTCCGGAGATCGACACCATCACATCAATCCGGGGACGTCCCAGCTCTGCCAATGGAATTAGGCTTGCACCTGCGACGCGACCAAAGCTATCAAAGCGTGGCAAGGTTCCCATCAAGGCCAAAATTTGGGCAATCGGGCCACCTTCGGTTTTGAGGTTATCCGTACCCCAGAGTACTAAGGCAATCGATTCTGGTAGTGGATTGCCATCTGCCTGATAGCGCTCGAGTAATTTGTTAGCCTGCATTTGCCCATCGCGTACAGCAAATTTGCTGGGGATGCGGAAGGGATCAAAGCCATGAACATTGCGACCGGTTGGCAATACATCGGGATTGCGCAGCACATCACCGCCCGGTGCTGGCTTTATGTAACGGCCATCCAATGCACGGTAGATGCCTTGCAGCTCGCTGTCCTCTTGCATAAGCCGATCCATCTTCACAAGATCATCCAACTGCTCGCGCATGTCATCGGAGAGCGGTAAGTTGTTTTCGGTAATGGAGCGATCAACGGTGGTGCCATCTACCAATGCAGCAATAATGGCGCGATCGAGTGTCTTCGCTGGACCATCACCGGCCTGGGCCGAGCTCATGAGCATATCAATCCGCTCTTCTTTGCTGAGTGCATTGCCAAGCACATGAAGTCCATGCGGAATCAAAGCGTATTCCATTTCCAGGATTTGCTCGTTCAGCTTATTCAGACTGGCCATAACGATCTGGCGATCTATGGTTTTCCAGCTGGGCTCGAGTGGCACTAAATTGAGTTCAGCCGCTTGAACCTGAATCATCTCGATCAATTCCAGCTGCTCATTGCTATCCATTGCGACCGGCGCATCATCCGTTTGGGCTTCTGGCGCTAGAGTACGCCACCGATCGAGGGATGCTTTGAGGTCAACCAAGCCACGATACAAGCCAGCTTGCGCAACTGGAGGTGTGAGGTAGCTGACCAAAGTAGCGCCGGCACGGCGTTTTGCAATCGCACCCTCGGATGGATTATTCGAGGCATAGATGTAAATATTGGGCAAATCACTGATTAAGCGATCTGGCCAGCAAGCGCCGGACATGCCGGATTGCTTACCCGGCATAAATTCGAGTGCGCCATGGGTACCAAAATGCAATACCGCATTGGCATTAAAGTCTTCGCGAATGTAGCGATAGAAAGCGGAGAAGGCATGGGTTGGTGCAAAGCCTTTTTCATACAAAAGGCGCATGGGATCACCCTCGTAACCAAAGCCAGGCTGAATCGCCACCAGTACATTGCCAAATTGCTTACCCAATACAAATAAGGCACTGCCGTTTGTGAGCATGCGTCCTGGAGCTGGGCCCCACTGCGCCTCGATCTCTTTTAACCAAGGCTCGCGCTTAACGTAATCATCCAAACCAATTTGCGTATGCACATTGGCATCCATACTGAATTGCTGTGCATTGCCTGTGAGCATTTGCTCGCGCAAATCATCTACTGAAGCTGGGACATCGACGGTATATCCCTCATCGCGCAAGCCTTTAAGTGTGTTGAAGACGGATTCAAATACGCTTAAGTGCGCTGCTGTACCAATGCGACCGGCATTGGGTGGGAAGTTAAAAATAACCAAGGCTACTTTGCGATCGTGTTTCACGGTTTTACGCATCGCAATTAACTTGGTGACGCGCGCTGCCAGCATGGCGGTACGCTCAACGCAGGTAAACATGTCATGCGCGTTGGTATTGACTTCAAAGGTACAGGCTTTATGGCAACCGGTACAGGCAACACCAGCGGCGCCAGCACGTCCGCCAAAGATCATGGGATTGGTCGCGCCATCCAGCTCCGGAATGGCAACCATCAGGGTGTTCTCAACTGGCATTAAGCCCTGATCTGACTTACCCCAATCGCTCAGAGTTTGAAACTCCAGAGGGTGCGCCGCCAAATAAGGAACATCCATTTTTGATAAGACTTCTTCAGCGGCTTTGGCATCGTTGTAAGCCGGACCACCAACCAAGGAAAATCCCGTCAAGGAAACTACGGCATCGACTGCACAGTCCTCACCCTTCATTAAGAAGGCGTCAATCGCAGGCCTCGCATCAAGGCCCACCGCAAAAATAGGAACTACTTGTAAGCCTTGGGCTTCCATCGCCGCAATCACAGAATCGTAATGCAGGGTATTGCCAGCCAAGATGTAGGAACGCAGTAATAACAGCCCAACACGACCACGCGACTTTTGATCGGAGACTAATTTAGGTAAATCACGCAACTCTTCACTCATGCGGCCCTTCAGGCGCGGATGATAGATTCCGGTATCGGGGTAAATTAGTGGCTCAACGCTTTTCTCTTGACTGCGCAACACTGCCCGCTCGCCTTGGGCATAGCGGTTAATGAGGCTGCGCACCATGTGGTACATGTTTTCTTCGGAGCCGCCCAGCCAATACTGCAAGGTCAAGAAATAAGCGCGGACATCCTGAGCGCTACCAGGAATGAATTTCAGGATCTTGGGTAAACGGCGCAGCATGCGCATTTGGGCAGCGCCACCAGTTTGTGCTTTTTCTTTGTTGCCACGCAAACGCTTGAGTAAAGCCATTAAACCGGTAGCGGGCTTGCTCATGTTAAAGCTACCCATGTGGGTGAGCGTGACAATCTCCGCCGCCGACATTGCGCAGACCATGGCATCGCACTCCAGGCGACGTGCTTTCAAGGCATCAATCACCGGCAGAAAATGGTCTTCCATAAAGAGCATCATGGCCACCACAATGTCAGCCCGAGCAATGTCATCCACGCACGCTTTTAAAGCTTTTGCATCGACAGTCCAGCTCGATGCCGCATGAATGGTTAAAACCAAGCCAGGCATTTTCTTTTGCAAAGCAAAGCGAGCGCGCTCGGTTGCGCTGACCAAATGGGTATCCATGGTCACGATCACCACCCGAATTGGTGTGTGATTAGCGGCCATAGTGTGCCTTTGCATCGTATAAGGTCTCAATCGTGATCATCGACAGCCCCTGCTCTATAGCAAAACGCTCTGTATTACGACGGGCCTTTCCACGCACAAAGAAAGGAATTTTTCCAAGCTCTTTCATGGCGTCGGGCGCCCATGTTGCTTCACCTACAACGGCATCAATTACTGCACTGGCGGTAACGCTGATTTGTTCTGCAGGTGTTTCTATTTTGGCCTGAGATGCTGGAGCATGATTGACAGCACGGTGGCCTAAATGTGATCCTGCGGCACTGGCATCAAACTCAAAATCTTCACGGAACATCATGATGAGGTGCTCTTCTAAGCCCATCATCAAGGGATGAATCCAGGTATCAAACAACACGTTTGCGCCTTCAAAACCCATTTGCGGGGAGTAACGCGCTGGAAAATCTTGAACGTGTATTGGAGCCGAAATCACTGCGCACGGAACACCGAGGCGCTTAGCGATGTGGCGCTCCATTTGCGTACCGAGCATTAAATCCGGAGCAAGTTCACTGGCCTTTTGCTCTACTTCCAAATAATCATCGGTAATTAAGGCCTCTACGCCGTAAAGCGCTGCCGCTTCACGTACGTCACGAGCAAACTCACGGCTATAGGTACCAAGTCCAACCACCTCAAAGCCAATTTCTTGACTGGCAACGCGGGCAGCGGCAATCACGTGAGTGGCATCACCAAAAATGAAAACCCGCTTACCAGTTAGGTAGGTCGAGTCAACTGATTTGGAATACCACTGTGCGCGACTATTCTGGTAGCGATCCACAATACTGGCATCAAGCCCTGCAAGGGCTACGACTTCAGCAATAAATTCGGTAGTAGCATTGACGCCAATTGGAATCACTTTGGTTGCGGGCTGACCAAACGTCCGCGTGAGCCAGGATGCGGCTACGCCGGCGATCTCAGGATACAGGACCACGTTAAAGTCAGCTTCACCCAAACGCTGGAGGTCTGCAACACTCGCATTCAGCGGCGCTGTGACATTGACTTCAATGCCCAGCTCGCCCAATAGTTTCTGAATTTCATGCACGTCATCGCGATGCCGAAATCCGAGTGCGGTAGCGCCCAAAATATTGCAGCTCGGCGCCTTACCGGCAGCGCGTGCAGCAGCTCGCTCGGCTACTAAAGTGGCAGCAGGTGTTTTCACTGCAGGTGCCGCTAAAGTGCGTACCATCTGATAAAAGGTTTCGGCGGCGCCCCAATTCTCTTTTTTCTGATACGACGGTAACTCCAGTGGAATGACCGGAATAGGTAGATTAAGCGCCTTTGCTAAGCCGGCAGGATCATCCTGAATGAGTTCTGCTGTACAGGATGCACCCACCATCATCGCATTTGGCTGAAAGCGTGCGTAAGCCTCACGGGTTGCATTTTTAAAGAGCTCTGCGGTATCGCCGCCCAAGTCACGCGCCTGAAATGTCGTATAGGTTACGGGTGGGCGTTTTTTTGAACGCTCAATCATTGTGAAGAGCAGGTCAGCGTAGGTATCGCCTTGGGGTGCATGCAACACGTAATGCACATCTTTTAATGCAGTAGCAATACGCATAGCGCCGACGTGTGGCGGCCCTTCGTAGGTCCAGAGTGTCAGTTGCATATTAGGCCGCCAGCTTCATGCGACGTTGCAATGGACGGGCAAACAATTCAGCTAAGTCAGCTGCTTGCTCGTAACCGTGGACCGGACTAAATACCAACTCAATCGACCACTTGGTGGTGATTCCCTCAGCCTCTAATGGATTGGCTAAACCCAAACCACAGACCACAATATCCGGATTATCTATTCGGCAACGATCGAGCTGCTTTTCTACATCTTGCCCCTCAACCAGGCGAACATCGCTTGGTAAGAGCGCGAGTTCTTGGGCTAAATGCTGGCGATGCAAGTATGGTGTGCCGACCTCCAGCAAGGTCATGCCCATCTCGTTGTGCAAGAAACGGGCCAAGGGAATTTCCAACTGCGAATCTGGAAAGAAGGAAATAGTTTTTTGATTCAGAATCGCTTTGTAACGCTCTAATGCCGACATTGCACGGGCTTTTCTGGGCGCAGTTACACGCTCAAAGTCAGCATCGGCGATGCCCCATTCTTTAGCAGCAGCGGCCAACCAATGGCTTGTTCCTTCAACCCCAAAGGGGAATGGCGCATCCAGGCGCTGGGCCCCCCGCTCATCGAATAAGCGCCCCGTCTCAGCAAGGAAAGGCTGGGCTAATAAATAGCGTGTATCGGCATTGACTGTGACAGCATCACTGCTTCGGCGTGGCGGGAAAAACGATACCGCATCGATGCCAAGCTCATTAAAGACCCGCCGAAATTGATCTTCTACAACGTCTGGCAAACAGCCCACAATCACGAGATTCTTCGCATTGGAATCTACTGAACTAGCCTTACTCTCGCTGGACTTAGGCAACTCCTTCACTAAGGCGGCTAAACAGGCATCTTCCCCCTGCGTAAAGGTGGTTTCGATGCCGCTACCGGAGTAGCTTAAGATCCGGCATTGCTGAATAAACTGTTTACCCAGGCGCTCTGATGCACGGGATAAGTCCAACTTAATTACTTCAGATGGGCATGATCCAACTAGAAAAAGCAGTTTGATGTCGGGCCTACGGCTTAATAATTTAGTTACCACCTTATCCAACTCGTCGTTGGCATCGGCAATTCCGGCTAAATCACGGTCATCAATAATGGCAGTAGCAAAACGGGGCTCTGCAAAAATCATGACGCCCGCAGCCGACTGAATTAAATGTGCACAGGTGCGTGAGCCCACCACCAAGAAAAACGCATCTTGAATTTTGCGATGCAGCCAGATAATGCCCGTAAGCCCACAAAAAACCTCTCGCTGGCCCTTTTCTTTCATGATGGGAATGTCGCGGCTTGCGTCACGCGCCGAGTTTAGATTTGGCGTAGTAATGGCGTTCATGTTGCCATACCCCCGTGGATATTGGGCTTATCGGATTTAAGGGACTCTTCCTCGACGCCTTCATATCGAGCCACCCTTAGCTTCCACAAAAACTGCGCCGCATTGATTAAGTAAGCAACGTATGCGGCCAATGCCAAATAAATTAACTCGTTGGCGCTTAGTGCGCCGTTCCATAAGAAATAGAGGTACGCAGTATGGAGCGCTAGAACCAGCATACTAAAAACATCTTCCCAGAAAAAACCGTCAGCAAAGAGGTACTTACCAAACACGACTTTTTCCCAAATCGATCCAGTAATCATGATCAAATACAAGGCGATTGTTTTGACGACAATCGATATCGTTGCTATTTCATAGCCATCGCCAGTAAACAGGTAGCGAATGACTAAACAAAAACTGGCAATGAAAATAAGAAATTGAACTGGAGCCAAAATGCCCTGAACCAAGGTCCACACCGATTCATTGCGCCGTTTGCGCTGATCTGCGGTGTAGAGGGGTTTAGTCAAATTACTCACGTTTTTGCTTTGCCAATTCCTTTGAATGTGTAAACAAAACTTTACGACTAATTTAATTTACAAAATACCGTATTTACCCTTAGTTAATTAGGGTTTACCCTTAAATATCATCTTTATTTACAGCTTATTCTATCAAAAGTGTAATATTTGTTTTACATTGTAAACAAGTTTATTTTTTTACCTATCGCAAACGAATCCCTTATGTTGGCAAAAAAAGAGAACCAGCAAGCATCCACTGAAGCACCCGCCTTAGATACCGGCAAGGTTCTGGCCATGGTGAAGGGAATTGGGCGCGTGAATCAAACGGGCAACCGGGATTGGATTGAAGATCGCCTACTCAATACCATTTTGGAAACGGGTGCGCTTGAATTAAAACCACATTCGTCAGCACACCTCACCTGGCAAATCATTGAAGATCATGCGGATGGTTTTGTTGCGCTCATTACGCGCGATGGCCCACAAAAAACCGAGCAATACATTGCTGAGTTATTAAATCTTGGAATGGGCATTGATCTAATAGTGCTAGAACTAATACCACGCATAGCACGCAAGCTGGGCGATCAGTGGATTAGCGATAGCCTTAGCTTTACCGAGGTCACGATTGCAACTGGTCGTTTGCAGAAATTAATCTACAGCTTAGATCATCTTTATCAGGAAACCCGAACAAGCTCTTCTACTGCGCATAGTATTTTAGTTACTGCATCACCAGGCTCTCACCATACATTAGGGCCGCTGATTTTATCGAATTACTTTACCTGGGCCGGATGGAATGTGCTGAGCGAAAGTACGCCGACTCAGCAGTACATTGAGAAGACCGTTGCCAATAAATCTCTGACCGCGGTTGCAATTAGTATTGCCGATTACGATCAACTCGATCAGCTGCCCGCGCTCATTCAGTCGATCCGCAATAAGTCGCTAAACCCAGCAATCATCGTACTGACAGGGGGATCGCTTTATAATGCCGATGCGATGTCATTTGGGCATATTAAGGCCGATATAAAATCCAATACGCCCGAAGAAGCATTGCATCAACTCAACCGAATTTTAAATATTACAACCGAAGTCAGCAGCTCAGTTTCAGCCCTTAATAATTAAAATAAAAGTAAATGGCGCTCACCGCACAACCCCATGACAGTCTCGATACAGTCGATATCAAGACCGCTGTCTCGTTAGTTGCATATTCTGCCGATGTTGTTTTTGTTCTTGACACCGATGGCACTATTCGCGATGTCGTGAATGCAGACAAAATTGGCATTGAAGACACTAGTAGTCTGATGAATAAAAAATGGATGGATACGATAGCAATCGATAGCCATCCAAAAGTGCATGCGCTGATGGACACCAATACCAGCGAGGGTGCACAGAAATGGCGGCAAATTAATCAACTGCTGCCCGATGGAAAATCATTACCCATTTTATTTAGCACCGTTCATCTACCCAAGCAAAAAACGGTACTGGCGATTGGTCGCGACCTACGCAATATCTCTGCCTTACAACAACGCTTAGTAGAGGCGCAGCAAGAAATTGAGCGTGACTATACCCGCTTGCATGCGATTGAAAATCGCTACTCGCAGTTATTTAACATTACCGATCAAGCATATTTGCTCATCGACAGCCAAACGCTGCGCATTATTGAGGCCAATAAAGCATCGGGTACTTTGCTCGGCGACTCCAAAAAATTGGTTGGAAAAGCGATTGGTGACTTGTTTTCGAAGGCCGATCAAGAGGTCATCCAGGACTATTTTGCTGATTTTAAGATTGGTAATTTGCAACAAAACCGGGTGGTACACCTGCTGAATTCAGCAGATGAGGTTGAGATTTCCAGTGCATTGCTTCGCGAAGGTCGGCAAAGTGTTTATCTCGTTAGCCTCAATCCCCTTTCGGTCAATGCGGCCACCATTAATTATGGCGAGCAAAGCGCCCTCGTATTAAAAGCCATTGAAGAGTCAAGCGATGCATTTGTGGTGACGAACTTGCAAGGCCTCATTCTGTCCTCTAATAAAGCATTTACCCAAATGACCCATTCTGCGCAGGCAGAATATGTGATTGGTAAATCATTAGAACAGTGGCTTGGACGCTCAACTATTGATTTGCGCATCATCTTGAATACCTTACGTGAGCATGGCGTCATTAAGAACTACGCCACCACCATTACCAGCGACGATGGTAGCTCGCCATTAGAGGCGGAGATTTCAGGGGTGGATGTACGCTCTCACAATCCCCCTGCGTTTGCCTTTAGCATCCGCAGCATTTCCAAGCGGGTCGCACAGGCCGGTCCTACACCCAGCAATATTGAGAAAAATGCACGGCACCTGACAGAACTGGTTGGTAAAGTTCCCCTCAAGGAAATTGTGACCGAAACCACCGACATCATTGAAAAGCTCTGCATTATTTCGGCTTTAGAACTCACCATGTCGAATCGTGCTTCTGCTGCAGAATTGTTGGGTCTATCGCGTCAAGGCCTCTATATTAAGATGCGTCGCTTTGGCATTATTGAGAACAGCGCCTCCGAAGACAACGACTCCTAGATTACGTCACCATGCGCAATCAAACCGCAGTATTAGTGTTAGTCGATATTGCGCCCGATTCATTCCTCTGGGGCCTCTCCCGCTATGTAATTGGTCGTTTTTCTCTGCGCAATATTCCTGGGCTGCAATTTTTTAAAGTATTGGGTTCTGGATTTGAAGGTGGCTTTAGTACCAAACCCAGTTTCCACAAACAAGGTTTGTTTTGCGTATTCGATAGCGAACAGCATGCTAAGCAATTTCGAGCGCACTCAACCCTCGTGCAGTCATATCTGAAGCACTCACGCGAATTCTTCGCAGTAACCCTCAATGCATTCAGCACACGGGGCTCTTGGGCCAATACCCAATTGGACGTAACAGCCCATGCCCCAGTATCCGGACCGATTGCTTCATTAACACGCGCATCCATCAAACCCCTTAAAGCAAATGCGTTTTGGAAAAATGCGCAGCCTGCCGAAGTCTCGATTAATCAGTCCGAAGGGGTGATTTTGAGCGCCGGCCTTGGTGAGGCGCCTTACCTACGGCAAGCTACTTTTACGATTTGGGAAGATGAGACTGCCCTCAATGCTTATGCGCAGCAAGGCGCGCACCTAGCGGCGATCAAAGCTGCTTATGGCCAGCAGTACTTTTCAGAATCGATGTTTACACGCTTCACGCCATCTGAAATGGAAGGCACATGGCGGGGCAAACACTATGGCTAGGACATGAGTAGCGAACGCGTCGTGGTCATTGGAGGCGGCATTGGCGGTTTGTGCGCCTGTCTTGAACTTGCCCACCTCGGCTTTGACGTTACTCTGCTTGAAAAAGAGCAGGCTGTTGGTGGAAAGATTCGCCAAGTACCAGTCGGAGCTAATGATGCTATCGGATTGGTAGATTCGGGGCCTACAGTGTTTACGATGCGCTGGGTATTCGAGCAACTCTTTGATGCCTGCGGCGAATCATTCTCCTCACATGTCCAAACTGATCCATTGACGATCTTAGCAAGGCATACCTGGGGTGAACAGTATCTCGATTTATATGCTGATCGCCAGCAAAGTGCAGATGCCATTGCCGCATTTTCTAGCCCAGCTGAAGCAAAAGCATTCTTAGAGTTCTGCGCAATGGCCAAGAAGGTATATGAGGTTCTCGAGAGGCCCTTCATTCAATCTGCCAGACCATCGATGGCCGGCATGATGGGCTCACTCGGCATCACGAAATCCATGCCACTAATGGCAATTGGACCCTTTAGTGATCTTTGGTCCTCGCTCGGAAAATACTTTAAGGACCCACGCCTGCACCAACTCTTTGGTCGCTACGCCACCTATTGCGGTTCCTCGCCTTTTCTAGCTCCAGCAACTTTAATGCTGATCGCCCAAGTTGAAATGGATGGCGTTTGGTCCGTGCGTGGCGGTATGGCTGAAATCCCGAAAGCCATTGCCCGCCTGGCAGAAAGCAAGGGGGCTCGGATTCGTACCAATACTTCGGTGCAGGCAATTCATCAGCAGCACAACCGCGTTGAATCGATTGAACTCTCCGACGGAGAGCGCATACCGGTAGACTATGTTGTCTTTAATGGTGATATCAATGTCCTGCGACAAGGATTAATGGGCGCATCCATGCGGTCGGCTGTTTCCAATTCAATCCCAACTAGCAGATCACTCTCGGCGATAACCTGGTCGATGAATGTTAAAACCAGCGGCTTCCCACTAGTTCGCCATAACGTCTTTTTCAATCGCCACTACTCCCGTGAATTCAGTGATATTTTCCAGCACAAGAGTTACCCCAATGAGCCCACCGTCTATGTCTGCGCTCAAGATAGAAACGATAGCGGCGCTGCCCTAGAGCAGGAGGAGCGACTACTGTGCCTTGTCAATGCACCAGCCATTGGCGATCATGAAGTTAACCAGAAGGAAATTGACCGATGCGAGCAAACCGCATTTACCCTACTCAAGCAATGTGGTCTGGAGCTACAGGAGTCCAGCCATTCAACCATCCGAACATCGCCCACGGAATTCAATCGATTGTTTCCGGGTCGTGGGGGAGCGCTATATGGTCAAGCAACCCATGGATGGATGAGCTCATTCCAGCGCTCCAATGCGCTGACGCAAATCGAGAATCTCTTTCTGGCGGGCGGCAGCGTCCATCCGGGTCCGGGGGTGCCGATGGCCGCTTTGTCCGGTCGACAGGCGGTCGCAGCGCTGATGGCACGCCGCAATTCAACCAAGCGGTAGATCCCGGCAATTACCTCTGGTGGTATGTTGATGCGCTGAGCAACGATGGTCAGCATGGGATCAGCATCATTGCCTTTGTTGGTAGCGTGTTCTCACCCTACTATGCGTGGGCCAATCGTTCTCAACCAGCCGATGCCAATGACTACTGCGCACTCAACGTGGCAATCTATAGCCCCGGTAATAAGCGCTGGACCATGACCGAGCGTGGTGGTAAATGGATTCACCGCGATCAACATACCTTCCAGATTGGGCCCAGCGCACTGCATTGGGATGACAACTGCCTCACGATTAATATTGCCGAGCGCGCCATTCCATTTGGCCAAAAAGTCACCGGCACAATCAAAGTCTATCCAGAGCAGCTCTTTCAGTTCACTACGCCCTTGGATGATGCAGAAAAACACCGCTGGGGCCCGATTGCGCCATCTGCACGCGTCGAGGTCAGCATGCAACACCCCGCATTGCGTTGGCAAGGCCACGCCTACTTTGATTCAAACGAAGGAGATGAGGCAATCAGTGTGCCGTTTACGGAATGGGATTGGTCGCGCGCTGCTATGAAAGACGGTAGCACTGCCGTGATTTACGATGTCCGCCAAAAATCAGGGGTTGAGCGACTCATTGCCATGCGCTTTAAGCCCGATGGCAGCGTGGAGCCATTTGAGGCTCCAGCACGCCAAGCCCTCAAGAAAACCGGCTGGCGGATTCAGCGCCACATGCGCACGGATGCCAATACCCGAGCCACCACTAGCCAACTCCTCGAAGATACGCCCTTTTATGCGCGTTCCATTTTGCAGTCGACCTTGCTCGGAGAAAAGGTGACGTCGATGCATGAAACGCTAAATGTACCGCGCCTTGTTGCCACGAGTACCCAGTTGATGTTGCCATGGCGCATGCCACGCGTACCTAAGATGTTTTCCTAAAACGCGCTGCTGAGGTTTTCTAGCCGATTTAAGCGGCAGCCTTTTCTGGCTGCATAAAGGCATCGTAGTTTTGAATGCGGCGGCGCTCGACGCGCTCCATTAAGTTAATCACCCAAATCATGCGATCCTCAATTGAGCCTTCGTAATGGGCATGCGGATCATTGGGTAAAACGGCTTCTACCAAAAACTGCAGTTCTGCAATGGGCTCGTGTATTGCGTTTAATTTAGGGCTGTAAATACCAGCCATCAGGGCCTGACCCATTAATAGCAATTTTTTGGAGAATGGCACCACCGCACGGTGGTTAATGGAATTCATGCCCCGGCGCTCGACTTCGCGACCGATTTCGCAATAAATCAAACGCGCCGCTGAAATCGCCGCACGGCAATTGCGGGGCAACCCAGCAACTCCAGCAATTGAGCGCTGATACATGGCATCCGCAGTCTTTAATAAACGCGATACAACGGTACCAAGTGCCTCACTAAATACCGGATCCTGCAGCCAAGCATCAGGGTCAATTCCAGCCTCACGCATCCAGCTTCGGGGCAAATACAGGCGGCCATTGCGGGCATCCTCGCCCACATCGCGTGCAATATTAGTCAACTGCATGGCCAAACCCAGCTCACAAGCACGCTGCAGTACCACTGGATCGCGCACGCCCATGATGAGGGTCATCATGACCCCAACCGTAGAAGCAACGCGAGCGCCATAGGCCTGTAAATCATTAATAGTTTCATAACGACGGCCATCCCGATCCCACTCGAACCCCTCAATGAGGGCCTCCAGCAAAATCTTCGGGATACCAAATCGCTCTACTACCAATGCGAGGGCACGATCTGCAGGTACATCAATCGGATCTTGCTTGTAAATTCGAGCGAGCCGCTCTTGGATTTGGGGAATTACATCAGCGCTTGCATTCTGATCGTCTACCAAGTCATCCAATAGACGGCAGAAGGCATACAAAGCGGTTGCCGAACTCCGAATATTGCTGGGCAAAATTTTGGAGGCGGCAAAAAAGGATTTAGACCCATCTTTCATGAGCTCCGTGCAGGTACGCAAATCTAACTGAAAGCCAAATTCAGCGGTAATGGCACGGACGGTATTAAGTTGCTGCATGTCTGGCCTGATTTAGGTAGGTATTCACTACGGGCTCTATGACCGAATCCAATGCCTTAGCCGATGACAAAACACCTGGAATGCCAGCGCCCGGATGGGTACTAGCGCCAACCATGTAAAGGCCAGGAATGTCTTCGCTGCGGTTGTGTGGCCTAAACCAAGCACTTTGCGTGAGCAATGGCTCAAGGCCAAATGCAGCTCCTTTGTGAGAGAGCAAACGATCTTTAAAGTCTTGCGGCGTCATCATGAATGACTCGGTGATATTGGCTTGCAAATCTGGCATTACTGTACTTTCCAGCATGTTGGCGATGGCCTTGCGGTAGGACTCTGCTACCGTTTGCCAATCCGTTCCACTATCCAAATGGGGTACTGGAGAGAGAACATAAAACGTATCACAGCCCTCGGGTGCCATGGATGGATCGGTTGCTGTTGGCCGATGCAAATACAAACTAAAGTCTTTTGCTAGATGATGCTTTTTGAAAATATCATCCAGCAGCGTTTTATAGCGTTCGCCCAGCAGCATCATGTGATGGGGTATTTCAGGGTATTTCTTCTTGGTTCCGAAGTACCAAACAAACAAGCTCATGGAGTACTTACCGTTATCGACCTTCTTATCCGTCCATACTTTGCGGTATTTGGCGTCGATTAAATTTTTATAGGTCCAAGCGGTATCGGCATTGGACACGACTAAATCGGAGTAGAGTACCTGGCCATTTTCTAAGGTAACGCCGGTGACGTGATTGTTTTCAATGTTTATTTTACGAACAGTCGAGTTATAGCGAACTTCAACGCCCTGCTCGTTCAGTAACTTCACAAGTCCCTGTATTAACTTACCCGTACCGCCCATGACTGAATGCACGCCCCATTTACGCTCTAGTGCATTAATGAGGGAATAGACTGCCGTTACCGAGAAGGGATTACCGCCAATCAACAGTGGGTGAAAACTCATTACCTCGCGCAGCTGTGGATTTTTAATGTGCTTGGCAACTAAGGAATATAAATTATTCCAAGCGCGCATCTTAACCAGACTCGGAAAGGCCTTCGCCAGATCCCCCAAGCTCTGAAAGCAGAAATCACCCAACTCCTCAAAACCCAATTTGTAGCATTTTTCCGCCTCTTCCAAAAAACGCTCATATCCGGGCAAATCGGATGGCTCAAATTTGGCTACCTCGGCTCGCATTTTTTCTGGGTCGCCGGTGTAATGGAAAATCCGCCCATCGGCAAAGCGAACTTGATAAAACGGATCCATTAAACGCAGATCGATGTCGTCCTTCATGTTGCGACCACATAGGGCCCACAACTCTTCTAGCAGGAATGGAGCGGTGATAATCGTAGGGCCCGCATCAAAGGTATAGCCATTACGGCGATGCACATAGGCACGGCCTCCGGGCGAATCAAGGCGCTCGAGGACCGTTACCTCATATCCTTTGACTGCGAGACGTATAGCGGCAGCCAAGCCGCCAAAGCCACTACCAATCACGATGGCCCGAGCCCCTGTTTTTTTGGCACCGCCTAAAACAGCCAGCTCGGGTATCTTAAAACGATCGACCTTTTGGTCCATCCCTACTCCTTCATGATTGGCAGGACTTGAAAACCCAAGCCCACCTACTACTTACTTCTGCTGCGCTACTGTGACGGGTTTTCCAGCCGGCGGTCCAACCAGGTATGGGTAGTCTTTCAACATACTTTTACCTAACAGCGGCTTATTTACACCTTGATGGCACGTCGCGCAATTGGCCTTCGCCACATCCCCATCAGGTCCTAAGCGGTGCGGTGGGAACATCCCCGTAATGGGCACAATGTAATTGCTATTGACGTCCTTCACCATCTGAATGCCATGCCATGCCTGAGCACGCTGTGGAGGGCTTTCTGTCCAGTCCGCAAAGGCCCTGGAGTTATGACAGTAGGTGCAATTGACGCCCAATGCATTCGATAGATGGGTCATTACCCCAAAGACCGATTCCGTTTCCTGAATTGTTTTCACATGGCCTGTTGGTAAAGCGGTAGGTCCTGTAATCCGCGCCGCGCCTTTTCCGGCTAAGAAATAACTAGAAAAGGGTTGGTTTGGCAAAGAGGCATAGCCAACATTTGGTGAAGGCGCATTCTGTCCATTGCGATTACCCAGCATGCCACCCTTTTTCTTTTCGGCGGTATCAAACCAGACTTCTTTTGGTACTGGATTACCGCGATGGCAGGTGTAGCACGTTACGCCCGTATCTTTGACGTGGGCATTCCAATTGGAATTAATCGCCTGCGTCATTTGAATCATCGTACGTGCGACATTTTTGGTGTAGACCGAATCATCCGCAAAGTTCTGGACGTTATGGCAGTAACCACAACCTTCTTTTGGCGCAATCCAGGAAGTCATTGCGACCATAAACGTAGTGAACTGTGCCTCACTGAGGTTACCCAGTACTTTTACGTTCTTGTAAACTGCACTTGCCTTGGGTCCATCCGCAGGAACGGGCACGCCTGGAGGCGCCACATTTTCAGCTGCTAGCTTTTCTTGGGTGCGGGGATTATTGATTTCCACCATCGCCGTACCGCGGAAACCAGTTTGCTTAGCATCAATCGGTGGTCGCTCACAGCCCGTTAATAGGACTGCCGAAGCAAGTCCTAAGGTGATCAGTAATTTATTCAATCCGGCTTTCATTATTTTGCTCCCTGAATAGCGGCAGGTGCCATCGGTGCACTGAGTGCTGGGTCGGCAACCACCTCAAAATAGGCGGGGTATGCCGGAGCAATGCCGTGTTTAACACCCCACAGATACCAGTTATCGACGACGGTACCTGTTAAGAGGATGCCAATACCACCGGTGATTGGGGTCAATACTGCAAACCACCAAGCCCAACGGTGAATCGATTCCATCGTCGCATTAAATCCCATCGTCCAACGCCAGAAAAGACCCGCACGCTCAGAAGCAGTGCCGCGATCAACAATTTGCTCAATCTCACGCTCGCCACCAAAACGGCTGACTGCCAGGATGGTTGCGCCGTGCATTGCAAAGAGCAATACCGAGCCATACAAGAACACAATCGACAGCATGTGGAAGGGGTTATAGAACAAATTACCATAGCGAATGGAGAAGGCTGCAGTCCAATCGAGGTGCGAGAAGATGCCAAATGGAACTGCCTCACTCCAGCTGCCCATCAGCACAGGGCGAATCAAACCCAGAACCAGGAATAACCAAATGGCAGCGGCAAATGCCCAAGGCACATGCGTTCCCATGCCAAGCGCAATCGCGCGGCGATAGGTGCGATACCACCACAACATAATTGAAATGGTCGTAAAGAGACCGGCGATTAACCACCAACCGCCCTCATTCATTGGCGGGAAGGTCAATCCATATTTAGGCGCAGGAGGATCCAGCGATAACCAAAATAATTGGCGCACAAACTGAATGGGGTTCCAGTCCACTTGGGCCAGCATATTAAAACCAATCATCACGAATGCAGCCAAGCCAAACATCAGCGATGCCAAGCCGAGTCGACCTAAGTAGATGGGCCCGAGTTGTGCATTGCCGATGAGGCCCATGAGGTAACTAAAGCCAAATACCTTAGTACGCTCGCGCATATCGTATGCGTTGATTGGCACCCCATGACTAACGGGGCCAGTGACTTGTGTTTGGGTAAATAAATTTTGATATTCCATCATGTTCTCCGCTATTAGCTCCAGATGGGCAAGTTAAGCCACCATGTCCACCATTCAGGCCATCCTTTAGTCCAGAATGGGCCGCTAATCACAATACAAACAGCACTCCAAAAGCCCGCTGCTAAGGCTAAAAATAAGCCGACACGATGGATACCTAAGGTACCCACGGAGTAACCCACGATGTCTCTGAAGAAGGTATCTTCATGCTCTGGCGTTCTTACGGTGTGGCCAGGCTGTGGATTGGTCGATGACAAAATCAAAGCGCCGTGCAAAGACAACGCCAGTGTTGTAGTAAAGAAAAAGGTAACCGCTAGCATGTGTGCTGGGTTGTAATGGAAATGCAAGTATTGATATCCAGTATTCGATACCCAATCCAAATGACTCAAGATGCCATACGGGAAACCATGGCCCCAAGCACCCATCAAGACTGGGCGAATGACCACGAGAGTGAAATAAGCAAAGATCGCCATACTAAAGGCGGCGGGAACATGGAGGCCCATGCCGAGCTTGCGGCAAATTTCAACTTCCCGGAGTGCCCAGGATATAAAAGCGCCGAGAGCACAGATGGTAATGATTTGCCACAAACCGCCCTCCATCATCGGTGCCGGTCCCAAGCCATACTTGAGGTCGGGAGGGGCAATGTTTATTTGCCAGATATTCCAAACCCCAGATTGCGCAGCGCCCCACAGTATGAGAGCCGTTCCGAGGAAAGCGAAAAAGATGGTGGTGACACCAAAAAATCCAACATAGAATGGCCCAACCCAGAAATCAAAGAGATCTCCACCGATTAACGTGCCACCGCGTACGCGGTATTTCTTTTCAAAATTGAGCATAGCCATTTATGCACTCCTTACAAAACGAGACATCGCTCGTTCTTAATTAATCTGCCGTAAGCAGGTAACTATCGCTAGGTACCCACTTACGCCGGTACAACAATTACTTCTTGGAAGCTGCAACCGCAGCTTTGTACTCCGCTTGACTCAAGCCATCGAGCCATTTGTACTGAGTGGTGCTCAATAGAATCAAATGAATCATTGCGGCCAAAGCAAAGAGAAAAACGCCCTGCGCAACCATCGCGCGTAGTGGGTCGTATAGTTTCCAAATTCTCCACATAATGTTTCTCCTAATTTAAGTAAGACATAAAGCTATAAACGCCGCTTTCGACAGTCTTAAAAAATGATGCGCCGTCTGAGCTTCCAAACAGCCAGCTTTTTTGAGATGCCGGTAAAACGATCGTTAACAAGGCAACTCCAAAGATCACTACATAACTAATCAAAAAAATAAGCTTGAATGACAGTCTGTCATTCACCAAATTTTTATTAACAACTTCTGTATTTATCTTCATGATTCACCTCTTCACTTTATTTTCTAAAACTTAATTACTGCTACTTAAAAAAACCATGGACGCCACGCCCATACGAGGATGTGCGCAACGACTGCGATAGCAGCAAATCCGAGAAGACCTTGCACATAAAATGCATGGAATTCTTGAGCCTCTGCATCGGTAAGCCCAGATATAGATCTGTTTTCACTCATGATGAATACTCCTTAAGACTGACCTTGCGGTCTTTTCTACATCACCCCTGTAGATTTGGGGATACGGCATGGTGGTGCCATATTCGGGCTGCCCTAACATCAGGCAAATGGGTTGCGACTTCATCATGCTGTCTCCATTACGCCAAGTGACGTTTTGGATTTATTCACACAATCTACGGTGACTCGCTCTAGATTTCCGCTGCGAGCTTCACGCTCAGACATGTCACGCAGGCGCTTTGCTACGGAGATCTGGGTTAAAACCGGCTGACCGCTTATTAAGCGATTCAGTAACAACTGGGCCTCAACATCCCAAGGCATTGCATGGATGGCTGTTTGCAAGCGGGCTGGGGTAGGATCTACCTTATCCATTTCAGTACCCAAGGGCAGAATGTGAAAGAGTGCATCAAACAGCGCATTACATACTTCTTGAATTAAGTACGCTGCGCCTGAATAGCCCATATATGGGGTTCCGGTATGCCGACGAATAATGGCGCCTGGGAACGATGCAGGAATGTAGGAGCAACGTGCATTGACTTCGCTTGCATACATGCGCTCGTTGTAACTTCCAAACAAAACGAGTGGTGTTTTCTTTTGCACTAAATCGCGAATTGCGCTGTTGTCTGTTTTTTGACCTGGCATTCTGGATACAGCAAAGTTACAAGGCAGGCCCATTTCAGTTTCTAAGAAATGGCTAACACCGCGGGTGTAGGTTTCGTTTGCAACAATTCCAAAGCTCGCGGTACCAAAGAAGTCCTGGGTAACTGAGCGCCAGAGATCCCAAACTGGTTTGAGGGTAGTATTTTTTTCTTGGGCAATGAACGGCTCTGGATCAAGACCCGTTAATTCACCCAACTTACGCAAAAATGCAGTGGTTGAATGCATCCCAATTGGCGCTTGTAAGTAAGGGCGCTCTAAGGTCTCGCAAAGCAAACGGCCAAACTCGCGGTACATGCAAATGTTCACATCGGAATCAGCCAACTTCTCTACATCGGCCAAATGACTGCTGAGCGGGAACACCATATTGATTTGGGCGCCAATGCCCTCAACCAGACGCTTAATTTCTGCCAGATCGCTGTATAAATTGAATGTGCCGTAAGCCGGTCCAATGATATTCACCATTGGCTTTTCGCCAGCTTTGCGCTCTGGTCGCGCTGGTATTTTCTTTAAACCGTATTCCGTCCATAACCAGTTCATCGCCCGGTTAGCGCACTGCCACTGGTCTTCATCAATGGTTCTAGGCAAGAAGCGCTTAATCCCGGTTCCTTCTGGAGTAACGCCGCCGCCAATCATTTCAGCGATTGAGCCTGTTACTACTACTGCAGGCAAATCAGGATCAAGCACTTTATGTGCCCGTTTCATTGACTCTTCCGTACCTTCGCGACCCAATTGTTCTTCAGCCAACCCCGTCACAACGATTGGCAGCTCATGTGGTGGCAGGGCATCGGTGTAATGCAATACCGATGTCACTGGCAGGTTTTCACAACCAACCGGACCGTCAATCACCACCTGCAAACCCTTGATGGCAGTAAACACATATACAGCGCCCCAATAGCCGCCAGCACGATCGTGGTCAAGAACTAGCATTAGCCCATCTCCTCTGCTTTGCGCTTCTTCTGGGCTTTTTCGTTGCGGCGGCGAGTCTCTGCGCGGAAATCGGGGTGATCAACCGGTACGGCATCCCAGACCCCAGCGGAGTAACCTGTGCCAACACCCTCGAAAAATTCCTTCATGGTGTCAAAACGCGCCTGATTGCCAAGTGCTGAATTAATCACCTGCGCGAGCGAACCGGCTCCAGCGGCGCCCATGAGCGGCCGAGCTGAAATCAAGTTCGTGAAATACAGCGATGGTATTGCTGCTTCTTTTGCTTTTTGCACAATCGGTGTTGTGCCAATGACTAAGTCTGGCTTGAACTCATGCATCGCTGCCACATCTTGCTCAAGCGAAGCGCGGTACTGCACATGTACGCCGCGTGACTCCAGCCAGTCTTGATCGGCACTACTCCAAATGGTCTTAGGACAGGCTGTGCCGACGTATTTCACTTCGGCACCGCTTTCGATTAACAAACGCGCCACTAAAAGCTCGGAGCCCTCATAGCCGCTCATCGTAATCCGGCCTTTAATTGGCTTCGCTGCTAATGCGGCTTTGATCAATGGCAAGAATTTATCTTTTGAAATGCCTACTTTGGATTGTGGAATGCCGCAAGCCTCACCAATCGAATCCAGCCAGGCTGCTGTACCCTCGTAGCCGATTGGGGCTGAGCCGACAATCGTTCTGCCGGCGGCTTCAAACTCCCGAATACTCGCGGTATAAAACGGATGGATGGCTGCCACTACTTTTGAGTCCAATGCTTGATAGAGTTCACGCCATTCGCGGGTTGGCACAACTGGCCCTACTGCCAAGCCCATGGGATCAAGCATCATGCCAATTCCAACGGGATCGACCGGGAACATTTCACCCAGTAAGGTGATGGTTGGCTTATCGGATACACCATTGCGTGGCGCAGATACAGGACCCGACTCTGCTTCGCCCCGAGCGTAACGGAGCATGGCGCTGGCCAATACGTCTTTCGCTTCTGCATGGGTTGGCACGCCAAATCCAGGCACATCGATACCAATGATGCGAACACCATTGATTTCTTTTGGTAGGAGCTGTAGAGGTACGCCGCTAGCCGTTGGTACGCAGAGATTAATAATCACAATCGCGTCGTACAGCTCGGGATTGGCTTCTTTGTAAACGGCATCCCGAATGTCTTCGAACAGCTTTCCTGTGACTAAGCTCTCCGAATTAAATGGAACATAACCGACGCTGCGCCGTGCGCCGTAAAAGTGGGATGTGAAGGTTAAGCCATAAACGCAGCATGCAGATCCAGAAAGGATGGTGGCAGTCCGGCGCATACGCAGACCCACTCGCAATGATCCAAATGCTGGGCACATGCTTTGCGGCTGATCATGTGGACCTTTTGGATAATCTTGTGCGTACTGCCCCAAAATCTCGCTTTTATTGGATGCCTGCGCAGCTGCTAATAATTTTTCTGCACCAGAATGGCAGCCAAGACCATCCTGAGCTACTGCCTCAGCTTGGATTGGGATTATTTTGGATTGGCTCATGGTATTGATCTTTAGACTTTGTCGTAGATCACTTCAAGCGTTGGCTTGATGACCTCATCTTTACCAACCATGTCAAAAATAGTTGCGGGCTCTAGAACCACGTTACGACCCACTTGATCCGCCGAGAACAATCCTAATAAATCATCGGAAGACATTGGTTTTGGTCTGACCGGTGGCGCCTCCGCCACGTTGAGTGCCAAAGCCTCAAATACCGATGCCCACTGACTATCTGGCTTACCAATAATTTCGTAACTGGCGCTCTTACGGCGAATATCTTCGTTTGCAGGAATGGCAGACAACACCGGAATCCCTACTTTTTCAGCAAAGGCACTGGCCTCGCCTGTGCCGTCATCCTTGTTGATCACCATGCCAGCTACACCGACATTACCACCCAGCTTACGGAAATACTCCACTGCTGAGCAAACGTTATTGGCAACGTAGAGTGACTGCAAATCATTACTTGCAACCACAATCACTTTTTGACACATGTCGCGGGCAATCGGTAAACCAAATCCACCGCAAACTACGTCGCCCAAGAAGTCGAGCAAGACATAATCAAAACCCCAGTCATGGAATCCCAATTTTTCGAGGGTTTCAAATCCATGAATGATTCCGCGCCCACCGCAGCCACGGCCGACTTCGGGACCGCCCAGCTCCATTGCAAAAACACCATCGCGCTTAAAGCATACATCGCCGATTTTGACTTCTTCGCCGGCTAATTTTTTCTTTGACGAGGTTTCAATAATGGTGGGGCACGCTTTGCCCCCAAACAGCAATGAAGTTGTATCGCTTTTTGGATCGCAACCGATAAGCAATACTTTTTTACCCTGCTGCGCCATCATGTACGACAAATTAGCTAAGGTAAAACTTTTACCGATTCCGCCTTTTCCGTAAATCGCAATAATCTGGGTTTTCTTCGTTACTTCACCCGTATGCACTGGATCAGGATCGACCGCAGCTTCTTTTTTTAAGTTTGTAAACTGAATGGTGATTTCTTTTGGGTTCACTGGGGCGTTCATTTTTCACTTCTCCAATCCACTATCATTTTTAAGCAGCGTGCATCTTCAAACGCTGTGCGGTAAACATCATCTATTTGGGTTGATGAACGATGGTGAGTAATCAAGTCATCCAAACTCAGAAGACCTGCATCGATGCAATTCTTTACGGCATTTAAGTCACTTGGATCCCATTGGGATGCGATGCGTAATTTGACTTCCCGCATAAATGCAGGTGCGAATTGAAAAGCAATATCGTTGTCATAAAAGCCGGCGAGGATAATTTCACCACCATGCTTGAGCCTTGAAATTAATTGGTTTAAGACCTGCGCTTGACCACTGGCATCACATATGCGCGCATAGTCTTTCCTTGCATCGCCATCCGGGTGAATCACTTGATAACCTTTAGCGCCACTCATGCGGTCCGCATTTACTTCCCACACCACTGGCTGATGCCCGAGCATGACGGCAATGCGCGCAATTAAGCGTCCTACTACGCCGTGTCCAATAATTAAGTCGGGTTGCTTATGTACATTGCCTTGCGTAACGTGATAGGCCGTAGCAGCGAGCGCGAGCAGTACGCCTTCTCTGCCAATCTGCTCTGACAGTGCTGTAACGCGCGCCGATGGAACAACTACATGGGATGCGGCTCCACCAAATAATCCTTTAACGTCACCAAAGCATTTCGCTCCAGGTACAAATACACGCTGCCCAACTGGAATAGTCGCTTTAGGGCCAGCCTCAATTACTCTACCAACAGACTCATATCCGGGAACGAGGGGATAGCCCATCCCTGGAAAATGGGGCATGGTGCCGTTCCAAAGCAATTTTTCAGTGCCAGTACTGATCCCGCTCCATTCAATTTCGACCACAATGTCATCGGGCTTTGGCGCATCTAGCACAAGCCGGCTCAACTTGAGTTCTTTCGGAGACTCAATGACAACGGCTGTGGAATGGATGGCGCTCATATGTAATATTTACTTTACTTTTCTAGATGTAAACTAATTTATACATTATATCAATGTTCAGCATCAGTATTTACCCTTAAATTACCGGCTTGCCAGCACGATTTGCGTGTTAATAGGCATCTTGGTTGCCACGGTTTTGGTTGATTTGAACCCGACTTTTTTCAGTAAGTTACTGATTTCATTTACTGTTCTTGGTCTTCCTCTGCCCATGGCAAGTAAATAAAAGCCAAAGTAGGCATGACCCATCGCCTGGGCGTCTGGTGCATCCGCCATGGGCTCTGCAATTAATAGAATCCCGCCGCTAGGCAATGCGGCATAAATGGACGCAAGCAAGGTCAAGACGCGTTCATCATCGTGATCAAAGATCACGCGCACCAGGGTGATTAAATCTGCCCCCGTAGGCAATACGTCTGTAAAAAAATTACCGCCGTGCGTTTGTATTTCTCGTGTTGCTGGATTGGACGCCAATTGCTGGGCCGCTAATTGCGCCACCCCAGGCAAATCAAAGAGCATTTTTTTAAGCTGTGGGCTGACTGCGTGAACTCGCTTTAGAAAAGTTCCTTGGCCGCCGCCAACATCGAGCATACACTGGTGCTTACTGAAGTTATAGGCATCGACGATCTCATCAGCAACTAAAGGTAAAGATGCCGACATCAGCGCGGAATACTCAGCCACACTCTCTTGGTGTTTGAGTGAATCTTGATCCTCGTCCTTATCCGAAACGTAAGGCCAATATTTTCCTAAGTTGCGCTCACTCATAGAGCCTGATAACAGTGCGAGGGGATCACGCATGTCGGCATAGAAAGCGGTGTGGTGCTCTACCATCGCTGCTATGGCATCGTTACCCACCAGAGGAGCGCCTAAGGTGCCTAAACCATAACGCTCCTTCGAGCGCCGCTCTAGCAATTGAATTGCTACCGCAGCATCGACTAAGGTTTGCAATCCCTTCATTGGAAAATGCGTAACACGACTGAGCTCTTCTAGATTCAGCGGACCATTTTTTAAATGATTAAACACGTTGAGTCGCACACAAGCTAATAAGATTTGTGAGTACACAAATCCAGACATCACATCGAATAAATTGCTCGCACGTGATCGTGAGATGGAGCGAAAAATTGGCAGGCTTGCAGCAAGACGTTGAAAGCGTTTTGTGGCAATCAACTGATCACGCAATATCAATATGCGATCCCAAAGTCCATACTCCGGCGTCAACGCTAATGGCGTTTGCGGAGTAACGGACTTGTCAGCGACAGAGGACATGTAAGCCTTAGCCGAATCTATGCGGCCATACGACTAATACCAGCCGTAATTAGCCGTGCATCTTTTGCAAACCAGGCTGCTGGCAATAGGCGCTCAGCCTCATGTGCGACCAGCATCTTTAATGCAGCATCACCTTTGCAATTGGGGATTGAACCAATCGCTTTGGAAACCAATTCATCAAAGTATTGAACAGCGCCAGTGAGTCCCAGTTCACGTGCTGAGCTGGGTCGATTGTGTTCAATATCCTGCCCAGCAGGCTTACCTAACAACTCGGCATCACCTAAGACATCACGAATGTCGTCGGCCACTTGATATGCTTCACCAAGCCACTCACCGAGAGCGCGCCACGTATCTGCGTCAGATCCTGCTGCTTGCGCGCCACACGCGGTTGCTGCTGCAAATAATGCGCCTGTTTTTGCGCGTTGATAGTCGCCGAGAATGGCTTGTGGTTCGCATTCCCATGCCTGTCCTGCGATGATTCCGTGGGGCGCTCCAACGCCAGTTGAAATGGTTTTAATTAAAGGCGCAATGCGATTGGCAGAATGACGCGCGGCCAATGCCACCACTTGATATGCCATCACGATTAAGGCATCACCCGACAGTACCGCTAAGCGTTCACCATATTGGCGATGAACCGAGGGCACGCCACGGCGCAATTCGGCATTATCAAAACATGGCAAATCATCATGAACCAAGGATGCGCAATGGAGTAACTCAATTGCAATCGCGGCTGCCATCGACAGCGCAGGATCATCATCACCGCAGGCATGGGCAACCGCTAAAGTGAGCTGTGGGCGAATACGTGCGCCCCCTGGAAACACTGCATGGCGCATCGCCGCGCTCAATAATTTGGGACCGGTATCGGATTCGTGGCGAGTCAATGCCGCCTCCAATGCGCGATTGATATGTTTTATGGGTGACATAAGGCACACTCCCGAGGGTGAATCGTCAAAATAGGTGGACGATTTGTGGTGTAAATATTTAATTACTTGCTAATATGTAAAAAAATATAGACACTCTTATCCTTACTGTCAACCTATGAAACCCTTAGCGCCATGATGAGCAGACTCAATTTGCCCCTATTTTGGCCAAATTGCTTAAAAATTAGGCAGATTTCCCTATTTCACCTTAATTTGAACGAATGAACCGCCCTTCCATCGACCGAATTCCTCAAAATTGGCCCATGCGTGAGCTCAGTAGCTCCGTTTCTGCCGGTCAAATGGAATGGCACGTCCAAATGGCGGGCGCCGAAATCGGTGAAAACGGCACAAAAAAGCCAGTTGCCCTATTGCTCCACGGCACAGGCTCCTCTGCCCACTCCTGGGCAGAATTGGTGTCCGTGCTCGCTAAATCACATTGGGTGATTGCACCCGATCTACCGGGCCATGGTTTTACGATCAACCACCAATCAGAGCAGCTTTCCTTAACCCTCATCACGCACAAGCTAGCCGAGTTATTACATGCATTGGGGGTAGAGCAGATCGATAGCATCATCGGCCACTCTGCCGGCGCCACCCTTGGCCTGCAATACAGCCTTCTCTATCCCGCACCCAAACGCATTCTTGGCCTTAATCCATCTTTAGTTAGCCTACCAAGCTTCTACCATTCATTTTTGGCGCCGCTGATTAATCCAATTGCAACATCATCTTTTGTTTCGTCGATGATCGCGGATTTTTTACCGCTTACCTCGATGATTGATAAATTGCTGGACTCCACCAATTCCAAGCTCAATGGCATTCAGCGTGAACGCTACAAATTGTTATTCAAGCAAAAGAATCACATCAATGGCTCGCTCAACTTCATGGCAGCAACCGATATACCCAACTTGCTTGCGCATGCGCATGAAATTACTTCAGAGCTCACTTTTTTAGTGGCGAATCAAGATAGCTGGGTACGAAAAGAAGAATTGCTTGCTGTCATCCATCGCTACTTTCCACGGTCTACCGTGATACAAAAAGACGGTGGTCATTTATTTCATGAAGCAAACCCCGAGGCGGCTTTGGCTATTATTCAATCTGCACTTGACTAGGCGCAGTAAGGCCGTAATTGATCTACTGACGAAGGAGGAAGAAACACGATGAACTCGATCACGCTCTATGCGATTGCTGGAATTATTATTTTGGCTGGCCTAGGTCTTTTTTTGAATGCATACATCAAAGGCAATCAAACCTTAAAGAAGCTATCTGCAAAGAAAAAGAAAACGAGCTGGTAAGTCAGAGAAATGATATTGATTTACTGTCGCGCTAACTGTGCGGCACGCTGTGAAATGGCTTTACCCGAATTGATGTAAGGCAATGGCAAATACTGTGCGGCCATTTCGTTGGCAAGTGCCTCTGCTAATGCCTGTGGCGCACTCGCAGTATCAATAAATAAAATCGCATGTCCTGCCGCACGCAATTGACGCGCAGTTTGCAAAGCGTCTTGGTGTGCACGCTCACGACCGCCAACTCCTTCTAATGTGACATTCGCAATGCCATCGGTCATCACCACAATCAAGGGCGTCATACCTTTGCGGCGGATCGATAAAGCCATTTCATTCACCGCAGCAAAACCGGTTGCTAGTGGGGTTCCGCCACCACCAGGTAAAGCGGCTAAATTACGCTTGGCACGCACTAAGGATCGCGTTGGTGGCAATACTACGTCTGCAGTACGACCACGCAAGGCAATCATCGCAACCTCATCGCGCCGAATGTAGCAATCCGCCAGTAATTGCTCCACTGCTCCTTTCGCTTCAGCCAAACGCTGAGTAGCGGAAGAGCCTGACGCATCCACCAAAAAGATGGTTACTACACCTTGGCGCTGCTGATAGCGCTTAATGTGCAAGTCATCGGCACGAATCTGAATGTGGCTGCGTTGATTATTTACAGAGGGTTGTTTTACTTTGGACTCTACTTGGCGCATGGTTTGCCATGGAACGGCAGCGCGAATGGTTTTTAGTAAATCCAAGCGCTTCCCACCCTTGGGCAATCCACGCCATGACTCTGCTGGACGCCCTGAATTCGCATTCTTTTGCAATTGGCCAAATTGGCCTTTAGAGCCTTGCTTACCGTTCGCGCGCCCCAGTCCAGCAGTCAACTGTGCCAATGCGTTCGGTGGAATCCCAGCCCGTATGGCCTCGATGAGCAACTCTTCTAAATCCTCTGCGCTTGGCTGCTCCATGTTTTCTGTTGGCTGATTTGCATCCGTATCACTGTCCTTGCCTTGATTAGGATCATCCTGCTCTTGCGGTTCTTGCTCTGATTTATTTTGATCTTCATTGGTTTGCTCTGAATCTTCAGCTGAATCGGGCTCAACTTCAGGCTCATCTAGCCCCTGCTCTTCTCGGCTACTGGGCATGCGAGTAGCGCGGTGACTCAATACCAAACGCGCTGCGTCGACTACCTCATCCTCGGTGACGGCGTTTTGGTTTCGTAATGCCGCTAAGGCTTTCGCAGCCCGAACGGCAAATAGACCGGCCCGTATGGAATCTACTCCAAATGCAGCCGCTGATTGCAATAAAGATTCGATAAAGTGGGCATCGCATTCAATCACGGGTAGTCGCTGTCTTGCCTCCGCGATGACTGCGGGCGTAATTTCCAGGGAATCCTTGCAGTCATTCTGGCTCAGGTGATCAAGGCGCACTTCAAATGCCATGTGCTCGGCTAAGCGCGGATGAATCGACTCATCCGGCCCAATACTCTCATCCAAGGCAATCATGCTAAAGAGGCATGGGGTAAATTCAGCACTCTGCTGGGGATGCCGCACCTCGCCCCGATCAAGCACTTGCATGATGTGCGCAATCGTATGGACAGACACGCGTTCGGCCATGGGGAGCACAATAAATCCACCGTGGCTTTTTGCTAGCAATCCCGAGCTGTAGATCGGCTTACCGTGACTCAGGGTTGCCTCTAGATCGAGGCCGCCAAGTAATTGCTCATCTTGTATTTGAAGGGGGATTTTTTGAAAGTGAATACCGGGAGCAATCTGCGTTTGCATAAATGCAAACCAAGCATCCCGAATGGGACCAAACTGACTCTTAACGCAAATGCCGCCTAAGCCATGAGGATCAATTGCCAATAATGCCGCAGTCGTCTGTGCATCAAACCAAGCAGATTGACCGCGTTGTGTGGTCATAGGACTTTAGAAAAAATCGGCCAATACGCGCTCGACCCGCGTCGTAGAACTGCTGTCATCTAATGGGTTGCGACGCAAACGGTGGCGCAGTGCCAGTGGCGCTAATCGTTTTAGATGCTCTGCAGTAGCTTTGCGTGCGCCATCAAAAGCAGCCAGCGCGCGCATGCCGCGCATTAAGGTTAGCTCTCCGCGTAGGCCGTCGGTTCCGAGCTGAGCGCATAGCTTGGTAGCAAGCGTTAGCACATCGTCACCAATGGTCACTTTGGCTAAGCGCTTACGCGAGCTGAGAATTTTTTCCTTAAACTCATTTTCGCTATCCTCATATTGCGCCAAAAAGGCAACGGGGTCGCGTTCAAATGCATCGCGGCGCTTAATGATATCGATGCGCTGGGCAAGGTCTTGTGGGGTTCTAACCTCAACTGAAAACCCAAATCGATCCAGCATCTGCGGGCGCAGCTCACCCTCTTCTGGGTTACCACTACCAATTAATACAAAACGCGCTGGGTGACGAATGCTTAAGCCCTCACGCTCCACGACGTTTTCGCCGGAGGCGGCTACATCAATCAGCAAATCGACTAAGTGGTCTTCGAGTAAATTCACTTCGTCAATGTATAAATAGCCGCGATTGGCTTTAGCCAGCAAACCGGGCTCAAATACCTTAATGCCTTGGGAAAGGGCTTTTTCAATATCTAGCGCACCCACTACTCGATCTTCTGTCGCGCCCAATGGCAAATCCACAACGGGAACGGGTACTAATTCGGTCTTTAACTTTTCGCCGGCAGCCTTACGTGCCTCACAGGCAAAACACAAGGTCGGGGCACTGGGATCGCAGTGATAAGAACATCCCGCAATCACTTTCATGGGTGGTAAGAGCGCTGCCAATGAACGAATCGTAGTCGACTTACCGGTTCCGCGGTCACCAAAGATCAATACACCGCCAATGCTGGGCTCAATGGTGGAGAGGGCAATTGCCAGCTTCATCTCATCTTGAGCAACGATTGCAGTAAATGGGAAATTAAAAGCCATGTCGATTCAATTTAAGTCATAGACACTGAAAGCATACTACGAATGGGGCGCAGCCTCTCTTTGGCCGAACCTAAGCCCCTTGGCTATTGGATTGGAATCAAAATCTCATTGCGCCGCATCCATGGAATACTCCAGGGCGGGTTGTAACGGGCGAGGCGGGGATTACCCAATGGCTGTTCATTCCTTGATTTAATCCAGGCCATGAGCTCGGCTGTTTTTACTTGCACTTTCTCGTCACCCACAAATCCCGTAAACCGAATCACCGCTAGTTTTTGGGGTCCCACGGCCAGCAACTTCACTTGAGGATTGTTTGGCTTAGGCAAGGTCTCTAAGGTGTATTGCTTTGGCATCACAAACTGGATGAGCCAGGTTTTTTTATCGCCCTTACCTTCAGCAATCACTGGAATAGTCATGGCAATCTTTTCCGGGACGGGTTCAGCCATATTAAGTCCGCCGTCTCGAACCGCAATGTTGTTGCCAAAGATGTAATTGGCAATCAGACGAAAGCCGGCGCTCGAAGCCTCACTGAGATCGCCCGGCACCTCAACCTGCGCCACAATCAATGGTGCATATTCCCGAATTTCAAATGGTTCGGCTTGCTGGAGGACACGGTAACTCGGCTCTTCTGTTGCCATGGCAAGGGGTACTCCAATTAGAAAAAAGGAGAGGGCAAGGCTAGTCTGTAGCCAAACCGGCATTACACGAAAAGAATTCCGACTATCACTGGAGTAGGGATTACTTAAAGTCATAGAGTCGCTCTGGATTACTGACGAGTATCTGCGTTAACAGTGCAGGCTCTTGAATCCAATTCCCTAGCAAATCACACAGATCGGCATCATTGGGCATCAAGCCCTTCACCATCACATGAGGCCAGTCCGTACCCCAAACAATCTGCTGTGGATTTGCTTTTATTAGCGCCTGTGCAAATGGATTGACATCCGAATAGGGCGGAGCAGCTTGCTCCGAAATACGGTAAGTGCCTGTGAATTTAACCCAGGCACGCCCTTCCCGCATCATTGCACAGAGGTTCTGAAAGCCAGCGTTGGCAATACCAAGGCTCGCCTTCACATAACCAAAATGACCAATCACAATCTCAACCGGAAAATCATGAAAGTCATTACTTAATTGTGGAAAGGCATCCACGTGCATTAAGAATTCCAAATGCCAGCCAAAGGGAGCAATACGCTGCGCAAGCCCTCGAAGCATGGCCATTGGCAATTGCCCTGTTACATCAGCTAAATCAACTATATTGCAACGTAGTCCACGAACGCCTGCTTGATGTAGCGCCTCAATTTCAGCATCGGTAATGGCGCTGTCCACCACAGCAACACCACGCAATTTTTTTGGGAAGGCCTTGAGTGCGGCGAGCATGGCTCGGTTATCCGTGCCATAAATACTGGGCTGCACTAAGACAGCGCGCTCAACCCCCAAGTGCGTTAATAGATTGAAGTAATCCGGGAGCAGCGCATCGGGCGGGGTGTAAATGCGCTCGCTGAAATACGGAAAGCTACTTTCAGGCCCGCAAATATGGGCATGGCAATCGGTGGCTCCTAAGGGTAAGAGCAGATCGGGTCTGCGTAAGACCCGATCTGGAGCCTGGCATAGTGGAGCCTTATTGAGGTTCAATACCGGCGTCTTTTGCAATCTTGGTGTACTTGGCGATTTCATTCTTAACAAACTGGGCCGTTTGCTCTAAATTCATCGGCTTGGATGTAATACCTGCTTTCGCATAGGCAATCTTGATATCTACATCTTGCAGCGCGCGGTTAATGTCCTCGTTGATCTTCACTTTAATCTTCTCTGGTGTGGCAGATGGTGCCCAAACACCAAACCAAAGTCCAATATCAAAGTTCGGATATCCCTGCTCAGCAATCGTTGGAATCTCCGGCGCAACAGATGCTCGTGTCGCACTGGTTATGCCCAATGCACGTGCTTTGCCGCCACGAACTTGTGCCATGGCTGTTTCAAATGGTGCCATGTAAAACGCGGTTCTGCCAGCAATGGTTTCTGTAATTGCTTCGGGTGAGCCCTTATAAGGGACGTGCAGCATCTTGATTCCCATAGCCTGATTAAAGTACTCAGCAGCTAAGTGCGTAGAGCTGCCAATACCAGCAGAAGCGTAAGGCAGATCGCCTGGTTTTGCTTTTGCAGCGGCTACTAGGTCTTTGATCGATTTGTATGGGCTATCAGCACCGACAATTAATAGATAGGGTGTTGTGCCGAGAATGTTCAGATCCGTCAAACTTTTTAAGTCATAGGGTAATTTTTTATAAATAGCTGGGTTGGCTGCATACGAGGCAGACTGAACCAACAGGGTATAGCCATCCGGCGCTGCATTAACTACTACGCCAGTACCAACTAGGCCGCCAGCACCTGGGCGATTTTCAATAATCACTGGCTGCTTCCACAGCTCAGACAAACTTTTTGCCACCAATCGACCAGCAATGTCCGCGCCCGATCCAGGTGTTAATGGAACAACCATCTTGACAGTCTTGGATGGGTATTTATCCGCCGCTGGTTGCGCCTGGACGGGGATGCCCGTACCCAAGATGGCCAAGCCAATCAGTCCGAGTTGCCATTGTTTAAGCATGGATTTGAATTGCGTCACAGTAAGTCTCCTTTTATTTTTATTGTGCTGCTCTGAAATACTAAGCTAATTTATTGAACTGAGTCCAAAAATGACTTCAAGGCTGAATTGAATTGGGCTGGCTTCTCAATATTGGATAAATGGGCCGCATCGTCAATGATATGCATGCTCGAATGCTGAATTACCCGATGCAGCACGGTTGCTTGAGCAACCGTACATGCGGGATCTTGTCTGCCTAGCAAGACCATGGTTGGCGCCGTAATCTTGAGTAGCATCGTTGACTGCGCCATATCCCGAACCGCGCTGGCACACGCAATATATCCATCCACCGGTGTGCTCAAAATCATCTTGCGGACCCGCTCAATTTTTGCTGGCTCGCTGGCAATGAATCCCTCCAAAAACCAACGCTTAATCGTACCGTCGACTAAGCCAGCTAGGCCCTGCTGCCGTGCAATCGCAAAACGCTCCTCCCACAGCGAACGCGGGGGCATCTCACTAGCGGTGTCGCACAAACTGAGTGAGGCAACCCGTTCAGGAAAATGAGCGCCAACAAACTGGCAAATCATTCCGCCCATCGATAGACCAACCAAATGGGCTTTCTTAATCTGCAAGGCATCCATCAGGCCAACGAGATCATTTGCTAATAACTCGATGCTGTACGGACCAGGAGTCACTTCCGATTGCCCATGCCCGCGGGTGTCATAGCGCACAACGCGGTAATGGGAGGTCAAGGCCACAATCGTGTCGTCCCACATTTCCAAGCTAGACATCAAGCTGTTGCTCATGACTACAACCGGGGCAGTCTCAGGACCATCAATTTGATAAGCCATTGTGATGCCATTAGCATGAATCGTTTTTTTCATAACACCCTTACAGTAAACGGATTGAACCTAAAAATAAATTGCAGCGTATCTTTTATTGCATTTAGCTCCTAATTCTACTCAGAAGGGAAGCACTTCACATACACTACTGACATGATTGCCGGTTTAGTTCAAATACTATTATTTCAGGGCTTGGGCGAACTGATTTCCAAGTTTGTCTTGACCACCCTGCCAGGCCCCGTGATTGGCCTTGTCTTGCTGTTGGCGTGGCTGATGCTGCGTGGCAAGCTTGACCCATCCTTAGCTTTGGTGGCGGATGGCTTTAGTCAATACCTAGGCTTGCTGTTTGTTCCCGCAGCCGTTGGGGTGGTTCTGTTTTTACCGCAACTCAAAGAGCATGCTGGGGCACTGATCACCGCTTTAGTGGTGAGTGTTGTCCTCACGATCACCACAAGCGCGCTCATCCTCAAACTGATGCACCGCGAGCCTAAAAACGATGCGTGAGTCTGCTTCGATTGTCGAGATTTGGGTCTACCTCTCCGGCAGCCCCCTAATTGCCCTGTTTATTACATTGGCCGCTTATCAAATTGGTCTATGGCTTTATCAGCGTAGTGCCCAAAATCCAATCGCTAACCCAGTAGCCATCGCCGTGGTCTTGGTTTCTGTTGCCATCGAGTTACTGCAAATGCCGTATCGAACGTATTTTGAGGGTGCGCAGTTTGTCCACTTTTTACTTGGCTCAGCCACCGTCTCCTTGGCTATTCCGATTTACCGTGGTATTCAGCATTTGCAAAGCCGCGCCCTGCCGCTGATCATTTCATTAGTCTGCGGTGGCCTCGTTTCCATATTGAGCTCCGTCGGTATTGCAACTGCATTGGGCGCCGATCAAACTCTCGTTGGTGGACTCTATTCGAAATCCGTCACAGCGCCGATTGCCATGGGCATCGCTGAGCAAATTGGTATTTCACCGACGCTCACTGCTGTCTTTGCAGTTGTGACTGGCATTTTGGGCGCCGTACTGGCCCGCTTCATATTGGATGCACTGGGGATGAAGTCGTGGTGGCAGCGAGGGTTTGCGATTGGGGTTGCATCCCATGGCATTGGTGCCTCACGGGCATTTAGTGTGAGCCCTGAAGCAGGTGCCTATGCGAGCCTAGCGATGGGGATGCACGGTATCTTAGGTGCCATTGCAATACCGTGGATTTTTCATCTAATGAATCGATAACAACTACGTCATTACTCCAGATGCGCCTTTAAAAATGCGTGGGTACGTTGCCACGCCTCCTTGGTAGCTGCGGCGTTGTATTGCAATGGCGGTAAATGCCGCGCATCGGCTTCCGGATTCGTAAAGGCATGCTTTGCATCATAGCGATAGAAGGTATAGGGCGTGTTTGCCGCTTTGAGATTAGCCTCCAACTGATCCACACCAGTAATCGGGAAGAATTCATCGTGCAAAGCCCAGTGCCCCTGAAGTGGTTTCTGAATTTTGTTGGCATCAACGTATTCCAGCGGAGGATAGCCATACCAAACCACACTCGCATCCAGCTCAGGCACGTGGACTGCGGATAATAGCGTTAGCGCGCCACCCATACAGAAGCCCGTGACGGCCACTTTGGGGCTGCCGGTTTTCTTGAGGTACTGCACCGCCCCTCGAATATCTTGCGAGGCAACATCACCAAAATTCAGGTCACCCATCAAGTGCTCTGCTTCTTTCGCCTCTAAGGCCAGCTTGCCTCGATACAAATCCGGCACTAAGGCGCGGTATCCGGCTGCCGCCAATTGATCGGCTACGGCTTTAATCTGATCATCCAGACCCCACCACTCCTGAATAACTACCACCCCAGGTCTGTTCGACCCATGTTCTGGCTCAGCAAGATAAGCGCTAACCGATTGGCCATCCGGACGAGTGTATTGAATGAGTGAGTGCATGCAGGTGTACTCCTTATAGAAGTGGGGATAGAATGAAAACGTACACATTAAATTAACACAAATAGGCACAACCGCTATGCTTGCCTCTCCCGATCAAAGCGTATTACTCATCATCGACATGCAGTCCAAGCTCATGCCGGCGATTGAGGACCATACGCATGTGCTTAGCCAATGCATCCGGCTGGCCAAAATTGCCCAGCAACTCGATATACCCATCATTGGGACCGAAGAAAACCCAGAAGGCCTTGGGGAAAACCACCCTGAATTAAAGGCCCTCTGCCAAAAAACCGTGACGAAGTTTCATTTTGATGGCTGCAGTGATGGACTCATCAACCATATCCCCACGGATCGTAAGCAATTGGTATTGGTTGGCTGCGAGGCCCACGTTTGCCTAATGCAAACGGCGCTTGGACTGCTTGAATACGGTTTTGCAGTCTCGATCGCGGTGGATGCCATCGGCTCACGCCAGTCCCTCGATAAAACCATAGCTACTATGCGCCTAAAAGAATCGGGCGCCACACTCAAGACCGTTGAAATGCTGGCATTTGAATGGCTCAGAACCTGCAAGCATCCTAGCTTTAAAAGTGCCTTAGCCCTCATTAAGTAAGCAAGGATCCCGCGCCAAACAAAATATATAAAAAACCGAACCGAATTTGATTTGCATCAAGTCAGCAAGGTTTTTTTGATCAAGAATAGTGTCATGGCAGTGCTAAACTGAGATAACACTTATTTTTATTGCGCCCCGAATACACAAACATCCTTAAGGAGAAACCATGAAAATATTATTACCCGTAGACGGCTCAAAATCCGCCATTAATGCCTGTAAGTACGTCGCTAAGTTATCAGCTGAACTAAAAAGCAAGTGCACTGTCACCTTGATCAACGTGCATGATGATGTTGGTCTTAACCACGTCAAGCAATTCGTAGCTAAGAGCGTGGTCGATGATTACCTCCGTGAAATCAGCGAGAAAGAACTCAAGCCGACACAAAAGGTTTTGGATGCGGCCGGTATCAAATACACGATGGTGATTAAGCGCGGCAATATTTCTGAAGAAATTCTTGCCTTAGCCAGCAAAGAGAAAATGGACATGATTGTGATGGGCTCGAAAGGCCGTAGTGGCTTTGTCGATATGATCATGGGCTCGATTGCACAAAAGATTGTTTCCGGCGCGAAGCAGCCAGTAGTATTAGTCAAATAACTGTCTCACTGCATGCCCCTACAGGGCAGTAAAAAAGCCTCGCTGATTGCGAGGCTTTTTTTGTTTCAGTACAGTGAAAATAGATTACGTTGTGCCGTAGTTCTTGGCAATAAAGAAAACTTTATCCACATCGGTTTTCCATACAACCCCATCACCAATTTGCCCGGTCTGACATACTTCGACGATGCGATCCATTAGGCGATCAGCCACGTCATCGCTACAAACAATTTCAATCCGCACTTTTGCCGAATAGTCGGTTAGCTCTTCTTTGATCGATGATTTAGCAGTACTGCCTGGCGCACTGCAGCCTTCCACGCGGGTTACGGTCATCCCAGGAAAGCCAGGTGTATCCATCAAGGCATTTCGTAGGGCAGGAAGTCGCCCGGGACGAAAGACGGCTTTAATTTCGATCATGCTTCTATCTCTTTTTCTTCAAATGTACGGTACAAGACCGGCAATACCAACAATGTAAGGGCAGTTGAAGTAATTAAACCTGAAATTACCACTACTGCCAAGGGCCGAGTGACCTCTGAGCCCGGACCACCCGAGAAGAGCATCGGCACCAAAGCCAACATTGCCACCGATGCCGTCATCATCACCGGCCGGAAGCGATGCTCACACCCTTCAATCAAGGCATCTTGCATGGAACGCCCCTCTTCTCGCAGCTGCTTAATAAAGGAAATTAATACGACCCCATTAAGCACCGCAATGCCCCACAAATTAATAAATCCAACCGCTGCAGGTACGGATAAATACTCGCCGCTAATGAGCAAGCCAAAAATGCCGCCAATCGATGCAAACGGCAGCACCAAAATAATCAAACCAGCCAAGCGGATCGAATTAAACAACATGAACAGGAGGAAAAAAATCGCCGCAATGGTGATGGGGATAATGATCATCAAACGCGCCATCGCCCGTTCCATGTTTTCAAACTGGCCACCCCATTGCAAGGTATATCCCTCAGGTAGTGATACTTTCTTGGCGATTTGCTCTTGGGCCTCTTTTACAAAACCACCCAAATCTCGGCCCTCCACGTTCACACCAATCACGAGGCGACGTTTGCCGCTCTCGCGCGAGATTTGCGCAGGGCCATCAATCAGACTAATCTCGGCTAAGTCGCGGAGTAATACTTGAGCACCATTGGGTGAATGCAAAATAATCCCTGAAATTGCTTCAATGTTGTCGCGATATGGCGCAGGATAGCGCAGCATCAAGGGGAAGCGGCGCTCACCTTCATACACAATCGAGGCTTGTTTGCCACCGATCGCAGTTTCGATGACTTCATTGACATCCGAAACATTAATGCCGTAGCGCGCAATCGCATCTCGATCGATCTTAATATTGAGGTAGTTTTGGCCTGACGCCTTTTCAATACGTAAGTCGGTGCTGCCCTTCATATTGCTGAGCACTTGACTGATTTGATCGCCGAGCTTTTTAAGCTCGCCAAGGTCTTCACCAAAAATCTTGATGGCAACCTGCGAGCGTACACCCGAGACCATCTCATCGACCCGCGCGGCAATCGGCTGAGAAATCGACAGCTCAACACCGGGCAAGGTTTTTAACTTCTCCCGAATTTGGTTCGCAATCTCTTCCTGGCTTAAATCCCGATCACCCAACGGCTTGAGCGTGACAATGGGATCCGATTCAAAGGGTTGACCTGGATCAGCAGGCGACTCACCACGACCTAAGCGCGACACAACGCGCTCAACACCTGGCACGGTCATGATGCGCTTCATTGCCTCAAATTCCAGCTTAATGGACTCATCCAAGGAAATATTAGGCGACTTGGCAATTAAAGGCGTAATCGAACCCTCTTGCATGACTGGAATAAAGGATTTGCCGAGCATCGTGAATGCAACAAAACTTGTCAGTAACAAAATAACGGCGCGCTTCACGACCAATTTCGGATTACCCAAACACCAATGGAGCCACTTGGTATAGGGTGTTCTGAGGGTTCTAACAATACGCGTATCTTCTTCGCCGCCGCCCTTCAAGATATAGGAGCACAAGACCGGCGAAAGCGTAAACGACAGAATCAAGGATATGGTTAAGGCAATCGCAATCGTGATGGCCATGGGCGCAAACATTTTGCCCTCCATGCCCTCCAAAGAAAGCAATGGCATGAATACCAAAATAATGATGCCAACACCGAATAGGACTGGCTTACCCACTTCAGTAGCTGCTTCTAAGATGATGCGGTTTTTGGATTCGCCTGATTTAAGGCGGGCGCCTAATTTAGCAAAGGTATTTTCCACTACCACCACCGAGCCATCGACCATAATGCCCACCGCAATGGCAAGGCCCCCAAGCGACATCAAGTTCGCCGATATGCCATAACGATTCATGACCAGGAAGGTCAGGAGCGGCGTGAGAATTAAAGTCGCCACGACGATGATCGACGAGCGCACATCACCCAAAAATAAGAAGAGCAAGACAATCACCAGGATGATGCCCTCAATCAATACCTTGGCTACGTTAAACATCGCCGCATCAATCAGGTCGGTGCGATCATAAAAAGGGATGATCTGCAAACCGTCTGGTAACAGTTTTCCCTCATTAATTTCACGAACCTTTAACTTAATCCGGCTCACTACCTCGCGCGCATTACCCCCACGAATCATTTGCAGAATTCCCACAACACTTTCGGTAGTTCCATTAAGTATGGCGGCGCCCTGTCTGACTTCACTGCCGATGGTGACATCCGCTACGTTACGAACATAGACCGGCGTACCCCTAACCTCTTTTAAGATGATCTTGCCAATGTCTTCAGGCTTCGCGATTAAACCGACGCCGCGGATTAGGTAGCGCTCAGAATAGGTGGGCAACTGTCCGCCACCAGAATTGGCATTGTTGCGGGCTAAAGCTTCGTAGACATCCTGCAGGCTAATTTGGTAATGGCGCAGGCGTTCTGGATTAACTAGGACCTGATACTCTTTGGCGTATCCACCCATGGTGTTAATTTCTGCAACGCCAGGTACCGAGCGCAGCATTGGCCGTACAACCCAGTCTTGAATTGTCCTGCGCTCAGCGAGCTCATCCGCACCAATTTCTTTATTACCATCGGTGGGGTGGTTAATGGTGTATTGATAGACCTCACCCAGGCCAGTGGATAGCGGTGCTAAAACAGGCACAACACCAATTGGCATGCGCGAAGCAGCCTCGATCAAGCGCTCTAACACCAATTGCCTTGCAAAATAGACATCGGTTTTTTCGGTAAAGACGAGGGTCACAATGGAGATGCCATTGCGATTAAGGGAGCGCATCTCAACTAAACCCGGTAAACCCGTCATACTGAGCTCAATCGGAATGGTGACAAAGCGCTCTACTTCTTCGGGTGATCGGCCTGGGGCCTCACTTGCAATCTGAACCTGCACGTTGGTCACATCCGGGAAGGCGTCGACGGACAAGCGCTTGGTAGCAATCAAACCTGCAATCAACAGTACCACTGAAATAATCAGGATCAATAGACGCTGCTGTAGCGCAAGGCGGACTATTTTTTCAATCATGGCGTGGGTTTATTTACCTAAATAAGAGTGGCAAGGAAATTGGGCACATTAACCACCGGAAAGCTGCTTTTTGCGCTCGGTATTGAGGTGATAAGCACCTTGAATCACGATCTCAGCGCCTTCTTTAAGCCCCGACAATACCGGCCGAAAGCCCTTACCTTCTGGACCAAGCTTCACCTGAACCATGCGGTAGCGATCATCGTCCTCACGCACATAGACGTAGTCGTTATTGTCCTCGCGCACAATTGCTTCCAATGGAACAAGCAAGCGCTCACGGGGCTGACTATCAATCAGCATCGTAGCCAACATGCCGGGTTTCACTTGCCCGCTTTGATTAGGAACATCCATGCGCACTAAAACGGTTCGGGTTGTTGGATTGACGATGGAATCGACGTGCGATACCACCCCTTCAATCTGCTGATTGCGCAATGCCGGAACAATAATCGAGGATTTTTGCCCCTTCCGAATCAAATACGCTGCACTCTCGGGCACCTCAGCAATGGCCCACAAGGCATCTAAATCAGCAATGGTAAAGAGTGCGTCCGCAGGCTGAACCACTTGCCCCTTGGTAATTTTGCGCTCGACGATCTCACCATCAATTGTTGCCAATACATTGTTGATCGATTTAATCACGCTGGTTTTAGCAAGCTGGTCAATACTGGCTTGATCCATTCCCTGCACGCGCAATTGATCATTCGCCGCGCCAAATTGGGCCTTGGCACTAGTTGCCTCCGCCTCGCGACGCTGCAACTCGGCGAGCGCAATCACATCCTCTTTATACAAAATACGTGCGCGATTAGCTGCCTGCTCAGCAAGCTGGCTGCCGCTTCTGGCCTGTAAGTACGACAGTTGCGATTGGGTTAATTCAGTTGAGGTTATTTTTGCCAGCAAGTCACCTTGTTTCACCATTTGACCTGGAAAGCCTAAGATTTCCGAGACCCGTCCAGTGACGTTGGCGCCAATACGCGCTAGAAAAGATTCATTAAAGTCAATGCGTCCAGAAACCCGCACTTCTTCGGTAAATTGACCCAGCTCTGCTTTGCCATCTTTAATCATGCTGCGCAAATCGTCATTCACATAAACAATATTGGGGTCCTGAACTGATTTGACGGCTGGCTTAGGATCAAATACATCGAAATAGTTGAGTGTTGAGAAGACAATAATCAACCACGGCAAAACAAACAGGCCCTTTTTAAACCATTGCGGGGCTTGTAAATAGGTATCCGTGAATGCGGGCACGCGCGCTGCAAGCCAGTCAAATGCCTGAATATAAAGCTGCTTTTGCGTCGCCTTAACGCTGTCATAGGCTTCTTCAGCGTATTGCAAAAGACGATTTTTTAAGACGATCAACTGATCTCTAATTTGCTTGAGAAGAATCAGTAACTGGGGATTCATTTTTTATCACCTTCGAGTTTGGCGACCCACTCTGGACTCGCACGTAAACGCTGAATCTCCGTCGTGATCGATGCCAGATCAAAACGGGCTTTAATTAAGTCATTGCGGGCTGCACGAAAGGTGCGCTGTGCATCAAGATATTCGAGCATGCCGCGCTCGCCAAAGCGGTATGAAATTTCTGCAATGCGGCGAGCACTAGCGGCCAACTGGACCACCTCTTGATCTAAGATTTGCACTTGGTAACTGGCAATCAGGTAGAGCTTGTAGGCGGACTGCATTTGCTGCTCTAAGCTTTGCATTTGAGCATTGAATTCATTTTTGGCTTTGGATGCATTGGCCTCAGCCTCGGCAATTTGTCCACCCCTAAAATCCCAAATGGGAATAGTCACCACCAATCCATACAATCGATCGGTGAAATTTGGGTCATTGTATTGCTGGGCTTTCACCGCCAAGTTAGGCAGGCGTGAATTTTTTTCAAAGCTAAGCCGTGATTGCGTTGACTCTACTTGTGCTTTTGCTTTTTGCAGTTCAGGACTTTGATTGCGTACCTCATTGAGTAGGGTCTCGAGTGGCGGCAACTCGTTTGCTTTTTGGTTATACGCTGCCACCGAAAAATCAGCTGCAAGCTGATGCCCTACCGTCTGACGCAGCAATCCACGTGCTTGCTCGATGCGCAGCTTGCTCGATTCTGCATTCATTTGCGCATTCAAAAATTCCGTCTGCGCTCGGATCAATTCAAAGCGTGCGGTCTCGCCGACGTCATAGCGCAGTTGCATGCGATCCCGAATTTGTTTGGTTAGATCCAGGTCCTCATTCGCTGCGCGCGCCTCAGCCTCCCTGCGGAGCAACTCGTAATAACGCATTTGTACATTCGCAATTGCTTCCACCTCAAAAGCAATACGCGTAGCTTGCGCACCGCGAGCATTCGCCTCTGCTGCATCAACACGGGGGAAACGGGTATACGGCATATCCAGTGGCTGCGTCACCGACCAAGAGGAGACATTGCCGGTAGTCAATGGTCCAGTGGCCGAGCGCTGCTGTCCGGTGTTGTATTCAAACTGAGGGTTGGGCACGGCTTTAGCAGCGCGTAACTGCCCAGCGGCAGCGGCAGCTTGGTCGCGTGCAGCCAATATACGGGGATTGGATTCCAATGCCAGCTGAATTAATTGTTCCAAGCTGTAGATAGTGCCAGGAGCCGCGGCTACCGCTTTTTGTGTTGGCGGCGGCAAATCTGATTTGGGCTGGGCAGATGCGTGTGATGCACCGATGACCAACGCTGCCGCAAAGGGCATGCAAGCCATCAATCTACCAATTCGGAAATATCGATTACGCATCTAGTACCTGAGAAATAAAAAACCATTAACCATTCATTAAAACCAATGGTCTTGCCTTGGACCTATGTCCACCCCAATACCGGCTTGGAGCCTCATCAAACAAGGTCCAAACGAAATGACGGTAAACGGGACTCATTGCTGAGCTAGCTACTCCCCAGTGCTTCGTTACAAGAATTAAAACATAAAGTTAGAGAAATTGCGGCTTTGCACAAAAAACCGCAATACCCATAAAAACTATGGGATTACCCCCCTCCACCATTGCATTTTGACGAATAGCAAATCACTGGGCATTTGCCATTCGCTTCGACCAAAGAGATAAATTACTGGGTCTATGCAGACTCAATAATGGCATTAAAGGTTTTGCTGGGGCGCATCACTGCCTCACACTTCTCCGGTTCTGCAAAATAATATCCGCCGATATCAACTGACTTACCTTGAACGCTATTGAGCTCATCCACGATGGTTTTTTCTTGCGCCTCAAGAGCCTTTGCGATTGGGGCAAAGTGAGCCTGCAATTCTTTATCTTCGGTTTGCTGGGCCAATGCTTGAGCCCAATACATCGATAAGTAAAACTGACTGCCGCGATTATCGAGCTCGCCCGTTTTAGTGGATGGCGATTTTCGATTCTCGAGCAGAGCGCCAGTTGCCTCATCTAAAGTGCGCGCCAAAATTTTGGCTTTTTGATTGCCGGTTTTGTCGCCGATATCTTCCAGAGATACAGCTAGCGCCATAAACTCACCTAAAGAATCCCAGCGCAAGTGATTTTCTTCCACCAATTGTTTGACATGCTTCGGAGCCGAGCCGCCCGCACCCGTCTCAAATAGTCCGCCGCCAGCCATCAAGGGCACAATCGACAGCATCTTAGCGCTGGTACCCAACTCCAAAATGGGGAACAAGTCCGTGAGGTAGTCACGCAAAATATTACCGGTGACAGAAATCGTATCCTTGCCGCGGATCACGCGCTCTAAGGTGTAACGCATCGCCCTCGTTTGCGACATGATCTGAATATCAAGGCCGTTGAGGTCGTAATCCTTTAAGTAGGTCTTAACTTTTTTAATTAACTCGGCCTCATGGGGGCGATACTCATCCAGCCAGAATACAGCTGGAGTATTCGACAAGCGAGCACGGTTGACGGCTAATTTGACCCAATCCCGAATCGGTGCATCCTTCACTTGGCACATGCGCCAAATATCGCCCTCTTCTACCTGCTGCTCAATCAAAACAGTGCCATCATCGGCAACGATACGAGCAGTGCCAGCTTCCGCGATTTCGAAGGTTTTATCGTGGGAGCCGTACTCTTCTGCTTGTTGCGCCATTAAGCCAACGTTGGGTACTGTACCCATCGTTTTGGGATCAAAGTTGCCGTGGGTTTTACAGAAATTAATGATTTCTTGGTAAATGCGGGCAAAGGTACTTTCGGGAATCACCGCTTTGGTATCTTGTGGCCGACCGTCTGCACCCCACATCTTGCCGCCGATGCGAATCATGGCTGGCATCGATGCATCGACAATCACATCGCTCGGTGAGTGCAAGTTCGAAATACCCTTAGCCGAATCCACCATCGCTAAGGCGGGACGATGCTCATGGCATGCATGTAAATCTCTGATTACTTCTTGGCGCTTGGAGTCGGGCAAGGATGCAATCTTGTCATACACACTGCTCAGGCCATTGTTGGCATTTACGCCAAGCTCTGCAAAGAGTTTTTCATGTTTTGCAAAAGCATCTTTATAGAAGATTTTGACTGCATGGCCAAAGACAATCGGGTGCGAGACCTTCATCATCGTCGCCTTCACGTGCAAGGAAAACATCAGCCCAGTCTTATAGGCATCTTCCATTTGTTCTTCATAAAAAGCACAGAGGGCTTTTTTACTCATGAACATGCTGTCAATGACTTCGCCCTCTTGCAGGCTAATCTTTGGCTTCAAAACAATCGTTTTGCCACTCTTGGTGACGAGGTCCATCTTGACATCGCAAGCCTTCGTCATCGTCATCGATTTTTCGCTGGAATAAAAATCGCCGCCATGCATATGTGATACATGGGTGCGGGATGCCTGACTCCAAACTCCCATGGAGTGGGGGTTGTTGCGCGCATAGCGCTTGACCGCGGCAGGCGCGCGGCGATCGGAATTGCCTTCACGCAATACTGGATTCACAGCGCTGCCTAAGCATTTTGCATACCGCGCCCGAATGGCTTTCTCTTCATCATTCTTGGGGTCATCTGGAAAATCAGGAATGGCATAGCCTTTGCCTTGCAACTCTTTAATGGCATCTTGAAGCTGAGGCACAGACGCGCTAATGTTGGGCAACTTAATGATGTTGGTGTCGGGCTGCAAAGTCATCTTCCCGAGCTCGGCCAAATTGTTGGGCACACGCTGTGCCTCCGTTAGCTTTTCTGGAAATTCAGCCAAGATTCGAGCTGCTACAGAGATGTCACTTTTGACAATATCAACCCCAGCCGATTTCGCAAACGCGCTGATGACTGGCAAAAATGCACAGGTTGCAAGCGCAGGGGCTTCGTCTGTGAAGGTATAAATGATCTTTGAATTTCCTGATGCCATGACTATTCCTTAAATTGGATATCGCAATTGAGCATGGTTTTTTCACCCGCCCGATGCATGCCGCACGCCATGAATGCTGCGGGCGCACAATAAAAATCCGACATGCAGACAACCTAGTTTAAAGCATCGCCTTTGCAGAAAAGGCGCCGGTTTTATATACTGAGATGGCATATTGCTGAATAAACTGCATTATCCCTTCTAATGCACTAATTTAGTGCATTTTGATCACCCTTCCACCAAACTAGACTACCCAATCCATGAATACCCCTCTCAAACTCGGTCTATTGATTCTGGCTGGAGGCCTGGCTGTGGCATTCTTGATGCCGCATTCGGGTGACAAATCGCCACCCCCTTCCAACCCCTCTTCTACAAAGGCAAATACTGTGAGCGAATTCCAAAAAATTGACACTGTTGTCGGCAGCGGTGCCGAAGCAACGGCCGGATCGGATGTGTCCGTCCATTACACCGGCTGGCTGCATGATCCAGCTGCTCCGGATTTAAAAGGCAAAAAATTTGATAGTTCAGTCGATCGCGGCCAAGCATTTGAATTTCCCTTGGGCGGCGGTCGCGTCATTAAAGGCTGGGATGAAGGTGTTGCCGGCATGAAAGTCGGTGGCAAGCGCACCTTAATCATTCCTGCAGAGATGGGCTATGGCGCGCGCGGTGCTGGCGGCGTTATTCCACCCAATGCAACGCTGGTATTCGATGTGGAGCTACTCGGCGTTAACTAAAGTACTGAGCCTACTCAATACGAAAAAGCCTTCCTTGAACGGAGGGCTTTTTTATTTTTCAGGGGTCGGAAAGCGCGTACCGCAATACCTACAGTATTGATTTGTTGTTTCGTGACCATCGGTACAACAGGCATCGCAGGTTTTTTTTGCGACAAATTCTTGGTTACGGCGATGCGCAAACTCCGCAGTCACAATCCCCGTTGGCACAGCCAAGGTACCCCAGCCCATCAGCATCATGGCCGAGGAAATCAGTTTGCCCAAATCGGTGTGCGGAGTGATGTCACCAAATCCGACGGTTGTCATGGTTGTGATTGCCCAATACACCGCAATCGGAATACTTGTAAATCCATTGCTCGGTCCCTCAACTACATACATCACCGAGCCCATCACGGTTACTACCATCAATACCACCGATAAAAACACCAGAATCTTGCGCCTACTCGCCGAAAGGGCTTCAGCCAGATGCTGATACTCCGACATGTATGCGGTTAATTTAAAGATGCGGAACATCCGAATCAAACGCAATACGCGTACATCAATGAGTGCATGCAACTCAGGAAAGAGAAGTGCTAAATACGTCGGGACTACCGCCAGAAAATCAATCACCCCATAAAAACTCGTTGCGTAACGCCAGCGGTACTTCGCACAGTACAGGCGCGCAATGTATTCAATACTGAAGAGTATCGTGAACATCCACTCGAGCGTGACTAATTGATTGTGGAACTGCTTTGAAATCGATGCCACGCTATCGAGAACGACCACCAGTACGGAGAGCAGGATGGCGTAAATTAAAACGCGATCAAATAACAAACCCATCTTGGTATCGGATTCAAAAATAACCACATACATGCGCTCCTTCAATGTATGCGCTGTGTGGTGTTTTGGATCGGCGGAATGGGCTGTCATCGTGGTATCGATACTAAATCAGTTGCATCTGCTTTTTACGAATCAGTCCAAATGCCCCAATTGCTATTGGGTGGCGATGGCTGATTCCAGCGCAGAGGGTATTTGGATTGCCCTACTCCCAAGCGACTCCACACGCAAGCCACTATAAAAATGGTGAGTACTCCCAGCATCACTACTGCGCCCAAATGCATGAGCCCTGCTTGTGCCTGAATCATGATGAGTGGATTGGCGCCTGCTGGCGGGTGAACGGTTTTGGTAATTAGCATCAAGACGATCGTGATGACCACCGCAAGTGCCATCACCCATAGAGCGTTTCCGGCAAGCTGGTATGCGGCAATACCAACGGCAGCCGCAATAAAGTGACCGCCAAACAATGCGCGAGGCTGTGCCGGAGGCAATGTGGTTAAACCAAACAAAAATAAAGTAGAACCGCCCAAGGATGCCAGAAGCAGTGGCGTAGTCGAATTTCCCGTAACCCACAGTGCGGCCGTAATGGCAATGGCGGATCCCAATGCAACCCACACCAAGCGTAGAAAAATAGTTCTCATGCCACTACGATACAAGCAAATCTGGGGGTACTACGATAAAACTAGGGTGGATTGGGCTTGCTTGGGCAACGGGCCTTTGCAAGGCGCAGTAGAGGCGGTCCAAAAAACCCTGAAATACCATGGCGGTGCTTAGCAAAAAAACGGTAGCTGGGCCGCAAAATCGGCATCATCCAACGGCGCGTAAAAATCCATGTCATCAGCGGCAAATTGGCACGGCGGTATGCCTCCCCAAACACGGCCACTCCATTAATGGGCGACTCGCCTTCGATCTGACCATACATGCTTGCTAAGGCCTCTTCACAAGACACACCCACTGTTTGCGGATCGTATTGCGCTGAATTAATGTCAACAAAATGGAGTAGACCTGCTTGATTGCGACTTTGCAAAAAAAGGATTTCTGCCTGGCATAAGGGGCAGGCACCGTCGTAAAAAAGGGTGAAGGGTTTCATCGCCCGTGGGACTGCTTGTATTGGGTCGGGCAATACGCACGATCCACATCGGGACTACGTAGTGCGCTGTGTTTGGTAGCGCGGCCCGTCACACGAGCACGCCACAAACGAAAGGAGCCAGACTTTAAATTGGCGCGCATGAGGCGAATCACTGCAGGCTCTGCTAGGCCATAAGTACGCAAAATGGCCTCAAACGGAGTGCGATCCTCCCAGGCCATCTCTATGATGCGCGATACATCTGCCGAGCTGAGCTCTGCTGTGGTTGAGGGTGAATGATCTAGGGATGACATACCAAGCAAGTGTAGAGCTTATTCACTAGAATGGTGTGATCCCTACTTCATTCAATCTGTCATGCAGCTCCCTGCCCCTCGTATCGCTCGTCTTAGTTTGCTAGCTTGCCTACTCGGCGGCTTAGCGGCTTGCGATAAAAACGACTACACCACCTGGAGTTGCATTCCGGGGGCGGATGGAGCAAAAGTAACCATGGTACTTAGTCGCTCGCTCATGACCCTCGATCCACCGCAGAGCGCAGCCAATCCATCGAGTAAGAACCAGACTGACTTGCGTTTTTGTGGCAGCTTGGGGCACGACAGCTATTTCGATGCGCGTTGCCCGGCCGATACGCAATCGGCCCTGATCCGGTTTACACCCGGATCCGGAGCGCTCCGTCTCGGCACCCAAACGATGCAGTGCACCGTTCTTTGATTCGTTTCTTGATACGCCATGCCGACTAAAAATCCACTCAGTCCAAAAAAATTATTGCTGACGAAGTGGACTGCCGTTCACCCCGTTAAAAAACAAAAGCATTTTTTGGTGAGTAAAGTCATTCTTCCTGAATTGCCGCACGAGGCCATCCAGCACGTCGAAATTGAAGCCGTCTTTAGTAAAGAGGTACGGCAAATTGATTGGCGTGAGTTAACCGATGTCGCTAAATGGAAACAGGGCTGGGTTTAAATGATGCCATCACTACCCGAGGGTTATCGCGCCCTCATCATCGGCTCATCTGGAACGATTGGGTCTGCTTTTTTAGAGCTGCTTCAGGCCGATCCCCGTTGCAGCCAAGCGATCGGCATTCATCGTCACTCCAGTCCAGCGATTAACTACGCAGATGACGCATCGATTGGAATGGCTGCAGAGGCCTTGATGTCCAGCGGACCATTTCACCTCATCATCAATGCTATTGGTGTCTTGCATACCGATACTTGGAGCCCTGAAAAGAAACTAGCTGATTTGTGTTTTGGCCAGCTAGAGGCGATCTTCAAGATTAATACGTTTGGCCCGGCTCTAACCTTAGCTAAGTTCAGCGCCCTGCTCGCTAAAGACAACGCCATCATGGCCGTGATCTCAGCCAAAGTGGGCAGCATTGAAGACAATCGCTTGGGTGGCTGGTATAGCTATCGGGCATCCAAAGCAGCCCTGAATATGCTGCTCAAAACGACGGCGATTGAATTACGACGTACACAAGCTAATACCAAGTTAATTGCACTCCACCCCGGCACCGTCAACTCACGCCTCTCCAAGCCCTTCAAGGGCGAACAAATCGGTCGACATGCGATCGATGCGGCGCGCGATATGCTGGCCGTACTCAATCAATTGCCGCTCTCTGAATCCGGCAGCTTTTACAGTTACGCAGGGGAAAAATTGCCATGGTAATGCGAGCACGATTCCAATTCTGTCAAGGCGCGATGGCTATGTTAGTCATGATGCTTTGCCTCAGCACTACTGCGCTTGCTAACTTAGCTGGCCCAATGACGGATGGTCAGCACATTCTGTTGATGCGTCATGCGGACGCCCCTGGCTTTAGTGATCCTGCAGGCCATCGCCTTGATCAATGCAGTACGCAGCGTAATTTGGGCGAGTTCGGAAAAAAACAAGCTGAGCGCACTGGGCAGTGGCTGAGCCAGCAAGGCATTGAAAGCGCGAAAGTCTTTAGCAGTCCATGGTGCCGCTGCATCGACACTGCAACCCTATTAAAAAAGGGTCCGGTCACCATTGATCCAGCGCTGGGTTCTTTTTTTGAAAACATGAGTCAAGCGAATCAAAAAACGGAAGCTCTGCGTCAGCTGGTACAAAAGAGCTTGAAGCAATTCCCAAAGACACCCATCATCATGGTCAGTCACCACGTCAATATCGAGGCGTTCACTGGAGTGGTGCTTGGCTCAGGTGACATGGTCCTCGTCAAAATCGGCCCGAATGGCAAACCGATATCGCATCAGGTGTTTCCGGGCATGCGCTAACCCACAGAACAAAGAAGCACCGGATTTACCGCTCCATTACCCTGCGCAGTTGTTCCAAGAAGAGTTCTTCGCCATGTTGCACGCCTGTATGCCAATCGGCGCCAGCGGAAGCATCGGCATCATCCGTAATGTATTTGAATGAGCGCCATGGAATAGCAGCATCGTGCGCCACTGCGGCAATGGCAAAGAGTTCCATATCCACCACATCAATGGCTTGTGCAATTAGCCATGGGTCAGTTTCCGTTACAAAACTATCACCAGAGCCGCACACATAAACACCGCCATCGGATAGGTAGGCATTCGGGCGCTTAGAAAATGGTACCTCTCCACGTGGAGCCAAGGGTTCTGCAAAAACATCCCTCTGCACGACCTTACCAATGTCGAGCAAGCCATTCACAGCCGGGTTAATTCGCCCTACGGTACCAAAATTAATGATCTCCCGTGGACTATAGGTTTGGATTGCCTTAAAGGTTGCAATTGCAGCGTTTACTTTTCCAATCCCGGTATAAACCACTGCAGTTTCTGGCGGGAGGCGTTTTGGATCGAGCTCATTCTCTAAAGCGGTAATAATGACGAAAGGATGACTCATCTCAACATAAACCTTATGTAGTTGTTATCTCAGAAGCAATACGCAGCGCAGACCAATGGTGACACTAAATTCATGAAAACCCAGCCAATGCAATTACTCGATTATCTGCCAACCATCGCTGACTTTCCAAAGCCAGGCATTCAGTTTCGGGATATTTCCCCACTACTGGGCGATCCAGCTGCCTTTGCCGAGGCCATCCGGCACATGGCCGCCATTGCTCAGCAGTTTGACTACAGCCACATCGTTGGGGTCGAATCGCGGGGATTTGTGTTTGCCTCAGCACTTGCACTGCACAACCAAAAAAGCCTGGTGCTGGTCCGCAAGCCCAATAAGCTGCCGCTGGCCAGTCACCGAGAGTCATATGGCTTGGAGTACGGATCGGACGCACTGGAAATCCAAAGCACATCCTTGCCTACTGGCTCGCGGGCGCTGTTGATTGATGATGTGTTGGCAACCGGTGGCACACTCATTGCCGCCTCTCAACTGGTTAAGCAAGTCGGGGCTCATGCCATTGCATCGATCTGCCTCTTGGAAATTGAATGCTTAGGCGGCAGGGATAGATTAGAAAGCCATGGCATCGTCTCCCATGCTGTTTTAAAGACACCCTAGTAACGATTCAGGCCGCTTCCTATCTCCGCTTCCTATCTTATTGCGCGATGTGTTGATTAGGAAAATAAAGCGGCAGGACGCCAGCGCCCAATGGGCAACTCTACCAAGCGGTATAAATAGTTTGCTGCAATCCAGCTCAGCACAGACACAAGCCCGATGGCAGCGACAGCTACTGCTGGGCTTTGCACACCCAATGCAATGAGTGCAGTGTTGGCCAAGAGGATGAATGCAAAGTGTATTAAGAAAGCACAATACGCCCGAGCGCTCGCCCATTGCATTGCACTGGCAAGCCACGCTTGCGGATGTGAGTAGGTTCTATTCCCTGCATACAGCAATAAAAATGCAATGCCGAGCGCAAGATAATTACGCAGCCAAACTGAATGCAGCGCAGAGAGAAGCAAAATGATGGTAATCGCTATTAGTACCTTTTTTGCGCTGACATGATTGACGCTTTTCTGCATTGCATTCAGGCTACCAGCCCAATATGCCAGGATGCCTAATCCATAGGCGCCGATAAAGTAAATGAAGCTATCTTCAAAACTAGCATGGCGATTGAAGTATAAGAGCGATGCCACAATCAACATAGATACGATACCGATACGCACCATCTGCCGCTGAAACACCGCATAGATCACCGCCAGCGCTGTAAAAAGCTGCCAATCAATTGCCACATACCAAACCCCTGCCGAGATAGACTCATACCCCATCACGCCTTGCAATAAAAATAGGTGCGCCAAAACTTGGGGGATGGTTTCGGGCTGACCAATGTACTCGTCTGCAGACCATTGGCGTGCCAGTGCCGCACACACCATGGTGATCAATAAAGCAACGATATACGGTCCAACCAAACGCAAGTAGCGACGAATCGCCAGTTGCGCTACTAATCGAGATCCACTTACCTTTGAATGCGCATGGCTTATCGCAACGGCTTTTTCAGCAGACTGCGCTGCGAGGTAGCCCGCCATCACTAAAAATACTTGAACGGCATACCTGCCGTAATCAAATAAGATACTACTGAGATGGGGCAACTGGAGCGAAGCTGCTAAAGCCAATTGACCATAACTAACGCAGTGGTGCAAAACAATAATCTGCGCAGCAAACACTTTCAAACCATCAATCAACCAATACTGAGATCCTTCAGGCTTCATTCGGCGGCTTTGATTTTGGCTTGCCAGAGAATGCAGCCAATAGCGGATTAGCCTTTACTAGCTCATCGGCCAGCTGTTGTTTGGTTTTGGCCTGCGCCCCTGATCCAGGGCCCTTTACTTTGGCAGCATTTTTCATCTTATGTGCTACGGATAAGCCCAGGTTTTTGTATAAGTCTGTTTTTTTCATGGGGATTTTCCTAGCTCACTGAAGGGTGGGATTCGCTGAAGGCCAATAACGGCGCTCAACTTACTTACGACACAAAGGGGGTTTTCATTACTTTTGACCACCTTTTCTGTTTATTTTATGCTGTAGGATCAGTTAAGTTACATCAAACTGGTATTTTGACTTGATGTTCTTTTTGTTTATCTACTTTGGAGTTTGATATGGCCACCAGCACTGTTCCCGCAATTAATTTACGCAATTCCGTTACGGAATGCGCCCAGTCCCTTAAAAAGGAGAATGCAGGCAAGTTTTACAACTACGGCATTCGGGATTGCGCTGCATCGATCGCAGCCCTGAAGGCAAAGTAAGCCTATCAACCCTTATCTAGTAATATTTTAATAAAAACAATGGGTTGAGAGGGTTTTTTGCACTCAATATTTGTAAGTATTTACTAACTTAAAATGATGTCGCATTTATTAAGTTAATCAGAAAGACAAATTTGGTTGTTTTTAACTATCACTCTAATACAAAAATACGATTATTTAGAGCCCAAAGATCCGCATAATTTGTCTGTGGCGATCGCTTCAGTCTTTGATTGAAATGCATCGCCTCCATTTTGATTTAACTGAAAACAAGGAGCCCTTAAATGAGCAAAACTGTAAAAGGCACAAAGACTGAAGAGTCCTTGAAGGCCGCATTCGCTGGCGAATCCAAAGCCAATCGCCGTTATTTGTATTTCGCAAACATGGCTGACGTTGCTGGTGCAAACGACGTAGCTGCTGTTTTCCGTTCCACCGCTGAAGGTGAAACAGGTCACGCCCATGGTCACATGGAGTATTTGATTGCTGGTGGTAGCGGCGATCCAGAAACTGGCTTGCCAGCAAAGACTGTTGAAGATGCACTCAAGTCCGCTATCGCAGGTGAGACACATGAGTACACCGACATGTACCCAGGTATGGCTAAGACAGCACGCGACGAAGGCTTTGACGAAATCGCTGACTGGTTTGAGACTTTAGCGAAGGCTGAGCGTAGCCACGCAAACAAGTTCACCAAGACTTTGGAAGCGCACTTAGCAAACGTGTAATTGCATTTGCCGTGATTGAAAAAGGCTGCCTCGGCAGCCTTTTTCTTTTGTGCTCTCAATACCTTATTGCCGGCTGCTTTTATTTCCTCCTCAGGAAATAGGAAGGCGTCGAGTTTGGGGTGTACGACTAACCCAAAATAAAAATGGCCATCCGAAGATGGCCATTGCCTAATTCAAAAACTGCTGACTAGAAATTAAGCCTTCTTAGCCCATGCAGAGCACCAGCCTGCGCCAGCCACTTTTTTGGCACCAAACAGGCTGCAACCACCAGTAGGGCCAGAGCCTTGATATAGAGCACAGTTAGAGCAAACTTGACCAGCTGCGTACTTAGGAAACTTGGCTTTGTTTACTTTAGTTGCATCTGCTACATAACCGAGGGCAGCAGCTTGTGGATCGGTTTCAGCAACCATGGCTTGAGCCTGAACAGTATTGCTGAGCGCAATGCTGCAAGCACCGGCAGCGGACATGATCATAAATTGGCGACGACTAGTTTTCATACATTCTCCAAAGGGTGGTACGCGGAACAATTAACAATGCAAATAATTCTGTCTGAATCATAAAACAGATGGGCCATATGCTGGAATACAGCTTTAAGTATCTGATTTATATGACTATTTGATTGAGAACCGTTCTCAATTTGAAAACAGCCCTAGCACACCCTTTTTAGCGGCGGTCCATTAGCGCCAAAAACTCCCGGCGCAAGTTGGCGTCTTTTAAGAAGGCGCCGCGCATAACGCTATTCACCATCTTCGAATCGCGATCTTTCACTCCGCGCCACTGCATGCAAAAGTGATCTGCATCCATCACAATCGCAACCCCAACAGGGCGAATCTTTTTCTCGAGCATATCAGCAAGGTGCACCACGGCTTCTTCCTGAATTTGGGGACGGCACATCACCCACTCTGTAAGGCGTGAGTATTTCGATAGGCCAATCAGTGCCGATTCTTTGCTCGGCAACACCCCAATCCAGACACGGCCCATGATGGGGCAGAGGTGATGCGAGCAGGCGCTGCGAACCGTAATCGGGCCAATGATCATAAGTTCGTTAAGGTGACTAACGTTTGGGAATTTTGTGAGTGATGGTTGCTCAACGTAACGGCCATTAAACACTTCATTGACAAACATTTTGGCAACGCGCTGGCTAGTGTTACGGGTATTGTGGTCACTCTCCGTATCAATCACCAAGCTTTCTAAAACGGCTTGCATCTTCACTGCGACCTCATCGACCAAACCCTCTAAATCACCTGGCTCAATGAACTGGGAAATATTGTCGTTGGCATGAAAGCGGGCTTTCTTTGCCTGTATGCGACGACGAATAATGGTCGACAGCGGCACGCCATCCTCGGCCTTGGACTGTGTCGGCTTCTTTACGGCGGGCTTTGGTGCCACGACTTTCTTTGCTACCTTTAGGGGGCTACTGCTCTTGCGGGTGCTGGTTTTGGTGGCGGGCATAGGATGTTTAGGTACGTTAATGAATTCATGAATGGTAATCAAAAATGATTACCTTCACAGGCCAGGGTTAAATCTGGAAAAAGATAGCAATGATTGCTGCTAGCGCTACAGTCCAAACGGCAGTGCGCAATTTAGGCCAGTCAGCAACGTAGCAAACAATGAAAGCAATCCGTGCTAACACGTAAATGACTGCCAGAAAATCAATACGCTCTTGCGGCGCTTGTGTAATCGCTGCTATTGCGATTGCAGCAAAAAAGAAAGGGATCGATTCAAAGGTATTGGCTTGCGCTGCATTGGCGCGCGCCCGAAAACCAGTTTGCTTTGCCAACCATTGACGCGGATTACTGTTATCAAAATCTTTAAAGCCGAACTTAGCAATGCCTGCCGCTACGATCGGCAGTAAGCCTGCAATCAACACGCATGCAAATGCGATGGTCATTCCACTTTCTCCGCGGGGGTTGGTGGTGTTGTTTTTTTCTTGCCAATGCGCATCTCAGTACCATTCATTAAATTGCGAATGTTGCTCCGATGACGCCAGATCAGTAAAGTACAAACTACGCTAAGGGCAATTGCCATCGGCTGAAAACCGAACAAGAAAACAAAATAAATTGGACCGAAGACAGCGGCAGCCAAGGCAGCGAGTGAGGAGTAGCGCAAAAAGAAAGCCACAATCAACCAGGTTGCCAAAGTTGCTAGGCCCAGCGTCAAATTAATGCCAAATAAAATTCCGCAGGCGGTTGCAACTCCCTTGCCTCCCTTGAATCCATGAAACAAGGGATACAGATGCCCCAAGAAAACAGCAATCACTACGCCGCAGAAAATCCACGCAGCTGCGCCTTGGGTCACCATCGCCTCACCCAATACCAAACGAGCCAGGATCACTGCCACAAACCCTTTAAGGGCATCGCCAAGCAATGTCAGTACTGCAGCGCGCTTATTACCCGTGCGCAGCACATTGGTTGCGCCAGGATTTCCGGATCCATAGGAGTAAGGATCGGGCAAGCGCATGCATTTACTTACAACGACCGCAAATGAAATCGAGCCAATGAGATATGCGAAGGGGATTAACAGCCAAGTCATAACGCTATCTTAATCATTATTCCTAAATGGTTTTAAAACCAGGGACTGCTTGACCCCAGATAGGGACTAGATTGACTAGCCTCTGGGGTGATGGTGCTGATGAATGGATTTGAGCCGCTCTCGCGCTACGTGAGTATAAATCTGCGTAGTCGATATATCGGCATGACCCAGCAGTAACTGCACCACCCTCAGATCGGCGCCGTGGTTGAGTAAATGCGTGGCAAAGGCATGGCGCAGGGTATGCGGTGACAGTGCTACCGGAATTTGCGCGATTGCAGCATAGCGCTTAATCAAAGCCCAAAATGCTTGGCGGGTGAGAGCGCCACCGGTATGCCGACCAATAAATACCGCATCGGAAGTTTTGCCGGCCAATAGGGTTGCCCGCGTTTCTCCAAGGTATTTACGCAACCATTCTCCTGCTTCGCCACCAAAAGGTACTAGCCGTTCTTTGCCACCCTTGCCATTCACGATGCGCACGATGCCTTCATTGAGGCTGATGGCCACGGTTTTCAGGCTAACGATTTCGGAAACGCGTAGGCCACTGGCGTACATCAATTCCAACATAGTGCGATCGCGCAAACCCAAGGGGGTTTCGATGTCGGGCGCCTGGATTAAGCGGGTGACTTGATCTTCGCTTAAGGTCTTCGGAAAGCGCTGCGCCTGTTTGGCGGCACGCAAGGTCATGCACGGATCCCGCTTTACCCACTGGTGACGTAAGGCGTGGCGATAAAACCGTTTAAACACCGTGAGGCGTCGATTGGCAGTAGTCGCTTTATCTGTTCGACGGCATGCAATATATGCTGTTAATTCAGTTTCGGTGGCGGCATATAAATCGATGCCGCGCTCCTGTTGCAACCAGTGGGCTAGTAAAAGCAAATCCCGTCGATAGGCAGCGAGGCTGTTTTTGGCGAGGCCGTCTTCTAGCCAGCAGGCATCGCAGAATCGCTCAATTGCTTCTTGTGTTGCCGGCGAAATAGCGCGTAACTTAGAATCGGCATCAGCTGTTGCATTCGATATCGATGCCATCAAAGGACTAAGCTCGCTTAATTTTTAATCGTCTGAGATCAGCGGTTGAAAATAGCTGACTACGGCCCACAATATGCGACGGCTTAAGCCTACCAGATTGAACATAGCGGCGTAAGGTTGGTAGAGATACCTCTAGATACTCTGCCGCTTGCTCTGCTGAGAAGCGGGTATTTTTTAGGTGGCCGAATACTTCTTCATGGGTTTGCATATCTACCCAACTCAGAGGGCTATTCGGCAATGCTTGCATAGAACTCTTAATCCCTAAAGTTATCAAAACCCAATGGTGCTTCGCTAACATCTTTGCGCAGCAATGCCATCACTGCTTGCAGATCATCCCGCTTGCCACCGGTAACGCGTACCGCGTCCCCCTGAATACTGGCTTGCACTTTTATCTTGCTGTCTTTGATGATGCGCACAATTTTTTTCGATAAATCCGAAGTCACACCTTTTTGAATCTTCATGCTTTGCTTGCGCTTATCGCCGCCAATCGTTTCCAGCTTGTCGTCTTTGAGGTAGCGTACGTCAACGTTGCGTTTAGCCATTTTATTAATCAGGACATCGCGCACTTGACCTAATTTAAAGTCATCGTCTGCAAATAAAATGAGTAGCTCTTCTTTGAGCTCGACCCTGGAATCTGATCCCTTAAAGTCGAAGCGGGTAGAGATCTCTTTATTGGCCTGTTCAATGGCGTTCTTTAATTCCACCATATTTGGCTCGCACACTACGTCAAATGTTGGCATTTATTGCTCCTATTTACTCAAAATTACGGAAGACGAATAAGATTGTGGCATGAACTCCGCCCCAAATGCGCCTTCCTCACCCAAAACGGCCCCGCCCTCCGTGATTCCAGTGATGCTGCCTGACGTTTCTTTAAGAGCGCGCAATAGCTTTGGATTTGACGTTCTTGCTGAGCAAGCCTATTCCATTACCGATGCTGAGCACATTGGGGCTGTGATGGAAGCAATTAAGGCAGCAAACCTACCCTGGCGTGTACTGGGCGGCGGTAGCAATGTGGTCTTGCCACCAACACTATCCGGCGTGACCTTACTCATGGATATTGCCGGGCAGGCGATCACGCAGCAGGATGAACGCGGTGCTGTAGTGTCGGTTGGGGCTGGCGTGAACTGGCATGACTTTGTGATTTGGACGCTCGATCACAGCCTGCCTGGCCTAGAAAATCTCGCGCTAATTCCTGGTACGGTGGGCGCTGCGCCGATTCAGAATATTGGCGCTTATGGCGTTGAGGTCGGTGAATACATCCAATCGATCGAAGCTTACGATTGCCATTCCAAAACCCTGGTCAATTTGCTGGCGAGTGAATGCGCATTCACGTATCGCAACAGTATTTTTAAAGCCCATCCCAATCGATACATCATTACGCGCGTGCATTTTTACTTGCCCGCTGCGTGGAGTCCCCGTTTACGTTATGCCGATTTGGCTGCTGCCTTTGTAAATCGCCATGTACCAACAGCGGAAGAGGTCATGGTGGCGGTATGCAAGATTCGTAATCGCAAACTACCCGATCCAAAATTGATCGGCAATGCCGGTAGCTTCTTTCAAAATCCGATTGTGGAGAAGGCGCAGTACTTGGCATTACTGAAGCAATTCCCTGAATTGGTGTCCTACCCTGAAGGAAATGAACAGGAGGGAAAGCGCAAATTAGCTGCAGGCTGGATGATTGATCACTGCGGCTTTAAAGGCTTACGCGCTGGCGCTGTGGGCGTTTATCAACACCAAGCCTTAGTCCTCGTCAATCATGGTGGCGGCAGTGCCGATTCGGTCTTAGCCTTAGCAAAAACCATTCAAGACAAAGTGCAAGATACCTTTGGCGTTACTCTTGCGATTGAGCCGATTCGTTACTGAGGCTTCACCTTAGCTAGCGTAACTTCCGCACTGCCTTCTGCCAACTGAATGCGGTAATCGTGCTGAGCCAGCAGCTGATCTGGCTTACGCACTGCGCCCGCGCCCTCTTGCAAAATCACCGCATAACCCCGCTCCAAAGTACGCTGCGGACTGAGTGCCTCTAACTGCGCGGCAAGATGCTGCTGATGCCGCTGCCAGTATTGGGTTCGCACCATCCACGATTGTCCGAGGCGCTGCCGAAGATTCTGAATCTGCTCGCGCATCCGCTCGGGATTGGGCATGGCATGATTTAAACGCAGCGCAAATTGATCGAGTGTCTGGGCCTCGCGCTCGAGTCGCCGCTCTACAGCTTGCGTCATGCCCTGCTTGAAACTAGCCAACTCGGCTAGCAATTGATCGCGGCGCGGCGCGGCCATCTCAGCTGCGCCGGTCGGCGTGGGTGCGCGCAAGTCGGCAACAAAATCTGCAATCGTGGTGTCGGTTTCATGCCCTACGCCGCAGACGATCGGCAACGTGGATTCTGCAATAGCGTAGGCCAACTGCTCATGATTGAATGCCCACAAATCTTCGATACTGCCGCCACCCCGCACAAGCAGAATCACATCCACTACCGCCTCCCGATTAGCCTGTTCGAGTGCCGCGATAATGGTGAGGGGTGCTTCTGGGCCCTGCACTAAGGTGGGGTAAATCACAATCGGAATGTGTGGCGCTCTGCGACCTAAGGTACTCAGGACATCCTTTAATGCTGCTGCCTGCGGCGAGGTGACGATACCAATCGCACGGGGGTGCGTAGGAATGGGGCGCTTTCGCTCTGCTTCGAATAAGCCCTCTTTGGCTAACTTAGCTTTGAGCTTTAAAAAGGCCTCATATAGCCCACCCGTACCTGCGCGGCGCATCACCTGGACGGTTAACTGGACATCCCCACGCGGAACATATAAGCCGAGACTGGCTCCAACCTCTACCAAATCCCCCGATTGGGGCATAAAGCCCACTTGGGCATTTTTGCCCCGGAACATCACGCAGCGAATCTGCCCCTCCTCGTCTTTTAAGGAGAAGTACCAGTGCCCGCTGTCATAGGCCTTAAAGTTCGATACCTCACCGCTAACCCAGACGGAATCAAACTGGTCCTGTAAGGAGCTTGCAATGGCGCGGTTTAGATCGCCAACACTCAGAATGGGGTTCGGTATTTCAGGCATTTTCTAGGGGTCGATTTTGGTGAATAAATAGGGTTTTACTGGATAGGCCTAATACATATCCACAGTCTTGAATGGCATTATCGGGCTCAATTAAGAAGTAAGTGTTTGCTGACCCATAACGTCGTATAAATCTGACACTTGCATCATAAGATATTGATTCATATATATAAATTATTTTAGGTTCAGCTCAGTTTACTGCCATTGTTTGGGGTGCTACACCACAAATCAAGGACTTACAGCAAATAGGGTCAAAAGTTTTGCACAGAGTTATCCACAGCCCAAGCAAAACCCCGCCAAAGCCAAATTTTTTGAAAAATATCAAGCTTCTAGCAATCCCTGTCCACCTGGAAGCCCATTTCATTTCAGCTAAAGTACTGATCTTATGTACACCATCTTACTGTCTGCCGGTTGGCCCATTTGGCCCCTATTAGCCCTCTCCATTGTTGGCCTCGCCATTCTGATGGAGCGAAGTTGGTATCTGCGTCAGAGGCACATTGCCCCACAGGCTGACCTGGAAGTTGCTTTTGGCATAGCCGAGGGATTAGCAAGCGGTAAAGCAGCTCCAACTGGCTTAATTCAGGATCTGCGCCAAAACTCCGTCATCGGCACGCTCCTCGCCTCCATTCTTTCTGAAAAACAGGCAGGGCATTCAGCCGGGCAGGCAATCGAAGAGCTTGCAGTACTCGCAGACACCACTTGGATTAAGTTGGAACGCTATCTTGGAGCCCTTGCCACGATTGCAACCCTTGCCCCGCTCCTCGGCTTATTTGGCACCGTGGTTGGCATGATTGAAATTTTTGGTAGCCAAGGAATAGTGACTGGTAGCGGCGGTAACCCGCAGCAGTTGGCAAACGGCATTTCGATTGCGCTCTACAACACCGCATTTGGACTCTTGATTGCGATACCGGCCTATGCCGGTTGGCGTGGCTTACGTGCCTTGGCTGATCAACGCCAGCGGGAGTGCGAAGAGTTGGCGCGCCAGCTGTTTAAAAAACTCTATCCTGAAAATACATGAGCTGGATTGCGCAACGCTTAAGCGGTCAGCGAGTCAATATCGGTTCGCTACGGAATGCTAATCGGTTTGCCCGTGCCGAGCCAGAAATCAATCTCATTGCATTTATTGATGTGTTGCTAGTGGTCTTAATTTTCCTCATGGTTTCAACCACCTTTACGCGCTACAACGAACTGGCGATTACATTGCCGACTGCCAGCGGTTCGGATACGTCGATCAAGCCGCAGTCCATTACCATCACTGTGAGCCGCGATGGTCGCTACGCCCTCAACGGCAAGGTCATCGATCGCAGCCAATTGGCCGTATCCCTTGGCAAAATCGCTAATCCATCGGCACAGAGCAGCCTAGAAAATAGTCCACAAGTGAATATCGATGCCGATGCCAGGGCACCTCATCAGGCAGTGATGCGCGCACTGGAAGCAGCGCGCGATGCGAATCTCCCTAATGTCGTCTTTAGTAGTCAAGGCAGCAAATAATGCGGTCTTTTAACCGTGCATAAGGCGCCAATCCAGGGTCGATCAGCGCCCGCCTTTTGGGAGCGGCGTGGCTTCCTAAGCTGGCTTCTGTGGCCTCTATCCAAAGTAGTTGGTCTATTTGTGGCGAGCAAAAATGCCCTGCGCGATCTCGGCATTGGAGTAGGAAAACCATTTTCAGTACCCATCATTATTGTTGGCAATCTGCGCGTCGGTGGCACAGGCAAAACCCCGATCGTCATTGCGCTCGCTGAGCGTCTGCGTGCCCGTGGTTTTTATCCGGGCATCATCAGCCGGGGCTATGGTGGTCGCAGCCACTCGAAGCAATCGAATCCAATCGAGGTCAGCAGCAAATCAGATCCCGTCGTGGTTGGCGATGAACCCGTGCTGATGGCACAGCGTACGCAAGACGCAATACCCATTTGGGTATGCCCAGAGCGCCGCAAGAGCATTCGTGCGCTCCTTAATGCCAACCCCGAAGTCAACATCATCATCAGCGACGATGGCTTACAACATCAAGACCTGATCCGTTGGCCAGCGCGCGAAGGCGGCCGTGATATTGAAATCATCGTACGCGATCACCGCGGTGAAGGTAATGGCTTTTTGTTACCGGCCGGCCCCTTGCGTGAGCCTGCTGATCGGGATCGTGACATCACCTTAGTCACTGGGAGCAGTCAAGGCGCTGATAGCCCCACTGATGTTGCCGATGGATTGCATTACATTGCTGACCGCCCTGCATTTACACTCGCACCCACCTTAGCGTTTGCCTATCCTCTGCATGAGCCCAGCCAAGCTATTTCACTTGAGATCCTATTGGCACAGAACAGCAGTGCACCAATCACTGCAATTGCTGCGATTGGTAACCCCCAGCGATTTTTTGATGGCATTCAATCTCATCTTCCATACCCTGCTGCGCCATTGAAAGGCATTGCATTGCCGGATCATGGGCAGATTGATGTCGCCCTGCTTAATACGCTGGATGCGAAGTGCATCTTGATCACCGAAAAGGATGCCGTAAAATGCGCTCATATTGATGATCAGCGTATTTGGGTTGTGCCGATGCAACTCACCCTACCGAATGCACTGATGAATTGGGTTGAGTCGATTCTCCAAAGACCGGATCCGAATGCGATGCACAGCGAGCCTAGAGGGAAAAAAGATGGATAAGCGTTTACTTAGTATTTTGGTTTGCCCTTTGTGTAAAAGCGGCTTGCACTTAGACGAGCAGCAGCATGAATTAATCTGCAGAATTGATAAGCTTGCTTACCCGATTCGGGATGGCATTCCGGTGATGCTAGTGGATGAAGCGCGCACCTTAACGCCTGAAGAAATACAGGCCTTGTAAGTTAATCGATTTTGAACACACTCACCCTCCCCGAATTTAGCGTTGTCATTCCGGCACGCTTAGGCTCTACCCGCCTTCCCCGCAAACCCCTGGCGGATATCGCCGGCAAGCCCATGGTTGTCCGCGTTGCTGAGCAGGCAAAACGCTCTGGCGCACAGAGCGTGATTGTGGCAACTGATTCAGGGGAAATTCAGGCAGTATGCGATGCCCATCGGATCGAGTGCCTCCTCACGCAAGCCGATCACCCTACCGGTACCGATCGAATTGCTGAAGTTGCGCAATTGTTAAAGTTGCCTGGCGATGCATTGATTGTGAATGTGCAAGGCGATGAACCGTTGATTCCGCCAGAGCTGATTAATCAGGTTGCACTGGCATTAGCAGCTCACCCGCAATGCGCGATCGCCACAGTGGCGACGCCCATCACTGATCCAACAGAAATCAATAATCCCAATGTGGTGAAGGTGGTACTCAATCGCCACAATGAGGCCATGTACTTTTCGCGCTCGGTTATTCCATTTGAACGCGATGCAGCAATTACTAAACCCCCATACCTGCGGCATTTGGGGATTTACGCCTACCGGGCGAGCTTTCTAGAGGCCTATGCCCGCCTCGACCCAGCGCCGCCAGAACAGGCAGAGTCACTCGAGCAGCTGCGCGCCCTATGGCATGGCTATCGCATTCAGGTTCATATTACGGCGGATGTACCTCCTGCCGGGGTCGATACTGAGGCGGATTTAGAGCGTGTGCGGCTCGCTTTTGCATCTCGGGGATAATCCTAGGAAAGTTCCGGCCAATAGGCTTACAAAATACGGGACAATGACGAATTGAGGGGAGAATAACAATGCGGTTAATCCTATTGGGCGCACCAGGCGCCGGCAAAGGAACACAAGCTCAGTTTATTTGTGAGAAGTTTGGTATTCCGCAAATTTCGACGGGCGATATGCTGCGTGCCGCAGTCAAAGCGGGTACGCCCCTCGGCGTTGCTGCAAAAAAGATTATGGACTCAGGAGGCCTCGTTTCTGACGACATCATCATTGGTTTGGTGAAAGACCGCCTCAAAGAATCCGATTGCAATCATGGCTATTTATTTGATGGCTTTCCACGCACTATCCCCCAAGCACAAGCCATGAAAGATGCGGCTGTGCCAATCGACTTTGTACTTGAAATTGATGTCCCCTTTGATGCCATCATTGATCGCATGAGTGGTCGCCGCGTTCATCCTGCCTCAGGTCGCAGCTACCACATTAAATTTAATCCGCCCAAAGTAGAAGGCAAAGACGATGTCACGGGTGAGCCTTTAATTCAGCGGGATGACGACAAAGAAGAAACCGTACGCAAGCGCCTGCAGGTCTACACCGATCAAACCCGCCCATTAGTGGAGTACTACTCTAGCTGGGCCGCTAGCGGTGATTCTGCGAAGGTGAAGGCGCCTGCTTATCGCAAGGTCAGTGGCACAGGCACTGTGGACGACATTACGAATTCGATCTTTGCAGTATTGAAGTAAATATAAAAAAATTTATAAAAGTTTTATATGTGTCGTAAGCAATAGCCGTTCTATCGAATCAACTTATTGCACGCACAAGTGCATTCTCTAAAATGGAGGGTTGATTCTTAGAAAGGTTTATATGCCAACAATCAGCAGTTTTTATGGCATCCTCATTCGAATGTTTTTCAATGATCACGCGCCTCCTCATTTTCATGCTGAATACGGTGAATACAAGGCCATAATCGATATTAAGACCCTATCCATTTTGAGTGGCGCACTTCCTAGACGGGCTCACGATTTGGTGTTAGATTGGGCCCATAATCATCAACTTGAGCTACTAGAAGATTGGGATCTATGTATGTCTAAACAGCAGCCAAAATACATAGAACCACTAAAGTGAGATTGCTATGGATTGGGATGTAAATCAGGTTAAAGTTGTCGGCCCTCTACAGTTAGAGGTAGTCTTTGCCGACGGCACCCGCGGTCGTGTGGTGTTTGAACCAACCCACCTGACTGGCGTTTTTACTTCACTTCAAAATCCAAACTTCTTTAACCAAGTCAGAATTAATGGTGGTGCAGTCAGTTGGCCTGGCGATATTGATTTAGCTCCAGATGCCATGCACGAGGCAATTCGCAAATCCGGGGTATGGGTACTGCGCTAATGTATCGTCCAGCTTTTCCCTACTTCAATTCTTTCAGCGCACTCTCAAACGATTCGATATCGGCAAAGCTACGATAGACCGACGCAAACCGAATGTAGGCGACTTTATCCAGGCGCTTAAGCTCACGCATCACGAGCTCACCAACGCGGTCGCTGGCAATTTCTTTCTCGCCCGTTGCCACCAGCTTTTCTTCAATACTAGCAATCGCTTCATCCACTAAATCAGACGATACCGGACGCTTACGCAGAGCGAGCTTGATCGAGCTCGCTAACTTGTCATGGCTGTAATCAACCCGGCTGCCATTCTTTTTGACGATCGCCGGAAATGTCAGCTCAGCGCGTTCATAGGTGGTAAAGCGTTTGTCACAGCTGGTACAGCGTCGGCGGCGGCGCGTGGTATCGCCCTCGTCTGACACCCGGGTATCCATTACCTGGGTGTCCTCGCCGTGACAAAAAGGGCAGCGCACGAATCAGTTTCCGTAAACCGGGAAGCGCTTCGTTAGAGCATGCACTTGGGCTTTGACTTTCTCAATGTTCGCCGCATCATTTGGGTTGTCGAGTACATCAGCAATAAAGTGACCCACCTGAATCGATTCGGCTTCTTTAAATCCGCGGGTGGTCATCGCCGGTGAACCTAAGCGGATACCGCTCGTTACCATCGGTTTTTGTGGGTCATTGGGAATGCCGTTTTTATTGCAGGTAATGTGTGCATCACCCAATACTTTTTCCGCCTCTTTGCCCGTCATGTTTTTGCTACGCAAATCAACCAACATGACATGTGACTCAGTGCGACCTGAAACAATCCGTAAGCCACGCTCAATTAATGTATTGGCTAAGGCTTGTGCATTGGCAATCACCTGCTTTTGGTAGTCCTTAAAGCCAGGCTCCAAGGCCTCTTTAAATGCAGTTGCTTTAGCAGCAATCACATGCATCAACGGGCCGCCTTGCAAGCCTGGGAAGACGGCAGAGTTAATGGCTTTCTCATGCTCAGCCTTCATCAAAATGATGCCGCCGCGGGGGCCACGCAAACTCTTGTGGGTGGTTGAGGTAACGATGTCGGCGTGCGGTACTGGATTGGGATAGACGCCAGCAGCAATCAAACCGGAGTAGTGGGCCATATCGACCATGAAGATGGCGCCAACTTCTTTGGCGACTTTGGCAAAGCGCTCAAAGTCGATGTGAAGCGAATATGCCGATGCGCCGGCAATGATTAACTTTGGCTTGTGCTCGCGTGCCAAACGCTCCATTTGCTCGTAATCAATGGCTTCGTTTTGATCAAGTCCATAGGAGATCGGGTTAAACCACTTGCCACTCAGATTGAGTGCCATACCGTGAGTCAGGTGACCACCTTCGGCCAAGCTCATGCCCATGAAGGTATCGCCTGGCTTTAAGAAGGCTAAGAAAACGGCTTGGTTGGCAGAGGCGCCGCAATGGGGCTGCACGTTGGCCGCCTCAGCACCAAATAAGGTCTTTACGCGATCAATCGCCAGTTGCTCGGCGACATCCACAAACTCACAGCCACCGTAATAACGCTTGCCTGGGTAGCCCTCAGCATACTTATTGGTCAACTGGGAGCCTTGCGCCTGCATTACGGCGGGCGAAGTGTAATTCTCAGAAGCAATCAGCTCAATGTGGTCTTCTTGGCGGCGATTTTCATTCTGAATTGCGGCCCAGAGTTCGGAATCGGTCTTGGCAAGGGTGTTTTGGCGGTCAAACATAGCGATAATCCTGATTTAGTTGGATTGGTTAGATAAAATCAACCTACATAATACAAAACACCTATGAACCCGACCGAAGACCTCTCCTTTTTATCCCTTATTCTCAATGCCAGTTTGATCGTCCAGCTGGTCATGCTGATCCTCATCACCATGTCAATTGCATCTTGGACCGTGATTTTTAAGAAAGGATCGACCCTGCGGGGCGTACGACGCGATACCGAACGCTTTGAGCGTGACTTTTGGTCTGGCGGCGACCTCAATACCCTCTTAGAGGCTGCGCAGCGCAATAACCGCAGCTCAGCTGTAATGGAGCGTATTTTTGCGGGTGGCATGCTGGAGTTCTCCAAAGCACGTGAAATTGATGCAGCGCGCCGCGCCATGAAGGCGACCTACCAACGTGAGATGGATCTCTTGGAGGCCAATCTGCCCTTCCTGGCCTCCGTGGGCTCAGTATCCCCTTACATCGGCTTATTTGGCACCGTTTGGGGCATCATGCACGCGTTTAAGGGCTTGGCCAATGTTCAAAATGCTACTTTGGCTGCGGTTGCACCTGGCATTGCTGAGGCCCTAGTCGCTACCGCCATTGGTTTATTTGCGGCGATTCCGGCAGTCGTTGCTTACAACAGCAATGCGACTGAAATCGATCGCTTAGCCATTCGGTTTGAAACCTTCATGGAAGAGTTCACCAACATCCTGCAGCGCCAAGCTGCCCATCGTTAATTGCTTGCCTTAAGGAATAACTAAGCGAATGGCCCAATCCAGTCGATCATCCTTTCGGTCTAATCGCCGCCGCGCGATGTCGGACATCAACGTCGTTCCTTATATCGATGTGATGCTCGTCTTGCTCATCATCTTTATGGCGACGGCGGCATCCGTTAATCCAGGCATCGTTAATTTGCCTACCGTTGGTGGCGCAAAAACACAAACTCTGCCCCCCATCTTTTTATCGGTGGATGCCAATGAGAATATTACGGTGAAGCGCGAAGGTGAATCATCGCAAACGCTCAGCCGTTTGGAGCTCGGTGCATTTGCCCGCACCCAAGCTGAGAAGTCCGCCGATCAACCGGTTGTACTAGCGGCCGACAAGTCGGTGAAATACGAAGTCGTCATGGATGTGATGGCCAAACTCAAAGAGAATGGCGTCAAGCGGGTTGGTCTTGCTGTTAAGAGCCAGTAATTTCATGGACGTATCTCCCAGCACATGCTGAACCCATGAATACCGCACAACAATGGCCCTCGCCTTTTTCACGGGCACAGCCAATCAAAACCGAAAGTAGCGCACGCGCCTTCTCGTATTCGATGTTGGCGCATTTGGCGCTCATTGCAATGTTCACGATTGGCATTAATTGGCGTACCAGCGCCCCAGGGGGAGTCGAGGTTGAGCTATGGGATTCGACCCCTGTAGCCCAGCGCACTGAAACGCCACCACCGGCGCCCATGAAAGAAGAGGTGGCCGATATTGCGGTCAAGAAAAAACCAGCAGAAAAAGAGCCTCCTAAAAAAGAGGTAGTGAAAGAAGTGCCTAAGCCAGCCAAGGTAACGCCGCCGAAAGAAAAAGCCAAAGAGCCCGAGAAGCCTAAAAAAGCAGAGGAAGCAAAAGCACTCACCCCCGCACAAATTAAGGCCAACGCTGCTGCGGAAAAAGCGCGCGCCGATCAACTCGCAAGACTACGCGCTGCCGCAGGTGCTGAGGGCGGCAGCGGTGGTCAAGTTGGCAGCAGTGTTGGCGGCGGCGGCAATGCACCGCCAGCGTATGCGGATAAAGTGCGGCGCAAGATTAAGCCCCTGATTGTGTTTAACCCTGAATCACTAACGGGCAATCCAGCCGTAGTGGTCTTAGTTGATCTTGCGCCCGATGGCGCGATCTTGAAGCGCAGCGTGGTCACCTCCAGCGGCATTCCCAGCTGGGACCAAGCGGTTTTACAGGCGCTGGATCGTGCAGAAACCTTTCCAAAAGACGACAATGGCATCATTCCCATGCGTCAAATGAGACTCACTTTTAAACCCAAGGATTAATTCCATGCGGACACTCCTCCTGCGACTCCTGCGCCCTCTGATTGGCTTAATTGCGACCCTGGGCTTTTTGAGCCCAGCTATCGCACAAATGAATATTGAAATCACGGGTGTAGGTCAATCCCTCTACCCTATTGCGGTAATGCGTTTTGAGGACGAAGGGAAGTTGCCTACCAGCGTGACAGAAATCATTCGTCAAAATTTAGCGCGCAGTGGTTACTTTAAAAATACTGAGAGCGGCAATGCCAGTGAGAGTGATGAAGGCACGCCTAATTACAAAGCGTGGTCAGCTCGCGGCGCTGATGCCTTGGTTGTGGGCTCTGTAAAACAAACCGGCCCCACTCAATTTGAAATTCGCTACAAGTTATTTGATATTCGGAAGCAGCAAAGCTTAGATGGTTTGCTGATCACCTCAAGTAGTGACAATCTGCGCCAAGCCGCACATAAGATTTCCGATGACATCATTTATAAGTTACTGGGTGAGCGCGGGATCTTCTCGACGCGCCTCTCCTATGTCATTAAAGACGGCAACCGCTACCGCCTGGTGATCTCGGATGCCGATGGTCAGAATATTCGCAATGCCCTCAATAGTGCCGAGCCGATTATTTCGCCATCGTGGTCTCCCGATGGAAAAAAAGTAGCGTACGTTTCCTTTGAAGATCGTAAACCCGTTGTCTATGTTCATGAGCTGGCAACCGGTCGCCGTGTATCGCTCTCCAATCAAAAAGGCAATAACAGTGCGCCAGCATGGTCACCAAATGGTCAGACCGTTGCGCTGGCCTTATCGCGTGATGGCAATACGCAGATTTATTCCATGAATGCGGATGGCAGTAATTTACGTCGCCTCACCCAAGGCAATACGATCGATACCGAGCCGCAGTACTCTCCCGATGGTCGCTCGATTTATTTCACCAGCGACCGCGGTGGCAATCCACAAATCTACCGCATGAGCGCGGATGGCGAGCGGGTCGAAGGGGCTAGACGTGTGACCTTCAAACAATCGTTTGCGACCTCACCGCGGATATCGCCGGACGGCAAGCTCATGGCTTACATCGCCAATGTAGGTGGTGGCTTTCGGGTACATACCCTCAATTTAGCCACTGGCGAGACCCGCGCCCTAACGGATACCGTTCATGATGAATCCCCCTCTTTTGCGGCCAATGGCCGTTACATCCTGTACTCCACCCGGGTTGGCGGTAAGCGGGTACTCGCTGCCGTTTCAGTCGACGGGCAATCAAAACAGGTATTGAGTATTCCGGGGTCTGATGTCAGGCAGCCCTCCTGGGGGCCCTTCATGGATTAGAGTCCCTTTCTAATTCAGGGACGAGAGGGCATAATAGAGTCATAGTGGCATTGTCATCAATGCCCACCACTCATACTGAAAAGGACTATAACCATGATTTCCATTGCTCGGCGTTCAGCTGGATTCGCGATCTTAGGCTTCGTTGCTCTCTTAACCGCTTGCTCTTCTGGAGTGAAGTTAGATGATGTTAATGGTGCTGGTGGTAGCGGTGGAGCTGGTGCATTTGGCTCCCAACCTTGGAATGACCCTAAAAGCCCTTTGTTTGAGCGCAGCGTCTACTTTGGTTTTGACGAGTTCACGGTGGATGGCAAATACCAAAAGATGTTGTCAGCCCATGCGAGCTTTCTCAAGCAAAATACGGCCCAAAAAATCATCATCCAAGGCAATACCGATGATCGTGGCACAACCGAATACAACCTAGCGCTGGGCCAACGTCGCTCCGATGCGGTACGCAAATCACTGGCCTTAATGGGCGTCTCCGATGCACAGATGGAAGCCGTCAGTTTTGGTAAAGAAAAGCCCAAAGCAGAAGGTGCTACTGAAGCAGCGTATGCAGAAAATCGCCGCGCTGATATTGTTTACGTTCCCAAGTAATTTGGAATTCCTGCAATGACATGGAATGTTGCTTTAAGAAGGGCGCTGTCAACTAGCGCCCTTGCTTTTCTATTTGTGCTACCCACATCTGCCTGGGCACTTCTTTCTGATGACGAGGCGCGCAAAGCCATTTTGGATTTGCGCAAGACATTGGCAAGTACGCAGCTCGAGCTGCAAAGCCAAATTGAGCGACTCAAATCAGAAAATGCCCAGTTACGCGGTCAGATTGAGAACCTCCAGCGACAGAGTGAAGAATTCATTGCCAGCCAAAAAACCAACTACCAAGATTTAGACACGCGCTTAAGTAAGTTTGAGCCTCGCACCCTTGAAATTGAAGGCGTTACCGGCACGATCCAGCCTGGAGAAAAAGCAGCCTACGATGAGGCCTTGGCCGCATTTCAGGCGGGTCAACTTAAAAAAGCCGATACAGGTTTTACTAGTTTTGTACGCAAATACAACGCCAGCCCCTATTTGCCGCTCGCACTCTACTGGCTGGGCAATACTAAATACGCCTTAAAAGAATATCCTGGAGCCATCAGCCAATTGCAGGCCCTCATCAAGGCCTACCCAAAACACCCTCGCATTCCAGCAGCGATGTTGACGCTCGGTAACTGCCAACTCGAGAGCGGCAATAAAACAGCTGCTCGTAAAACGTATGGCGATCTGATTGCAAGCTATCCCGACTCTGAAGTGGCGGTAGAAGCCCGCCAAATGCTGCCGCGCACGAAGTAATTGGCTTTTTTAAGCGCAGCATGACTCGTGTCAATTCACTTTCTTCTTTTTCTGGATTTGCACCCCGCACCGCTGGAGCGCCTGCAGTTATCTTGTTTTCTGGTGGGCTAGACTCGACGACAATTTTGGCATTGGCAAAGCAATTGGGTTACGCGCCCTATGCCCTCTCAATTCGCTATGGTCAGCGTCACTCCTCGGAGTTAATTGCAGCAGAACGCATTGCCAAATCGATCGGAGTGGTTCGTCATGAAGTAATCGACCTGGCGCTGACGCGTTTTGGTGGCTCTGCGTTAACCGACTCCAATCTAGCCGTACCGACGACCTCGAATGCCATTGTTAATCCCAATTCAGATATTCCGATTACCTATGTCCCGGCCCGCAATACCATCATGCTCTCGCTTGCACTCGGCTGGGCAGAAGCCTTAGGGGGCTCTGATATTTTTTATGGCGCAAATAGCGTTGATTACTCAGGCTACCCAGACTGCCGCCCCGAATACGTTGCCTCCTTTGAGCGCATGGCCAATCTAGCTACCAAAGCAGGAGTCGAAGCACACAACGATGCGGAACGCTTTCGGGTACATGCGCCCATCATTGCCATGAGCAAGGCAGACATCATTCACCTTGGCATGACTCTGGGAGTGGATTACAGCCAAACCGTGTCGTGCTATCAGGCGGATGCCCAGGGGCAAGCCTGTGGTGAGTGTGAATCTTGCAAGCTACGTAAAGCCGGATTTGTGCAGGCTGGCCTTGCTGATCCAACGCACTACCGCAAATCTGCCTAACGAGATTACGACCTGCGCTATCGGCAGTCCTGCCGATTAGATTATTTGATTTTGAAATCCATCAAACGCGCCACATAGCGTGCAATCAGATCAACTTCTAAGTTCACGGCGTCGCCAGCCTTGAGCTGACCTAATGTGGTGTGTTGCATGGTGTGCGGGATGATATTGATTTCGATCGTGCAGCCACCTGCATTACTTTTGTTTGCAGCATTCACCGTGAGCGAAACCCCATTCACCACAATCGATCCTTTATAGGCCAGAAAAGGTGCAATGTCCGCTGGTGCCTGGATCACCAAATGCCATGAGCCATCGGGGGATTGATCCACTGCTGCAAAACGCTCTACCTGACCGATGCCATCGACATGGCCGCTCACCAAATGCCCGCCGAGGCGATCGGAGAGGCGCAAGGCTTTCTCTAAATTCACGGGGGCTTGTAAATCCAGGCCAATCGTCTTGTTCAAAGACTCACGCGAGATATCCAAAGTAAATTGATTTCCCTGGATTTGGGTCGCTGTCATGCAAGCGCCTTGGATCGCAATGCTATCGCCAATCGCAACATCATCCAGGTAGCCGGCTGGCGTCTCAATCGTGAGGCGCATCCCATCACCAAAGGCAGATGCGGTTGTAATGCGGCCAACTGCAGTAATGATTCCTGTAAACATATCGGTGCTTTATTGGTAGGTGGTTTCTGTATGGGGAGTTTTTAATTCTGCTGTCTGCTTATCTTACGGCCTTACTGCCGTACAAAGCGTAAACGAATATCCGGATCGAATGCCATGCAATCAATTCGCTTCCAATCGGTACGTTGCGTTAATGACGTTAGCTCCGGTAAATTGGCGATACCCAGACCCGAACCAAGCAAGGTAGGCGCTAGATAGACGAGCAACTCATCCACGCAGCCTTCACGCAATAAGGAGCCGTTCAATTTATGGCCGGCCTCTACATGAATCTCATTCATCTCACATTCGGTAGCAAGGTAACGCATGAGTGCAGGTAAATCGACTTTGCCCATGCTGTTGGGCATGGAAATCACTTCAACACCCTGGGCCTGCAGCTGGGCCTGCTTCGCTAATTGCGCATCCGTTGTTATCTCACCGCACACCACCATCGCTCCGCCGTCTTTGCTAGAGGCGGACCCATTTGCAAATGGCCTCAGCACAGCCGCAGTGAGCGGAATATCGAGTTTGGAATCAATGATGATGCGCTTGGGTTGGCGCAAGGTATCAACCGCCCGGACAGTCAAACTGGGATCATCTTCTTTGACCGTACCGACGCCCGTCAGAATAGCGCAGGCTTGAGCGCGCCAGCGGTGACCATCATCCCGGGCAGCAGCGCCCGTAATCCATTGGCTTTGGCCGTTGGGCAGTGCTGTTTTGCCATCAAGGCTGGCAGCAACTTTGAGTCGTACCCAAGGTAATTGCCGCGTCATGCGCGATACAAAGCCAAGGATTAAGGCTGCAGCCTCTTCTTCTAGTAAACCGCACTCCACCTGAATGCCCGCTGCGGCCATCTGCTGGATGCCTTTTCCACCAACCAAAGGATTGGGATCTTGCATGGCAATGACAACACGCGCTGGTTTGGCGGCAATAATCGCCTGAGTGCAGGGCGGCGTTCTACCCACATGGCAACAAGGCTCTAAGCTGACATAAATAGTGGATCCACTGAGGTCTGCGCCGTGCTTACGGGCATCGGCTAGAGCTTCGACTTCAGCATGGGCAAGGCCTACTTTCTGCGTAAATCCGGTACCGATGACTTGGCCAGCGTTGACGATCACACAACCAACCCGAGGGTTCGGGTTCGAAAGGTAAAGGGACTTTTGCGCCTCGGCTAAGGCCAAACGCATAAAGTCGGCATCGTCTTGAGTAAACATACCCCTATTAAAACCGATTTATCGACAGCGCTTACTATCTTGGCTAGGATCGCATAAGCGCCAACGTCCACCGCTACTCAAAATGGCATGGCGCTCAATTCCGCGCGCGCTCTCATGCCGAAATACCATGCGGTTGGCGACAAAACCGCCAGACTGGCTTTTTGCGGATCCAAAAACATCAAAAGTAATCCGTTTTTGTTGTCCATTAGGTCCTGCAAAACCCGAGCTGCGCTCATCTACTTCGACCGGGGTGATAGCGCCCTGCCTTAACAATGCCTGATGCACCGCAGCCGTAGTCTGTGAATGAATTTCTGTTTGAATTACGCTCCAACCGCGCGACCACTGACGCTCAAGCGGCACAATTTGAACGCTAGTCCCACGGCCCAATAAAGCAGCTTGGCGAGCAAATTGCGCATGCTGAATAAAACGCCGGGCGACGGTCTCTACTTCACGCTCCGCCAATTGCTGGTGGAGAAGCGGCGCTCCTATGCTCGCCATGATCGCAACAATAGCAACAACCGCCATCATCTCGAGCAAGGTATGGCCGTTCGCAGTGCCATCCTGCGTCTTTCGAATCGAATGTCGCATTAGGTCAGCTGAGGCTTGATCGACTGCGTTGCTGACCACAGTACGCGCCAACTCAGCCGCCTAAGGGTGTGATCGCGCTTATCGCGATACACCATGATCTCGAGTTGAGTTTGTGTGGCGAGATTGGACTCGGATGGCCTTGATTTTTTTGCTACGGCATTCCCAAGCGCTCGGATGCGGATGAGCTCGCCTGTTGCACTAGTATCCACAACAGTGATATCGCATGCCGAACCAATATCGTATTCATTCGGAACAGCAAGTAGAGTCGCATTACTCAATTGCGCTTCGCAGCGATCGAGTTACTTCTCTGCTGCCACGAAAGCGGTGTGCGCTTCTTGCTCGATGGCGAGTAATCGAATTTGCAGGGCGGTACTGTGCTCTAAGTTAATCACCAAAGTAGTCACGATCGCAATGATGCTGAGGATACAGGCAATGATCATGGCACGTTACGAAGCGCCACAAAGCGACTGAACTCACGCTCCATTAGCGTGGTCTTCAGGGCAATGTGCACCCCGGCTCGAGTCGGAGAAGTCGGCTCACCTGAGCGGGTTTGCTGCCCTACCCACTTAAAGTGAAGTGTGTCGATGTGATTCATCAAACTGGTGTGTTGTAGGCGCCCCTGGCGATCGAGTGAGGCGCACATGAGCGATCCGCCGCGATCATCTCCTGCCTTTTTTACAAAAAATCCTTGGTAGCGTAAGCCATTTTTGGTTCTCGATTGCGATTTTCCGTGATTGAGTTGCTCTACCCGATTTCCCAGGCAATCGCCCTCCGTACCATCGGCAGGCTCGTGCTTTACCCACAGTAAATCCGAATGGTTCCAGCCAGTGCGATGCTCAAGGCCAATGTAATCGACTTTAGCCATACGCAGACCTTGCCGGTACTCTCCCAAGGAGCCAATCTTGCGGTAACCTGCCATGCGAATGGCGCGTGCCATGAGCTCCAGCACCCGAATTACGTCTTGCTCGACTAACCAGGCTTTTTCGACGTGAGTTTGCTTACGCACAAGCGCCGAGCTGGATTGCAGTAGTGGCGCAATCACTGCAATACCAAGACTCATACTCACCAAACATCCCAATAAACTCAAGGCGATCCCCGCTCGTGCTGATCCTGAGCTCGATTCAGTTCGGTGCGCCTCACCTCAATTTGCCCGTAACGCAACAGTACCCGCTGATAGGCCTCCACCACACTGATGTACGTGCCTGCGACCAAAGCCATTGCCACCACTACCTCAATTAGCCCAAACCCCCTGTCATCGACAAGGTGGGCTGTATGGGACGTCGGTATGGATGGGTGAAATCGGCTTGCGTATGGTTTTTGCATGCACCCATATTGCGGGGATGCAGGGCTCATTTCTATCAGGCAATACGGCTTTTCTAAGGCAAAAGTGCAGTAGACCTACCGCTTTTGCCCCCTGCGCTTAAAATAGCGGCTTATGCCTACAACCTCATCCACCATTTCTTCTGTCCCGCAAGGCAGCCTCTCCTCAACCCAGGAGATCATCGCTGAAATGCAAGCGGGTCGCATGATCATTTTGGTAGACGAAGAGGATCGCGAAAACGAAGGCGATTTGGTTTTAGCAGCCGATCACGTTACGCCAGAGGCAATCAATTTTATGGCCAAGCATGGTCGGGGTTTGATCTGCCTAACCCTGACACGCGAACGCTGCCAGCAATTGAACTTGCCTTTGATGGTGCGTGATAACGGCACCTCCATGGGCACCAACTTTACGGTCTCGATTGAAGCGGCCAGCGGCGTTACAACCGGCATCTCGGCAGCGGACCGCGCGCATACCATTCAGACGGCTGTAGCTGCTCACGCAAAACCAAATGACCTGGTGCAACCGGGCCATGTATTTCCGCTGATGGCACAACCGGGTGGCGTACTCATTCGCTCCGGCCATACCGAGGCAGGTTGCGATCTGGCTGCACTGGCCCACTGCTCCCCCACTGCCGTCATTTGCGAAATCATGAAAGACGATGGCAGTATGGCAAGGCTGCCCGATCTGCTGGAGTTTGCCAAAGAACATCAACTGAAGATTGGCAGCATTGCCGATCTGATTCAGTATCGCAGTCAAAACGAGAGCATCGTTGTACGCGAAGGTGAGCGCACCTTCTCAACCCCCTGGGGCGACTTTCAGGGGATTGTGTACCGCGATACCCCCAGCTCCTGTGTCCATCTGGCCCTCGTTAAGGGCAAGCCAACGGAGAACATTGAAACCTTAGTGCGCGTTCATGAGCCCGCCACCGTTCTCGATTTTTTAGAAAGCAATGAAAGTACCCACTCCTGGCCCTTGGCCCATGCGTTGCAGAAGATTGCAGCCGCTCCAGTTGGCGTTGCAGTGCTGCTCAACATCGCAGGTATTGCAGCGCCGTCCGAGGCGAGTTGGCTATCGCAGTTCCATAAGCTCAATAAGAGTGTTTCGCCCAGCGAGAAAAAAACGGTTGGTCACAAAACTGATTTTCGGAGCTACGGTATTGGCGCGCAAATTCTGAAGGACTTGCATGTGGGCAAGATGCGTTTGCTAGCGAAGCCGACTCCCGTACCCAGCCTCTCCGGTTACAAACTTGAAATCACGGGGCATATCCCATTTGAGTCGGCCTAAGCTCGCCTGACTTTAGATAAATCGCACATCACTTTTTTACATCCAAGTAATTACACCTAACCGATCGGAACCATTATGACTAGCCAGACTTCCAATCCTGCCATGGACGATGACTTTGAGGCCCGCGGCGTTGGTATCTTAGAGGCCGACCTGAATGGCCAAGATATGCGCATTGGTATTGTGCAGGCGCGCTTCAATGAGGACCATTGCAATGCCTTAAGTGAAGCCTGCATCGCTGAATTAATTCACCTAGGTGTGGCGCAAGACGACATTCGACTAGTAACGGTGCCTGGCGCACTGGAAATTCCGTTTGCACTCCAAAAGCTCGCTGAGACGGGTGAGTTTGATGGCCTCATTGCTTTAGGCGCCGTCATTCGTGGGGAGACCTATCATTTTGAGCTGGTCTCCAATGAGTCTGCTGCTGGCATCTCTCGAGTCTGTTTGGAATCCGGTCTACCGATCGCTAACGGTGTATTAACCTGCGACACCGATGAGCAGGCCGATGAGCGTGTTCACATCAAAGGGGCTGACTGCGCCCGCGCGGTGGTGGAGATGGCCAACCTCGCTCTAGCCCTCACGCCCGACCTCGATATTGAAATCAATAATGCCGAATAAATCCCCAAAACCTTTGGACGACGGCGTTTCCAAAGCAGCAGCGCCTAAGCGCTCGCTGACGCCTCGCCGCCGCGCCCGCGAATACGCACTGCAGGGAGTCTATCAATGGCTAGTGATGCGCCGCGCTGGCAGCCTAGGTAATGCCGCTGCCATTAGTAAGCAGTTAGCGGAAGATCCCGCTTTTGCCCGCTGCAAACTGGATTTGTTTGACGGTTTATTTAATGGCGTGCTCGATCATGCGGATCAGTTGGATAGTGTGATCGCCCCCGCCCTCGATCGCCCTGCTAATGAACTATCCCCGGTTGAGCATGCCGCTTTACTAATTGGCGCTTATGAACTGGCGATGGATCTTTCTGTGCCGTATAAGGTAGCCATCAATGAAGCAGTGGAGCTCGCCAAAACCTTTGGTGGCACGGACGGCCATAAGTACGTCAACGGGGTGCTTGATTTATTGGCACAGTCCCTCAGAACAGCCGAGACCCAAGCAGGCTAAGCCAAGACCTAAGGCTACAGCCCAGTCCTAGCAATTACGCGTTGGAATTACCCGCAGCCCTTGGGGAACGATTGCGCGCTACATCGTTGAGCTCTTCACGCTCCGTAATCACTTTGGAGGTATAGCTGTTCGGACCACTGCTGGCATTCGGGGCACCGAGGTAACTGCGCAAACCGGCCTCGAGTGAGCCAGCCTTGGCTATACATGCTTTCAGTATTAAGGCGCCTACCCGAATGTTCGCTTCCGGCGCAAATGCGGCCACAGTACCGCCGTAGGGCTCAAATTTTTCGGTATGCACACGGGTGAGTACTTGCATTAAGCCCTGAGCCCCTGCGCGACTTTGCGCATTGGGGTTAAAACTGGACTCGGTAGCCATAATCGCCAGTAGCAGAACTGGGTCCAAATTAACTTCATTGGCCACCTCGACTGCATGTTTGACGTATTGATAACTCTCGGCAAGGCTAATCCGGTATTTACTAGCAAGGTGACTTGCTACCGCGTGGCGCTCTTTATCGCCCTTCAAAAACTGGGCATCGAGTGCAGCATGGTCAATCTTGCTGGTCGGTATTGCTGCTGCGGCATTCGCAATCGACGGGACTGTCGGAGTGGATTCGGTACTGGCAAATTCAAATTGGGTGTACGCCAAGAGCAATTGCCGGGCTTCACTCGGCACCAAAATGCGCGCAAACTCAAAAGCGCCGGCGTTGGTCCGCGGGCCCGTTAGCCAAAGGGCAATCGCCAGGAATACGATGGCTAGCCAGGTATTTTTGCTTAGGGCCTTCATGAACGGAACTATGTTCCGCGCAAGAATGGCAGGCTGTACGGTGCTTAACTGCGGTATTACGTTGTCTACTGGTTTTCTCATTTATTGGAGTCACACTGCTATCTGCTACTTCAACCACCCGCATATTGCATTGCAACATTTAATATAGATGATGCATAGTAGGTAAGCCTATATATCATGTCAAGTATATAAAAGTAGTTTTCTATAACTTTTTAGACCTATAGACTGATATCGGCCTCGCTCTAGGGCGAATACGATTTTAAAATATTATATAAATCAGTACCTTATGAATGTTAGTCAGCACTAATTTTGTTATATGAAAATCTACCCTTCCTAGCTCTTTTTTTCATTTTTATCGCTATATAAATACTAGATCTAGTGATCGATAACGATCTTGCCGCCTAGGGGTAGTGTCTCTTCAATGCATTCCGTCATGAGTATGGTCTTCGTTTTGCTTGGTATTGAACAGAGTGGTTTAGCCCTTGCTACACTTCATCATTCCGATTCAGTACTATTTCTGCCACCATCAACCGAGCTTAGCCATGCCCAATTCCACCATCCAATCTACTTTGCAAAACCCTGCCTTGTTTCAGGCCGACGCCTGGATCAACGGCAATTGGATTGGAGGGAGCTCGCGCTTTGCGGTGGATAACCCAGCAAACGGTGATGTGATTGCGCAGGTCAGTAATTTGGGCGCTACGGAGGCCGATGCAGCGATTGCGGCGGCCGATGCAGCCCTACCGGCATGGCGCGCCAAAACTGCCAAAGAGCGCTCTGCTATTTTGCGCCGCTGGTTTGATTTGATTGTCGCCAATAGCGATGATTTAGCCCGGATCTTAACCTTAGAGCAAGGTAAGCCCCTAGCCGAGGCCAAAGGCGAAGTCGCCTATGGTGCCAGCTTTTTAGAGTGGTTTGCCGAAGAAGCCAAGCGGGTAGCTGGCAGTATTCCGGCCAGCACCTGGAGCGATAAACGCATGCTGGTACTCAAGCAGCCCATTGGTGTATGTGCCGCCATTACCCCATGGAACTTTCCGATTGCGATGATTACCCGCAAGATTGCCCCCGCTTTAGCAGCAGGCTGCACGATTGTGATTAAGCCCGCCGAGCAAACACCCTTATCGGCCCTGGCTTTGGCCGAACTCAGTCGCCAAGCCGGTATACCCCCGGGCGTGGTTAATGTGGTGACCGGGGATGCAGACCATTCCGTCCAGATTGGCAAGGCTCTGTGCAGCTCGCCGATTGTGCGCCACCTCTCCTTTACCGGCTCGACTGAAGTCGGCCGTATTTTGATGGCGCAGTGCGCCCCAACAATTAAAAAGCTAGGCTTAGAGCTGGGTGGCCACGCCCCCTTCATTGTGTTTGAAGATGCCGATATTGATGCTGCGGTTGCTGGGGCCATGGCCTCCAAATACCGCAATGCCGGGCAGACCTGCGTCTGTGCCAACCGCTTTTATGTTCACAGCAAGGTCATCGATGCCTTTACCGAACGCTTTGCTAAAGCAGTGCAGACCTTAACGGTTGGTAACGGCCTGGATACCGGCGTGATGCAAGGCCCCTTGATTGATAAGGCAGCACTCACCAAAGTCGAGGAGCACGTAGCCGATGCGCTTGCCAAGGGCGCTAAGCTCGTGACCGGCGGCAAGGTAGCTGCGATCGGCGGGCACTTTTACGAGCCCACGATTTTGTCGCACGTCACGACAGCGATGCGCATCAATAGCGAAGAGACCTTTGGGCCAGTAGCCCCCATCATGGCGTTTGATGACGATGCTGAGGTTGTGCGCCTAGCGAACCAATCACCCTTTGGTCTGGCCTCTTATTTTTATAGCCGTGATATTGGCCGGATCTGGAACGTGGCTGAAGCACTCGAGTACGGCATCGTTGGCGTCAACAGTGGCGCAGTCTCCAACGAAGTAGGTCCCTTTGGTGGAGTGAAACAATCCGGTCTTGGACGCGAAGGCAGCGTCTGGGGAATGGATGAGTATCTGGAGATGAAGTACGTGTGCGTGGGCTTGTAGGGGACTGTAAAGCAAACAGGCTCCTGCACGCCCTTTAGTTTTTTTAAATATTACCGCTCGGTACTATTTTATCATTTCTGTACCTTAATCTGCTACTATATTACCTATCGGTAACTTTTAGGAAGCAATATGGGCGGCCATCCACTCAGTACCCCCTCGACCCATGTTCATAGCACCCGTGACTTGGGTTTACTGTTGAAACACTTCAGAGGCACTTTGGATTTAACCCAAGCAGATATTTCTGGTCTGGCAAATACCGGTAATCGCTTTGTCATTGAGCTGGAGAGGGGCAAGGAAACCGTCCAACTCAATAAGGTATTTGATGTGCTCGAGGTATTGGGACTCGAAATGGTGATTCAACCCAAGCGCAGTTTTTAATGACCATCAATAAAAGGTTGGCGGTCTACCGAGGAAAGTCGCTGGTTGGATATCTTGCGGATGAAGATCCCTTGTCCTTTACCTATGCAGATGCTTGGTTACAAATTCAAGGCAGATCAATCACACCAACACTCGATGTGTCACGACAAAAACACCGCGGGGAATCGGTTGAATCCTATTTTGAAAACCTGCTGCCAGAAGCAGGCATTCGGGATCTACTTAAACTCAAACATCAATGCACCAGTACCTTCGGGCTATTGAACGCGATTGGTGGGGATACCGCTGGTGATTTGAGTATTTTGCTAGAGGGTGCTGAGCCTACGCGCGATGAATATCTCCTGATTGACTGGAAGGACGTGGCAAATTACGTTTACCAGGGCAAGGGCCTCATGCATGAAGCTTGCCAAGAGCATGGCTTGCGCATTTCCCTTGCAGGGGCGCAGAAAAAAAATGGGGTTGTGATAAATCACGCAGGGATTTTGCTGCTCCCACTCAAAAATACTCCATCGACTCACATTGTGAAGCCAGACATTCAGGGTATTGACGGGGTGTGGTCGTCTGCGATCAACGAGACCTTTATCATGCGCCTAGCGCAGAAAATAAATCTAGGTGTTGCTGCAGCGCGCTTTGAACCCCTTGCTAAAGCATGTGTGATTGAGCGTTACGATCGATGGCTGGATGGTGACCGACAAATTCAGAAAGTGCATCAACTCGATCTGTGCCAATTGGCCGGTAAGCCATCGACTATTAAGTATGAAGCGGATGGCGGACCGAACTTAAAGCAGTGCCACCAACTCTTAAAGCATCACGGCATATCCGGCAATGACATGAAACGGTTTTTGCAGTGGATCTTTTTTAACTTATTCGTTGGTAATAATGATAGCCATGCAAAAAACATTTCGGTCTACTTTCCACCGGATCAGCATATTAGCTTAACGCCTTTTTACGATCTACTGTGTACCACCATTTACCCAGGCTTATCTAAGCGCTTTGCGTTTTCTATCGGAGGGGAATCTAGGCCATCGCATCTCAATAGAAATAATCTGACGCAAATGGCAATTGAACTGGGTTACAAGCCGGCCTTTGTAATGCAAATAGCCAAGACCACTGCCGATGCCATCCTGAAGAATAGTAGCCTCGTTGCGAGCGAATGCCAAATCCTTGCCTCTGTGGGCAGTGAAAACACGATGTTAGAGAGACTACAAAGCCACGTTTGCAGTAATACCCAAAAACTACAAAAGCGATTATTAATTTAATTAGTGCCAAGACTACACAATGTCCTGGCTGAGTTTCAACAAATCCCAAACGCCATGCCCCAAGCGTACACCGCGGTTCTCAAACTTAGTTATGGGCCTGCAAACGGGTCTTGGACGCGAAGATAGCCTCTGGGGAACAAATGAGTATCGGGAGATGAAATACCTGTGCGTGGGCTTGTAGTAGCCGGTTTGTGCATGATTGCTTCAGGACTACCCAATAAAGCAGACTATTAAACGCTTGACATAATCAGATTGTCTTGAAATCTTAAAGATATATATTTTTTAGGATTACATGATGCCTACTGCCATTCCACAAATTGCATTTCGGTACCGCATGAAAGACAGTGCAACAGGAGTCACCCGCTCAACAGCAAAACGTCTTGCTGATGTACTGGGAGTGGATGAGACTCAAGTCATTCACCTTGCGCTTCATGAGATGGCCAGCAAATTACTCCCTCAATATGAGGCGGATGATGGGGCGCTTAGCAAATCGCAGTTAAAACAAATAAAAAAATCTGCCCCCAAAGCAAAAAATGGGGTGATTCGCAGCAGCCTCTTTAATACAGAGACGGCTTGATCCGCTTTTGGCCAGAGCCATTGGCAGGCGATATTGTTTGGTGCCACTTCCCCAATTCAACCCAACCCAAACTAAAGCCACGGCCTGCGCTCGCTCTCTCAACCATTGAGGATGAAGATGGTCAACTTTTTGTCTGCGTTGCATACGGCACCAGCCAAAAAACCAATCGACTTTTTCGAGGGGAATTTCTGATTGCGAATAGCCAAAATCCCATTTCATACCGAAGTGCTGGACTGAGTTATGAGACTAAATTTGACCTGAATAATCATATTGAACTGCCATACAACAAGGACTATTTTTCAATACCCCCAATGGCTTCTTTTGGTCAAAATCCAAAGCTTGGCATTCTGCATCCCAGCATGGTCAAGGTTGCTGCAGCAGCATTTCAATCAATCCAAGGTAAATAAGCTCGCGTTCCTCTAGGCGTAAAACCGACTCGGCCTACTTGAGGTCATGCATAAAGAATGCCGCAACGGTGTAAGCAGGATTTAAATAGATCGATTACTAATTAGGCCTATCCGTATTCAACTCATTTACTTTTTCATGTACCAGCTCACACGCGCTAATTAAATCCAGTACCAATCGCTCATCGATACTGAGATGACCCTCGTACTCCGCAAGATTACGGACCTCGTGGCACTTAGCTAACACACGCCAAATCGACGGCCCTAAATTTAATGTATCTGGTAGTACCTGAAAAACAATGTATCGATTTGATGCGCGATAACCGCACCACCGTAAACCCGCCAAACTGAAAGCATGGGCGGCGTTATAAGCAAGGTCGAAACGACTTTCTAAAGACAGTGTGGTGTTTTGCGCGTCGCGAAGTCGTGCTTGGCCGGACCGCTTAAGCCCCTCGAACTCTTGGCCGTCAAATGCTTCGTGTTTTAATGGTTTATTGGGCCCACATAAATTAGTTAGGGACAAGTTGCTCTTTCGTGCCAATGATCCAGAGGAGTGGCTGCTCCAGTATTCGAGTTATAAATGCATTCCCGCTGTTCTTGCGTTGCATAAAATCCAGTCTTGTGTAGATAGTTGGGTTTATCGGGCGACCTAGAGGAATAGGAATATGCTCTAGCGCCTCAAAAATCTCCTCGTATTTTACGTCCTCACTAATAACCATTAAATCAATGTCACTACTTGCACTATCGTTGGCTTTTGCTATCGAGCCATAAATAAAAGCAACAGAAATGCGATCGCTCAATGGCATCAATGCATTTTTAATGATCGATGAGAGCCCAACGGTTTTTTGAATAATCTGACACAACTCTGCAAATAATGGTGTTTCTGTATTTGCTTGATAATGCGTTTGATTACCCATTCGGGTCTTGATGACTAAACCACTTTCGGTCATGCGCTTTAACTCTCGCTGCACTGCTCCTGATCCACTTTGCGCCAATGCAATCAGTTCATTCAGAAAATAGACGCGCTCCGGAAAGCCAAACAATAGAAAAAGCACTCGCTGCTGTGTCTTCGTAAATAAAGCATCCGCCATAGCGGAATTCGCCATGACTGCATTTTGAGCAATTGAAGCTGCTGGAGGTGTCTTATTTATACCCATATTGGGCATTATAATACCTAATATGGGTATAAATAGCAATCGGATTGAATTGACATTGAATTTTGGAATTACATCGTTACTGGAGAAGTAAAAACCTGGCTCGGCCTATTTGAGGTCATGCATAAGGGATGCGCCGCAAGGGTTTAAGCGGGGTTTACTATCAGTGCTTTATTGATTAAATACCTCTGAATGCATTCCAATTCGGGCTAGGTACAGGCTGTAACAAATTCAACGCAATAAATCCTTGTGCAGTGCATCTGCTGTTTTGTACTTCTTTAACTTAGTCTTTGCTTTAGGCGACTCTAACTCCTTAATCGCCAGCATGGTCTTCTTGTTTGGCGTACGTAAGTCAAATGGAATTGCCCCATCCGTCGCAACCCGCTTCAAAAAAATTCTGATTGCATCTGAAATAGTTAATCCCATTGCTTCAATCACTTCCGCAGCCTCTGCTTTCGTTTTGGCATCAATGCGGCAACGTACATCGGTTGTGAGCATAGTATTCTCCAATAAATATGCCGCTATTGTAGCTACAAATGGCTACATAAACAAGGGCCCAAAACGGTTTTAGCGCTTTCTGTAAACCAAATCCCAAACGCCATGCCCCAAGCGTATGCCGCGGTTCTCAAACTTGGTGACAGGTCTGTAGGAGGGGCGATCGGCATATCCGGGATGGTTGTCCTCAAGATCGCTCAAGGAAGGTGTAAATTCATTTTTAGAACTTGGGCCATCCGCGCCAGAATCAACAACATCGGCGCGGGTAAACGTTTCAATACGGATGGATTCAGTAGAGGTGTTTTGCAAGCTCGCCTCTCGATTCAGAACGAGTAGCATTTGCTCGGCGTAGTTGTGCCAATCGGTTGCCAAGTGCAAATAGCCGCCTGGCTTAATACGGGTTGCTAAAAGCGCGACAAACTGCTGTTGTATCAAGCGGCGTTTATGGTGGCGTTTTTTATGCCATGGATCTGCAAAATAAATATGAATACCATCTAAGGAATTTGCTTCGATCATGTGCTCAAGCACTTCGACTGCATCGTGCCGAATCAATCGCAAATTCGTGAGGCCTAATTCGCCAATGCGTTTGAGTAATGCGCCTACTCCCGGCAAATGCACTTCGATCGCTAAAAAGTCATCTTCCGGGCGTAACTGCGCAATGGCAGCCGTGGTTTCACCCATACCAAAACCAATCTCCAAAATGCGGGGACGACTTGGGTCTGTAGTACCAGCGGTAGCCGTAGCAGAATTAGCGCTAGAAAACGTAGCATCCCAGTTCAGCGGCTGGGCCGCAAAAGAAATTAAAAACTGTGGGCCTAACTCATCGAGCGCGCGCTGCTGACCCGCGGTTAAACGCCCTGCACGCAGCACAAAAGAACGAATGCGATCCGTGCGATCCGCTTGCCCTACAGAGCTAGTCTGACCGACTGGCATTGATTTCGTTTCCACGGAATGCGCTGGTACAGTGGGTACGATGGCTTAGGTATTCGCCAAGAGGGCCCTAAAGTAGGCAATGGTCTCTTTTAGGCCGTCCTCTAGGTTCACCTTAGGCTCCCAGCCAAGCTTGGCTTTAGCTAAGGCGATGTCGGGTTGGCGCTGCTTCGGGTCATCGGATGGCAATGGCGCAAAGACCAGCTTGGATTTGCTACCGGATAAGCGCAGAATCGTTTCAGCCAGTTGCAGCATGGTGAACTCCCCTGGGTTACCGGTATTTACAGGACCAGTAAAGCCAGCTTCGGAGTTCATCATTTTGACCATGGCATCAATCAGGTCGTCGACATAGCAAAAGCTACGGGTTTGCTGACCATCGCCATAAATGGTGATGTCTTTGCCTTGCAAGGCTTGCACAATGAAGTTGCTCACTACCCTGCCATCATTGGGGTGCATGCGCGGACCATAGGTATTAAAGATACGCACGACCTTAATGTCGAGTTGGTGCTGGCGGTGATAATCAAAAAAGAGGGTTTCGGCACAGCGCTTGCCCTCGTCGTAGCAAGAACGAATACCAATCGGGTTGACTTTGCCCCAGTAGGACTCCGGCTGGGGGTGCACCTCTGGATCCCCATAGACTTCGCTGGTCGAAGCTTGCAGAATACGCGCCCGCGTCCGCTTAGCTAGGCCCAGCATATTAATGGCGCCATGCACGCTGGTTTTGGTGGTTTGCACCGGATCGTATTGGTAGTGCACAGGCGATGCCGGGCAGGCTAAGTTGTAAATCTGATTTACCTCCACATACAGCGGAAAGGTGACATCGTGGCGCATCACCTCTAGACGGGGGTTATCTAATAGGTGTGCAATGTTTTGTTTGCTTCCTGTGAAGAAGTTGTCCACCACCAAGACTTCATTGCCCGTCGAGAGGAGTTTCTCAGTCAAGTGAGAGCCTAAGAAACCAGCGCCTCCGGTGATGAGGATTTTCTTGGCACTAATCGTATTGATTGAGGCGGGGTTCTTAATCATGGGGTATTCCAGAAAGATAATGGGGCGACGTTAGTAGATAGAGTAATCAGTATGAATGGGTTTAAAGATAGAACACGATTGAATGTTCTCATGAGGGCGGCATATCCCAACTCGCCGAGCGGTAGGCATGTACTACCTCTGCCAACACAATCAGCAGGGAAGTCATAAAGGAAATTAAACCCAATACAAAAGTAGCGACCACATATCCAGTCTGCAGCAGCGCTACCGAGCCAGTCTGAAAGAAAAACAGTTCCAATACCGTTAAAGAAATCAATACGCCACTGAGCACATTAAAGAAGATAGCGACGGTACATAAGCGGCCACGCATCTTAAACTCACGCAGCTCAATCTCATAATGCATACGCAACTTGTCCGAAAGGGCTTGGTTGCCATATAAGGCATTTTGCACAAAGCGCATGCGGTCTACTGTTCTGGCCAACCGCGTTGAAATAGCACCCACCAAGGTGGCTACCGCAGTGAGTAAGAACACCGGCGCCAAAGCCAATTGAATGTTACTGGTTAGGGCATCAATCGATATGTTCATAAGGGCAATAGGTGTTTCAGTAGCAAGGTATCCGTGTTTATGCGGGCCAGGGTTTGTAGGAGGCATCCTGGTTGCAGATGCGAAAGAAGAATTGTGCTTTTTTTCTAAGGCTTATTTACATGTATTTTAAACCCGCCCAACTAATATGCTCTTTGATACCCGGGCAGGTGCAGGCCCTTATTTAAATGGTTTATCCACTTGTGGATATTAAAAATACTCTGTATAGTACGATTGATAGTATTAATAAGGAGACCCTCATGGGTACGGTTGTTGCAAACGATTTAAAAACAAAAGGCATCAAAGCGATTGAAGATGCCCTACTTAATGAGCCAGAGGCATCTCTCTCCGTGCGCGGCCTAATTAAGTACGTCGTGATGAGTCAAGACCACTATCACTATCTACGGGAATGCGAGCTGGAGGCAGCTCTGGCTGAATCGAAGGCCAATTTAACATCTGGGGATTTTGTAAAAGAAACCGTTTCTGAGCACCTCAAACGCCTCAAGCAACTCAATAAAGCAGCTAAATGACTTGGCAGTTCATTTTTACCGAACAATACAACCGACGAGCAGCTAAGTTTCTAAAACGCAACCCTGCGATCGAAAGCCAATACGCTAAAACGCTGGAACTCTTGGAGCACAACCCCCATCACCCCTCATTGCGCCTCCATTCCTTAAGCGGCAAACTTGAAGGACTGTATAGCGTTTCCATTAACCTGAAATACCGCATCACCATGGAGCTAATCATTACCGAACGCGAGATTATTCCAATTAATGTAGGTGATCACGATGTGGCTTATAAATGACTGGGTATCTCTACGCGGACGTGATATTAACTCCATTTATTTGGTGAGAGAAAACCGCTTAGTCGTTATTGCACAGCGCTCTTCAATCAGCGTAACAATTTTGGCAATGATCGGATGACCCCAACCTTTGGACTCAAACTGGGCCTGTAACTCTTTTGCCAAATGAGGTAACTCACCCGCTATCTCCAGTACCCTTCTTTTTAGCTGGGGAGCGCCCAACTGGGCTGATTCAGCCATTTGTACCCAATGGCGCGCATGCAATTCATCAAAGCGGTATTTACTACCAATCTTCATTGCCATCTTATCGCTGAGGTCGGAGTAGACCGCCGTTGATAAAACATCATACAGTGGCGCCAATTGGATTCCGCCTTGACTGTAGAGTAATGAAAAGTTCTTTCCATGGGCATCGTTATTCCCCACTAAAGTATTGAAGATGATGTAATCCAATAGTTGCAATACATTCGGGGCACTGGGCCGGGTTACTTTCCGTACCAATTCAAATCCATCAGCAATACTGGGCCCACCCTCGTTCTGGTATTTAAACTGAGGCGGCACTCCCAACGCCTGACAAAAATCCTCTTGATGTAATCGCTTTAAATGCCCTTCATCATGAAAGCGGTCATAGCGCCCTACGAGTAAATATGTTTTATCTTTTGTTCGACCAATCTGGGCAGTGGCGGCATTTAGCTTTAACTCCCTAGCGAGGGCAAGGCAAAAAGCTTCGTTATAGACACTACCATCGAGGCCCGCTATCTCTGGCTTCAAAATAGACGAGCTTGGAATGTTGTTCTTTGGCAGGCCAATTTCAAATTCATTGAGGCCTGCTTTGCTTGGCAGCTCTCTTGTCAGTACCGGCAATTTCTCTTGTGCTCCGGCAAGCGATAGCCTTAAGCCAGACTCTCCAGCCAGCAATGGCCGCTTAGGCAACCTCTCTAGCACTGCATGCAATCGGTCTTCATCCAACCACTCAATAGAGCCACTTTCATGCGCCTCGATTGGAGGCACTTGACCAGGCTCTAGCAAAATTAATGCGCCGGCGCACTCACCTCCGATGCCATCCAAAAGTGCAAAATCATTTTTACTCGATACTTTCAAGATGTTCGCTACATCGGTGCGTTTATCGCCCTCAGGCAATAGGCCAGCAAAGAAAGGTTTTGCCATTGGATCATCAAATGGCTCTATGCGCAAAGGCAAAGAGTGGGAGAGTGGCCTAGCGTTTTTTGATTCCAACCATTCTGGCAAATAGTGAAACGATAGATAGCCTTTATCTTGAGTTAGGATCCCCGCGCACTGACCAAAGAACCAAACATGCAATTCTCGGACCATTAGCGCGCTCCCTCCTCTGTATTGCTAATAAAGCAATCCATACCTTCCACAGTCAACACGCCACCCAAGGCCTGCAGCACCCGCAAGATATTTTCCAACCGGAGAGTCGATTTGCCGGCTTCGAGTTCAACAATGAATCTGACCCCCACATTGGCAGCAAGCGCCAACTGTGGCTGAGTCAATTTCAGGCGCTTGCGTGTCTCACGCACCATGCAGCCAAGATCTTGAGGGGTGTGAATGGGTGTGCTCATAATTATTTCCTGATCGGGAAATTTTATCTTAATTTACTTGTTTTTTCTACATAATTTCCCGATCAGGAAATTTATTGCTTAAATGCATCATAATTAGGCATATATTCCCGATCGGGAAATATTTATAAAGCACTAGCAAGTGCGCCTGGCAAATACCTAAGGCATTACTAATAATTTACGATCCGGTTTATTAGGGCTTGGGTTTGCCTAAACGGGACATGTCTTTGGCGGCCTTATTCATGGCCAGCAATTCTTTATGTAACTCTTGCGGCAATACTTCCTTTGCAGGCTTAAATAATTTCATATCGGCGGCAGATAAAGTTCTAATCTCTCCATCAGCTTGAATTATCAATGGTCTTGGTTTCATATTCTTTTTTTACTCCGAGACTTCTAGCGCCGCAATGTGTGTGGCGCCTTTAAAAAAATCATCCAAATTGATATGCGCTCAGATTGCTTGCCTTCACTTCTTCCATGCTGACAAGCATATCTTGCAGCATACGTATTGGTAAATCCGGATTTTCTTCTGCAACTTTGCCTAAGCGAGCCCAATACTCAATCTGCTCTGCAACTGCTCGATGCATCTCCTGAGCATAGGGCTTTGCCTCCTCAATCAGTACCTCAGATAACTGAATTGCAGTGGGCATCTACTAAGACCACGCCACTAAACCCGTATACGCCGTAATCAGGACCACTACACCAAACACAATGCGGTACCAGGCAAACGGCACAAAGGTATGGGAAGCCACATACTGAATTAACCAGCGTACACAAATAAATGCCGAAATGAATGCCGCTATGAAGCCCACCACAATCGCCCAGCCAAAATGCATGGTCTCTGCGCCACCTGTTTGGATGGGATTGATCCAAAGCTTTAATAGCTCATATGCGGTAGCGCCGCCAATCACTGGAATGGCCAAGAAAAAAGAGAACTCGGTTGCAACTGCTCTAGGCAAACCAAAGAGCATGCCGCCAATGATGGTAGCGCCCGAACGGGAGGTTCCCGGTATGAGGGCAGCGCACTGCGCTAAACCGACTTTGAAGGCATCCAGCGCCCTTAGATCATCGACCGATGTAATCACCCTCGTATTTTCTTTGGGTACTTTAGCTGGCTTATCTGAACTACTGCTAGCCTTTGCCATTTGCGCTTGGCGACTCTCTGCCCAGAAAATAATCAGGGCGCCGCCAATAAATGCCATGGCAACCGGTACGGGTGAGAATAAAAACTGCTTGATGTATTTACCAAACAGCAATGCCAGCGTCATCGCCGGAAAGGAGGCAATCAATACATTCACGACAAAGCGCTGCGAAGCGCTGCTGGTCTTAATAGTAGAAGCGATGGACCATAGCTTGCTACGAAACTCCCAGCAAACCGCCAAAATAGCCCCAAACTGAATAATCACCTCAAAGGCTTTGCCACGCTCGTCATTAAAGCCCAGTAAGTCACCGACCAAAATGAGGTGCCCTGTACTGGAAATCGGTAAAAACTCGGTCAGGCCTTCCACAATGCCAAGAATGAGGGCCTTGCCCAGTAGTAATAGATCCATCGCCTGATTTTACGACCTGCGAGCAATACCAAGCCCATATTACAGCCTGGGGAAATAGCCCTCCTGCTATCAGCCTGCGGTCTTAGGCATTCAGAGTCGGTTTAGCCTTAAACTGAAGGCTATTTAGTACTCATTTTTCATCTATTTTTAGCTAATGCCAATTTGAATGACCCTCCCGTTTTATTCAGTTCCTACCCACTTTAAGCGCCGCTATCTCCAAGGCGTGATGAGCGCCGGCATTTTGGGTGCTCTAGCTTTGACTATTCCTGCCAGCAGTTGGGCGCAAGCAGTCAATCCACTTCAAGGCCGTAATGACGCTGCAGCAGGCCAAGTGACTGTGCTGCCCGATGTATCTGCCAAAACGCCAAGCGCAGCTCAAGGCATTCAAAACCTATCCTTACCGCCAGCATTAACAGCACCGGCCTCGAGCAGCGTTCCCGCGTTTAGTAATTTCAGCAAGCAGCCTGCCGGCGCCAACTTTGGCCCGAATATGGATCTCATGCGCCTTTATCAAGAGGCAGCATTTAATGATCCGGTACTCAATAGCGCACGCTTTAATTACGCTGCCAATAAAGAGATTTATTGGCAAGGTTTATCGACTCTGCTGCCGCAGGTTTCCGCCAACCCGACTGCCACTCGGTTTTTCCAACATGGTGAGGGTAATAACCGCATCTTTGATCAGAAGAGTTATACGGTTACCTTAACCCAGCCAGTTTTTAATGCTGCTGCTATCGAAGTATTTAAGCAAGGCGACTTGGTAACCAAAGTAGCGGATTTGCAGTTTTTGCAGGCCCAACAAGATTTAGTCATTCGGGTTTCGCAAGCCTATTTTGATGTGCTCACGGCGCAAGACAACGTCGAGCTCTTCCAAAACAAAAAAGCACTAATTAAGCAGCAGCTTCAAGCCGCCCAATCCAAATTTGAAGTGGGTTCAGCCACCATTGTTGATGCCAATGATGCGCAGGCCCGTTTTGATTTAGCCAATGCCCAAGAGACCGCTGCCCAAGCCGAATTAATCGTCCGGCGCGGCGTGCTTGAGCAGATCGTTGGGCATCCAGTGCCGCCACTCAAGCCACTGGCAAAAGACGCCAAAATTGAAGGGGTGGTTGCCGACCCGAGAGCTAAAGTAAAGGATGCCAATGGCATACCGATTGCAGAAAGCGTCAACCCCAAGCTACCACCCGGTCAAGAATTGAATGACTGGGTTAAGCAAGCGGAAGCAGCCAACTATGGAGTCTTGGCCAGTCAACTGAATGTCGATATTGCCCAAAGTTCCTATCGGGGCTCTTTAGCAGCCAACTACCCCACGGTGAACTTTGTAGGCACGACCGGCTTTAATGCCGCCAATGGTTCGCCTACGAACTTTAATCCATCGACTACGCAGAATATCTTTAATAACACCATTGCCCTGCAGATGAGTTTGCCGATTTTCTCGGGTGGCTTTAATAACTCGGTGATTCGGCAACGAGCAGCGCTGGTTGATAAAGCCAAATCGGATTACGACAATCTGCGCAGAACAGCTGCTCAAGCTACCCGCCAAGCCTTTACCGGCTTTTATGGTGGACTAGCCACAGTGAGAGCATTTGAGGCCGCAGAAAAATCATCGGCCTCCGCCTTAGCATCAAGCCAGCTAGGTTTTGATGTGGGCACCTTAATTAATTTAGATGTCTTGATTGCACTCGACGCGCTCTTCACGACGAGAGCAACCCTGTACAAAGCGAGATACGACACCATCCTCAATGCCTTAAGGCTCAAAGCACAAGCGGCGGCACTGACGGATCAGGATTTATTGGCGGTCAATGCCCTGTTGAAGTAATTAAAAATTTTACTACGTCATTTCAACTATAAGATTGCCGCCCCGAATCGCCTCGTAATGCAAATGCGGTCCAGCTTTTGCACAAAGCTCACAAACTAAGATGTGAGAAATCCCAAAATTGGCGAAGAACTATCTTGGCGAGAGCAAAATGAAAAAAATGTTGACAACTTAATCCTATTTAAAATAAAAAAAATCGCAAAAAAATTAAAAATTAATTCTTTCCTTTTCGATGACTACCGGGCGATTTTTTGCAAAAGTATGGAGAGAGCCAATATATTCCCCTAACAAACCAATAAAAATAAATAGAAAACTATTAATAAAAAAGAAACCTACAACCAATGGAGCCAATCCCAAGGAAAAAGAATCCCAATAAACCAGCTTCATTACGAGATAGTAAACTCCAATTAAAAAACTAAATAATCCAATCCCAAGACCAAAAAAGGTTGCCAAACGAAGCGGCAAAATTGAATGACTCACAATACCCAACATTGCTAAATCAAAAAGAATATAAAAGTTGTTTTTAGAGATTCCAGATCGTCTTCGAGGCTGTTCAAATGGTAGAGTTTTAATAGGGTAACCAAATTCACAAATCATGCCTCTAAGGTAGGGGTAAGGATCCGCGATATTACGAATTTGATCCAAGACCACTTTGTCATATAAGCCAAATCCTGTGGCATCTTTCACCAGTTTAATATCTGATATGCCATCAAGAATGTGGTAATATGTCCTTCTAACCAAATGCATCCAAGGGTTGGTATAGCTGACAGGCTTGGTGGCTAAAACAACCTTCCAGCCCTTCTCCCATTCAGCTAAAAATGATGGTATTAACTCTGGGGGATCCTGCAAATCAGAGGACATAGCAATAGTAGCTTCACCAGAAGTCTGCATCATTCCCCAATAAGGTGAGCGGAGATAGCCAAAATTTCTCTGATTTATGATGACTTTTATCCTTTTATCTAAGGTCGCCATTTTTCGAAGAATCTCTACGGTATCGTCTTCACTAGAATTATCTATAAAGATAATTTCAAATTCATACTGTTTTAATGGCTCTATGACACTAAGAATTCGTGCATAAAGTTCCTCCACGTTTCCAGATTCATTAAAGCAGGGTGTAAGTATGCTGATAAGTTTAGACATATTTAATTATTTACCATGGTCTTTAGAAATCTTGATGAAAGTGAATATACGATGTATGAAGTAAGAGGCAACCATTGTTATACCAATAACTATTAGTTGCGAAATCCAAAAAGGCCATTTAAAAAAATCAACAAATAACCAAATAAGTAGCGTTCCAAAAACTGCTGTACCACCATAGACTAGGTAGCATTTCATATATTCCGATACCCAATTACCTTGAGTCTTAAAAACGAACATTTTATAAGTAAGAAATGCAAACGATATTGCTAATATATTAGCAATTACTGAAATCATAATAATATGAAATCTTAAAGAAAAGCTTTCATACAACATTAGACCAACACTATAGCCAAAAACGCTATTCCCAATACCAGCAATCAAGTAGCGTTTTTTTTCGGTCAATTTCATGCTGGGCCTGAACGTTCACGCAGGATTTCTCCGGTTAGCTCAATAGATTGCCGCAAAGAATAAGCAGGCTCAAGTCCAAGCGCTTCGCTCGCTTTACGAACATCGGGAATATAGCGATTACGGTCGAGCCCTTTGGGAGTGCCTTTTATTATTACTGGCTTGCTGGGAGCCAAAATAGATCCGACTAACTTCGCCAAATCACCCAGCGAAATTGTTTCATGTGAGCCTACGTTGTAAGCTTGGCCAGATTGACCTTTTTGTAAAATCTCCAAAAGCCATCTCGCCAAATCTTCTTGGTAGAGATAAGTACGTAATGGGATGCCATCACCGGAAACAATAATTTCCTTATCGTACAAAGCATTTTTAATAAAGTTGCCGATTGCAAAATGGGCCGATAAAGGCAAATCAGGCCCTACAAATGCAAAACATCTCGCAATCTTCACTTGCAAATTGAATTGACCAGCATAGATGGCACACAACAATTCTGCTTGTCGCTTAGCCACACCATAAACATTATTGATATTTAAAGGATCGGGCATTCCCAGATAGACTTCTGAAATAGAGGGCATGTCGCCTGGCTGTGGGCCATAGACGCCGCCAGAACTGGTTAATAAGAAGCGTTGTGCATGAACCCTTACAGCAAAATCTAATACATTTCGAGTGCCATTGACTATTTGATCAAATCGGTTAAGCGGAGTAAGCTCGGGAATATCCAACGAATCAGCAGCTGCATGCAAGACATCAGTGAATTCCTCCCCCAAAGGAAAAGACTGGGGGTCTTGAATATTACCCCGATGAAGTCTTAGCCATGTGCAGATTGAAAATTCTGGGTGACGCTGAATGAACAGCTGGGGATCTCGACTCATAATAACAACTTCAAAAGCTGTTTCTTGATTACAAGCCAAGTGCCGTGATTGCAAATAATGCAATATTGACTTGCCGAAAAAACCTGTTCCGCCAGTAAGAAATAATTTCATCTTCAGCGCAGAATTAAACTCGTACCTTGCGGCATAGAACACTGGTAACGACAGCAGTCCGCCACCCTAGTGAAATTTCATTAGGCACAATCTCAATCAACTCTAAGCCCGCACCTTCAACTAACTTGCGCATTGAGTCCAATGAAAAGAAATTGATATGTTCATGCCAATGACGCTTTCTTTGAGCTAAATCTGGGGAACCAGCAAACTCTCTCATCACCTCCTCATAGGGAACCTCAAGATACAAGATGGTCGAGTCAGACATCGCCGAAACAATATCTTGCAAGATATTATGAGGGTAAGGAATGTGTTCAAGCACCTGACTGCAAATAATTAAATCATATTGATTCTGCTTTATTTCATCAAGCGAGACAGCCTTCACACCATCGATAGTTGCCATTCCAGAAATATCAAAAACGTGAACTTCCTTAGCCTTAGTGAGCAAGGGCGTATTGACGCCAGTATCACCACCCCAGTCTAATATTTTGTTAGGCGCAGGAATACGCTCCAATAAAAAGGCTTCGATACCCTCAATATAGGGTGCGCGTCCAGAAAAGAATTTATTTTTCTCGGCGTATCCAGGCTCAAAAAGCTCACGCAATGAAGTATAGGTATCGTCGCGATAGCCCTCATACAAAAGAGAGAGTTCACGGTCGGTAAAACGAATATCCAAAAATACTACGCCACAATTTAGGCAATGAAGAGAGTTGCATAAGCTATATGCAAATCCAGGTTTAATATCTCTAAATCCCCAGTCTGCGGTTATTTCTACAGGATCATATCCCCAGATACGTTTCGCAATAAAAGGCATGACGATCGCCGACGACCTATTGAGCTTCTTACTGGCGCAACAAATGCATTCCTGTGCTACCCGTTCCCCGGAAAAATGTTCCCGTTTTGTCATGATAATTGCGCCTCGTTCTGTAAGCCTCTAGCCTCATATGATTCTTTTTTAATCTTTGCGTATTTCAATGCCAGCTTCAGCTCTTCAATTGGCAAAAGAGGTGACATATCTTCAATTGGCATGGATGTAATTTTTCCATCGTCTGCAATATGTGCCTGTACTTTTGGAAAAAGTTTTTCATCCGGATCAACAAAAACTTCAATAATCAATGGATTCAAAGAGCCCAAAGATTGTTTTAGATGCGCAGTAAGGTCTTGAACCGTTTTAGCAGAACAATATGGGATTGAATAGCCTTCCGCTATCCTCTCAAGCGAAGGTAGATAAAGTCCGCTTTGCTGACTTGTCCCAATAAAGCGTTTTTCAAAGTAATTGATTTGCGTATTGCGAATTGAAGCATACCCGCTGTTATTAAATAAGATCAGGGTAATTGGAAGATTGCTCCCCGCGACTACGGCTAGTTCCTGGATATTCATTTGCAAACTTCCATCGCCCTCTACACAGAATACCTGCGATCCTGGGCGGGCTTGGGAGGCGCCGATTGCAGAGGATAAGCCAAACCCCATTGAGCCCAAACCAGAAGTAATGGAAATTTTTTGATCCAACTTATTTTTAAAGAATGCATAAAAAACTTCGATGCCTAAGCCAGAGCTTCCAGTAGCAATATTAGCGCCTACTGGTAATACATCCGATAAGACATCAATTGCCTCATAGTGAGAAATGTGTTCATTCGATTTTTTTAAGAAACGTTGGTATTCATTAGCATAGGTAGCCTTAAGCCAAGCAGTAAATACTACCCATTCATTTGTATCGGGGCGCTGGAGAGAACCCGAATCACTATAGTGCTGCATTACTGTCCTAAGAAATTGCTTGGCATCTCCAACAACTGGCGTTAATTTGGTAAGAGCATGCTTTTCGATTTCGTGCGGATCAATGTCTACCAAGATTTTTTCTGCATCTGCTGCAAAGTTTTGGGGATTAAATGCAGTTATCACATTATTCAAGCTAGAGCCAACACTTATTAAGAGATCACAGTTTTGCACAGCAAAATTAGCCGAGCGCATGGAAACTCCACCTGGGCGACCCACATAAAGAGGGTGATCGTACTCAAATAAATCTAAAGCTGGAAATGTAGAGATAACAGGAATCTGAAATGTTTCAGAAAAATGCTTCAGAAGTTCATGATCGCCCTCACCTCGAATACCCTGGCCTACCAATAAAAGGGGGCGTTTTGATGCTTGGATTTGAGAAATAATTGCTGCCGGATCAAATTGAAGGGCGCCAATATCATAAGAGGTCATCAAGGCTTTGAAATCAATATCAGGGTAACCATCTGGTAAAACAAAGGCTTGAATATCTAAGGGCACATCTAGCCAAGTTGGGCCACATCGCGGCGTTATTGCCAAAGCAATACAACGTTCCAAATCCGCTTTGATAGCCAGTGGGTCATCTACCAAAATACAACATTTAGTAATATTTTTTACCATCGACATCGTATCCACTTCTTGCACGCCGGATTGCCTTAAGAGGCCACCCTTATTTAAGTCTGCCCTCTTTACTTGACCTGATATCACCAGCAACGGATTAGATTCAATATAAGCCCCCGCTACCGGCGTAATAACATTGGTACTACCTGGACCGCTGGTGACAACCGCTACTCCGAGCCCACTAGGGTGATACCTGCCATAAGCCTCAGCGGATATTCCCGTTGCCTGCTCATGCAAGCAAGCCGTATAGCGCATTCCGGATGATGCAACAGCATCGTCTAAATACATAGCCCCACCGCCGGGCACTAAAAAGACAGTGTCGATGCCAAAACGTTGCAGTTGTTTAATGATGTAATCAGCGACCCGCATAAATAAAACCCTTAAAAAGAAAAATTCTTTGCAACAGAAGAAAAACCACGCCTAAGAATGGTACGTGCCTCTTCTAAAGAAACCAAACGATTGTCGACTTTTAGAGAAGCTTGAGATTGACAATACTCAAGAATCGCACGCGACATCTCCAGATACTGGGTATTGCGCTCAAAAGGAAGAGATCGCATGAAGTTTTTATACCCCTTTTGCTTGCGAACTGTTGCCTCGATCTGAGCCGTCCGAAAATTTAACTTTACAAGCCCCCGATCAAATTCAAACTCTGCCGCCATGACGGGGGGGCGACCCAGATAGTCGCCGTTGATTGTGCCCAGCACATCTCCGTCAAACTGATCATACCTAAGAGAACTAGTAAACATCTCATCACAATCGATTCCGAGATGACTACCATCTCCCAATGTGGTGACATACTCATCGGGTGCACCCAATAAATAAAACATGAGGTCAGTTCCATGATTTTGAGTCAAAAAAGACCCGCCGCCCAATGATTTTTGAACAGCATAGCTGTTGCGAAAATCTTCCCAAGGATGCCAAAGTGCAATATGTTCGGAATGCGTCACATTAAATCGGTACAAGAAACCCATGACATTAGAGGTGATGATTTTCTTAATCAGCGCACTCAAGGGGTGGAATCGAAGTTGCTGAACCACTAAAATTCGGTCAAGATTTTTAATCTCATCGAAAAGGGCTAGTTGATCCATGTTAGTAGCGCATGGCTTTTCCAGCAAAATAATGGCTGAAGTCTCTTGATAGAAAAACAAGGCTGTTTGCGCATGCAACGCCGAAGGATTTGCAATTATGACCAAGCTAGGATTTATAGCCTTAGCCTCTTGCAAGCTAGTAATGGTCTGATAGTTCGGAATTGCCTGATCAAAACCAGGATGGGTTTTAATTGGTTCAGATGCAATTTGTCTTAAAGCAAAAAAATTTGCACCTGGATTTAAAGTGTGAAAATTAATGAGATGCCGAATGCCAATTGAACCTAGCCCAATGATCAGAATATTCATCACATTTACAACACCCAGCCGCCATCAACATTAAAAGTTGCGCCTGTAATATACGAGGACTCATTACCAATCAATAATTTAACAATGCCAAGTAAATCTTCTGGTAGGGCCATCCTTGCCATGGGGCATTTTTTCGCATAGCGTTCGATGAATTCGGGAGATTGTTCAGACAATACGCCGCCCGGCACTACCGTATTAACTCGAATTTTGGGTGCCAAACAAATCGCCAAATATTCTGTCAGATTAATTACTGCAGATTTCGAGACAGGATAACCAATATGCTTTAGATACCCATCATACAATTCTGGTTTAGGGGTTACTACTCCATAGATGGATGAGAAGTTAACAATCGATGCTGTCTCATTGTATTTCGCAAACGCCCTACAGACTGAAAATAAGGTAGTGATATTCGTATGCAAGTATTGATCAATATCACTCAGAGAAAAATCCCAAATTGTTCTTGCCTGAGTTGCGCTTTTGGAGATATGCTCATTTAATGCAAACAAGTTTACTAAACTGGAGGCGCGATTATTTTTAAAGAGCTCATCCACATATTTCTCATCCGATAGATCATCACCTAAAGAGAGGTCTACTGGTTTTACTATTAAACCGGCTTCCCTTAATAGGGCAAGTAACTCGCTACCAATACGGCCTGACGATCCGGTCAGAATCACATCATATGAATTCACAATATTTCCTGATAGTAACGTTTAATAGTTAATGAGCAATCTCGCCAAGACTCCATCTTTGAAGATCTTCAGCCACCATGTCGTGAGCTATCTGAGCAACTGAGGTGGTTGGCTCCCACCCAAGTAATTTTCGCGCCTTTGTAAAATCTCCGGCCATTCCTGGTGTATCAATCTCGCGAAAATGCTTCATGCTTACTTCAGCCAATAACTGATTTGTTTTCTTACAGCGGCATTTTTCTTCAAGACCGCTTCCAGTTAAAATTGGCTCAAATCCTGCAGCTGTTGCAGCAAGGATTAAAAAGCTTCTCACAGAAGTAGTTTTACCTGATGCAAATATGTAATCATCACCCTCAATTTTCAACATTGATTGATGCATGCCTTGTACAACATCACATGCAGATGACCAATCACGCTCCATGTTCAAGTTGCCTAACCTCAACGGCTCTCCACCCTCTACTTTCAGTCGCGCCAAATTGTAGCTAATTTTCCTTGTTAAAAAATGCTTTGTACGTAAAGTACTCTCATGATTGAATAAGATTCCGTTAACAATGTGTAAATTATGAAAGTTGCGATATTGCCGCGCTAAGTGAAACGAACATAGCTTTCCTAGCCCGTAGGGGTTGTTAGGAAAACAAGTTGCATCTTCAGTAATAAGGCCATCTGAATTAGGAGTGGCACTGCCAAACATTTCAGAACTCGACGCAATAAAAATACGGACGTGAGGCATCAAATCAACGCATAAATCAAATATATCTGTTACCCCATGGACCGCCTCACTAATGGCGCCATCTGGTCCATAAAAGGAGGAGTAAGTTTTGGAATTTCCTGCCAACATATAAATTTCGGATGGCGTGCATTCTGTAATTATTTTTCTGAGGCTTTCCTTGTCTAGAATATCGTATTTTCTTAATTGCACTTGCTCATAGATTCCAAGGCTTTTAAGGCGCCAACTACTAAATGGATCTAAATTACGTGCGCCACCAAATACTTCATAACCCCTCTCTAGCAAATGCTTGGATAAAAGAGAGCCGTCTTGACCCTGTATACCTAGAATAAGGGCTACATTACGCATCCTAATCTCCAAGAGCTGCAGCATAAAGTTGCATAATCGAATCCCTGAAACCAGAAAATTCGTTGAGATGCCCTTGCCACACCTCAATTACCTTTACTTGAGGTAAATCGAGAATCTGTTGGATAAGCTCTTTATTCTGGCTAGAAAGCTCAGAAAATCCGACCCCCTCGCCATCTATCCCATCTGCAAGTGATAAATGAATATGTTTAGTCGTAGGAAGTAACTGATCAATTGCACTTTTTAAATCAGTGTGATGGTAATTGCATCCCATAATCAAATGACTTAAATCCAATGTAATTGGAATCTCCAGCTCGGCTATATAAGCCCAATCTACCGGTGCACAGTAGGCATTTAAAGGCACACTCCCCCCAAAATACCAAGCAAAGGGTGGTAAGGTTTGATATGTGAGCTCAACACCGGCATCACTATATTTTTTTGTTAAAGCATTACAGTTTTTGTAAAAATTTTCTATGCTATCATCCACAACAGACAAGCTTGATACTAAGGAAACTCGAACTCCAGTCAACTTAAATAGGTGGGTCGCCAAAGCTAATGTATTTTCAAAAATGTTGATGCTTCTTTCCTTAATACTTTGATTTTTCGAAAAGGGATTTATCAGCTCTGTTGAGGAAATATAATCAGGCAAATGAATCGAGTAATTCTCGTCAGCTCTAAATAGGGACTCATCGATCTGAGAACTCAGTTCAGTGTAGGAGAGATGCATCTCGAAATTCTGGATTGGAAATGCCTCCCTTAACTTAGGCAGATCATGAAACCGCGCTGGAAGGCTTACCTTATTCACATTTAAAAATTTGATCTGGCCTGCTGTCAAGTTAGGCGTAATAGCGAATAAAGATTCACTTAAAGGCTGTCCTACACGTCCATCACGTAACAGCTTCTTACCCAGAAATTGTTTAATTTTATTCTTACCAATTCCGGTAGCAGGAGAGCGATAGGAAATTGCATCGTCCAAAAGCGCAGAACCAGCCTCAATCGGTTTGATGATGTGATATGAGCGCCCTAGATTTTGGAGATTCATTCTTTCGCCCTGATTTGCTATCCTGGGACTATCTCCATCAAGCATGGTATCTGCATATTTTGCATAAGTTGCGAGTTCAGCAAACTCATCGGGAGTCGAGCTTGTAGAGTGATCTAACCCGTCCATTGCTTTATTTAAAGTGATGTGTCGCTCGATCCACCTTGCGCCCAAAGCCAATGCCGCAATACATGCTCGCCAATCTGATTCATGACTTGAATACCCGACCGGTCTATTCCATTTTTTTTGCAAGTACTTTAAATAACCGAGCCTTGAATTAAATAGCTCAGCAGGGTAATTTGAGATGCAATGGAACGGGTTCCAACTGTCTCCAGTTAGCGCATTGAACGTTTCTTCTATGTCTCGCTCATCATGAGCACCAGTGGAAATATAAACATCTCGCCCAAGACTTAATAATCTATTGATCAATTCAACATTTTTTAATTCAGGGGATGGAACTTTAAAAAAATTATAATTTGATAAGCTGCCATCAAAATCGTTGATATCTTCAATGATAAAAAAGCTAATACCAACCTCTAAGCCGCAAGACTTTCCATAAGCGCACAGTTCGTTCAGATCGTTGGGGCTCAAGTAAGCTCGACGTATTTCCGTATCTAAAATCTCATCGCCGATTTCATTTTTATTCCCCATATAAGTTCTATCGATATTTCTGTACTGAAATTTAATGCACTGAACCCCTGCTTTTGAAGCGGCTTCAATAAGTTGCCTGGCTATGTCTTTTTCACCGTTGTGATTGATGCCAATTTCAGCAATGATCTTCACTGGAGGGATTGCTTTCAATTCACTCATCTCCATCCACATTCTCACTAATACAATACAAAACCAAACCATAAGTATTGTATTCATGGCAGCGTAAATAAAACTGATACCCTAACTTCCATGATGCTAATAAATCCAAGATATCTAATGGATCTCCTGGGCGATGGTAGACAGAAATACAAAGATTAGGTCGGCATTTATGAATGAGCTTTTTTGCACCATGCAATACCTCTAACTCAGATCCTTCAATATCAAATTTGATCAAATTTGGTTTAAAGTTGATTGCAACACTGTCGAGGGATACGCATTGAATCAGCGTGGACCCGCCAACGTCTAATCCACTTGCCAATGAATTATCAGAATTAGCGGAAAAGTTAAGCTGTATCTCGCTCGACCACAAACCAAGCGGGAGAGGGGTGAGATTGAAGTCCTCAGTTTTTTTTACTAGCTTTTGGAAATTAATTGGATCAGGTTCAAATGCCATAACAGCATCTATGTGATAGTTAGCCTTAGTCAATCTAGTTAGGGTACTTCCATTAGAGGCACCACAATCAATTACTCGTAAGCTTTCAGGATATCTAGGTACATCGACTGGAACATATTCATCGTGAAGGCTTGGCTCAGGGCAGCGCTCTAAAACTCCTTTACTCCAATATTCCCAAGTGTCTGAGAGTATGCTTCTACTAAGCTCATCAGAAAACAAGGGCAGGAGACGGTCAAGCTGAGTTAGGCGGGATTCGTAAGAGAAGGAACTTGAGAGCCAGTATTTATCAGGGAATTTCCAAGTCTTGGAAAATTCAACCATATTCAATACTTTTCCAAACCCTACTTTTTGGAGCTCAGCGCCGATAGGCTTAGGATCGATATAATGGTTATGGATAGCATTGATACAGACTAGTTGTTGAAGACTATCAGGACGCACCCACTCATCAAGTTTCAAAATATTAATACCGCGATAATCACTGCTCTTGGGATTGCGATCAAAAATTGCAGCCACTGTCTGATTCTTTGCCAACAATAAATCTGCTACTTGTTTACCTGTCTCACCAGCACTGTAAATTACAAAACTATTATTTTGCTTCACTTTGAAAATCCCCGACCCGCTATTGGGCAACTAAAAACAGACCATTGAGTGTTTGACTGTTGATCATTTTTATTACAATGCTGATAAATATACTCAGAAATTTTCGCCATCCGCAGTTGTGTCTTTGCAAAATTATAAGGCCCTAGGAAATACTTTCCATCACCCTCAATGAGCTTTCGATCGCCTGATATTTTCGGACCAAATCCCAAGTTGATCTGCAAATTTTTATGGTCGACAACAAATGTACCGCCATTATTTTTGATGGCTGAAATTATTTTATCCATTTCCATGTCGCTAACTAATTGGGTTCGCAAGTCAATAAATCCAAAATTGTTTTTCACATCATATAAAAATAAAATGTACTTATCAAAATTAGACACAATAAAATTCTGATTATTTTCTAAAGGATACGCCCCTAGATGGCCCGCTAAATCGCTGGAGATATTCGCGCTGATCTTTTTATTGTTGATAATGAAATCATCTGTCTTAAAGAAAATATTATTATCTGATCCAAACATTGTAGTAATTGGCGATTCTTTATTAATGCTATTAAACTTCATCAGATTGAAAAAAATTATTAAAAATATGACAAGTAAGATTAATATCTTTAAAAATTCTAATGATCTAACATCAATTTTATCGGCAAAATTTGTCTTCATCGTAAAAAATTTAAACGCATTTTCAGATACGAAATTCTTTAAAATTATAAAAATACACATATAAAACGGTAGTACATATTCTAAATATTTGTAATAGTGCACCCAATCTGGAGTCATCAAATAATAGATGATTGATATATTTCCTAGGAATGCAAAATATATGTATTTATAATTTAATTTATTTTTAATGTACAGTGTTAATATTATTATAAGCGTTAGAGTATTTAATATTAAATATCTGATCGCATGATTTGATAAATCACTTGAAATTATATTATTATTAATCATCGATAAAAAGTAATAAGCATTACTACTATAAGAAATTACAGTAATTACTAGAGTTAGAACAATAGTAGCAGCAATAAGTGCATTTTTTTTCGTAATTTCTATTGAACGTTTTTTATAGATATTTACGATATAAGATAGAAATACAGCAGTCCACGCAAAAGCCCCACTCATAGGATCAAGGAGCAAGGTAAAGATAAATAATAAAAATAAAAATAAGATACGATAATATTTAAAATCTTTTTCTATAAATATAAAATAATTTGAAATGAAGTAAATTATTAGAAAATTCAATTCTCTAAACCAATGAGCTCCTGGAGCTAAAAAAATAATAAATTCTCTTAAATTAATAAAAAGCACTATTTTTATTAATAAAAAGGTTATAACTGTAATTGGATATTTTTTAAATATTAAAAAAAGTAAAATACTATACAACAGTGCTGATAGATAAAATAGAATCCAAACCACAGAAATATACTGAGTTGGACCATCATGAGGAAGGTTCGAGCTAATAAACTGAGCAATTATCGGTATAACTACCCCGTACTGAGCTTTCATTTTGGAACTAAAAACTGCTCCCTCGTAAAAGTGTGCCCAATGGTGCAATACTGACCTACCTTCAGCAGCCCAAAAGTATTCGGTAATGCCTAATTGTTCATTTTTGGACAAATTAGGGCATCTTAAATAGTACTCCTGTGATTTTCTTTCTAGAAGTTCCATAGAACTTCTAGTGACGTACCCTTGTTCTATTAATTGATTACTTACAATAGAGATTTCTTTCTTTATTACTCTGGCAAAATGCGAGTCTTCCTTATGAATTAAAGAGCCTGTTATCAAGCCATCTTTGATACTGCCTTTTACTAATCTATATTCATAATCTATTGCTGCTTGGTCAGCAGCATAAAGTCGCCCATCGTGAACTAAAAAGATATGGGAGGAGTCGACCAGTTTTAGAAGGTCATCATCGACTTTAACAAGAGGGATGTTAGGCCCGTATATTTGAACTTTTCCACTGCTATTGCTAGAGTCATTACCAGCTCTAGATGTTATTGCTTTGCAGCTACCTGAATCTGTCTGATCTTTTTCAAGAGTGCGAATGAGGGAATCAGAAGCGCTATATTCGATACTTTCAGCAGGTAACTTGCCGATATTATCGAGATGCCTAAGATAAATAAAAGACAGTAAAAGAAATACTGCAATTAAACCAAATGCTTGAAGAAACCTTCTGACAAACATCCTAAAAATTTACCCCTAAAAATGCTTCAATTTGCGAAACCGTATATTCAAGCATCTCTTTTGTTAAAGCAGGTTGAACACCAATCCAGAATGTGTTGTTCATCACAACGTCGGTATTGGTCAGTTCACCACTAACACGGTAAACGGCATCTTTCATACAAGGCTGGCGTGTGAGATTACCTGCAAAGAGTAATCTGGTGCCAATTTTGTTTTGATCTAAAAAAGTGGTCAGATCTACACGCGAAACTGGGCAATCCTTTTTTAAAGTAATTGGGAAACCAAACCAAGATGGATCTGAGCCCTCTATTGCTTCTGGTAACTGCAAAAATTCTTCGCACGTTGCAAGGCGTTCTTTTAAAAACTTAAAGTTATCTTTACGAGCCTGAATAAATGCCGGTGCTTTCTCTAGCTGGGCTAAAGCACAGGCTGCTTGCATATCAGTAATTTTGAGGTTGTAACCCAAATGACTATAGGTATATTTGTGATCATAGCCGTATGGCAGATCGCCCAACTTCCAAGCAAAACGCTTGCCGCAGGTGTTGTCCTTTCCTGGAGGACAGTAGCAATCTCGACCCCAGTCCCTAAAGCTTTCTGCGATTTGTTTCAACTCATAGTTATTAGTAAACACTGCGCCACCCTCACCCATGGTGATGTGATGAGCTGGATAGAAACTCAGCGTAGCAATATCACCGAAGGTGCCAACCATTTGCCCTTTGTAAGTCGTACCTAGGGCATCACAACAATCCTCTACTAGCCAAAGATTGTATTTCTTACAAATTGCTGTAACAACATCTAAGTTAAAGGGATTACCCAACGAATGCGCCAACATAATGGCTTTCGTTTTTGGACTAATCGCCGCTTCAATCTTGGAAGCATCAATATTATGGGAAATTGGATCCACATCTACAAAAACAGGTACTGCACCAAACTGCACAATTGGATTCACTGTAGTCGGAAATCCTGCGGCTACCCCAATGACTTCATCACCCTTTTTAATGGCGCGATCACCCAGCTTTGCAGAAGTTAAGGTGGAGAAGGCTACTAAATTCGCGGAGGAACCTGAATTCACAGTTATCAAATGCTTAACGCCAATAAATTCAGCCAGCTTCTTTTCAAAAAGGTCATTAAAGCGCCCAGTGGTAAGCCAGCCATCTAAAGAAGCTTCAACCATATTTTCCAACTCTCTTGAGTCGATTAACTTACCCGATGGAGGTACCGCTGTTTGGCCTGGAATAAATTGCTTTGGAGCAAACTCCAAAGCGGAATACTCTTTTACTAATTCCAAAATTTGCTTACGAATTTTGTCTTTGGCAAATTGATCAATAGAGATAGAAGCTTCAGTCATAGTTTTTACTTATTAAAAGGATGATTAAGAATTTTGATAACTAGCAATTTGTTTTAAGCTCATTTCACGCATATTGCTTTGCTGTTGATGTGCTTGTTGCCACTGTGTAATATTTTCTATTGCTTGCTCAAGAGTCCACTTTGGAACCCAATTTAAATACTGTCGTGCTTTTGAACAATCCAGTTTTAATAAATGTGCTTCATGAGGCTGCTCATCTTGGTCTTGAGTCCAACTGGCAGTAGATCCCCAGTTTGTAATGAGTAAATTGATCACTTCCTGGACTGATCTAGCATCTTCGTCACGCGGACCAAAGTTCCAAGCACCATCAAACTTAGCGCCTTCTTGATAAAGAGCTTGGGCCAATACTAGGTAACCGGATAAGGGCTCTAAGACATGTTGCCAAGGACGCGTTGCTAAGGGATTACGGATCATCAACGCTTCTTTTGCTTCAAAAGCTTTTATTGCATCAGGTATTAAACGGTCTTCCGACCAATCGCCGCCGCCAATCACATTACCCGCTCTAGCTGAAGCAATAGCCACTTTATGTTGGGCATATTTCTCGGGTGAAAAAAAGGATTGACGATAAGCACTGGTGACCAATTCAGCGCAGCCCTTGCTATTGCTATACGGATCATGACCGCCCATGGGCTCGTTCTCGCGATATCCCCAAGCCCACTCTTTATTCTCATAACACTTGTCGGTGGTAACAATTACCGCTGCCCGGACACAATCTAAATTACGAATAGATTCAAGCACATGAACTGTTCCCATCACATTAATGGCATAGGTCTCCACTGGATTGGCGTACGAGTACCGCACCAAGGGTTGGGCGGCCATATGAATCACAATTTCTGGCCTAGCACTCGCCATCGACTTTTGCAATTTTTCTAAGTCGCGAATATCAGCAATATGCGACTGCTCGAGATCGTCTGCAACGTGAACAACGTCAAAAAAGTTCGGGGCGGTATTGGGGGCTAATGCATAACCCGTGACTTTGGCACCCATTGAAGCGAGCCACAACGACAACCAGCCACCCTTAAATCCAGTGTGACCAGTTAAGAAGACCCGCTTGCCATTCCAAAAGCTGGGATTAACTGATGCCGACTTAGCAAGCTCTGAATGCTGCATGCTTAAGCCCATGTCTTCCAGGGCGCCTTACCGCTAGCCCACAATTCTTCAAGGTGCTGCTTATCACGCAAAGTATCCATCGGCTGCCAAAATCCATTGTGTGTAAAAGCTTGGAGCTGACCAGAAGTTGCCAACGTTTCTAAAGGTTTACGCTCCCAAATCGTACTGTCCTCCTCAATTAAATCAATCACTTTAGGGGAGAGTACAAAAAATCCGCCATTGATATACATACCATCACCATGGGGCTTTTCAACAAAACTACTGACCGCATTACCATTCATTTCAAGCGCTCCAAAGCGTCCTGGAGGCTGCACTGCTGTTACTGTGGCCTGTTTACCATGCGCCTTATGAAAGGCAATCAATTTAGTGATATCAATATCGCCAACACCGTCACCGTAAGTAAAGCAAAAATCCTGATCGCCTAAATATTGACGCACGCGTTTGAGCCGACCACCCGTTAAAGTATCCTCACCAGTATCAATTAAGGTAACCTTCCAAGGCTCAGCATATTGCTGATGTATTTGCATGGCATTGTTGTTTGCCATATCAAAGGTAACGTCAGACATGTGCAAGAAGTAGTTTGCAAAGTACTCCTTGATCATGTAGCCCTTGTAACCACAACAAATCACAAAATCATTAACTCCATGGGCGGAGTACATCTTCATAATGTGCCACAAAATAGGCTTGCCGCCTACCTCCACCATGGGTTTTGGGCGAGAAGATGTTTCTTCTGCAATTCGGGTACCTAAACCACCGGCTAAAATGACTGCTTTCATCACAACTGTCAGTCCCTTGAGGAAATTTTAAGAAAAAAGGTGGAGATCACTCTGTTTTTATTATTAGCGAACATAAAGAAATAAGTTTCTTAGTAATATCAAGGCGTTAAAGTACTCATCATTATAACTAATATAGACTTTAAGCTAATGCTAGGTTGAAGAAACGGCATGCTAACTGACGATTAATGCATTTAACGTGCCTTTGTAGCCGTAGAATTTCTTTCACGTTTGGAAAGATCTGGGCAAGAAAGATACGAAAAATGAGCCTGCTTGGAGCTTTTTACTAAACACCCTGCCTTATCTTCAAATTGGTAAAAGTACTGGCAATCCCCCCAAAAAGGGTTGCAACAAAAAACTCAGATGAAAACGGGATTATTTGCTTGCCTAATAAAAATGCTTTGATATTATCTTGCATCATTTCATATTGTTTTGCGTTAATGCTTAATAAATAATTATGTAATTTTTCTGTTGATGCAAAATATCTAGCATCTACGAAACAATTCTCCGGGATATATTTTGTAATGTTGTTAGCACCTAAGTAAATCGGCACGCTACCGCACATCATCGCATCAAATATTTTTTCTGTGATATAATTTGTTAAATTTTTTGAATTTTCATAGCAGTATGCAAACTTGGCTTTTCTAAAGATAGCCCTCTTGTTAAGCACTTCACCCTGATAGCTCGGAAAAGGGCGATATGAAAATAGCTTCGAACGTGTACGCTTAAATGCCCTTAATATTCTTTCGGATACAGTAAAGGCAGGGCCAGGTTTATCCCACCCCCGACCAAAAAGCATAAAGTTGCTCGGATCGTGATCCTCATACCAACGTATCAAACGAAGCCTCTCAATATATAAATCATTTTCATCGCTATGAAAAAAACGTTTATTTGCGTTAATCAAACAGGCAAAAATGGGTCTCTCATTGAAGCCAGGGAAGGACTCAATCCGTATTTCGTTCGGGACCATACTCAGAACCCCATTTTCTAGTGCCGCTACAGCAGGATTCCAAGAAAAAACTTTTTCAAACTGACTGCAGTAATTTAGATCCTGGTTTAGTGGATTGATATTTGGGTTTTCCATTGCCACTAAATATTTTGCTACATTTGAAGGTTGAACTACTTGACCTTCAACGTATAACTCGAATATGGCGTCTTTTCCCTCATTTAAATCAGCAGTATTTAGCTCAATGCCGATTTCTAAAAAGGCTTTTCTTAGTGATCGTGATGTATGTGTAGGCGCATAGGTATGTGTTGGATCATTCTCAGCAAACAAGGAATTATTTTTATGACCTTCTGCAAATATAGAAGCAACCCTCATCGTGAGAGTCCTTCATTAAATCTTAAATAAAGCTTGGTAAACGCTTTATTGATTAAAGCTTGATAGAAGCTGAGACGAAACAGCCTCTGATATCGATGCGCAGCAATGAATTTCGATAGCAGATGATGGGTATTGCTATGATTCTTCATTCTTAACCTATGCACCAATTTCTTATACAAAAAAAATCGATAATCGCTCAAAATTTCTGGACTAAATACATTATGCGAGTTTTTTAAGTACGCCAGAAACTTTAAACGATCGTGTATTGACTCGAAATTACCATCATTGTTTCCGTGCAGGCGATACACCATTATTGGCTCTGTAATCCAAATAATAGAACCTAAAGCGGCCCAATTAGAAAGCCACTGAACATCGGCATATTTGCCTCCAGAAACATTAAAATGCAGATTCTGTAGACCATCTTTTTTATAAATGTAGGAAGGTAGTGGTGCAATACCCAGTTGGTGATGAGAAAAATATCTGCGCAATAAATTATCAGGGCTAATGGGGCCAACATAACTGCGAGTTGCGTTAAAAGATAGTCCTACAAATACTTTGTGCAACTCTACTCGAGCATTGGCGCCAAACGCTATCGCACGAGGAAATAAAGTCTGTGCCTTCCAAAATTCAGCCACATAATTTGGCATCATGACATCATCATCATGAAATAATGTGAAATATTCAGTAGTCACTTCTGATAGGCATAAATTACCATGATCTGTAGCAGCTAAAACCTTTGGTCGCTTGATGTAAAGAAGATCTTTACAACCACCAATCAAATGACGCAACTCATCCGTGTTTGAGTTATCTGAGACTACCAAACGAAATCGGCGATCTGTTTGAGCCTGAATAGATATAATCGCCTCCATTGCAGATGCTGGACGATTATGAGTAGTGAGATAAATAGTTAGCAAATGTATGAAATTATCTAAAGTAAATCAGTCTTTATTGTGTGCCTGAAATGCTTCATAAGTGAGCCTCAAACCCTCATTTAAGCTTACTTTCGGATTCCAGCCCAACTTATTTAAACGTTCAGAGCTCATCCATTTCCGAGGAGATCCATCAGGTTTGCTGGGATCAAATTTAATATTGCCTTGATAGCCAACAGCTTTTGCTACAGCGTGAGCCAATTCTGCAATCGTGACATCACTTCCAAAGCCCACATTAAGATGATTTTGCATCGGCTGCGTTTGGCTATCGTAGGTAGTTTTATCTAACTGCATTACAAAGATCGAGGCGGCAGCCATATCGTCCACATAGAGAAACTCCCGCTTAGGCCTGCCCGTTCCCCAAATCAATACTTCAGGATAGTTGGCGACCTTCGCCTCATGGAATCGTCTAACTAATGCTGGAATGACATGGCCATTCTCTGGGTGATAGTTGTCACCAGGGCCATATAAATTAGTCGGCATCACCGAGCGGTAGTCAATCCCATGGGATTTGCCATATTGGCGGTTATAGCTCTCGCACATCTTAATACCAGCAATCTTGGCAATCGCATAAGGCTCATTGGTTAACTCTAACTTACCCGTAAGCAGTGCATCTTCGCCCATCGGCTGAGGTGCTAACTTGGGATAGATGCAACTTGACCCCAAGAACAAGATTTTTTTTACTCCACTAACAAAAGCTTGGTGGATAACATTGTTCTGCACTGCCAAGTTGTTGTAAATAAAATCAGCCGGGAAGGTATTATTCGCATGTATACCTCCCACTTTAGCGGCTGCTAAATAGACTTGATCGGGCCTTTCTGTTGCAAAAAAAACTTGCGTGGCCAATTGATTTGTGAGGTCAAGCTCTTTGTGGGTACGAGTGACGATGTTGTTAAAGCCTTTGGCCTGAAGATTGCGAACAATGCTTGATCCAACCATACCAAGATGGCCAGCAACATAAATCTTTTGATTCAAATCTTGACCCATGTGAATACTTTTTCTTTTTTAATTCTCTTTGCCTACTGATACTGAATAACCATGTTTACTCAATAAAGCATGTTGCCTAGCCTGATCAAGGTCGTTTTCAACCATCTCTTCAATCATTTGATCTAGTGTAATTTCCGGAACCCAGCCTAGCTTTTCTTTGGCTTTAGTGGGGTCCCCCAAGAGTGTTTCGACTTCCGTTGGACGATAGTAGTGAGGATCGATTTTCACAATCACATCACCTACTTTTAAGGCTGGAGCCTTATCACCCACAATTCTAGTGATAATAGCTTTTTCATTTTCAGCTGCACCGTCAAACTCGAGAGAAATACCAAGTTGCTTAGCGCTGCGGGTAATAAATTCACGAACAGTAAACTGGATGCCTGTAGCAATCACATAGTCTTCTGGGTTGTCTTGTTGGAGCATTAGCCATTGCATTCTCACATAGTCTTTGGCATGGCCCCAGTCGCGCAGGGCATCTATGTTACCCATGTATAGACAATCTTCTAGACCTTGGGCAATATTAGCTAAGCCACGCGTTACCTTACGGGTTACAAAGGTTTCACCTCGGCGCTTCGATTCATGATTAAAGAGGATGCCGTTACAGGCATACATACCGTAAGCCTCACGGTAATTCACGGTAATCCAGTAAGCATAAAGCTTAGCTACTGCATACGGGCTTCTGGGATAAAACGGGGTTGATTCTTTTTGAGGGGTTTCTTGTACTAAACCGTAAAGCTCAGAAGTCGAAGCTTGATAGAAACGGGTTTTGTTTTGCATTCCTAAAATCCGAATGGCCTCCAAAATACGCAGGGCTCCCATGCCGTCGACATCCGCGGTGTACTCAGGTGACTCAAACGAGACCGCCACGTGACTTTGCGCACCTAGGTTATAAATCTCATCAGGATGGCATTCCTGAATAATGCGGACCAAGTTACTAGTATCAGATAAATCGCCGTAATGCAAAATCAAATTACGGCTACTTACATGCGGATCCTTATAGAGATGATCAATGCGGTCAGTATTAAAAGAAGAAGAGCGGCGCTTAATACCGTGGACAACATACCCCTTTTCCAACAAGAACTCGGCAAGGTAAGATCCATCTTGGCCAGTTATACCGGTAATTAAGGCGACTTTTTGTTGACTCATTTCATTTCTCATTAACATTTTTAAAAGCGTATTACTCAGTAATTTAATTTAACAGAAATTAAATAACTTGATTTAACATTATGCTGAATTAATTACGACCATAGGTATCTTCAAAACGCACAATATCATCCTCACCCAGATAACTGCCAGATTGCACCTCAATAACTTCTAAAGGGGTCTTGCCAGGGTTCGCCAATCGATGTGTCTGGCCTTGCGGAATATAGGTACTTTGGTTTTCAGTTAGCGTAATCACCTTGTCGCCGTTCGTAATCTCCGCAGTGCCTTTGACCACGATCCAATGCTCGGCGCGGTGATGGTGCATCTGCAGGGATAAGCTTGCGCCAGGTTTTACTTGAATGCGCTTCACCTTAAAGCGCTCACCCTCATCGACACTGTCGTACCAGCCCCAAGGACGGGCGACCTTGCGGTGCAGGGTTTTTTCTTCGCGCTTCTGTGCCCCTAATTGGTTGACGATGTGTTTGACGTCCTGACTCTTGCTCCGGTCCGCTACCAATACTGCATCCGCAGTTTCAATCACAATCAAATTATCTACGCCAACCGTACTCACCAAACGGCTACTAGCATGCACTAACGAGTTTGTTGAATTACTGAGCAGCACATCGCCACTCGTGACATTACCGTCGCCATCTTTATGACCTACTTGCCAAACTGCATCCCAAGCGCCTAGGTCATTCCAGCCCGCATTCAGCTCAACCATCTTGATGTGATATTGGCTACCAGGGCATTTTTCAATCACAGCATAGTCAATTGAATCACTCGGAATACCGCCGAACAATCCTTTGTCAGGCCTCATAAAGGGCGTACCGTCTGCCTGATCTTCGGTCTTTTGACCCCAGGCTTTCTGCGTAGCTTCTAAAATGTCAGGGCGATATTCTTGTAAGGCAGCAAGCCACGTGCTGGCGCGCAGGACAAACATCCCACCATTCCAGCAATAATTGCCGTCTTCTAAATAAGCCATAGCAGTTTCTAAATTAGGCTTTTCAGCAAACTGCTCGACGATGTATTCTGCAAAACTACCTTTACTATCTGAACGCTTAATGTAGCCATAACCGGTTTCTGGTGCAGTTGGCCTAATACCTAAAATAGCGATGGTTTTTTTATTCGCATCATCAGCCACAAGGGAAATGCAGCTTTGTAATGCATTCTTAAATGCATCTGCGTTTTGAATGGTTTGGTCTGCGGGCGTAATGACCAAAATAGGATCATGGGTTTTATCAACGCCGCTCTCAGATGCGTAGAGTGCTGCCAAAGTTAGTGCTGGAGCGGTATTTCGGCCAGCGGGCTCCAAGAGTAAAGTTGCCTTGATGCTTTCCATCTCACGCAGCTGATCCAGCACCAAGAAGCGATGGTCTTCATTGGTCACAATCACGGTGTTGCCAAGTGATATCGATGGCAAAGCTAATTGATTGAGTCGCCCCACTGCCTCCTGAAACAAACTCGTCTTTTGATCATTTCCGGAGAGCGCCAGGAACTGCTTCGGAAAGGCTGCCCGAGACAATGGCCAAAGGCGAGTGCCAGAGCCGCCACACAAAATTACAGGAAGTACGGTTGTCATTAAACTGGGGGAAATAAGCGTTTATGCTTTTTATAAAGAAAGCCTTATTTTATATGTCCCAAGCCTCCAAAACTAAGTAAATCCAACTTAAAGTGTATTTTGTTAGTAAATACTAACTTTTCGGATGCTTAATTGAACTGCTTTTGCTGCCGAGCGGATTGCGCTACTAAAACGGCTTGCGCAGCCATCATTACCTCATCTACTAAAGGTACTGTTTTCATATCCCCTACATTCGCAATCATACTACTCCAATACCCTTCAGTCTTCCATCTGGGTGAGTCGCAATAAATCTCCACCGTAGACTTACCCAGTACTGCCGATAAATGAGTGAGGCCAGTATCGACTCCAATCGTGAGTGCGGCATGCGCTACCAAAGAATAAGCCTCCTCAATCGAAAAAGCCCGCGGCACCATTGCCCCCGGAATTTGACTCGCTATCAAGGCGCTCACCTTCATCTCCGCTTCACTGCCCCAAGGCAGAATTACTTGATAACCTTGGCGGGACAATTCTTTTCCTAACTCTACCCAATGTTCATTGGGCCACCGCTTAGCAGCCCTTGCCGTCGAATGAAAGCAAACCACATACGGCATCGGAGCGCCCTGCTCGGTTTTCTTGAGTCCCTCAAATAGAAGTGGAGGTAGCTGCTCTACAAACGCTTGCGGGTAAAAGCGTGGCGGATCTTCATTACGATTGAAAAGCGGCCAGTCAAACGCCGAACACATCACCCAGCGAGAGCGATCAATCGCATGGCACTTCAGCGGAACATGAACTGATTCGGTATAAAACATTCTGGCAATGGGCTCATAACCCGAATGCTCGGTTGCATTACCAAGGCCAGCCACGACTAAATTATTTGATTTTTTTGCCAGCGCGCACACTAGGGCAGACTTTAATAAGCCCTGAGTCTCTAGCAGCACATCATAAGCAGTGGCTTGTAATAATTTGCGCATCGCAAAGAACTCACGCCACGTGCGAAGACTGAACAGATTCTTGCGCCAGCGCCGAAAGGCCACTGGAATAATGCGATCAATCCCTTTAAAAGTGGCTGTGGTTTTCAGAGGCTCCAGCAAATGTACATAGCCCTCTTCCACAATCCAATCGATTTGGGCATCGGGCAGACGTTTGCGCAAATCCCAAACGATAGGCAAGTTATGCAGAACGTCGCCCAAAGAAGAAAGCTTCACCAATAGTATTTTTGGTGCTTGGGCTGCCTGCGCTGTTTGCTCCGCTTGCGTAACTTGCGCTGTTTGCATTCGTTCCAAAGCAGGGGTTTGATGCTGACTAGTCATGCCCACATTATCGTATTGTTTAGTACCCAACTCAGCGGCACATTCACCACCACGGGGAAATTAGAACTTCGGCACCTGATCCCAGGCTAGCCCTGCAGCATCTTTGGCATTAAGCAGCGCCTGCTTATCCAGCGGAATAGGCCAATCAATTCCTACTGTTGGATCGCACCAAGACAGGCAGACTTCGCTGCTGGGGTCGTAATAGTCGGTGGTTTTGTATAAAAACTCAGCAGTTTCCGATAGAACCAAGAAGCCATGGGCAAAACCTGGCGGGACCCAGAGTTGTTTATAGTTTTCAGCACTCAGAATCTCACCGACCCATTGGCCAAACGTACTGGAGTCTTTTCTTAAGTCGACCACTGCATCAAATACGGAGCCCGCTGTGACTCGCACTAATTTACCTTGGGTGTGTTTTAGCTGGTAATGCAACCCCCGCAACGTCCACTGCCGTGAGAAAGAATGGTTGTCTTGCACAAACTCCACATCAAGGCCTGTTGCCTTAGCAAAGTCATTCGCATTAAAGGACTCGGTAAACCAACCGCGGTTATCACCAAAAACTTTGGGCTTCAGAATCAACAAACCTTCTAAGGCTGTTGGGGTTATCTGCAATTTTAAGTCGGTCATTAGTTTCTATATTAACTAGCCAAAAGTTAGGCTATATATCGTGCATTGTAAGGCTGATTTTCATTTTTTTATGGCATGTGATTGAGAGCCCACTCTATTGCTATGCGGTAGCGCCCATATCAATACCGGTCCTTATGTAATTATTAACATATTCAGTCACCTGAGTTCTCCACAATCGATCAAAGAGTTGCACTCCCGATTGATTACTTTGGCCTAGAAAAACGTGTTGAATTTTTTTAACATCCAAGCGTGAATTTATTGGACGGGGTGCAATCATAGGAAAGTTTGAAGCCGGGATTGCCTGAATTGCTTCTGGGCGCAGCTTTAGTTCTGCGCCCGCATCGATTGCTACCTTAACTGTGTGGCATGCCAAGGCGTGCCAAGTCGTTTCACCCTTGGGTGCGGCATGGTAAATACCCGACGTAATTGACTTTAAATGATGATGCTCATCCAGCACCAAGCCTAAGCTGACTTCTGCTAGCCAAGTAGCGCTGGTTGGTACACCACATTGATCGGCAATAACTTTGAGGGATTCGCGCTCCTTGGCTAAGCGCAAAATTGTACGAATAAAGTTATCTCCATCACCATACACCCAACTGGTTCTCAAAACAGCATATTGCGCACTCGAGTTTGCAGGCAGATTTGCAAAAATACTCTCAATTGCTTCCTCGCCTGCCGCTTTGCTTTTGCCATAGGTGCCTAGCGGATTACGTTGATCATCCTCGGCATAAAAACCGTCTTTACTTCCATCAAATACATAGTCAGTGGAATAATATAGAAAAATAGCATCATGCAGTTTGGCATACATAGCCATTACCTCTGGAGCTTTAGCATTAATGGCATAAGCTAAATCAACTTCGGCTTCTGCTTTGTCTACTGCTGTGTAAGCAGCGGCATTAATAATCAAGTTTGGCTTAATCTGATTAAGTAGATTTGCAATTGTATCTGCATTACTCAGATCACATTCAGTACGGCTAGCATAGGTGATGCAGTGCAATTCATTTAACCTGTTCGCATCAAAGACGACCTTAAACGCTTTGCCGAGTTGGCCATCTTTACCAAAAACGAGAATATTCATGTGGACGGTTTATGTGGCTGTACGGTTGGCCGTGTATTTTGCTATGCGTTTAGTTGTATTGCTTTTGTAACCAGTCGCGATAGGATCCGCTCACAACGCCTTCAACCCAAACTGGATTATCCAGATACCATTGCACCGTTTTTTTGATACCGGTATCAAAGGTTTCTTTTGGCTTCCAGCCCAGCTCCCGACTTATCTTGCTCGCATCAATGCCGTAACGGCGGTCGTGGCCAGGCCTGTCTGTAACAAAGGTAATTTGTTCGGCATAGGATTTTTTGTCTGCCCTTGGCTTGATCTCATCCAAGATCTGGAAAATGGTTTTGACTACATCGATATTGGCTTTTTCATTCCAGCCACCGATGTTGTAGGTTTCGCCTAACTTGCCTTTAGCGAGCACTTCCCGAATCGCAGCGCAGTGGTCACCAACGTAAAGCCAATCGCGTACTTGCTGTCCATCGCCATAAATAGGCAGGGGCTTATTGTTTAAGGCATTGAGAATAACCAAGGGAATGAGCTTTTCTGGAAAGTGATACGGACCGTAGTTATTCGAGCAATTAGTGGTGACAACTGGAAAACCATAGGTATGAAACCAGGCTCGCACTAAGTGATCCGATGCAGCCTTTGAAGCCGAATAGGGGCTATTGGGCTCATAGGGATGCGTCTCGGTAAATGCAGGCGCAGTACTGGAGAGCGAGCCATAGACCTCATCGGTCGAGACATGATGAAAGCGAAAGCCTGCTTTTTTGCTTTCATCCAAGGAATTCCAATAACTTCTCGCGCATTCAAGCAAATTAAAAGTTCCAACAATATTAGTTTGTACAAACTCAGCCGGCCCATGAATCGAGCGATCGACATGGCTCTCCGCTGCAAAGTTCACAATTGCTCTGGGTTGATGCTCTTTTAGTAGTGTTGTAACGAGTTCTTTGTCGCCAATATCACCGTGCACAAAAATATGGCGGGGGTCGATCTTAAGGGAATCAAGTGTGACTAAATTACCGGCATAGGTTAATTTGTCTAAATTAACAATGCCTTCGGCTTTTGGGTCTTTAAGCCAATCGAGAACAAAATTACCACCAATAAAGCCAGCGCCGCCCGTTACGAGAATCATATTTAGTGAATGTCTTTTAGTAATGAAAGGTACTTATTAAATCGATTTCTGCCAAAAATACCTACCCCAACTTTTCGAATGCATCGAATACAGATCGTTGATATGAGTCTACTTACGACAGCAGTGCAATTCAACATTTTTAGATTTATGACCAATTGAAATCTACTTTCTTCCATCTATCAAAAATAGCTTTGCAAATAACGTCCCATGCGCTTGAGTTTTTTCAAGGCACGCGAAAAAATGGACTTTTGACTTGGGCCCAGATCAAGGCTCAAATCCCAACTGGACTGGTAAATCAGTCCAAGGTAATTTTCTTTGAGTTTGGGAATCGACTCTCCCAACCTTCGCAGGAGAAAGTAATGCCAATCGTAGTAATACACCCGAAACAATTGCTCTATCGGGTGGAGGGGAATGGCGCGGTAGTTCAGCATGGCCTCGTTGTAAATAAAGGTTTCAGGCTGCTTGGGCGTACATAAATCCCACAGGGTGATGCCACGGGGTGAGAGGTAATTGGCATCCAAAGAGGACCACACCGCCGCAGACCAAATAAATGGTGGGCACGGACAATAATAATTGGGCCCATCTCGGCCAAAGAGCGCTTTTACATTTTCCGCCTCAATTTGTAAATTGCGTGGCGCTTTAGCGTACCCGCGATTAAATGCCAGTTGGTGGTATTCCTTATTTTGATAAATCACCGTATAGGGATTTCCATCGCTTGCCAAAAAATCGCTTTTCTTAAAGTCTTTGATAAAAATACAATCAGAATCCAGGCAGACATAATTTTGTGCGGTGCCTAAACGCCAAAATTCAGACTTAATCACCTGCTGCGATAGCCCACCCGGCTTTGTTTTCTCAATGCCGGCGGGCACCTTCGGATTGGATTGGATGATCGACTCATCTGAGACCCACTGATACCCCTCGGCACCAATGTAGCGCTTGAGTTCGTCATACTGACTCTCTGGCGTAGAGACATAAAAATCAATCTGATCCGCATTAAATTGCCGAATGGAAGCCAAGAGATTCTTCAGGCGCAAAAAATCCTTTGAGTACGACTTACAGTAGAGAACAATGTCGTTCAAGGCTATTCCTATTGATGGGCTTGGACTGCATTGAGAATGGTTGCTACCGCTTGATCAACACCAATCGGCTTCCAGATTGGCTGGATGAGCTGCTGCTTACGCCAATCGAGCCATATTGTTTCTAGCATAGCGGCCACTTTCTCATCTGAGTCGTCGTAACAAATATAGGATCCGCGCTCCAGCAGCATTTGATCCAATTGGGGATTGCGGTGGCTAATGCCCCAGATAGGCCGGCCGGCCCATAGGTATTCATAAAACTTAGATGGAATATATTCGGTGCACCACTCCTCATGCCCCAACATTAAAAGCAATACATCTGCCTTTTGCATTTTCTCGACAACGCGCTCCCGCCCTAATTTTCCAGTGACGGGGTCTTTTTCTAAACGGCCATGGGCAATGAGCACATCCTCAAACCCCCACTGCTTGAGCGCATCTAAGGTGAGCGAATCCAGAGGAGCCCCATAGGCATTGATTCGTATATGCTGGCGTGCTTCAGGATATTTCTGAAAAAGGGGAATCAATGCCTTGAGGATCGTAGACAAGGACCGATCCTTTGCTAAAGAGCCGAAATGGCATATATTGAGATGCTCTGTATACACGTGTTGCTGACCGGCCGACAAGCCTCCAGGCGGCTCGGCTCCAGGCAACACCATAAATCCATAGGCATTATTAGGTGTATTGAGGTTGGGGTTACGCACTCCCGCATAGTGAAGCGCGCCATCCGTAAACCACCACACCAAATTGGAGTGCTGGGTCAGCTGCGCCTCTAAATAATGCCGAAATGCAGCGTCTCGATTTGTTGGCTTTGCGATCCCCTGATCGTTTTCATCCTTGCGAAGGACCATAGGATCGTGCACTTCAGAGATCAGCTCAATACCCGTCGCTTTTTTTAACCATACTCCAGCCAAATGCGCAGACCAGGCACTACCAACCGAAAAAACTACATCCACCTTACCTGCTCGTATCAGTTTGCGGCCATGAAAAAAGGCTGGGAAAACCCATGACCACTGGCTTGAATACCCTAGCAGGGCGCGCTCGAGCGCAATGAAGGGGGCTAGTGCAATAGAAACGATGCTTGTGCTTACTTTGTATAAAACACCACGGCCATAGCGATTAGCAACCCAATGTCGAAAATCGAATCGAAATCCAGCAGGGCCCCAGGCGAGATACTGGTAGTGCGGAAAGCGCTGGTCTTTGAGCCCCGTGATTCCGCTCAACACAATGGGCTCAACCCCTGCCTTTAGCAAATAAGGAATTTTGTCGGTAATGGTTTGACTCGCCGCCCTGCCATCCATATTGAATGCGTGCGACAGAATGAGCCAGCGCTTTGGGCTAGTAATCTGCGGTAATGGAGCCGTCACTGTTTTGATTGGATGGGGTTTAGTCGTGCGCTTTAATTGCCGGCCACAATCGACATCACTGCCATGCGCACCGCAATGCCAAAGGTCACTTGTTTCAGAATGACCGACTGCGCGCCATCCGCTACTTTGGAGTCAATCTCCACACCGCGGTTCATTGGGCCTGGGTGCATGACAATCGCATCGGGCTTGGCCAAAGCCAGGCGCTCTTGGGTTAACCCAAACTGCTTAAAGAAGGCATCTCCTTCAGGCACCTTGCCGGCCTCCATGCGCTCTTTCTGAATACGTAGGGTCATCACCACGTCTACGCCGCGCAAACCCTCTTCCATGCTGTGAAAGACCTTCACACCCAGCATGTCCAAATCATTGGGCAACAAACTCTCTGGGCCGATGGCACGGATATCAGTACAGCCCAGCGCCGTTAGCGCATGGATATTGGACTTGGCCACTCGGCTATGGACGATATCACCCACGATTGCTACCTTGAGCTTACTGAAGTCTTGCTTAAAGTGACGCATGGTGTACATATCGAGTAAGCCCTGCGTCGGGTGCTGATGGCTACCATCGCCCGCATTAATTACGTGTACATAGGGTGGCACATGATTAGCAATTTCAATCGGTGCCCTTGATACACTGTGGCGCACGACAAAGATGTCGGCCTGCATCGCTATCAAGTTATCAATGGTGTCAATTAGACTTTCGCCTTTGGTAGTCGACGAGGTAGAAATGTCTAAATTAATCACATCAGCCGATAAACGCTTAGCGGCAATCTCAAAGGTTGTGCGGGTACGGGTGGAGTTTTCAAAAAAGAGGTTGAATACACTTTTACCCCGAAGCAGTGGTACTTTTTTTACTTCACGTGCTGGGTCGGTCACACTAACAAACTGCTGAGCCGTATCCAGAATATGCAGGATCTGCTCTTTGGGCATACCCTCTAAGGTCAGTAAATGGGTGAGCTCACCTGCCTCATTAATTTGATTAGTCTGCATGGCTTGCTTGGTCTGATTCGCTTCGATACTCATGCTCGTTCCTCCAGAACAAAGCGGAATGTGTATTGGTCACTGTTTGCATCTGAACTGTGCTTTTCTAATGCGAGTATCTGGTGGTCTGGCACGCTCACATGTTCGCCTACAAAATCAGCGGCGATAGGCAGCTCCCGCTTACCGCGATCCGCCAGCACCATCAGATCAACACTCGCCGGACGACCAAAATCAAATAATTCATTGAGGGCGGCGCGCACCGTTCTGCCCGTCAGCAGGACATCATCAATCAGTACGATGTGCGCGCCCGCCACCTCAAACGGAAGATGGGTCGCCATACTGTCTGCCGAGCGCATTGCGGCTAAGCCCTTTTCAGCATAGTCATCCCGATGAAAGGCGACATTGATCACGCCGTAATTTGGGAGACCTAAATCGCGCGCCAAGCGCTCCGCAATCCAAGCGCCTCCAATCGCTAAACCGGCGAGCAGAAATGGTGAATTCGCTTTGGATGTTCGGGCCTGCAGATGGGCTAGCAGCTTTTTGTACAGTAACTCGGCATCCATCCTATTGTCCTGAAAGGGTTTATCTAGTGTGCTGCTCGCTGGTTTGCAACTTGATGCAAATTCATGCAGGTTATTGCATTGATCTGCTGCATTACAACCTCAGCACATAAGCGCATTGATGCTTATTTTATTGTGCTGGGCGTATTGAGGGCTGTTTTTTGTAAGCGCGACGCTAAAAGTACATTGATAGTGGCAATTCAAGGGAAGGTTAGACTTATTCGGCATTGATGGTGTGCGTGCGGAGCTTTTCCAGCCGACTCAGGCAATTGAAGCCTTAAGCTACCGATTACACTACCGTTAATGTTAGTCAAACGTAACTTTTACCTTGTTTTAATGCTAATATGTTGCTTATGACTAACAATTTATTTAATTTGCGTGAGCTAGGACGAGCCGTTCGTTCGGAACGGAAAGCGCTAGGCCTCACTCAGGCTGAACTGGCTAAAAGAGCTGGCTTACGGCGAGAGACCATTATTCAATTAGAAGCGGGTGTAAATATCAGCGCCCATACCCTCCTTCAAACCTGCACTTCCCTCGGGAAGTGCTTGCGCATTGACGATGTGCGCCTAGATTACGACCGGCTAAGAGAGGCCCTCGATGAAGTCTGATCGCGTAAAGCGCCTTCACATCAGTACCCCGGTCCGTTGAGAGCGCCAGCGTTCTAGGGTTGACTCGCTGACCTGCCAGCGCTAGGCCAGCTCGTTTTGGGAGATGCATCTTCCGTCCATGTGGGTGTCCTTCCTCAGGTGTTGCCAAGCCTCTACGAACGCGCTGTTTGCCATAGAAGCCAAGCGGTTCGGCGAAATTTGCCCTCATGTTGCGCGAGCAAGTGATTCACTTGCTGCATTTGTTGCACTTGGTGTGCTATCCTGTACGAGATAACCACGGCTGTGACGTGGCAGACAAGACAGGAGAAAGACATGCGAACGATTGATCGTGTTCGGGAGGTTGCCCCCCTACCGCTGAATGCCAAAGATAAGGAAATGGTCAGGGTGGCTCAGCGCTGCATCATGGCGTCGCTCGACCATTCGCGCGCCGCAGCCATCACGCTGACCACAGACACAGGGGAGCAGCCAACGGTCGAGGTGCCGCCTGCAGCCCTAAAGCTGATTGGGCAATTGCTGGGAGCCATGAGCGAAGGTCGTCCCATCGTGCTGATGCCGACTGAGCAAGAATTCACGACGGTCGAAGCCGCCAATTTCCTGAACGTCTCTCGGCCGTTTGTGATCAAGGAAATGGAGGCCGGGCGCCTTCCGCATCGAAAAGTGGGCTCGCACCGTCGTATTGCCTTGGAAGACCTGTTGGCATATGCGCAAAAGATGCGCGCGCAGCAGGCCAATGCACTGGAGCGAATGGCTGAGAACGCCAAAGAGTTGGGATTGGATTACTGATGGCTGGGCATGCCCGCTATACGGCGCTGCTGGACGCATGCGTCTTGTATCCGCTGGCGATGACGGATGCTTTGATGAGTCTGGCTACGGCAGGTTTCTTCGCCGCCAAGTGGACAACCCGCATTGAAGATGAGTGGATCCGTTCCTTAGAAAAGCAGCGTCCTGAGCTGGTCGGCAAGCTTGGGATTCGACGAGACAGCATGCGCGATGCCATCCCTGACTGGGAAGTGCCTGAAACTGCATGGTCAGCGATCACTGGTGGAATTGAATTGCCCGATCCCAATGATGTTCATGTTTTGGCAGCTGCGATTGCGGGCCATGCTGACTGCATCGTGACATCGAATTTGAAGGATTTTCCGACATCGATCTTGATGGAATTCGGCATCGAAGCTGCTGATCCAGATACGTTCGTCATCAACCAATGGGATCTGGATCCTGTCAACGCGATTGCAGCATTCAAGCGAATGAGAGCGCGTCGCCAGAAGCCGCAGTCAAGCCCAGAAGATTTCGCATTCGGTTTGGAGCAGGGTGGTCTGCCAACGACGGCAGAGCGGCTGAGGCTCGCGGCGGAATTGATCTGATCACACCTGCTAATTTCCTCAACAGTACGCAAGTGCATTCAACTGCCCCTAACTCTCTATGAGCGGTAATTCGAATTGAGTCGCCTGCCCACCTTTGCCATTCAATTAAAAACCCATCCAGCGTATTTGATGAGACTGAACACTAACATAAAACTATAATTTGCACGATAACATAAATCATGTTATCGTGCTTTAATTATGTTAATATCAAAACAATCCATTGCTCAGTACTTAGGGAGCACCCTCGGGCTGACTAATCTGACATTGGTGGATTACCCCAAGACTCAGCAATTACCTTACCTGCTTCAAGACGAGTTTGCATTTTTACAAATGGAACTGGGGCGGTACTTAGTCACTCTAGCCATGCCCAAAAAAGACACTCCTTTACGGCAAATCCGCACTGCTTTAACGCACATGCCCAAGGATGAACTCTTGGTGCTTTGTTTTGAATCCTTGGCATCCTATGAAAGACGCTACTTAATTGAGCAAAAGATTTCTTTTTTGGTGCCAGGTAATCAGCTTTATCTGATGGAGCTAGGAATTGATTTGCGCGAGTACTTTCATCGCCAGAGAAAAGCGCCTGTCCGCGCACTCAATCCGGCAACCCAGGCGATGCTATTGTGGTTTTTACAAAACCAGCCACTCGCATCCGAGTGGTCACCTAGCGAAATTGCAGCAACGTTGCAGTATTCCAACATGACTGCCTCTCGGGCTGTTGCTGAATTAGTTGAACTTGGATTATTTGAGGAGTTCAGTTTGGGTCGTCGCAAATACCTGCGCAGCAACGATGGGCATGAAGTCATTTGGCAAAAAGCGAAGGCTTACTTAAGAACGCCTGTGAAATTTGAAATATGGACTCACAGCCCGGTTTTCTTACGCGCTTCGGAGATTTGTCTGGCGGGTATTTCAGCTCTATCCAAACTCACCATGGTGAATGCAGATCAAGAAACTTGCTATGCTCTGTCTCCTGCTCAATGGCGAGAAAATCAAACGAACATTACTGTCTTGCCTGAAAAAGAACCTGGGGCTACGTGTTACCAAATTTGGGCATATGAGCCACGAATGCAGCGCAGTAAAGATGCAAACTCATCTCGTACACCGTGTGTAGATGCCCTCTCTTTATGGCTCAGCTTTAGGGATAACGGTGATTCCAGAATTGAACTCGCACTTAGCGACTTAGAAAAGAAATTTAGATGGTAAGGGGGTTAAATATTTTTTTGTAATAACTTAAAACTGATTAGGCTCAACTTCATAAATATTACTTTTGTTACTTATTACATTCTCGTTCCTATGATGAAGTGCGCATAGTAGTTATCTATAATTACGACTGTTGTATCTACTCCATTGATAAGGAATCCAATGAGTACCAAACAGTGTGTAACAGACATTGCGAACACTCCCACACCTTGGGAAAGCGGCAAATTAGGCAGGGATAAGCAATATGCCGTAGCAGCCAGCAAAGAGCTCGGCGATCAAATCGATGATGCGCTGGGTTTGCAAATGATCTCTATTCGATTGGATAAAGAGGTGATAGATACATTCAAACTGTTAGGCGAAAAATACCAAATTGGTTATCAGTCTTTAATGCGAGAAGCATTGAGACGATTTGTCGACGATGAACTCAAGACGTTGGCGCTTGAGGTCTTCGAAAAACAAAGCCTTACAAAGTCCTTAACAAAGACTGGGTAAGAGTGATTGCTAAGGTGTTTACACATAATCGCATTCAAGCGGTTTACCTACCTGCAGATGCGGTCTTACCCGTTGGGGTAAAGCAGGTCATGGTGCGAATTCGGGGCAAGGAAAGATTAATTACTCCAATTGAAAATACGTGGGATCACTTTTTCTTTAATGGGCCGGAAGTGACGGCTGACTTTTTTAAAGAAGCTGAAGATGTTTTGCATACAGCACGGAAAGAATGAACATAATCAAAATCCGTACTGCTCCGCAGGCCAAGATCCGTGAACTTATCTTGGCTATCACCAGTGGAAAATTTAGGTCAAACCTAATCAATCCTACGATATGGTTTACGTCCATGCATTCGTTATTTCAAGTGCTAAGCAAAAATAATAGGTTTTTGTAAGAGGAAATTAGTAATGTCATCAACTAGGTTCTTTAAAGATACCGTCAAGGCACGCATAAAGCGTGATCCTGCTTTTGCTGCAGCTCTCTTTGAGGAGGCGCTCTCCGCTTTTTTTGAGGGTGATAGTGCGCTTGGGAAGGCCTTACTCAGAGACATCGTGAATTAAACAATTGGGTTTGAGGGCCTAGCTCAGGAACTCAGTAGGCCGAGTAAAAGCCCGCACCGTATGCTTACCCCTCCGATAATCCCTAGACAGAGATTTATTCAAGCGATGCATGTGGTCCGCAAGAATGAAAGAACTGATCGTTATTTGCCTGCCTTAATAGTACTATCGAGCAGCTAATATAAAGTTAACCCAATGTTGCAATCATTTCTATTTTTGGTGCAACTGTTCTAACCAACTTCTCAACGCCATGACCCGGATTTGATCGCTTTTGCGAGACAAGTAATCCCAGCTTCTCCAAGAGTCCAATATCTTTAGTAATAGCAGAACGTTCGCGGTGTAAGGCAACGGTTAACTGAGTAATCGTCTTAGGCCCATCCATTACCTCTAACATCAAACGCCGGCGGGCCTCCGAGAGCACCATGAACATCTCTTGGGGATCTTCAAATGAGAAGGTGACTGACTTTTTAAACGACTCACCGCGATCTGCTTTTTGTGCAGCTTTTCGCGCACGCTCAAAGAAGCCTTCAACCTTATCTGTACGAATAATTACTTTTGTCATTTCTTACCCTTCCGTAAATCCTTAATTATTTCTTGCCATTCTTTTTGAAATCGCTCTTGCGTTTGTTCATAACTCACGTACTCAACTGGGGCTACTTTACCCATGTAGTGCCGGTGGTGGTAGTTATGCGCATTATCAAATCCTACCACCCGGCCATTGTCCTTTTGGAAAATCAGTGGGTTGATGTACGCCAAGTTGTACCGCGTTACCACCGTCTTACCATCTTGCACATAGCCCCAAACCTCAAAACTTAAAATTCCTCCACCATTATTTTTCTTGATTTTAAAAGTTTCTTTCTCAAGCAAAGATTCAATTTTTTTTGATTTCTTAATCATCTGTGTGATTTTAACAGATATGCATTTAAATTGCATACCTGATTTTATACGGGGTTTTTTAGTAGCACCGATGATGATTTAATACCCACTATGGTGCGCCTCGAAAAAACCATGCCGTAAGATATGGTGAAATTAGTCATACAGCACCACCGAGAACTCAAGTCGTTTTGATACTGCCGGGCTACAGTTTGCGGATTGGATTGCTCGGCCTGTGAGTTTAAATGTTCTTAGGCCGCAATAAAGTGGCAAAGTAACAAAGCAACGAAGTAATAAAGCCTTTGATGTTTTCGTTCGAAATTTTATTGCGCTGGCGGTCGAAGAGAGGAGGGCAAAAACTTTATTGGTTGGGGATTGAAGGTATACCCTGAGCGCTAGAAAGCGAGAAGCCCCGATAAAATTCATCGAGGCTTATGCGCCGACCGGGTTCTCCCAATCCACTCAGCCTAATTATAAATTTATTGTCGTTGCCGTCACTAAAAAATCAAACTAATTACTGTGTTTTCTATGCTGATACATTTTTAGTTCTCAGCACCACCTATTTCAGGCGTTCAGCAACATAGTCTTTGCTTTTATAACAACCGTTTTTCCATATTTGTATTACATTATAGACAAAGTAAGTGTTATTTACATATAATGTAATACATGCCTAGCAAAGCTCAACCTATCTATCCATCTGAACAAAAAATTCTCGTCAATTTAGGTGAGCGAATTAAGCTTGCCCGACTGCGCCGCGGCATTTCAGCAGATACCTTAGCTGCACGCTCGTCTATTTCTCGAATGACATTGCACCGGGCAGAAAAAGGCTTTCCTGCGGTCACACTCGGAACCTACCTCAGAATCATGGCGGCCCTTCAACTCCAAGACGACTTCAATTTACTTGCTAAGGATGATGTGCTTGGGCGCCGCCTTCAGGACATAGCATTATCTAAAACAAGGAAATGCAGTACCTGATAGTAATTTTAAGGTTTGGGTTGATGAGGGCTTTATTCAAACCGCACCCATGAAAATTAGTAAATTGCTGCATTGCCTAGGGTGTGTTTGCTCTTATTACCGTGAAGCATGGAACTGCCTCGATACACAATAAACTGATCTCAGAATAAAGAGAAAAATCATAGCTATTTCTATTCAACTAGATCCTGAGATTGAGCAAAGGCTGGATCATCTTGTCGCTAATACAGGAAAGGCGAAGTCTGACTTCCTACGCGAATTCATTCAGAATGGGCTTGATGACCTTGAAGACGTTTACCTAGCCAATGCAACCTTGGAGCGCGTGCGCAATGGTAGTGAAAAGGTACTGAGCTCTAGCCAAGTAAGGAAAGCGCTAGGTCTAGATCGCTAACCCTCATTTCCCAAGCAAACGCCCCAAAAATACTGCTCCAAAATCAATCTGGCCGATTCGGAATCGAAGCCGCAATCCTTTTTCACGCTTTGGTGAAATATCCAATTGGTTTGTCTAGTTATATATTTATATAATAAATTGCAACGGAGTCAAATACATGTTATATTTACATATAACTAATAGGAGTCAGCAATGCAAACCAATTTAAGAAAAGTAGGTGGATCCGTAATGATTGCCTTACCTCCGGTATTTTTAAAGGAGCTAAAGATTGCCTCGGGATCAATGGTTGATGTTGCACTCCTAGAGGGCCAACTGGTGGTAAAGCCCATCACCAAGCCTAAGTATCAATTGGTCGATTTATTAGCAAAATGCGATGCAAAAGCAAAAATGCCTAAAGAGGATAAGCAGTGGCTAGAACTTACTCCAGTAGGCAATGAGATTTTGTAATGAATCGAGGCGATATTTATTTAGTTTCTCTGGATCCCACTTCTGGTCATGAGCAAAAGGGAGTTCGCCCTGTACTGGTGATATCACCAGAACCTTTTAATAAACTAACCAAGACACCTCTTGTGGTGCCTATCACTACGGGTTGTAATTTTGCTAGGGTGGCTGGATTTACAGTAGATCTAATCGGAACCAAAACAGTGGGCGTCGTTCGCTGTGATCAGCCAAGGGTGCTTGACTTAGTGGCGCGAAAAGCAAAAAAACTCGAGCGTGTTTCGACCAATGTGATGGACGATGTATTGGCTAAATTAGCTACACTGGTTTTATAGCTCATTATTTTGTAAATTCTATTTACTCGGCTATTTTTACAAGGCAATTACTTGCTTGATAAACGCTCTAAAAAATATTGCTCCAAAATCAATCTGGCTGACTCGGAGTCAAGTCCGCCATCTTTTTTGCTCACTTGGCTTTTCTTAAAGCTGGGATCGCTTTCAAGTACGGCAGAGGTGTAACGCTCGTCTACCCAAGCAATGGGCAGGCTAAAACGCCCATGCAGCTGATTACCAAAGCGCCGTGCTTTTACCGTCATGGCATGTTCTGCGCCATCGGGGTGGCAGGGTAAGCCCACCACCAGTTGATCGGGCGCCCATTCTTTAATTTGAGCAGCAATCAGGGCAAAACGAACATCATCCTGGTCGGCAGTAATCGGGGCCAAGGCCTGACTCGAGCCTGTAATCGAATTTCCCACCGCCAAACCAATGCGGCGAGTACCAAAATCAAATGCGAGGGCAGTAATGGCTTTGATGATTGGTTTTAAATAAAAGGGTTGGCTTATCTACTGTATTGGCTGGGCTATGCGCTTCGATGCATTGAATGCATCACGCATGCCCTACTTGCCCCGATAGATCGGCGGGATCAAAGCCTAAGGCTTTCATGGCGCGCTGGTAGCGCTGTTCTGCGGGCGTATTAAAAATAATCTCGGCCATTTGGGCGCGACTGAGCTCGGCATTAATCCAGCCATTGAGGGCGATTTCTTCCTCAAGCTGGCCAGCGCCCCAACCCGCATAACCTAGGGTCATAATGAACCGTTTTGGGCCATTGCCTTTAGCAACGGCTTCCAGCACATCTTTCGATGTAGTCATGGTGAGGCCGCCCGGCACAGTTAACGATGAGCTGTAGCTTGTGCCTGAATTTGCTAAATCATCAACGCCGGCTTGCGCATCTACAGCACTGAAGTGGGACGTTTCATGCAATACAAAGCCGCGCTCGGTTTGCACTGGGCCGCCAAAATAGACTGCTTGATCGGCAAACGGCGTAATCTCTAGCTTAAGTTCAATTTTATCGAGCAAAGTCGATAAATTGACATCGGTTGGGCGATTTACTACAAGGCCCATGGCACCTTTGGCATTGTGCTCAAAGAGATAGACCACCGAACCTGCAAACTGCTCATCCAGCATACCCGGCATTGCTAGTAAAAATTGATTAGTCAGTTGGCTGCTCGGCTGTGGCAGCGCGTCTGGAAAAGCCGAGGCCGAACCTGGGCCTTCTGCATTAGCCGAACTCTTGATGCCAGAGGTTTTCTTGGGGGTGCTCATGTAATTTCATTTTACCGAAAATGACCCTTTACCGGTAATCCAGTAAGCGGCTATTCCCACCAGTTCATGAATCAACCAATTCCACTGCTCACCGCCTTCGACTAAATCAAAGCGATGCCAAGAATTGGAATAGCTGGTTTGGTAATCGACCAATACGGGCACCACATCAAGACCTTGTTTATGCGCCACCTGCATCGAGCGTAGCATATGCCGCGCCGAAGTGATCAAGAGCCATGGCTTAACGGGGGCGCCTTCTTTTTCTGCAATCCCATCGATGATTTTTTTGGAATAGAGCATATTCTCGTAGGTATTGCGCGATTGGTCTTCGTAATAGCCGGGATGATTGCCGAGACCTTGTTCTTGTAGCAACTGTTTAAACGCATCGGCTTCTGAGAGGCCTTGCGGTAGTAAGCGTCCTGAATAGCCACTAAAGATAAAGGGTAGCTCTGGATGTTGGCGTAGCAGCTGTAATGCTTTTGTTACCCGCTCGGCAGCAGAATAAATCGATACCTCGCCACGATCACGTGCAATCGGACCGCCCTCAATGGCGCCGCCTAAAATCAGAACACCGCCCACTTGAGCCAGTAACTCTGGCGTCAGTGTCGTCTGTGGCACTGCATCTTCTAAGATTCGCATCGCAAATTGTGAAGTCGGCATATAGCCAATGAAGAATCCCAAACAGAGTGCAATGCCCAATACACGCCGCACCAAGTGATTCTTGCGCAGCAACAAAAATAGTAGCGCTAGCGCAATCAAAATCATGAGCCAATTGAGGGGCTCAATCAGGATGTTCACTACCTTGGAGAAAATGAAAAAAATACTATCCATATAGCCATTCTATTCCTTGGGCTGTCGTCTTACCGGAAGCTGTTATTAAACGAGCAAGATCTTTAACAATGCAAAGTTTTTATCTGTTTTTTTCAAAAAAAAATTATGCATTAATGTAATTGGCAATCCAAATACGGGTGGATAACTACCAATTTAGTTTACGCCCACACTCCGTCAACGGTGTATTCATTGATTCCTTAATTGACTTATGTGTTTCAGGATTTTCATATAAGTAAAGAGTTTCCTGTATGGCGTTCCACTTTTCTTCAGAAACTAAAATAGCATTTGTCGTTTTTCCGGATATTCGGATAATTTCGTGCGTCTCTGCTACTCGATCAATCAAGCGGCATAAGCTCATCCTAGCCTTACCAGCACTTATAGTAGTCACGCAATTACCCTCTCTCGAAACAATGTACATTCGACCATAAATCTTTTTAGTATTTTATTAGTATGGATAAGATAAGAAAGCTTTGGAGCGCATCCATACATTGGCCTGTAATACCATACGCAATCTTGTCGCCATCATCACGCATTAATCACCCTGCTGTCCTACAAACTATTATTTTATCTCTTTAAAAAGCTATTCTAAAATTAGCATCAAAGTAAGTAATTCCCACTTTCATCAAAATCAAACATTCCATAAAAAATGCGAAACCACGGGTGGCATATAACAGGCAGCTTGACTGCCGACCCGTCGAGTAGCGTCGCAATCAACAAATTACAATCCAGTGGGTTTACCGAACCTCAGGCAAAAGCGATCCTAGATAGTATTTACGAGAATGATCACCACGAACACTATGCGACGCAAACCCAAATGCAGGAAGTGAAACATGAAATTAATGCCCTTCGGATCGACATTCAATGAATTCATACCCAACTGAGTGTGATTGAACACAAATTGGTTTACAAGCTTGGTGGCATTTTGATTTCAGGGGTAGCTATTTTGGGGATCTTAGACCGCTACTTTGCTTAAGTTTCACCCCAATTCGGATTAAGCCCTAAGATAGCGGCTATGGCCCTATCGAATACCCCAACTTCTCAACATTCTCATCCCGCAAGCCTGGTTTGGCTCCGCCGTGATTTACGCCTGTATGACCATGCTGCACTGAGCCATGCGCTTTCATCGAGCAAATCGGTTTGGGTTGTGTTTGTATTTGATACGACTATCTTAGACCTCCTAAAGGACAGTAAGGGCGACGCCCTTACGGCCGATCGGCGCGTGGACTTTATTTGGCAAGGCATTAGCCAAATCGATACCGCCCTACGCAAGCAAGGGGGCGGCCTCATCGTTCGATATGGCAAACCGACAGAATGCATCCCCAAAATCGCGACTGAGCTGGGAGTTTCTTGCGTGATGGTCAATCACGACTACGAACCGAACGCAATTGAGCGCGATGCTGTGATTGCATCCTCTCTTGAAAAGAATGGCATTGTCTTTGAGACATTCAAAGACCAAGTGATCTTTGAAAAGAAAGAAGTGCTGACCAACTCGGCTACGGTGTTTTCCGTGTTTACGCCGTATAAAAATGCCTGGCTTAAACGCCTTGATGAAGGTGATCTTGCGCCCCATGCATGCAAGGCAAGGCCAGGGCAATTTGCAACCATTCCCAAAAAACTGGATTTAGGCATTCCGTCACTGGAGTCGATGGGCTTTTGCGCAACCGGTATTGAAAGCTACCTACCCCCGGGTTCAGATGGTGGCGAGTCTTTTTTAGAAGACTTCTTAAAACGCATCGATCAATACCAAATTGGACGGGATTTTCCAGCGATCAAGGGCGTGAGTTATTTATCAACCCACCTGCGCTTTGGCATGCTCTCGATTCGGGGTTTGGTACGCGAGGCGCACCGGCGGATGCTGGCTGGCAGCATGGGCGCCACCATCTGGCTCAGCGAACTCATTTGGCGTGACTTTTATTTCATGATTTTGGCCAATCACCCGCGCCTTGCTAGCGGCGCAGCATTTAAGCCCGACTACGATGGCATTGTTTGGGAGAGTGGCGCCACTGCTAAGAAACGCTTTGCGGCCTGGTGTGATGGCAAGACTGGCTACCCCTTGGTTGATGCCGCTATGCATCAACTCAATCAAAGCGGCTATATGCACAACCGCCTGCGCATGATTGTGGCCAGCTTCTTAACCAAAGACTTGGGCATCGATTGGCGCTGGGGCGAAGCCTACTTTGCAAAGCACCTCAATGACTTTGAATTCTCATCGAACAATGGGGGCTGGCAGTGGGCCTCTTCTTCTGGCTGCGATGCCCAGCCTTACTTCCGCATCTTTAATCCCACTACCCAATCGCAGCGCTTTGATCCGCAAGGCAAGTTCATTCGTCGCTATATCCCTGCTTTAGAAAAGCTCTCGGATAAATCGATTCATGCCCCATGGGAAGCGGGTCACATTGAATTAGAAGCCGCGGGTATTTTGCTCGGCCGCGATTACCCCTTGCCGATCGTCAATCACGACGAAGCCCGTAAAGAAACCTTGGTGCGGTACAGCGTAGTGAAAAAAGTCGCCACTTCAATATAAGTTTGTTCGTTCGCTTACTTCTTTACCCAAAAGGTCACGTTCCTTATTTTTTCTCTGCATGTGCTTGCCTTAGCCAGACTGCAAGTTCTGTTTCTGTCTTTTCATTATTGACAATGGCAACGATCCACTCGCCAAGCGCATGTCCCTTAAACTGAATTTCAATTTGGTTTGCCTTTAGCACAAAGAATAATGTTGCTGCAGCGGTTCGCTTATAGGCCTCATTAAAACAATGCCCCTTTGCAATAAAGCTGGCATAACAGGCTGCTAATTCGTATGCATCGACAATAAATCCATAACGTACTCGATTATGTACGCGCTCCAAAACCGCATCCAGTGATTTATCTTTGGATAAACCCTGTAGCTCATGCCGACCTATCAGGTAATCGTGCAGAGTAATGACTTGCGATGGCCCAAGAATTGCAAATTGGGTCATTTATTTATCTTTCAGGTAATCCAACACATGGGCGATTTCAGATAAATTGGTATGCATGAAGGCGTCGAGCTCTGCATTCGATATTGGCAGCATCTCCACATCGGCAACGGCGCTCTTCGGTACAAAATAGCCTATCGCCTCATTGCGATTCATGATGGCAACCGGCTGATTGCCTGCTCTCGCTATTACCTTATTCGGCTCGCGTAACTCGGTTAACGATGCGGTTAAGTTGGTTAAAAGGCGCTCCATAGCATCTCCTGTTGTATTGGTAAATTATAATATATGTTTAAATATATATTTAATAATACAACCATATGCTTACCTGCGACTTTATTACGAGCTACTGCAATACGGCATCCGATAATCTATTTGTCTACGACTTTTTTACATAGAATTGGACAAAAGTCGCGACTTTTATCCACGTGACTACATAATAGTCGAATGAAACGCTATCTCGACCAGATTGTTCTCAAAGACCTTACCAGTAAGGCTGTGGTCTTAACCGGCCCTCGGCAGGTGGGTAAAACCACCCTCAGCCGGCAGTTGATGGGCAAGTTCAGCCAGGCCCAACACCTGAATTGGGATGTGCTTGCGGACCGCATGGTTTTACAAAAACAATCCTGGAGTCCAGCAGCTGATCTCTTGGTAATGGATGAAATCCATAAAATGCCCAACTGGAAAACGTGGCTTAAGGGTGTCATCGATGCGCGCCCTACCGGTCAAGCGCTGCTCGTTACCGGTAGCGCTCAAATGGACACCTTTAGGCAATCCGGCGAATCTTTAGCAGGACGCTATTTTTCATTCAGATTGCATCCTATTTCAGTGCACGAATGGTGCACTCAAGAAGGAGTAAGTCCAGCGATTGCACTGGATCATTTGCTAGAGCGTGGCGGATTTCCGGAGCCCTGTTTGGCTCCAAATGCAATTGAGGCCGATCGCTGGCGCACGCAATACTTTACCGACCTGATTCGCGAAGATGTATTGGAGTTCTCGCGTCTTCATGAAATTACAACGATGCGCCTCTTCATTGAATTGTTACGTGAACGGGTTGGATCACCCCTATCCCTTGCATCCATCGCACGTGACTTAGCAGTCTCCCCCACTACTCTAAAACACTATCTTGAAATCCTAAAAGCCCTGTTTATTGTTTTCACAATCCAGCCCTGGCACCACAACATTGCTCGTTCCATGCTGCAGATGCCAAAGGTCTATTTTTTTGACACGGGACTGGTACGCGGCGATCCAGGTATTCGCTTAGAAAATGCCGTTGCCGGCATGCTACTCAAACAAACCGATTTTCTGCGGGATAGCACTGGTCAAGACGCCGGCCTTCACTACGTGCGGACCAAAGATGGTGCTGAAGTTGATTTTGCTCTCAGTAATGACCAGCAACTAAGCCATCTGATTGAATGCAAATTAAGTGATACCAAGCCCCACACTGCATTAACTCGGTTTGCTACTCAGTTTCCACAGGCCAAAGCAGTGCAGCTTGTTTTCAATTTAAGACAAGAGGAATTCCGAAATGGCATTGCAATTACCGATGCCGCAAAATGGCTTAATAGCCTAGCAGCTTAAGCACTAACGCTATACCCATTCACCCTTAATCCACTACACTTCACCCATGTCATCCGTTTACGCTATCGGCGATGTGCAAGGCTGTTTAGTGCAGCTCGATGCACTGATTGCCAAACTGCCCAAGAAATCAAAACTCATTTGCTTGGGCGACCTCGTCAATCGAGGCCCTAATTCCTTAGGGACATTGCGGCGCCTCAAAAAACTACAAGAGCAAGGCATTGCTGAATGCATCCTTGGCAACCATGATCTCAATCTCTTAGCGCGCGATGCGGGGCTGCGGGGATCGCGCCCACTCGATACCCTTGATGGCATCTTAAAAGCCAAAGACCGCGCAGAACTGATCGATTGGCTACGCCACCGCCCAATGGCGCTGAGCAATGGCCATGCCTTACTGGTTCATGCAGGGGTACTGCCCGATTGGGACGTAAGCCAAACCCTGGAATACGCGCATGAAGTGGAGAAGGCGCTCCGCAAATCATCGTACAAGCGCTTTTTGGCTGAGATGTATGGCAACACACCAACCAAATGGAGTAACTCCTTAAAAGGAAATGATCGTCTGCGCGTCATTACCAACGCTCTAACCCGCCTGCGTTTTTGTACGCCCAAAGGCCAAATGGAATTTGATACTAAAGAGGGATTAGAGGCAGGTCCAAAAGGCTATTTACCTTGGTTTGAAGTGAAGCAGCGTAAGACCGAAAACACCCGCGTGATTTTTGGGCACTGGTCAACGCTCGGATTAATTCAGAAACGCAATGTCAGCGGGCTGGATACCGGCTGCGTCTGGGGTGGCAAACTCACCGCGATTGAAATTCCCGACTCGGCTACGAAGAGTCGCTCAAACAAGTACCGCATTGTGCAGGTAGCAGGCTTCGACCATCCTTTGCGGATGTAAAGGCATACAGAAACCCTACCCCCATGGCTGATTAGGGCAATAGCGCCCGTAGTGCAGGTGAAGATACGTCATCGATGTGCCTAAACGCAGGACTGATCTTTTCAATTTCTGCTGCTGAAACTTTAAATTCATCAAAGTAGGTTTTCCACTGCCGCGTTACCCGCCAAACTTCGCTGATGCATTCGCAGGCCTTTTTTTGTGGCAGCATAAACGATCCAGCGGCACTAAGCGCATTATCAATCGTAGCTAAACGCCCTTGATTGCCAATCGCAAGATGCAAAAATCGTTCTGACGCAATCGAAGCGCGTGGCAGAACATCGTACAAAGGGCTCAGGCGCCATCCTGAAATACACGGGTCCCATACAAAACCGTGGTTACGCAGGTGGTCATCGTCGTTGCTTACCAAAATATTAAAAACCATTCGCTTAAAGAGCTCTTCGCTATCGCTACGTATCACGCCTGGGTGGCAGTAGCGGCGTATTGCAGCTGCAAGATCACCATAGGATTTATTTTTAGAATCCATCTCATCGCAAGCAGCCAAGGTCAACCCACTCACAAACCCCATGCGATGCTCTACTTTTTGGTGTCCCGCCACCGTATCGAACACATCAAAATCAGTTGTGTTTTGCTCGCCCTCCCTTGCCCAGTAGCGATCAAAGCGCCGTATCAGCATAATGCGACGATCACCCAGCATTATTGTTTTAACCGGCGGCACGTGTAAACCCGCTTTTTGCGCTAGCAATAAAGTTGCGCACTCGATTTCTGGGATATCAAACGCATCATTGGGATTACTAAATTTAGCAATCCACAAAACACCATCCACATCGCGAATAGACGCTTTTGGTCGGGCTCCGCCCAAGCCAGATCCAACCAAGAAGATGGCCTCAAGACGCTCTGGTATTGCTAAGCCCTCCTGAATACGATCAGCAGCCTCCATCAGGTACGCAAGATCATGCACTGCACTCACGCCAGCACTTGGCGCGTCCGTCATTTGGCGACGAATGTCCAGAGCCCCAATGCGCTCGCTACCTGCGTCCAGCAAATAATCTGATTCTGGCAAGCTATTGGGGGGCACCTTTCGTTTCGCCTCGATTACACGCCTACCCCACGCATCCGGAGCGCAATCTCGGATGCCACCAAAAAAAGGTAATGACGCGGTGGGTAGTAATAGTTGACCGCTTACTGCGGCGCGGTTTGCAATCGATAGACTAACTGGATCTACTTCGAGTGCATTAGCGCGCTTCAAGTAGTTAACTCCATAGGCAAACTGCGATGCCACTAATTGGGGGCCTTGCTCTTCCAGCGTTAACTGGCCGCACGGTACCCATTCGTGCTCCAGGTTAGCAAACACCACTAGCTTTTCATTTTTAAGTGCCACCCTTAAAACTCCAACTCTTTTAACTCCGCAGCAGTCATGCCGCGTACCCGCTGGGTTTTTTCACGCAAGTGCTGGCTAATTAAGGCGGGGTCGCTTTCGTTTAAGAGCTGCTTTAGGTTACAGCCGGGCGCAATCGCATCAAGGTAGCGCAGAATTTGGCCCATGGCGACACCGGGGTCGCCATGCTCAATCCGGTAAGCAGTATTTCTGGATAAGCCCGCGCGCAGGGCTGCCTCAAATTGCTTCATGCGCCGGGCTGTGCGCAAGCGCGCAATGCGCTGCCCAAGTTGCTCAGAATCAGCCAATAGAGTGGGGCTTAAAACTGCGGTTTGATTGACTTTCATGTACTTTAAATCGATCTTTAAATAGATATTGCTTGATTTAACAAGCATTCTAAATCAATAATCCGATTTAAGCAATAAAGTACTTTAAAAAACTCACTAATACGATAATGATCGTTTTAACGAACAAAAATAGGAGATTGAGGGATCAAGGCTACTCCACTCACCCAAGGGATTTACTTCGAGCAATTTACTTCAAGCGCACAAAGGCTTTTTTCGATGCAGTGATAATCTCATCGAGCACCGCATTGTCATGCGCGATCGACGTAAAGCCAGCCTCATAGGCAGATGGAGCCAAGTAGACACCTTCATCCAGCATCGCATGAAAGAACACCTTAAACACATCAATATTGCTCTTGGTTACCGCATCAAATGAGGTGGGGACTTGGTCGGTAAAGTAAAAACCAAACATACCGCCCACACTATCAGTTGAGAATGGAATACCTGCCTCCTTGGCTGCTTGCTGTAAACCGGCCATCAGCTTGCTGGTTTGACCGCCAAGACAATCAAAGAAGCCATCCCGCGAAATGATCTCTAGAGTTTTCATGCCGGCTGCAACGGCAACTGGATTTCCCGACAAGGTACCCGCCTGATAAACGTTACCGATCGGTGCCAACTTCTGCATGATCTCTTTTTTGCCGCCAAAAGCAGCCATCGGCATACCGCCACCCATCACCTTGCCAAGGCAAGTCAGGTCTGGGGTGATACCCTGCAGGCTTTGTGCTCCACCGAGTGCCACCCGAAAGCCCGTCATCACTTCGTCGTAAATCAAGACACTGCCGTGGTGCTGCGTTAACTTCCGAATGGCCGCTAAAAATTCGGGCTTGGCTTTAATGAGATTCATATTGCCAGCGATGGGCTCAATGATCACGGCTGCAATCTGATCGCCGTGCAATTGAAAGGTTTCTTCAATCGCGGCCGTATCGTTGTAAGGCAGTACTAAGGTGTGCTTGACTAAATCCTGTGGAACGCCGCCCGATGAGGGCGCATTTTGAGTTGAATCAGCAAAAGTGAGTAGGCCCGAACCTGCTTTTACCAAGAGGCTATCGGCATGGCCGTGATAGCAACCCTCAAACTTAATAATCAAGTCACGTCCGGTATAGCCGCGCGCTAAACGCAGGGCGCTCATCGTCGCCTCCGTCCCGCTCGATACCATCCGAATTTGCTCTACGCTCGGCATAATGGCGCAAATGCGCTCGGCTAATTCAATTTCGCCGACGGTGGGGGCGCCATAACTAAAACTCAGGGTGGCTGCTCGCTGCACTGCCTCCACTACCTCTGGATTAGCATGACCCGCAATCATGGGGCCCCAGGACATGATCAAGTCTACATAGCGCTTGTCTTCAATATCCCAAAAGTGCGGACCGAGCGCCTTCTTAATAAAGCGCGGGGCACCGCCCACTTGGCGAAACGCCCGTACAGGGGAGTTCACGCCGCCCGGAATGGTTTTTTGTGCACGCTCGAATATGGTTTCGTTTAAGCCCATGTGATTCTCATTCGTTTTATTTGTTAAGGTGTATTTTGCTTTAGAACTTAAATTGCCATCATCTCAAAATCGTCTTTGCGCGCGCCGCACTCGGGACAGGTCCAATTGATGGGCACATCTTTCCAGAGGGTTCCTGGTGCGATGCCTTCATCGGGCAAGCCGGCAGCCTCGTCATACACCCAGCCGCAAATCAGGCACATATAGGTTTTCAGTTCCATTGCGTTTTATCTTTCTTTGCTCAGCTGTATTTTTAAGATTACTCATTTTAATGCTGAATACTGAATGCTGAATAACAACTAGATTCGCTGATTTGGATGAGGGATCGAACTCCGTTACCAAAGCCTTGAATCGTCACACCATAACCCCTGATACTCAAATTGCATATTTTGCCCATTTATCCAATCTTTATAGTCTGACTCAAATTGCATTTTTTTCTTATTAAAACCGACGTCGAGGGCTGGCACAGCCTCTTTCTGGTGAGCAGAATTTATGAAGCCATTAATACGATCATCTTTTTTAATCGACATAAGTTTTTTGTTGCTTAACTTAATCGCTCCGCTTTGGAGCGCATCTCAAAGCGGAACAAACGGCATTCCAGTGGGCCATTAAAGAGCGGGGTACGTCGTGACTCTTTGATCCGCAACTGCCCTGGCAATGCCATATCGGCCGTCAAAATGAAAATATGCCAGCCGCCAAAGGCATCTTTCAGATGCTGGCCAAATTGCTTCATGAACTCTAAAAAGGCGGGATCGATTTCTTCTTCGGCCTGCAGGCGCTTTAATGACTCACGGCTGGAACGCTTGGCACTCTGGCGCCCGGTCTCAATATTGTGGCTATACGGATCCACATCATCACCATAACCCTCATCGTCGTAGCGGCCCTGAGCCTGATCGCGATCATCGCCACGACCACCCTTAATGCCAAGGCGTTGTCCATAGGGCGGATTGAGTAAAGCCAATCCTGGTAAGTTATTTGCCCCAGACACATCACCGGCAGTCACTGGCGGCTTAGCTGCTAAGGCATCAACCTGGCGTACCACTGGCAAACCCGGTAGCTGCGCGCGCTGCCAGTTGGATTTGGTCATCGAGACCAGTTTTTCATTAATGTCGCTGCCGCTGATGTGTAGTGACTGCGCATCCGGGAAAGCCTTACGCCGCTCGAGAATTTCTGCGAGGACGGCATCCTTTAGGGCTTGCCATTTTTTCTGTTCAGCACCAACGACGTATGGCTTTAAACGTAAAAAACCAAAGCCATGTACCGAGGTAACCAACGGGCGATATGCCAAGCGTGTGGGTACTGATTCTTTGCCAGCCTCATCATACAAACCCGCCCGAATCGCTCCCGATGGAATACCCATAGCGATCTGCGCTGCCTCAATTAAAAAAGTGCCACTACCGCACATTGGATCAAACAAAGGCTGCTTCGGCTGCCAACCCGTGATCGCCAGAATACCCGCAGCCAGATTTTCTTTTAAAGGGGCATCGCCCTTTTCATCGCGCCAGCCGCGCTTAAACAGAGCCTCGCCCGAGGTATCCAAATAGATCGATACGTGGGTAGCAGTTAAGTGCGCTTGCACGCGCACATCCGGAAAGGCCGTATCGATCGAGGGACGATCACCCGACACTTCTCGCAAGCGATCGACAATGGCGTCTTTGATTTTTAAAGTCGCAAAGTTCAAACTTTTGAGGGGTGAGCGATGCGCAGTCACATCAACGCGCAAGGTTTGTTTGTGTGTAAACCACTCCTCCCAGGCAAGGCCATGGGCTAAGCGATACAAGTCGTCTTCTTGGCGATAGGTGGATTCCGCCATTTGCAAGAGTACTCGGCTGGCAATCCGCGAATGCAAATTAAGCGCCATGGCGGCGGATAAAGGGCCAGCCAAACCAACGCCGCCCGTCGGGCTAGTTGGCGTTGGGTCAATCACCCAGACGCCTTGGGCTTTTACTTCAGGGCGCTCGGCAATCTGCCGCAGCTCAGTAGCTAAGACCGTTTCCAATCCGCCGGGACACACCACAAAAAATCGCATGAAGAAAACCTAAAAAAATATTGGGGAATAAATAGCGATTTGCTTAGGGCTTAATCACGACGATGGCAGTGATGATGACAAGCAAGACCACCGGAACTTCATTAAACCATCGGAACCAAACGTGGCTGCGCTTATTAATGCCTTTGCGGAACTTCTTCAGTAAGGTGTAGCACGAGTGGTGGTATCCCAAAATGATCAGTACAAAAAGCAATTTGGGGTGCATCCAGCCGGCACCGCGACCAATACCAAAGTGAAGCCAAAGCACCACACCCAGCACCACCGCGGGCACCATCAAAATGGTCATAAACCGAAAGAGGCGATCAGCCATACCCAACAGGCGTGCATTGACTTCAGGATTGGTCTCTTGCGCCATATTGACAAAAATGCGCGGCAAGTAAAAGAGGCCGGCAAACCAGGAAGCGACTAAAACAATGTGGAATGTTTTTGTCCAAAGATATGCGTCACCCATTTTTATCCCCTTTGTTCGTTAACTAAAGCGGCATTGCCTTAGTTCAATGCTAACTACTATACCGATTTAATTAGGTTCTAATTTCCCCATGACCCATCACAATGTACTTCAGTGAGGTCAAGCCATCGAGACCAACCGGGCCACGTGCATGCAGCTTGTCATTGGAGATCCCAATCTCTGCGCCCAGACCATACTCAAAGCCATCCGCAAAACGGGTACTGGTATTGACCATGACGCTGGCACTATCGACCTCACGCAAGAAGCGGTCTGCCGTCCCTGTATTGGTCGTGATAATGGCATCCGTATGCTTGCTGCCATAGCGCTCAATGTGATCCATCGCTTCATCCAGCGATTCAACGGTCTTAATCGACAAAATCGGTGCCAGGTATTCGGTTGTCCAGTCCTCTTCTGTTGCATCGACCAAGCCTGTAAAGCCAGCTGACTCAAGCGTGGTACGGGTTTTGTTATCCACCCGCAGCTCAACGCCCTTGTCTTGGTAGATTTTGCACAGGCGGGGCAATACGGCACTAGCAACCGCCTCATGAACCAGTAAGGTTTCCATCGCATTGCACGGCGCATAACGCTGCGTTTTCGCGTTATCGCAAACCGTAATCGCTAAATCAAGATCGGCATCACGGTCGATAAAGGTATGGCAAATGCCATCGAGGTGTTTAATCATGGGTACCCGAGCATCGGCCATCAGGCGCGCAATTAAGCTCTTACCTCCGCGCGGCACGATCACATCGATGTACTCGGTCATGGTGATCATCTCGCCCACGGCGGCACGGTCTGTGGTGCTGACTACTTGTACTGCATTGGCGGGCAAGTTCGCCGCAGCCAAACCCTGCTGAATTAATCCTGCCAAGAGCGTATTGGAATCAATCGCTTCGGAGCCACCGCGCAAAATCACAGCGTTACCCGACTTCAGACACAAAGCGGCTGCATCAATCGTGACGTTGGGACGGGATTCATAAATGATGCCAATGACACCCAGCGGCACGCGCATTTGCCCGAGTTCAATTCCAGAAGCTTGGCGTTTGAGCGGGCTGATTTTGCCAATCGGATCTTCCAAGCTGACAATTTGCTCTAAACCCAAGGCCATCGACTCAACCGTTTTGGCTGTCATGGTCAGACGATCAATAAAGGCTGCATCGTGCCCGCCTTTTTTGGCGCGCCCCACATCGACTGCATTGGTTTCTAAGATGCGTGAGGCCTGTTCGCGCACTAAGCGCGCGATGTGGGTGAGGGCTTGATTCTTTTGCTCGGTATTAGCGCGCGCCATCGCCCGCGAAGCCTGCCTCGCCTCTTTGCCTACTGCCTGCATCATCTCGGTAATTGAAGTACTCATATTTACTCTGCCACTGTATTCATTTGGTCTATTTATCGCAACAAACTGCCTACTAAGCGTAAGCCATCCCACGGATCCGCTGGCAAGTCTGCTGCAGATAAGCCTTTAGCCTGCCGATCTAAACCGGCTGCCACCTGCATTGCGCGCCGCAGTTTGATGGGATTTACGCGGCGCAGGGCTCCAGGGTATAGCTTTTCCTTATTGCCCCAGATGCGATTCGCACGCATCAACTGCTGCACTGACTCACCACGCTGACTCGCAGCCTGTAACTTCGATAGTATCCGAAGCTCCTCGGTCACGCTCCATAGAATGAGGGGTAAAGGCTCACCCTCCCCTTTGAGGCCATCCAGCATGCGGTTTAAACGGGCTAAATCACCGGCCAAGATGGATTCAGTTAATTGAAATACATCGTAGCGTGCTACCTTGAGAATCGACTCGCGGATTTGTGCTTCCGTCAAAGCGCCCTGGGGATAGAGCAAGCCGAGTTTTTGAATCTCTTGATGAGCGGCAATCAGATTGCCTTCGACTTGATTGGCAATAAACTCTAGCGCTTCTTGACCGGCAGTGCCAGACTCTACAGACTGGCCTTGTTTTTTTAAACGCTGCGCTATCCACATCGGCAAATGACTGCGATCAATCGAGTCAATCTGTACTGCAATCGAGACATCCTCTAGTGCACTAAACCAGGCTGAAGTCTTAGTTTTGCTGTCTAACCTGGGCAACACAATGCAGACGATCGTATCGGGGCCATCATGGCCAGGTGACTGAGACTCCATTTGCGCAGCAAATTGCTTGAGCGCTTCTGCACCATCCCGTCCCGGCTTACCCGAGGGAATGCGTAACTCTAACCAGCGCTTATCACCAAACAAGGACATGGTTTGCCCAGCAGAGAGTAAGGATGACCAATCAAAATAGCGTTCATGCATCAATACCTCGCGCTCGGTATACCCGAGCTTTCGGGCGACAGAGCGCAATTGATCCATGGCCTCCATCATCAGTAAGGGCTCATCCCCACTAAAGACATATACCGGAGAGAGCGCTAGACTGGATTTAACTCCGCTAATGTGCGCTTGCAGCGCATCGCTCGTCATCATTTAAGCAGTAAACCCATGCTTAGGGCTTACCCATGACAGGCTTAGCGCCGGTGGGCGCAGGCGCTCTCGGTTTGGCAGCAGCAGATATGCGGCGCAAAATCTGCAGGGATAAATCCATGCGCATCGCATTCGTAAACTGCTGCTGTTGCACATCGGTTGCCAGTACGGTGGAGACCGAGAAATCCATATCGCGAGTAACGTAAATTTCCGACTCAGGAACGACGTCCACGCCATTTTGATCGATCGCCTGAAACGCGACACGCGAGTTCAATCGATAGGCGGAAATCTGACCTGCAGCGTTGTAGGCCAAAATCTCACGGCTATTGACTTCGCTAATGATCTCTAAAATCAGATCAGCATCTTTGGCATTATTGGCAACTTTAGAGTCACTGCCCGTCAAGATAATCATCTCTAAATCGGATCGGAGTAGTGGCGACGGAACGCCTGTAATCGCAATCACCTTGTACGGAATTGATACCGAGCCGCGCAACTTAAAGCCGCAGGCCGTGGTGAAGAGGGTCGGCAAGGCAATCAAAGCCCCAAGCCAAGCTCTGCGGTCCAAGCTTGGGCCTTGACTCTTGCCCTTGGCGCTAGAGCTCACTACAGGATCGCTGATGTTGGAGTTGATGATGGCGCCTCTATTTCCTTAAACAACAATATTAACTAAGCGGCCTGGAACCACAATCACTTTTTTGGGTGACCCCCCATTTAAGGCCTTCAGGGCAATTTCGCTTTGCAGTGCAGCAGCCTCAATTGCCTCTTTACTCGCATCGGCTGCGACAGTGATTGCGCCACGCAATTTGCCATTGACCTGCAATACCAAATCAATCTCCGTTTTCACCAAGGCAGCTTCATCGACTATCGGCCAAGGTGCATCCAAAATCAGTCCATCCTGATTGCTGTAACCCATCTCGATCCACAAACGGTGCGTCAGGTGCGGCACCACTGGATAGAGCATGCGTAGCAAGATGCCGATGCATTCACGCAAGACTGCTGGACGAACCGCTTGCCCACCATTCTTGCCTTCACTCAACTTGACTGGCTCTAAGGTATTGAGCATTTTCATGGCAGCCGAAACAACCGTGTTGTACTGGCGGCGCTGGTAATCAAAATTGGCTTGCTTCAATATCGTATGGACTTCACGGCGCAGGGTTTGCTCTGCCTCACTCAGATCGCTTGGCAGAGCAGCATTGGACTCTGCAATTGATCGAATGGCAGCGGCCTGACTCATCGAGTAGGACCACACCCGCCGCAGAAAACGCGACGCACCCTCAACGCCTGCACCAGACCACTCGAGCTGCTGCTCGGGTGGCGCCGCAAACATCGTAAAGAGCCTTGCTGTATCGGCGCCATACTGATCAATCAATGCCTGTGGATCAACGCCGTTGTTTTTACTCTTCGACATTTTTTCAACGCCGCCAATGGTGATGGCGTTGCCACCGAGCTCAATACCAGAACCTGCTTTGGGTTTGGCGCCCGTTGGCCGCCCTTTATCGTCTAGCGTTAACTCGACATCGAGGGGATTAAGCCAGGTCTTTTTACCACTGGCGTCTTCGCTGTAGTACGTCTCGTTGAGAACCATACCTTGCGTGAGTAAATTCGCAAAGGGCTCATCAAAAGTAATCAAATCCAAATCACGCATCACCTTGGTCCAGAAACGCGCATAGAGTAAATGCAAAATTGCATGCTCGATGCCACCAATGTATTGGTCCATCGGCATCCAGTATTGATTACGCTGATCGACCATGGTTTTTGCATCTGCGCCGGTGTAGCGCATGAAATACCACGAGGAATCCACAAAGGTATCCATGGTGTCAGTCTCACGCCGCGCTGGCTTACCGCACTTCGGACACGCCACATTTAAAAAATCAGCGCGCTTATTGAGGGGGTTGCCACTGCCATCCGGAACGCAATCTTCCGGCAACACGACTGGTAAGTCTGTTTCTGGGACAGGGACAGCGCCGCAACCGGGATTGGCCTCATCGCCACAATGAATAATCGGAATCGGCGTACCCCAATAGCGCTGCCGTGAGATACCCCAATCGCGCAAGCGGTAGGTAGTTTTGATTTCACCCACGCCCTGCGCCGCTAAATCAGCAGCGACAGCAGTGACGGCATCACTCACTGAGAGACCGTCATACTTACCGCTATTGATGCACTGCGCATTCTCTTTTTGGGCATACCAGGCATCCCACTGTGTGGGGTTGAACATGGGCGACTCGCCGGCGAGTGCAATCACCTGTTTAATCGGCAGATGGTATTTGAGGGCAAAGGCAAAGTCCCGCTCGTCGTGGGCAGGCACACCCATCACAGCGCCATCACCATAACTCATCAACACATAGTTACCAACCCACAAGGGGACAGGCTCTTTGTTTAAGGGGTGGGTCACATATAGACCCGTAAACATCCCTTCTTTTTCTTGGGTAGCCAGGTCAGCTTCGATCACGCTGCCGGTTTTGCATTTTTCAATGAAACGAGCAAGCTCAGGATTGCTCTGCGCTGCTTGTGTCGCCAGGGGGTGCTCAGCTGCTACTGCGCAAAAGGTCACGCCCATAATCGTATCGGCACGCGTGGTAAACACATACAACTTGCCATCCTGAATCAGCTCACCAGCGCTATTCTTGATCGCATGGTCAAAGGCAAAGCGCACGCCGCGGCTTTTACCAATCCAGTTTTGCTGCATGGTTTTCACGCGCTCGGGCCAGCCCAAATCATCCAGACCCGTCAGCAGTTGTTCTGCGTAGGCAGTGATGTTTAAGTAGTAACCGGGGATCTCGCGCTTCTCGACTAAAGCACCTGAGCGCCAACCGCGCCCTTCAATGACTTGCTCGTTCGCCAATACGGTTTGATCGACCGGATCCCAATTGACGACCTGGGTTTTGCGGTACGCCACGCCCTTTTCCAGCATCTTTAAAAAGAGCCACTGGTTCCAACGATAGTAATCCGGTTTGCAAGTAGCAATTTCGCGGGACCAATCAATCGCTAGGCCCATCGCAGCCATTTGCTTTTTCATGTACGCAATGTTTTGGTAGGTCCACTCAGCCGGCGGTACTTTGTTCTGGATTGCAGCGTTTTCAGCAGGCATACCAAAGGCATCCCAACCCATCGGCATCAATACGTTGTAGCCCTGCATGCGCAATTGGCGCGCCATCACATCGTTGATGGTGTAGTTGCGCACATGGCCCATGTGCAATTTACCCGATGGGTAAGGCAACATCGAGCAAGCATAGTACTTAGGCTTCAGCTTGCCTACTGCATTGACTGCATCTTCGGTGACGCGGTAGACGTCTTTGTTATTCCAATCTGCTTGGGCTGCCGCTTCAATGCTGCGGTAGTCGTATTCCATACTCATGGTGTAAGGCTCTTTTCGCTGTAATCGCTTGGTGTTTTTATCGGTCTTATGCTCGCAGACCCAATACGTCTTGCATATCAAATAGACCGGATTTTTTATTCTCTAAAAAGCGTGCCGCCCGAATCGATCCTTGAGCGTATGACTGACGGCTAGACGATTTATGGCTAATCTCAATGCGCTCACCCTCACCTGCAAAGAGCACAGTGTGATCGCCGACAATATCGCCGCCCCGAATGGTTGCAAAACCAATCGATCCGGGCTTACGCTCGCCGGTATGGCCTTCGCGCGCATAGACCGCAACATCGCTTAATGATTGGCCCAAAGCGCCGGCAATGACCTCACCCATCTTCAGTGCCGTGCCCGATGGCGCATCGACTTTATGGCGGTGGTGCGCTTCGATGATCTCAATGTCGTAACCACTATCGAGCATCTTGGCGGCCACTTCCAATAACTTCAAAGTGACATTGACGCCCACGCTCATATTGGGAGCAAACACCATCGCAATCTTGCTTGATGCCGTTTTCAGCTGGGCGATTTGATCAGCACTCAATCCAGTAGTGCCGATGATCATATTGACGCCATGGGTAGTGCAGGCAGCTAAATGCAGCATCGTGCCCTCGGGCCGGGTGAAGTCAATCAAATACTCAGCATCACGCAAGCCGTGCGCTAAATCAGACGTAATCATCACGCCCGTTTTTTTACCCAAGAAGGCGCCAGCGTCTTCGCCTAAAACAGGGCAAGATGCGTGATCCAGCGCACCAACCAAAGTGGCATCCGGCAATTGCAATACTGCCTCAATTAGCATTCGGCCCATTCGGCCACTCGCTCCTGCGATTGCGATTTTCATAATCTCACTCTTTGCTTAATTAACTTTACTTAACTAATTTTTTTAATTCCACTTCGGCATTGCTGAATCAGCATCAGCGCTATTTACTTGACCGGTGTGACGATGGGGCCGCTGCTCGGCGGACTCGGTATCAATACCTCAGGCTGTTGCAATGGTGGTGTTACTGGATTCTTGTTTTTGCCCGTGAGCATATCCCAGAAGGAGCGCTTATTCTTGGCATAGTTATCGATCTCTGCAACGAGTTCAACTTCAGTTGGCAATGCGTCACCATTAAATTTTGTTACCTTATCGCCATCGAAGAACACCGTTACGCGACGCTCTTTACTGATTTTTTCACCGAGGCGTTTAAATTCAAATACGTAATCCCAGCGATTGGCATGAAAGTAACTGGCTAATAATGGGGTACCTAAAATTTGGCGTACCTGCTCCCGGCTCATACCCACTTCCAGCTTGGCGTATTGCTCGCTGGAAATAAAGTTACCCTGAACAACATCCGGCACATAAGGCCGAAAAATACTGTTCATCATCGTGCGCTGGGTTTCGTCGACTTTCGTCGAGCAGCCGGTTGCGATCAAAGCGGCCAATAGAATCGCAGCCAACATGCAGCAGCGCAGCAATCGCTTGCTGGGGCTTAAAACCCGCATTGAGATGCTACGAATCGGTAAAAGACAGTTTTGCATGGCAAGCCGTATCATTAAGGTCTTGATTTTAGCCCTCAATCGATGCCTATGAACCAAAACCCCTCCCCAGCCGATTTACGGGATATTGGCCTAAAAGCCACGGCTCCCCGTATGCAGATCCTGGATTTTTTTCATCAGCATCCGGGTGCGCATTTCAGTGCCGAAGAAATCTTCATGGCCATGGCCAAAGAAGACAAAGACATTGGTCTAGCGACGGTCTATCGGGTACTCACCCAGTTTGAGCAGGCAGGTCTCTTGCTCCGCAGTCATTTTGAGTCCAGCAAAGGCGATAGCCGGGCGATTTATGAGCTCAATGAGGGTACGCACCACGATCACCTCGTTTGCCTTGACTGTGGCCACGTAGAGGAATTTGTCGATGCTGCGATTGAGCGGCGCCAAAAGGAGATCGCCAAATCCTTGGGTTTTGCCCTTGAGGAGCATTCCCTAGCCATGTATGGGCATTGCCAAAAGAAAAACTGCGCCCACAAGCGTAAATAAGCCGTTTTATGCAAAAAGGGGCTTTTGAGCCCCTTTTTTAGCAATGACAGTCACCGTTTGGCTGTTTGGCTGTTTTGCCTAAGCTGCCATCAATGCCTCAGCGGCATTGAGCATCTGTACTGAATACCCCCACTCGTTGTCATACCAAGCCAGTACTTTGACCAGCTTGCCATCGGCCGAAACCCGCGTTTGGCTAGCGTCGTAAATACTGGGGCGGGGATCATGGTTAAAGTCGATCGATACCAGGGGTAAGGTGTTAAAGCCCAAAATACCCTTGAGCTCGCCTTCGCTGGCTTTTTTCAGAACGGCGTTGACCTCATCGACGCTGGTGGCGCGCTTGGCCACAAAGGTTAAATCAACCACCGAAACGTTAATGACTGGAACCCGCATCGCAAAGCCATCAAAACGACCCGCTAATTCTGGCAATACCAAACCAACCGCTTTGGCAGCGCCCGTTTTGGTTGGGATCATGCTGCTCACGGCGGAACGCGCACGGCGCATATCCTTGTGATACACGTCCGTCAATACCTGATCATTGGTAAACGCATGAATGGTGGTCATTAAACCCGATTCAATGCCAATGGCATCGAGTAAGGGTTTGACTAAAGGCGCTAAACAATTGGTGGTGCAACTGGCATTCGACACCACGACATCGCTGGACTTCAGTACTTTTTCATTAACGCCATAGACGATAGTTGCATCAACGTCTTTTTCGCCAGGAGCCGAGATCAATACTTTTTTTGCCCCTTGCTGAATATGCACCATGGCTTTTTCTTTGGAGGTAAATTTACCCGAGCACTCGAGCACTAAATCTACCTGATGCTCGCCCCATGGGGTCTCCAATGGATTGCGCGTGGAATACATTTTGATGCGATCACCATTGACCACCATGTGATCACCATCGACGATGACTGTACCTGGGAAGCGGCCATGGGCAGAGTCGTATTGGGTGAGATGCGCATTGATATCAATATCGCCCATCGCATTGATGGCAACAATTTTGATATCGCGCTTGCGATCTAAATTTGGCTGGCTCTCATATAAAGCGCGCAGCACCATGCGGCCAATGCGGCCATACCCATTAATTGCAACCCGAATCGCCATCGCTATTCCTCTACTCGTTTTCTATGTTAATTACTGACCTTCATTTCTTACTTTGCTTGCGCAATGCACTGCTTTACCGTCGTACTAATCTGATCAACGGTTAAACCAAAATACGCATACAACTGATTTGCGGGCGCAGACTCACCGAAGGTGTCCACACCATGCACCGCAGCGCAGCCGTACTTCCACCAATAATCGGTCACGCCGGCCTCAATGGCAATGCGCGGCAAACCCGCCGGTAATACGCTGGCTTTGTATTGCGCATCCTGCTGATCAAAGTAGGTTGTTGACGGCATCGATACCACGCGTACTGGTGTGCCCTCTTTTGCTAGCTGCTGCGCCGTTTGCAATGCTAAGCCGACCTCAGAGCCAGTAGCGATGATGACCGCCTTGACTGCCTTACTGGGCTCGTGAACCACGTAGCCACCGCGCGCGATGTTCTCGATCTGCTTTTGCGTACGCGCTACAAATGGGCAATTTTGACGACTAAAAATCAATGCACTGGGACCGTGCCGACGCTCAAGCGCCGCGCCCCAGGCCACTGCACTCTCGGTCGTATCACAAGGGCGCCATACCGCTAAATTAGGTATCAGACGCAAACTCGATACGTGCTCCACTGATTGATGAGTGGGGCCATCTTCACCCAAGCCAATTGAGTCATGGGTAAAGACAAAAATGCTGCGCAACTTCATGAGGGCAGCCATGCGGAGCGCATTGCGACTGTAATCCGAGAAGGTCAAGAAAGTGCCACCAAACGGAATGTAGCCACCATGCAATGCCATACCGTTCATGATCGCGCTCATACCAAACTCGCGCACACCGTAATTAATGTGATTGCCCCACTGATTAGCACGCACGGGTTTGCATGCACTCCAATTGGTTAAGTTTGAACCGGTTAAGTCGGCAGAGCCGCCCATCATTTCTGGCAGCGCAGGTGCTAATGCTTCAATCGCATTCTGGCTCGACTTGCGTGTTGCAATCGTTTCTGCTTTGGTTTGGCATTGTGCGAGCAATGCATTGAGCTTATCTGCAAAATCAGTTGGCAAGTCACCGCGCATGCGGCGCAATAGTTCGGCCGCCGAGCGAGGATGGGCTTTTTGATATGCAGTAAAGCGCTCGTTCCAGGCATTCTGCATGGTTTGGCCGCGGCCACGAAAATCCCATGCCAAATACAAATCGTCTGGTACTTCAAAGGGCGGAGAAGTCCAGTTCAAGGCCTTGCGGGTAGCGGCGATTTCATCGGCGCCCAGAGGAGATCCGTGCACCTTATCGCTGCCCGCCATATTGGGCGAGCCTTGGCCAATGGCCGTCTTACAGCAAATCAAAGTAGGCTTATCGCTTTGCTTTGCTCTGGCAATTGCATTCGCAACCGCGCCAGCATTGTGACCATCAACCCCGCGAATCACATTCCAACCATAGGCCTCAAAACGCTTAGGCGTATCTTCGTTAAACCACGCCACAACCTTGCCATCAATCGAGATGCCGTTGTCATCCCAAAGCGCGATGAGTTTATTGAGCTTGAGTGTGCCAGCCAAGGAACATACCTCGTGACTAATGCCTTCCATCAAGCATCCATCGCCCAAGAAAGCGTAGGTGTAGTGATCAACGACATTAAAGCCAGGGTGATTAAATTCCTCAGCAAGTAATTTTTCAGCCAGCGCCATGCCAACCGCATTGGAGATGCCTTGACCGAGCGGGCCAGTGGTGGTCTCTACGCCCGGGGTAATACCAAACTCGGGATGACCTGGCGTCTTGCTGTGTAACTGGCGGAAGTTTTTTAGCTCGCTCATCGGCAAGTCATAACCGGTGAGATGCAATAACGCATAGAGCAACATCGAGCCATGACCATTGGAGAGCACAAAGCGATCGCGATTAATCCAATGTGGATCAGCTGGATTGTGTTGCAAATGCTGATCCCACAGCGCTACTGCAATATCGGCCATACCCATCGGCATACCCGGGTGCCCAGAATTGGCTTGCTGAACGGCGTCCATCGAAAGTGCACGAATGGCATTGGCCATGCGGATTTGTAAATTTGACATCGTAAAAGTGGTCTCGAAGGAATTAAATTGGCTATATTGCGGTAATGCCTCAATTTTATCTTCCTCCTCCCTGGGAAACCCAAAAACCCCACCCCTTGCCCGCGGAGTTGCTGCACCACCTACGGGTTCGGCGTATTAGCGAGGGCGAAGTCATTCCCATTTTTGATGGTCAAGGGCAAATCGCCTCTGCCACCCTCATCCGCTTGGGCAATAAAACCGGTGAATTAACGATCACTGCCGTAAAGCAAGATACCCAAAGCGAGCCGCCCTATGGCATCACCTTGGCCCAAGGCCTGGCTGGCGGCGATAAGATGGATTGGGTCGTTGAAAAATCGGTTGAAACGGGTGCGAGTCGCATTGCGCCCCTGCAGTGCGAACGTTCCGTGATCAAACTACACCGCAGCAGTGATGCCGAGCGTGCGCAAAAGCGCTTAATCCATTGGCGCGCCATTACGCAAGCTGCCTGTGAGCAATGTGAGCGTACCGTACTGCCCCTGGTAGAACCAATACAGACCATGGCAGATTACCTGAGCAAAGCCTCTGATGAGCAACTCAAAGGCGCTCTCAAGCTCATTTTTTGCACGGGTGATCACCCGTCCTTGGCGAACACCATCGCGCCCTTGCCTGCGCAAAATGTAATCCTCTTGATTGGGCCAGAAGGGGGATTTACGCCAGAAGAAATAGCGCTCGCAATGAAGGCGGGATTTCAGGCGGTGTCTTTAGGTAAGCGGATTTTGCGCACCGAGACTGCTGGGATTGCAGCCATCAGCACAATCCACGCGATTTGGGATCGCTAATCTACTAAGCTACTAAGCGGGCAATAAAAAAGCCCTGGATCTAAGCAGATCAAGGGCTTGTAGCAAAGCGTGGGCGCTTACGCGAAGGAGTAGAACACCCGATACGGTACGCGGCGCTCAGACCAGAAATCAACCGCATCACGGAAGACATCCAATAAAGTCTCGCGGGCTTCTTTGTCAAATTTCTGGGTGCAAGGCAAGCCTTCTAATACGACCACGAAACCAGGTTGTGGGCCCGCCTTATCCACCATGGTGGTTAAGGTATCCAACAACGGATCGTAGTTTTTCGCTTGCTGCTTGGTAAATACATAAGCATTAGCGATCGACTCGAGCACTTCGCTCTTGGTGAGGCCATTTGCGCAATTGGCGTAGATAAAATGCTGACCGAGCTCGGCTGCGGCTTCCATTAAATCGGTTGTGCGAAATGCCCGAATCGATTGAACGATATTGGGGCGCACGCTGCGAAGCATGGCAGGAGGGCCTGCATCACGAACGGCTAATGCAGCACGCCAGGATGCGGGTACTTTTTTACTGGAAGCATGATTGGCGGCGAACGTTTGCAGGCGCGACAGACCACCCTGAGCGTAGACATTGGTGGCAGAAGGCTCACCATCGGACTGCTCGTTTCGATCCCAACTTTCGGCGCGACTGTGGTCGTCCCACTCAGCGGATGTAATTTCAGGATTATTCATGATGGGTGTAAGGTTACCCGTAAGCGACAGCCAAATCAAGCCTAATTACAGTGGTTTTTTTATAAACCACTGATTTATATAGATAAATATATATGTGAGCGTTTGCTCACATACATAAATAAACCTTAACTTCCCTTAATTCTGGCCTCGCTAGCTGCCTCGACCACCGTTAATGCAGTGACATTCACGATCCGCCGTACGGTTGCTGCGGGGGTCAGAATATGCACTGGCTTAGCTACCCCCAATAACAGTGGGCCGATGGCGATGCCATTTCCGGCAGCGGTCTTGAGCAAGTTATAGGAAATGTTGGCGGCATCAATATTGGGCAATACCAATAAATTAGCAGCGCCCTCCAGTGGCGAACTGGTCACTGCACCAGCACGAATTTCTGGATCGAGCGCGCAGTCACCGTGCATCTCACCATCGACCTCCAGCTCTGGGGCCGTCGCTTGCAAAATAGCCAGTACTTGACGCATCTTCGCAGCCGATGGCGCATCACTACTACCAAAATTGGAATGGGACAGTAATGCGACTTTGGGGGTCATGCCCAACTTGCGCATTTCGCTAGCAGCCATGAGGGTAATTTCGGCCAACTGCTCTGCCGTAGGATCTACATTCACATGGGTGTCGACTAAAAATACTTGGCGTCCTGGCAAAATCAAACCGCTCATCGCGCCATAGACGTTAGCGCCTTTTTCATGACCAATTACCTCATCAATGTATTTGAGGTGGGTTGATACTTTACTGATGGTGCCGCAAATCAAGCCGTCGGCCATACCTTTAGAGAGCAAGGTCGCGCCTATCAGGGTATTGCGGCGACGCATCTCCAGCTTGGCAAACGACGCGGTAACGCCCTTGCGCTCCATGATGGCCAAATAGGATTTCCAAAAATCACCAAAACGGGAATCGTCTTCTGGATTCACAATATCGATATCGGTACCGCAAACCATGCGCAAACCAAATTTTTCAATGCGGTGCTCGATCACGCTAGGGCGACCAATCAAGATGGGCGTTGCAATACCTTCATCGAGCACAATCTGAACCGCACGCAGGACACGCTCATCTTCACCTTCGCAAAAGACAATGCGTTTTTGCGCTTCAGGAACGCCTTTGGCGATCGTAAAGAGCGGCTTCATTAAGGTACCCGAGTGGTACACAAATTGCTGCAACTGATTACGATAAGCATCAAAATCTTTGATCGGGCGCAGGGCAACGCCATCATCCATCGCCGCTTTTGCAACCGCTGGCGCAATCACCGTGATTAAGCGGGGATCAAACGGCTTCGGAATCAAATACTCTGGACCAAACGATAAATTCTCGGTGCTGTAGACCGCTGCAACCACTTCACTTTGTTCCGCCTGAGCCAGCTCAGCAACGGCTTTGACTGCAGCCACTTCCATGCCGCGGGTAATGGTGGTTGCACCAACATCTAAAGCGCCACGGAAAATAAATGGAAAACACAACACGTTATTCACTTGATTGGGGTAATCGGTACGACCGGTTGCCATCACCGCATCGGGCCTGACTAATTTAACTTCCTCTGGCAAGATTTCTGGTGTGGGGTTTGCCAAGGCAAACACCAAGGGCTTATCAGCCATCTTTTTCACCATCTCGGATTTCAGAACACCACCAGCGGAGAGACCCAAGAAAATATCCGCACCCTCAATCACCTCACTCAAGGTGCGCAATGGTGTGTCTTGGGAGAATGGCTCCTTCTCAGGATCCATTAACTCTTTGCGGCCCTTGTATACGACGCCCGCTATGTCGGTGACCCAAATATTTTTTCTAGGTACGCCCAAGTCCACTAACAAATCGATACAGGCTAGCGCCGCAGCGCCCGCGCCCGATGTTACGAGTTTGACATTGGACACATCCTTGCCAACAACTTTTAAGCCATTCAGAATCGCAGCCGCAACCACAATAGCCGTGCCATGCTGGTCATCATGAAAAACTGGAATCTTCATGCGGGCTTGCAGTTTGCGCTCAACTACAAAGCAATCCGGCGCCTTAATATCTTCTAAATTAATACCACCAAAAGTAGGCTCAAGCGCTGCAATGATTTCGACTAATTTATCGGGATCATTTTCATTGACCTCAATATCAAAGACATCAATGCCAGCAAACTTTTTAAATAAGACCGCCTTGCCTTCCATTACTGGCTTACTGGCCAGAGGGCCAATATTGCCAAGACCGAGTACGGCGGTACCGTTGGTAATGACGCCTACTAAATTACCGCGCGCGGTGTAGCGAAAGGCATTAGCTGGGTCTTTGACGATTTCTTCGCAGGCAGCAGCAACCCCAGGGGTATACGCTAAGGCGAGATCGCGCTGGTTGGTAAGTTGTTTAGTTGCCGCAATTTCAATCTTTCCAGGGACCGGAAACTCGTGATATTGCAGGGCTGCAGCCCGTAAGGCTTTGATTTGCTGTTCTTTACTGTTGTCCGCTTGGCTCATCGATTGACTCATTGGTATGGCGATTGGAAGGTTCTTATTCTAGTCCTCTCCAGCACATTCGCCCTCAGGGAACATAAAATGAAAATATGGAAGCAAAACTAGGGGAATTTGATCTGATCTGGCGTTTTTTCAAAGCCGGCTCGGAATCCATGGCTCAAACCCAAATAAACCGGGTTCTACTGGGGATCGGGGATGACTGCGCCCTGCTCCAGTCAGACGCCACACAAAGCCTTGCGGTGACCAGCGATATGCTGGTCGAAGGCCGGCATTTTTTTGCAGGCGCCAACGCCGAGTGGCTTGGCCATAAAGCCTTGGCGGTTAACCTCTCTGACCTTGCTGCAATGGGAGCAAAACCAGTTGGTTTTACCTTAGCGCTTGCATTGCCCAATGCGAATGCGGACTGGCTTGCACAATTTAGCCAAGGCTTGTTTCGCTTGGCGCAGCAGTGGCAATGCCCCTTAATCGGCGGCGATACCACCCAAGGACCCCTTACCATTTGCATCACCGCTCTAGGCCATGTACCTGCCGGTTCGGCTATCAAGCGCTCAGGCGCCAAGACGGGTGACGATATTTGGGTATCCGGCACCTTGGGTGATGCAAGGCTTGCTTTAGGGGCATTGCGCAAGGAATGGTCACTTAACCCTAGCAGCTTAGAAACGGTGTTGCCCCGCATGCATGAGCCCGAACCGCGCATTGCGCTTGGCATGCAATTACGCGGGATTGCGAATAGCGCGCTGGATGTATCGGATGGGCTCTTGGGTGATTTACGCCACATCCTTAAGGCATCCCAAGTGAATGCCGAGGTACTGATTGATCAATTGCCCGCCTCACGAACCCTTGCCGAACAAACGCAGGACCTACGCCGGCAATGCGCGGCCAATGGCGGCGATGATTACGAACTGTGTTTCACTGCCCCAGCCAGCAAACGAATGGAAGTGGAATCGCTCAGTACTGCCCTACTGCCGCTCACGCGCATTGGCAGCATTACCTCTGCTAGCAATGGCGCTGAGCCCGAGCTAATCCTGCGCGATGCCAATGGAAATCCACTCACTAATGCAGACAGTATGCGGCTGACGCAATCCTTTGATCACTTTAAGAGCACGTAAGTGGTGATCAACACCAATCAAACCAAACCCACCCTACGCTGGATGTTTCAGACTGCCGGTCGCACATTGGCGCTTGGATTTGGCAGTGGGCTCAGCCCCTTTGCCCCAGGTACCGTTGGCACACTCTGGGCTTGGGCACTTTTTTTGATTGGGCAATTCTTTTTTACTACCGAGAATTGGATTTGGATTATCGGTGGCGGACTGATCGCTGCTTGCTGGATTTGTGGGCAAGTGAGTGAAGAATTAGGCCTTGCTGATTTTGGCGGAATTGTGCTCGACGAGATCTTGGCTTTTTGGCTGGTCTTGCTCTTAATTCTGCCGGCGCCACTCTGGATCCAGGCCTTGGCATTTGTACTCTTTCGTTTCTTTGATGCAGTCAAGCCGGACCCAATCGGTATGATCGATCGCTACTTTAAAGACTGCGCCTGGATTGCTCCAGGCTCGCCCACCACCATACCCAAAATCCTGTGGCGCGGTTTTGGCATTGTGGTTGATGACCTAGCGGCGGCGTTTGCAACTCTACTCATTCTTGCTTTACTCAGCACAACCCAGCTATTACCGTCGTATTAATTTCGGAGCGATCCATTCACAAGGCGTTGCATGCAAACCTCTTCTCCATCAACAGCACTTACCTCGATTGATTCTGCTGATCTTCAGGAATTAAGCAGCGCAGTCGCCACTGCATTCAGTCAGCGTGGCTGGACTCTTGCGGTAGCCGAGTCATGCACTGGCGGACTGCTCGCAGCCAGCCTCACCGACCTAGCTGGATCGAGTCAGTGGTTTGAGCGCGGCTACGTTACCTATAGCAATGCTGCAAAGACAGCGTGCTTACAGGTATCACCTATGCTGATTGAATCCGAAGGTGCAGTCAGTGAGGCAGTAGCCAGTGCAATGGTTTTAGGGGCGCAGCTGAGCAGTGGCGTGACTGTGGCGATTGCGATTACGGGCATTGCCGGTCCTAGCGGCGGTACAGCAGAGAAGCCAGTGGGGACCGTGTGTTTTGGCTGGGCACTAGAGCGTGCCGACGCTAGCAATCACATCACGACGACGACCGCACACTTCGTGGGCGATCGTCAATCGGTGCGGCAACAAGCCGTAGTATTTGCTTTACGCGGCTTACTGCAATCGATTGCTTAAATCGAAGCGATTAACCCAACCACCCTTTGTGCCGGAAATAGCTCAGCGGAATAATCGCTGAAATTACCATCGACAAAATAGCTACTGGATAGCCCCAGGTCTCGGTAAGCTCGGGCATGTGCTGGAAGTTCATCCCCCAAATACTTGCGAGCAAGGTCGGCGGCATTAAAGCAACTGATACCACCGAGAAGATCTTGATGATCTTGCTTTGATTCAAACTAATAAAACCGACCGTGGCATCCATCAAGAAGTTAATCTTGTCGAATAAAAATGCGGTGTGATTCTCAAGGGAGTCAATGTCACGCAAAATTTGCCGCGCCTCTTCTTGCTGCTCATCCGAGAGTAATTTGCTACGCATCAAAAACGACAGAGCGCGGCGAGTATCCATCACATTGCGTCGAATGCGGCCGTTGGTATCTTCTTCTTTGGCAATCGTCTCGAGCACCTCGGCAGCGTCTTTATCGCTAATGTCATCGGAGAGCACGCGCTTACCAGCCTGCTCTAAGTTCTCATAAACTTCCTCAAGCGCATCGGCTGAATACTCGGCATCAGTTGAGTAAAGGTCCAATAAAACGTCTTTGGCATTGCTCACCGAACCAGGGCGCAAACGGGCACGCAAGCGCACCAAACGGAACACCGGTAAATCTTCATCATGAATCGAGAACAGCACTTGCTTAGTCATCACGAAAGCAACCCGGACGTTGCGCGAGGTTTCTTCTTCGTCCAGCAAAAAATCGGTCCGAATGTGCATATGGCCATCGTCCGCCTCAAAGTAGCGAGCGGATGCCTCTAAATCGCCTAAATCATCTAATTCAGGCAAAAGAACGCCAAAAGCCTCTTTAATCCAGAGTAATTCTTCTTCTTCGGGGTCAATCACGTCAATCCAGATTGGATTAACGTGTTTCAGGAGCTCATTGCGATCTTCGACTTGCTCTTGGGAGAGGCGGCCATTTTGCAGGACGAACAAGTTAATCATGGTGAACTCCTAGGGAATGCGCTAGTTTATCCTATAGATAATGACAGCTTTGCGAAAATAAACACAAAACCAATGAACTCAAGCCAAACCACCTTTACCCAGCAACTCCAGTCTGCATGGGCTTCGCAAGGCAGCATGCTGTGCATTGGCTTTGACCCTGACCCCAAACGCATGCCTGCCTCCCTGCACGGCAAACCCCAGGGTATTTTTGAGTTCTGCCGCGAGATTGCCGACGCCACCGCCGATGTGGTGTGCGCCTTTAAACCCCAATTTGCCTACTTTGCCTCCCAAGGGGCCGAGAATCAGCTCGAAAAACTGATCCAACACCTCAAAGACCGCTATCCTCATATTCCAGTGATTTTGGATGCCAAGCGCGGTGATATTGGCAGCACAGCAGAGCATTACGCCCTCGAAGCGTTTGAGCGCTATGGTGCTGATGCGGTTACCGTCAACCCCTATATGGGGCGCGATTCGATCGAGCCCTACCTCAAACACCAAGGCAAAGGCGTGATTATTCTGTGCCGCACCTCCAATCCAGGCGGATCAGATTTGCAGTTTTTGAACGTCGCAAGCGATGGTCAGCCGCTGTATTTACACGTCGCCACCCTCGCAGCCAAGGAGTGGAATAGCAGCGGTCAAGTTAGCCTCGTCGTCGGCGCTACCTTCCCCGATGAAATCGCCAAGGTCCGCGCGATTGTGGGCGAGATGCCACTGCTCATTCCGGGTATTGGTGCGCAAGGTGGCGATCTCAAGGCCACGGTCAAGGCGGGTCATATTCTAGGCAAGCCTGGTACTGGAATGATGATTAATTCATCACGGGCGATTTTGTATGCGAGTAGTGGAACTGATTTTGCACAAGCAGCACGCATCGTTGCCATCGAAACACGCGATGCCCTGCGCGCTGCTAGCACTCAATAAAACCGCTTACTTTGTTTGCTTTGTTTGCTTTACATCTTTTGGCAGAGCAATGCGATCCATATTGCCGAGAATAAATTCTTGGCGGGCGCCGTAATCAATTCGGCCTCTGCGGCAATACTGCGCCTTATCAAAACACTTGGGCGCGGGCAGCGCTGAAGCCAAACTCGCTGCTTGTTCACGGTCTAGTTGCTGGGGTGTCGTTACAAAATAATGTTTTGCTGCAGCACCCACACCAAAGATGCCTTCACCCCACTCCACTGAGTTTAGATAAATCTCGAATAAGCGCTCTTTGCTCAGGATTAACTCCAATAGGCCAGTAATCACGAGCTCTTGAGCCTTACGAACGTAATGCTGCTCGGACGATAAAAAAAGATTCTTACCGAGTTGCTGTGTAATGGTGGAGCCACCCCTCAGTACCGGGGCTTTTTTATTCTTGGCCTGCTTTTGGTTTTTCTCCCATGCTTTTTGCATGTCGCTCACACGCACACCGGGGTGCTGAAAAAAGATGTCATCCTCGCTGACTAGAACGGCTCGCTTGAGATTGGATGAAATGGCGTCATAGGGCACCCAACGCGATTCGATCGGGCAGGACCAATGCCAAGTGCACAAACGCCAGCGCTCCGCGCGCTGAAACGCTGTAGTGCTGGGGTCAACAAAAGCCCATGCTGCGATTTGCACGGCAAAATACATCTGCATGGCAAGGATGCCAAACAACAGGCATTTAATCGGATAGGCGATCCAGCGCATGTGTGGGCTCAAAAAATGCAGTACGAATAGCGTCGCTTAATTTACGGCGCTTTAGTAGCAAGCGCTTGGCGCAGCTCATCTAACACCGCCCGCGCATTTAATTGCTGAGCAAGCGCTGCGCCGCGCCAGAGTAAAAACGCATCGGCTGCTTGCTCTACCAGCATACCCAATCCATCGCTCACGCGGCAACCTTGATTGATGGCTTGCTGCATAAAGTGGGTGACTGTTCCATAGACCATGTCATAGGCAAATACAGTAGGTCTAAGAATTTGTTGCGCGATCGCATCGCTAAGCGGAGAGTCATTACTGAGGCCAGCCGCAGTCGCATTGATGATCAAATCAATTGCGGCATGCTTTGACTGGCTCCCCAATGCATCGACCGGGCATACCGTCAGCAGGACGCCATGGGCATCAGCCATAGCCTGAAAGGCTTGTTGTAAATCCTGTGCTTTATCGATCGATCGATTGGCGATGATGATCGATTGGGGCTTTTGCTCGAGCAATGGGCCCAGTACCCCGCGCACTGCGCCACCGGCGCCCAAGATGCAAATCGAGGCATTGGCTAGCGCAATGCCTTGCGCCTGCAAGTCACGCACTAGGCCAGCGCCATCGGTATTGTCGCCATAGAGCAGCCCCTCATGTTGCCAGAGGGTATTCACTGCGCCAGCAAGTTTTGCGCGCGGCGTCAAGACGTCAGCTAAGGCTTGTGCATCGAGCTTAAACGGCACCGTGACGTTCATGCCTTTGCCGCCCGCAGCAAAAAAAGTGTTTGCTGCCTTGGCAAATTCTCCCAGCTCTGGCATCAGCATGCCGTAATGCATGGCTTGCGCCGTTTGCTGTGCAAAGCGCCGATGGATGGTGGGCGACTTGCTGTGGGCAATGGGGTTGCCCGCAACCGCATACACATCCACGCCTGAAAAATCAGCGGGATTGGTTTGCAGTTCAGATGGCTTACTCATCTGCGGCTCAATGGGAGGTGTTGGTAAATTAGATGCATGCTATGAGTGTATCGAATAAAGCAGTATGCGTGCTCATCTATGGACGTAATTCCAAACGATTGCCTTCAAGACGGTTTATCGACCCATCCCGCGTGAACTCAAAGGTGGATACCCAATCGAGCACATCGATTTGCTTGCGCATCTCCGGCGGAAAAGGCCCATAGGGCGCAGCGGCCCGCACAATGGCGACTGCTTGGCGATCTAAGTCAGCGATACCCGAGGAGCGGCGTACCTCAACACCTTCCTTGCCGCTTGTACTGTTGGCAATTTTTCCTTGGGCATCGACACTCACGACTAACACCACACTGCCATAGAGCGGCCTGCCATTAACTCGCGGAAAAAACGTACTGCCGTATGCCTCAATCTTTTGCCGCATCGCATCGTAATAACTGGCAAAGACCACGGCTTTGGTGCTGCTCGCCGTCAATACCGCCCGACGCGGCTCTTTGCCATTAGCTTGAATACGTTTTGCTAGCTCTGCCTCTAAGGCATTGAGCTGCGAGACGACCCGTTGCTCTTCACCACTACGCCGACCTGCAGCAGCATCTTTTTCAGTCTGCATGCGCGAGAGCATTTGTTTTTGATTCTTTTCTAAAGCCTCAAGCTGGGCTTCGGCACTCAAGCGCGCCCGGTGAATCGCACTGGCATCTTGATCCAAGGTAACTCCGCCGCCTTGCAAATCGGCCTGCGCCAGTTTGACTGCTTTTTTAGGTGGCGTTGGACTGCTGGAGTTGACTAGCACCACACTCAATGGCGTATTGAGCCTGCGCTCTTGGATCTCACCATAACTCCAACAAACGGATAAGAAAATCGCATGCAAGATCAGCGATAAGATTAGGGCAAACCAAAATGGATGGTGACGCCACCACCAATGCAAACGATCCTTTAAGCGCATTTGCACGTAGCTACTCTCACGAAATCGGCGTATCGCCTACCGGGGCTGGATCTGCCGACGGCAGCTCGGCTTCTGGCGTATCCAATTCTGGCGGGGCGGATTCGGATTTTTCAATCTGATTGACGCGTACGCTAGCGCTGAGTTGCAGTAGATCGGTTTCTAAAATAGCAATCTCGGCACGGGTCATGCGGGGATGCGACGCAAGCTCCGGTATCGGCAAATGCAGCGGAATATCTTCTAGGCGACTCATTCCTTCTTTGAGATGGCGCGCAAAGACGGTGCGCGGCAGCGGCTCCTGCGCTAACCACCGCAAACACCAGTACTTCTCCATCCGATCTTGGTACTCCGCATAGGACTGATAGCAGGTTTCAAAATCGGCAGCAATCCCCATGAGGCTTGCGTCGCGCGGCTGAAACGGTGCCACCATTTTTGCCGTGACGCCATGCTTGGCCAAGGCAATCAATTGCCACTGATTCACCAAATCCGAATAGCGCCGCAACGGGGAAGTGCACCAGGCGTAATACTCCAAACCCAAACCTTCGTGCGGTGCCGGCGTCGTTTGCATGCGCGTGCGTTGTGGACCCCAGCCTTTCTGGGTTCGAAATAAAGCCGGCAAACCATGATCTGCAAGCAACTGCCCCCAGGTGCTATTGCAATAAATCATCCACTCCGCCACGATGGTGTCCAATACCGATCCCCGTGATCGCGGATGAATATCAACTTGCTCTACCCCATTGACTTGGCTAATCTGAAACTGAAAATCGCGCTGAAGGGCATTGGGATCGACCACGCCGAGTTGCTCGACACGCAAGCCATTTTTTGCGCGCTGCTCCTGACGCTTCGCATGCAATTTTTGTGCTGCGCGCCAGAGAATCAGTAATTCATGTTGAAACGTAAAGGTATTGTCAGCACCGGGAGCATATTCAGGGTCCGTAAATTGATTAACCGCTTCTTCCAAGTGCTCTAACCGTAAATTGGCAGCAATCGGCACCAATTCAATTCGCGTTTGCGCCGACTGATCAATCAAAGCACCTTCTGCGTCGATATCAACATAAATCGACACCGCCGGTCTTGCACTGCCCGTATCCAAAGAAAAACGTGCAATCACCGCATCCGGCAGCATCGTAATCTTGTCGCCCGGCATATAGACCGTTGACATACGGGCCCGCGCGACCTGATCGAGTGAATCATCCTTGCTAATCACCAGGCCCGGTGCAGAGATGTGCACACCAATCCGGTGACCTCCCTCCGGCAAGGCGGTGACTGACAAAGCATCATCAATTTCAGTAGTGGCAACATCATCAATCGAAAAGGCCTGAACTTCAGCAGTGGGCAATGTTGCAATCGCTGCGTCATAAACTGCATCGGCAATCGCCGCATCCGCATGGTGTCCAGAGCCGTTCGGAAAGTTTGCCTTTAAAAACATGCCCTGGTGATAGGCCAGCGGCGACTCTAAGGCACCGCAACGCATCATCATTTGCGGTGGCGATTCACCAGTCTCATTGCAGGCCGCTAAAAATGCTTTATAGGCTAAGGTATTTTTATCGGGATTAAAGAGGAGTTGTTTAGCTTGCGATACCAAGCCCTCTGGAAAGCGTCCTGCGACTAACTCTGCTTGCCATTGACCCTGCTGCTCCAGTTCACGCTGTTTGCGCTCGAGGGCTGCAATACCAGCATCGAGTTGTTCTTTGGGGGCACGCATAAATCGGCCACGCTGCTTGCGCCGAAAATACACCGGCGCGGATTGCAAAGCAATCGCTAATGCAGCCTGTTGTGCTGCACTAACTTGGCCACCAAAATACTCTGAAGCAATGTCAGTAAACGCGAACTCCCCTTCAGGGGCGCAATCCCAAAGCAATTGCAAATCAATCTCGGCAGCCAAGGTATTGGCTTCGTCCATCATGCTTTGCGCATCGGGCTTTTCAAAGCGCAGCCAAACTTCTTTGGCTTTTAGCTTGAGTTTCTTGCCTGATAGGCCAGTTGCCTGCCACGACTGGGCATCGCCCTCGCCCGTGGTCGATTGCACGGTAGCAGCTTTAATGTCGCCGCCTTCCTCATAAAGAAGGTGCATATTAAAGGGAGATCCCGCCGCTAACTTCGAGGGTACTGCCATTGATGTAGCTAGCTTCATCGCTGGCTAAAAATACATACACATTGGCGATTTCGTCAGGAGTACCAAGGCGCCCCATCCACGTGCGTTTCGCAATGTCTTCCAAAATGGCACTTGGCATTGCCATCACCATTTCAGTGCCCACAAAACCCGGGCAAACAGCATTGACTCGAATGCCTTTCGGGCCGAGCTCACGAGCCCAGGTTTTGGTAAAGCCAATCACACCAAACTTGGTTGCCGAATAATTGGTCTGACCAAAGTTGCCATACAGGCCGACCACGCTGGACGCATTCACAATAGCGCCACGTTTAGCTTCCAGCATGTGCGGTACTACCAATTGGGTGCAATTAAACACACCCTTCAGATTGACATCAATCACCGCATCAAATTGCATTTCGGTCATCTTCACGAGGCGCGCATCCTGCGTAATACCCGCGTTATTAATTAAGATATCAATCCGTCCATGCTTTTGCATGATGGCATCCACCGCCGCCTGAATGCTATCCCGATCGGTCACATTCATGGCATACGCTTCTGCATTCGGAATCTGCGCGGCACACTGTTCAAGCGCGGCTAAATTGATATCGGCCAGCATGACTTTTGCGCCCTCCTCGGCAAAGCGAATCGCGGTCGCTAAACCAATGCCCTTAGCGGCCCCTGTAATGATGGCAATCTTGTCTTGTAATCGTGCTGGCATAAAAATGCTTTCTATGTTGTTTTAGTTTGCTGCTGCAATCATGGCCTGCAGTAATTTTTGATGCACACCGCCGAAGCCCCCATTGCTCATGACCAATACGTGATCGCCTGGCCTCGCTTCCTTGCTAACCGCGCTCACCAAGCTCGCTAAATCATCAAATGCGGATGCGCGGCCCGGCTGATCCTGATTTAAGGGGCTAAGCACTTCCGCCAAATTCCAACCCAAGGTCTCTTTGCCACTAGGAGCGCCATAGGCATAAATGCGATCGGCTGCCTCTAGGCTTGCCGGTAACTGGGCCTTCATCACACCCAATTTCATGGTGTTGGAGCGAGGCTCGAGTACCGCCAATATCCGCGCATTGCCGACCCGGCGGCGCAAGCCATCGAGGGTGGTGGTGATTGCCGTAGGGTGGTGTGCAAAGTCATCGTAGATCGTGATGCCATTATGCTGGCCAACCGTTTCTAAGCGGCGTTTTACATTTTTAAATTGAGCTAGGGCGCTGGCCGCATCGCGTGGATTAATGCCAATGTGCTGTGCTGCTGCAATCGCAGCTAGGGCATTGAGTTGATTGTGGCGACCCATCACGCCCGAATCCGGGGCCCAGCAAACCGTAGCCACTTCATTGCCTTCATGCAGTACTGTGAAATCATCATTGGGATGCGGCTGCATCGACCAGGTGTTATTGGCATCCATACCAAAGCGTGCCACCGGCGTCCAAGTGCCGCGCTCGAGCACCCGCTCCAGTGAGGCTTCTGCGCCATTCACTACCAAACATCCTTCGCTCGGCACCGTTCGCACTAAGTGATGAAACTGGGTTTCGATGGCAGCGAGATCTGCAAAAATATCGGCATGATCGAACTCCAGATTGTTCAGCAAGGCAGTACGCGGCCGGTAATGCACAAACTTACTGCGCTTATCAAAAAAGGCAGTGTCGTATTCGTCGGCCTCAATTACAAAGTAGGGGCTTTTACCCAGCCGTGCTGAGACCGTGAAATTCAGTGGCACGCCGCCGATTAAATAGCCCGGCTCTTTGCCATTGAATTCCAAAATCCAAGCCAGCATCGCTGAGGTAGTGGTTTTGCCGTGGGTTCCTGCCACCGCCAAAACATGTCTGCCGTAGAGTACTTGCTCACCCAGCCACTGCGGGCCAGAGACATAAGGCAATCCTAAATTGAGAATCGCCTCCATTAATGGATTGCCACGCGAGACCACATTGCCGATGACAAATAAATCGGGCTTGCTACCCAGTTGCGATAATTGCTCGCTAGAGTATCCTTCGATAAGCTCTATACCTTGGGCCTCGAGCTGGGTACTCATCGGCGGATACACATTGGCATCGCATCCCGTTACGCGGTGGCCGGCCTGCCGTGCGATGGCAGCGATGCCGCCCATAAAGGTGCCGCAAATGCCCAAGATGTGTATATGCATGATTGAATTTTAGCGAAGGAGTGCGCATGAACCGAAGACAAATGGGAATCATCACTGGAATGAGTCTGGTTGGACTTGCTGCAGGCCTCATCACCGCCAGCTGGATTTACCGCGATGGCACTGCAAGCGAAGAGTCGGTTACCGCATTACTTGCCAATCCCTGGACCAAACCCGACAACACTGCGGTCAACACCGCGGAATGGCAAAACCGGGTGCTGGTAGTGAACTTTTGGGCATCCTGGTGCCCGCCTTGTGTCGAAGAAATGCCAGCCTTGAGCGATCTTCAGGATGAGTTTGCGGCTAAAAATGTCTTATTTGTCGGCATCGGTATCGATACGCCATCGAACATACGTCAATTTCTTGAAACGACCCTAGTTTCCTACCCCATCGTGATGGGTGGCTTACAAGGCAGCAAAATTGGCAAGGCCCTAGGCAATACCCAAGGCGCCCTACCCTATACCGTTGTCATCAACGCCAAAGGCAAGGTGACCAACACGAAATTAGGCAAGATAGACGAAGATGAGCTCAGAAAGCAAATTAAAGCAGCTCTTTAATTCAAATTATCTTCTTTTAGCGCAAGAATAAAGTAGATTTTCAGGCGATCTTGGGTAGCTAAAATCGCTTAATTTCCTTCATTTTGCAAAAAATAGATCTTTTTTTCAGCATTTCGCTTTTTTGCGGCCAGGCTAAGGGGTATACTTTCCCTCATGCTGAATGGATCCAACTCTGCTTTTCTGTGTGCCCTAAGCGAACCGAAAGTGCTGGAGCGTGATTTAAAAAGCCTGACATCATCTGTTCTTAACTGTTTCTAAAATTAGCGATCTATGTCAAAAAACCCGTCAGTTTTAGTTATTCAGGGGCCCAACCTCAATTTGTTGGGCAGCCGCGAACCGCAGGTTTATGGTCACACCACCCTCAGCGATATCCACCTGGGCCTAGAAACGCAGGCAAAAGCTGCTGGGATCGTACTAAGTACCTTTCAAAGCAATCATGAAGGCGAATTAATTGACTGCATTCAGAAGGCAAAACAGGATGGGGTTGATTTCATCATCATCAATCCGGGTGGCTTTACCCACACCAGTGTTGCCCTGCGCGATGCCTTGGCAGGCGTTGCCATTCCCTTTATTGAAGTGCATTTATCCAATATTCACCAGCGTGAAGAATTCCGTAAGCACTCCTATTTATCGGACATTGCAAAAGGTGTGATCTGCGGCTTAGGCCCAATCGGCTATACCTTGGCATTGCAAGCAGCTAGCCAGCAACTCAAATAATCGTCATTTTTCTTTCCCGTCATTTTTACCAGAAGGGCACACCTCCATGGATCTGAGAAAACTAAAAACACTGATCGACTTGGTTTCTGAATCAGGCATTTCGGAGCTTGAAGTCAACGAAGGCGAAGACCGAGTTCGCATTGTGAATGCGAATTTGGCGCAAGGGCAGCCAAGCAATGCACCGATTACCTATGCAGCTGCAGCAGCTGCCCCAGTTGCGGTGAGCGCGCCTGCACCCGCAGCACCTACGGCAGCTGAACATGCTGCGGCCGAAGAAGCTGCTGCTACCGCTGCGGGATTCGTTGCCAAGTCCCCTATGGTTGGAACCTTTTACCGCGCCCCCAATCCCGAATCACCCAATTTTGTGAATGTGGGCGACATCGTTACCGTGGGTCAAACCCTTTGCATCATTGAGGCGATGAAGCTCTTGAATGAAATCGAATCCGAGAAGGCGGGCATTGTTAAACAAATTTTGTGTGAGAACGGCCAGGGCGTTGAATACGATCAACCTTTGTTTGTGATTGCCTAATTTCTCCACATCCTTTCAAGCCAGGACACCATGTTCGATAAGATTCTGATTGCCAACCGCGGAGAAATCGCTCTTCGCATCCAGCGCGCGTGCCGCGAACTGGGTATTAAAACGGTGGTGGTGTATTCCGTTGCCGATAAAGAAGCCAAGTACGTCAAACTCGCTGATGAGGCGGTGTGCATTGGGCCTGCCCCTTCGCCGCTGAGCTACCTCAATATGCCAGCCATCATTTCCGCAGCGGAAGTCACGGACGCCGAAGCTATTCATCCAGGCTATGGTTTTTTATCCGAGAATGCCGACTTTGCGGAGCGCGTTGAAAAATCGGGCTTTGCCTTTATTGGTCCCCGTCCAGAAACCATTCGCCTGATGGGTGACAAAGTATCTGCGAAGCGTGCCATGATTAAAGCGGGCGTTCCCTGCGTTCCCGGCTCTGATGGTGCACTGCCAGACAATCCGAAAGAGATTATTGCGATTGCCAAAAAAGTGGGTTACCCCGTCATCATCAAGGCAGCCGGCGGTGGTGGTGGTCGCGGCATGCGTGTTGTGCATACCGAAGCAGCTTTAGTTAACGCAGTCAATATGACACGGGAAGAAGCCGGCCGGGCTTTCGGTAATCCCGAGGTCTACATGGAGAAGTTCCTAGAAAAGCCTCGCCACGTAGAAATTCAGGTTTTGGCCGATACCCATGGCAATGCAGTGTGGCTTGGCGAACGTGATTGCTCAATGCAGCGCCGTCACCAAAAAATTATTGAAGAGGCGCCAGCTCCAGGCATTGATCGTCGTGCGATCGCCAAAATTGGTGAGCGCTGTGCAGAAGCCTGCCGCAAAATGGGCTACCGCGGCGCAGGTACCTTTGAGTTTCTGTATGAAGACGGCGAGTTTTTCTTCATTGAGATGAACACCCGAGTTCAAGTCGAGCATCCCGTCACCGAAATGATTACGGGCGTCGATATTGTTCAAGAGCAAATCCGCATTGCAGCTGGACTCAAACTCGGGTTTCGCCAAAAAGATATTGTCTTCCAAGGGCATGCCATTGAGTGCCGTATCAACGCCGAAGATCCTTTCAAATTTACTCCCAGCCCGGGCCGCATTCTGTCATGGCATATGCCGGGCGGTCCTGGTATCCGGGTTGACTCCCACGCCTATGGTGGCTATATGGTGCCGCCCAACTACGATTCCATGATTGGTAAATTGATTTCCTATGGCAAGACCCGGGAACAGGCAATCCGTCGCATGCGCATTGCCCTCTCCGAAATCGTTATCGATGGCATCACCACCAATATTCCACTGCACCGCGAGCTCATGCTTGATCCCAACTTTGAGGAAGGTGGCACCAGCATTCATTACCTCGAACATCGACTGGAAGAACAAGCCGCCAGCCGGGTGAAGGGATAGCCTTTCTTGAAAGAGCAGGGCCATGCCGTACCGTGAACTGATTTTTACGGTTCATGCTGAAATAGCCGAGCCCTTGGGTGATGCGCTAATGGAGCTCGGCGCCCTCTCGATTACGGTCGAAGATGCTGCTGCAGGTGGCTACGATGAAAACCCCCTGTATGGCGAGCCCGGACTTTCTCCCGAGGTTCAGGCATGGGATCGATCGACTGTTACAGCCCTGTTTAATCCCGATGTAGATGATTCGGATGATGCGGACTTTATTCCAGAGTTGCTTCAGTCCTTAAACGATGCCGGCTTTTTCCTAAGGCGCCCTGAAGAAAAAATCGTAGCTGAGCAAGACTGGGTCCGTTTAACGCAAAGCCAATTTGCACCGATTCAGATTGGTGAGCGCATTTGGGTAGTGCCCTCTTGGCACGAAACCCCGACCGATCCCAACGCCATTTGTTTGGCAGTTGATCCCGGTCTCGCATTTGGAACCGGTAGTCACCCCACTACCCACCTCTGCCTCTTGTGGCTCGAGCAACAAAACCATTTACAGAATAAAAGTCTGCTCGATTACGGCTGTGGTTCCGGCATTTTGGCGATTGCCGCCAAAAAATTAGGCTGTAATCCCGTTGTAGGAACAGATATTGATCCCCAGGCGATGGTGGCCGCACGCAGCAATGCCGAAATTAATGACGTCGATATCACCTTTGCTTTGCCTGACGATGCAGTGCCGATGCTTGGCGCCAAGGCGCGCTATGACATCGTCATGGCTAATATTTTGGCAAACCCCTTGCAAGTTTTAGCACCAGCCTTGGTGCAGCGCATCCGCCCCGGCGGTCAAATCGTACTTTCTGGGGTACTGAGCCGTCAGGCTGATGAGGTCATCGCCACCTATAGCCAATGGCTACCGCTTTCGGTTTGGAAAGAGAGTGATGGCTGGGTCTGCCTTTCTGGCACATTAAAAGATCCTTCCGCCCCCCTACCGGGCGAAGGTGAAGTAAAAAAAAACAGCGCTGATTTAGCAGGCGCGCTCAGCCCGTCGGCAAAGAAGCCAGGCGTAGCTTTCGCAAGCCTCTACAAATGGGCGCTGATCATTGCATTGCTATGCGCCCTTGCGCTTGCTACCTTGCACTTCACTCGTGATCGCTTACTGCCGTTTGCTGCGCCACGGGTAGATCAAACGCCATCGGCATTCCATTTGCAAACATTTACTTCATTACTGCGTATGGATCAACTATTGTGCGAGTCATTTGGCTGCACAGAAGGGGCTATACGCGATTTTTCTGCATGGAAGATTACTTTGAGTGCGCTCGGCATGCAAACAGCGCAGCAAGGCTCTAAAGCGCCTGCAAATCCATCTGTACTTGAAGTTGAGATACAAAATCGATTGATGATGCCAATTGCACTACCGCATTTGGAACTCACCCTCACGGATACCGATGAATCTGCTGTGCAATTAGTTTCATTTTCGCCAGAAGAGTGGTTGCCCGCATCGTGGCGTGACGCCCATACCCAGTTTGCGCGCATCGGCGCTCCCGGCGGAGAACGTATTCGTGCCCTTATTCCCCTGCAGTTACCCAGCAATGCTGCTGGGTATCGTGTGCGGCTTTTTTATCCCTAACCCCCTACTTATTACGAAAGCACTTTATGGCTAGCCTTATCTGCGGTTCCATCGCCTACGACACGATCATGAACTTTGAAGGTCGCTTTCAGGATCAAATCCTGCCAGACCAAATTCATATACTGAATGTTGCTTTTTTAGTGCCGAGCATGCGCCGCGAATTCGGTGGCTGTGCTGGCAACATTGCCTACAACCTTAAGTTGCTCGGCGGCGAACCCGTGATCATGGCAACCGTGGGCGGTGACGCCGCGCCCTACCTTGATCGCCTCAGGGACTTGAAAATTGATGCAAGCCACATTCGTACCCTTGAAAATGCGTTTACCGCACAGGCAATGATCACAACCGATCTCTCCAACAATCAGATTACAGCCTTTCATCCTGGCGCCATGAATGAATCCCACCTCAATCAGGTTAGCGATGTCACAGCTGCACGCACGCAGAAAAAAAGTGCGCCCGTAAGCCTGGCGATTGTTGCACCCGATGGCCGTGCTGGCATGTGGGAGCATTGCCATCAATTAGCAGATGCGCAGATTCCATTCATTTTTGATCCAGGTCAGGGTTTACCCATGTTCGATGGTCCTGAGCTTTTAGAACTCACTGAACTCGCAAGCTACTTGGCGGTCAATGACTACGAAGGTGAAATGCTCTCCAAACGGACCGGCTTATCGCTTGCACAATTGGGTGAGCGGGTCAAAGCGCTGATCGTCACCAAAGGTGCAGAAGGCGCCCAAATTTATGCGGGCGGCAAATCGATCGCTATTCCACCGGTCAAAGCCACACAGTTGATCGATCCAACTGGATGCGGCGATGCATTTCGCGGGGGATTACTCTTTGGTTTAGAGAATGGCATGGATTGGGAAACCACCGGTCGCCTTGCTAGCCTCATGGGTTCGATCAAAATTGCCCATCAAGGTCCACAAAACCACCAATTGAGCCTGGATCAGATTAAAGATCAATTCAAAACTGCGTTTGGATTTGGGTTTTAAGGCGGGATAAGCCAAAGGCAGGCACTCTGCTACCTGGGTTTTATCAATTTGCCATAAAGAAATGGGGTCCCGAGGGACCCCATTGCATTACTACCTGGCCGATAAGCTTGCGCTTATGGGCGTGTGCCGGTTGGGAAAGGCCAAGCAGCAGCTGGATTCAACGCAGTTTGCGTGGTAGCAGCAGGCTTCTTAGCCGCGGGCTTTTTTACAGCAGAGCCCGCTTTCTTCTTGGCAGCAGGCTTACTTACTTTTTTTTTGCAGCAGGCTTGCGCTTTGCAGCTTTTTTAGCAGCAGGCTTCTTCTTTGCTACTTTCTTTGCAGCAGGCTTCTTAGCAGCTACTTTTTTCTTTGCAGCAGGTTTCTTTGCAGCTGGTTTCTTTTTGGCGATTGCCATAGTGATACTCCTTCACGTGAGGATTAGTACGAACTACCGATTAAGAAGACCCGACCATTCAGATCTACCGTGCCATAAGGCCTGGCGGACCGAGCGAGCGAGCCATTCATCGGCGCGCGGCTTGATGCTAAGTGCTGCACGCTAATGAATCCTGGAAAAAAAGCCGCGACCCCAAGGGGTGACGGCTTCTTAAAAATACTGGAAAAAAAGGAGAATAAATAGCAAACGCCTCGTTTGAGGGGTTTATTAAACTGTGTTTGCTTTAGATTACTAAAACTATCCAACCGTTTACTCTCCTGTGAACCAGTGAGGCGCTTATTAGGTAAACCATTACTCCCAGCTCAGCGCACCACCAGTTTGATACTCAATAACGCGTGTCTCAAAAAAGTTTCGTTCTTTCTTCAGATCGATCATTTCTGACATCCATGGAAATGGATTCTCTTCATTTGGGAACATTGCGTCAAGTCCTATTTGCATACACCGACGATTACAGATGTATCGGAGGTAGCCTTTGAACATCGGCGCGTTCAATCCAAGTACTCCGCGAGGCATCGTATCTTCGGCATAACGGTACTCTAATTCGACCGCTTGTTCGAAGATGCCGCGGATCTCTTCTTTGAACGCAGAAGTCCATAACTGCGGGTTCTCCAGCTTGATTTGATTAATCAAATCGATACCAAAATTGCAGTGCATTGACTCATCGCGCAAGATGTATTGGTACTGCTCGGCAGCACCCGTCATTTTGTTCTGACGACCCATTGCAAGGATTTGCGTAAAACCAACATAAAAGAATAAACCTTCCATTACGCAAGCAAAAACAATCAGCGAACGCAGTAACTTTTGATCGGCTTCTAAGGTGCCAGTCTTGAAATTGGGGTCAGTTAATACATCGATAAAGGGAATCAAGAACTGGTCTTTAGCACGAATGGACTCAATCTCGTTGTACGCATTAAAGATTTCAGACTGATCTAAACCCAAAGATTCCACAATATATTGGTAGGCATGAGTATGAATTGCCTCTTCAAAAGCCTGACGCAATAGGTATTGGCGGCATTCTGGAGCGGTAATGTGACGATAGGTACCCAAAACAATGTTGTTTGCGGCCAAGGAATCTGCGGTTGTGAAGAAACCCAAGTTGCGCTTAATGATGCGACGCTCGTCTTCCGTCAAGCCGTTTGGATCTTTCCAAAGGGCGATATCGCGGTTCATATTGATCTCTTGTGGCATCCAGTGGTTTGCACAGCCCGCCAAATACTTCTCCCAGGCCCACTTATATTTAAATGGAACCAACTGATTTACGTCAGTCTTCGCATTAATCACGCGCTTATCAGCGGCATTGACGCGCATGGCTGCGCCACCCGATAAATTAGCGGCCTGCACTGGCGCAGGTGCTGCAGTTTGGGGTGCAATTGCAACCTGATCTGGCTGCGGCGCTTTTTGTGGCTGTACTGCTGGCTGCGGTGCTAAACCGACTTTAGCCAGTGCTGGCGCCACTTCTTCTTCCCAATTCAACATAGTATTCTCCAAAATTCCATCATTTCACTACCAGTAAGCAAATGGCTTACTGGCACGCTTCACATTCATCAAACCCAGCATCACCTGGACGCATTGTGCAAACTGGACCATCTGCCTCTTGTGCTGCTTGAGCATCGGTACCGTTTACGCCGCCACCGCTCGAAACCGAGTTGAGCTGACCGCTTGCCACAGTGGACTTCTCCACGTGGGTTGCCGCCATCGTGCGTAGGTAATACGTGGTCTTTAATCCACGCAACCAAGCCAACTTGTAGGTGTCATCCAGCTTCTTGCCAGAGGCGCCAGCCATGTAAATATTCAAGGACTGCGCTTGATCGATCCATTTTTGACGGCGTGATGCTGCTTCCACCAGCCAACTTGGCTCCACTTCAAAGGCAGTTGCGTAAATATCACGCAAATCCTGTGGTACGCGATCAATCTTTGATAAGGTACCGTCAAAGTACTTCAAATCGGCAATCATCACTTCATCCCAGAGGCCGCGGTCTTTGAGGTCGCGCACCAAATACTCATTCACTACTGTGAACTCACCCGATAAATTGGATTTCACAAACAGATTCTGGAAGGTAGGCTCGATGCAAGCCGATACGCCAATAATATTGGAAATCGTCGCTGTTGGTGCGATGGCTACGCAGTTGGAATTGCGCATACCAGACTGCTTAATCCGCGCGCGCAAACTATCCCAATCCAATTTCGAAGACATATCCACTTCCAGATAGCCGCCGCGCTCTTCCGCCAGCAAACGCACGGAGTCTTGCGGGAGAATGCCACGATCCCATAAGGAGCCTTTGTAGCTGCTGTAGGTGCCACGCTCTTCTGCGAGGGCATTCGATGCCTGGTAGGCGTAATAGCAAACCGCCTCCATTGATGCATCAGCAAACTCAACTGCCTCATTGCTTGCATACGGAATGCGCTGCATGTGCAAGCAATCCTGGAAGCCCATGATGCCAAGACCGACTGGGCGGTGCTTGAGGTTTGAATTACGTGCCTTAGCAACCGCATAGTAGTTGATGTCAATCACGTTATCGAGCATGCGCATCGCAGTGCGGATGGTCTTTTGCAATTTCGCATGATCAAGCACCAAACGACCGTTCGCATCGGTTGTCATATGGGCAGTCAGGTTTACGGAACCCAAATTACAGACCGCGATCTCATCATCATTGGTGTTGAGGGTGATCTCGGTACACAAATTAGATGAGTGGACTACGCCAACGTGCTGCTGTGGGCTACGGATATTGCAAGGATCCTTAAATGTGATCCATGGGTGACCTGTTTCAAACAGCATGCCCAGCATCTTGCGCCACAACTGCTGCGCAGGGATGGTGCGGGATGGCTTCAAGGCACCACTTTCAGCCTGCTTTTCATAAGCTACATAGGCCTCTTCAAATGCCTTGCCGAATTTATCGTGCAAATCGGGCGTATTGGATGGCGAGAACAAGGTCCAGTTGCCGTTTTCCATCACGCGCTTCATGAACAGATCTGGAATCCAGTTGGAGGTATTCATGTCATGCGTACGGCGGCGATCATCGCCAGTGTTCTTACGCAGCTCCAAGAATTCTTCGATGTCCAAGTGCCATGTTTCCAAGTAAGCACAGACCGCACCCTTACGCTTACCACCTTGGTTTACCGCAACCGCTGTGTCATTCACTACCTTTAAGAATGGCACCACGCCTTGTGACTTGCCATTGGTACCCTTGATGTGGCTGCCGAGGGCGCGCACATTGGTCCAGTCATTGCCAAGACCGCCTGCAAACTTCGACAGCAAGGCATTCTCTTTTAAGGCCTCATAAATGCCATCGAGGTCATCTGCCACAGTGGTTAAGTAGCAGCTCGAGAGTTGCGGACGGGTTGTGGCTGAGTTAAAGAGGGTTGGCGTGCTGGACATAAAGTCAAATGTCGAGAGCACTTCATAGAACTCAATGGCACGGGCTTCACGGTCCAGCTCATTCAAAGCAAGGCCCATGGCTACGCGCATAAAGAAAGCCTGTGGCATTTCAATGCGGCGGTCTTCAATGTGCAAGAAATAGCGGTCATACAGAGTTTGCAGACCGAGGTAATTGAACTGCAGATCACGATCGGCATTCAGGGCAGCAGCTAAGCGCGCCAAATCATATTCACGCATACGGGGATCCAAGAGCTCAGCGCCGATACCCTCATTGATGTACTTGGCAAAGTAGGTGCTGTACTCCGCTTGCATATTGCCTTGTAGCACTTCGCGACCCAAAATCTCTTTGCGGATCACGTGCATCAGAATTCGGGCTGTTACCTGGCTATAGGCCGGATCTTTTTCAATCAAGGTACGGGAAGCAAGGATGGCAGAGTCATATACCTGCGCCATGGGTACGCCATCGTACAAATTCTTGATGGTTTCTGTAATGATTGGGGTGGCATCGATTGCATTGCCCAAACCTTCGCATGCCGCCTGAATCACCGTGCGCAGGGCAGCCATATCGAGGGGCTTGCTTACACCGTTATCCAGTACAGTAATGCCAGACTCTGCCTGCTGTGCTGCGGTTTGCGTCTCGGGTGCAGCTGCTTGCTGGCTTGCACGTTCTTGATTGCGCTTTTCACGGTACAAAACATAAGCACGAGCGACGTTGTGCTCACCGCTGCGCATGAGCGCTAATTCAACCTGGTCTTGAATATCTTCAATGTGGAAGGTGCCGCCATTGGGACGGCTACGCAGTAAGGCACGAACCACAGCATGGGTCAATTGCTCGACCTGCTCACGCACACGAGCCGAGGCAGCGCCCTGTCCACCATTCACCGCTAAGAACGCTTTGGTTACGGCAATCGCAATTTTAGAAGGTTCAAATGCGACAACGGAACCGTTACGACGGATGATTTTGTAATCGGATAACTGGGTTGCTTGAGTACCGCCGACACCACCAGAAACAAATCCAGCAGATGGGTTTTGGGTCATATTCGCGGTGGGATTGCCGCCGGAAGGAAGCCCTAATTGTGTCTCTGCTGCGGATTGGTTGGTATATGTCATAGCGCCCCTGCGTTTATCTAAGTTCGTGTAAGAAATGTCTTTTTAAAACAAGGATTTAACCTTATTTTGCAATTGTGTTTTTTGGCAAAATAACACTACATCTAGTGTTTTTTTTGCACCATGGCACTAAGTATAGGGAATTATTTCGAATTGCGTATGCTTTTTATTACAAAAAATACCTAGGATTTGCCCTTATTTTGATGCGCAATGTGAGAGTCAATTTTGGTGCAAATATAGAGGGCTTCTTAGGCATTGACGGCTAATGTAAGCAAATACTCACACACATAAAAATAGGCCCAAATGAACTAGCGTGATGCCAGGCCAAACGGTAATTTTTCAAGGGACAATCTGTTGTCTTTTTGAAACCGTACCCAGTCAAACTGAATCCCGGGATCCGTTTTTCGTTCTGGCGCAATGTCACTGTGGCCAGCGAAACGAAAATGCGGATTCTGGGATTGCAGCTGCGCAATCAGTTGCTGTAATGCCTGGTACTGGGACTCTTCAAAAACGGTATCGCCATCGCCTTCCAGTTCAATCCCAATCGAAAAATCGTTGCAACGTGCGCGCCCCTCAAACTGCGATTCGCCCGCATGCCAAGCCCGATTCTGCGTCGATACAAATTGAATGATGCGTCCTGAACGCGCAATCAAGAAGTGGCTCGAGACGCGTCGCTCCGCTATATCGGCAAAGTAGGGGTGGCCCTGTGGATCAAGCTGGTTCTGAAAAAAATCAACGATGTATTGGGTGCTGTTCTGCGTTTTAAATTGCCCTGGCGGCAAACTAATGTGGTGCAACACCACGAGATCCGTTGTAGCCTCCTTGGGTCGTGCATCAAAATTGGGGGAGACCCGCCATAGCGCTGATCCCAGCCAGCCCTTTGCATCAATCGCATCCCGGTGCGCGCTCGAGCAGTAAAAACGGTCTTCGTGCATTACCCCTTCAGTGCTCGGCAAATGCACTCCGCAATAGCGGCAAGGTCTGATTTCTTCTGACTCAGCGATGACTGGTGGGGGAGTTTGCGCTTTTGCTTTTTCTACTTGCGCAGCGCGGCCCTTGTTTTTGATCCAAAAGTAAATGAGACCAATGCCGACCAGCAGCAAAATCCATTTCAGCACAATTAGGTTCGCTGCAAAATAACTTCAAGCACAAAGCGGCTTCCCACATAAGCGAGAATGAGCGCAACGTAGGCGCCCAAGACCCAGCGAATCGCTACTAAGCCCCGCAAACCGACGCGCCACCGCGCCACAATGAGTCCGGCAAATAAGAACCAGGAGATCAAGGCAAAAATGGTTTTGTGATCAAAGACGAGTGGCCGACCAAACAGGGCCTGCGAGAAAAAGAGTCCGGAAAACACGGTCAGGCTCAGCAATGCAAAGCCCACGTAAATGAAGTTGAAGAGGAGGCTTTCCATCGCCATCAAGGGTGGCAAGGACTCGAGCCATTGGCTAATACGGCTTTCTGGGGAGTAGTTAAATTGGCGCCGCAATGCCCGGTCCTGAATGCTCATCAAAATCGCATGCATCACTGCGAGGCTTAACAAACCAACAGCGCTGGTTGCCACAATGAAATGCCCTTTGAACCAAGCATCGGAGACCGTTCTGGCTGAGAGTAAAGTCCCTGGAAAAATATCGGGCAGGATTGCGCATACCATTGCCAAGCTTAGGGCCATCAGGCGCATGCTGGAAATCGGCAACATCCAGCTCTGAAACCAATAAAACGCCAGTCCAACCCAGGCGATTAAGGAGAGGTTTTGCGCAAACCCAAAGACAAAGCCTTCAGGCGTAAAGATGGAATCATGCAAGACCGCGCCATGCACCAATAAAATAAGGAAAATGAGGCCTTGCACCAAAAAAATGAAGGGCTTGGTCTCGGGCCGGTTGCGCGGCCGCAGGCTTAATGTGATCAGCAAAAGCAGATAAAGTGCAGAGGGAAGCCAGTCGAAGCTGGAGTAACCTAAAATTGTCATTTGGAAAGTCTAATCGATAAATGCTAGAGAACCTCACAGATCGTCTTTCGCGTGTTGTTAAAACAATGCGCGGCGAGGCTCGCCTCACTGAAAAGAACACCGCAGACATGCTGCGCGAGATTCGTTTGGCCTTACTAGAGGCGGACGTAGCGCTTCCAGTTGTCAAGTCCCTACTCGAGCAGGTTAAATTCAAAGCCCTTGGTGAGGAAGTGGTTGGCAGCCTCAGTCCAGGACAAGCCTTGGTTGGTGTGGTGCAGCGCGAATTAACCAGCGTCATGGCAGGTGATGGCAGTCAAAGCAGCGAACTCAACCTCGCCACCCAACCCCCTGCCGTGATTTTGATGGCTGGCTTACAAGGTGCAGGTAAAACTACCTCGGTCGGCAAGCTCGCCAAATGGCTGCGCGAAACCAAAAAGAAAAAAGTTTTAACCGTCTCCTGCGACGTCTATCGTCCTGCCGCGATCGAACAATTGGAAACAGTCAGTAAATTAGTTGGAGTGGAGTGCTTTCCGAGCAATACCAATCAAAAGCCAGTGGAAATTGCCACCAATGCATTGGACTGGGCACGCCGCCACTACTTTGACGTACTGATTGTCGATACCGCGGGTCGCTTGGGTATTGATGAAGCCCTGATGCAGGAGATTGCGCAGCTGCACAGCGCCGTCAAACCGATCGAGACCCTCTTTGTGGTCGATGCGATGTTAGGTCAAGATGCTGTCAACACGGCCAAGGCATTCCATGAGGCGCTGCCCTTAAGCGGAGTAGTACTCACCAAACTAGATGGTGATTCCCGTGGCGGTGCTGCCCTATCGGTGCGCCACGTCACTGGGGTTCCGCTGAAATTCATCGGCGTGGCCGAGAAGATGGATGGCCTTGAGCCCTTTGATGCCGAGCGCATGGCCAACCGTATTTTAGGGATGGGCGATATTCTGGCCTTGGTTGAACAGGCCCATCAAAACATCGACGTTGCCAAAGCGGAGAAGCTGGCCGTCAAGATGCAAAAAGGCGGATTTGATCTAGCCGACTTTCGGGATCAAATTACCCAGATGCAACAAATGGGCGGCATGGCCAATATGCTCGATAAATTACCTAGTCACATGACGCAAAACGCAGGCAAGGTCAATATGAGTCAAGCTGATCTGCAAATCAAACGCATGCGCGGCATCATCGACAGTATGACCGCGCAAGAGCGTAGCAAGCCTGAGCTACTTAAAGCAAGTCGTAAGCGTCGCATTGCAGCGGGTGCAGGCGTGCAAGTCCAAGAAGTCAATCGCATGCTCGCGCAGTTTGAGCAAATGCAAACCATGATGAAGCAATTTAAGGGTGGCAAGATGGCCCGCATGATGGGCTCGATGGCAGCGCGTGGCGCGGCTAAAGGACTTGGCGGCCTATTTAAAAAATAAGCCGCCGTCACGCATCCTTTTATTTCATGAAAGGGTCTGTTGCTTGGCCGCTTGAACAGCGGCGATGACGTGATCCTTGATCGAGGCAAGCGCAATGTTTTGCGCGGCACTTTCCGTACGACCTTGAAACTCAACCTGCCCGTCTTTGAGTCCCCGTTCACCAATCACGACTCGGAATGGCACGCCGATTAACTCCCAGTCGGCAAACATGGCGCCTGGGCGCTCGCCCCGGTTATCTAGAACCACATCAATGCCTGCAGCCAAGAGTGCATCGTGCAAGGCATCGGCTTCAGCCTTGACGGACTCCGACTTATCGTAACCCACGGGGCAAATAACAACCTCAAATGGCGCCATCGAAATCGGCCAGACAATACCGCGATCATCATGGCCCTGTTCAATCGCCGCACCAAGTAAACGCGTTACGCCAATACCATAACAACCCATCACCATCGGCTGGGCTTTACCGTTCTCATCCAAATAGGTGCAACGCATTGCTTCGGAGTAGCGCGTACCCAATTGAAAGACATGCCCCACTTCAATGCCGCGGCAAATTTCGACAACGCCTTTGCCATCGGGTGACGGATCACCAGCCACGGCATTACGAATGTCAGCAACCTGCGGTAAGGGTAAGTCACGCTCCCAGTTCACGCCAGTCAAATGGAATCCAGTCGCGTTAGCGCCGCAGACAAAGTCACTCATATTCGCTACAGTGCGATCAGCAATCACAACAACATCGGAACGAACACCCACTGGGCCTAAGGAGCCTGGACTCGCATTGCAAGCGGCAGTGATTTCTGCTTCGCTTGCAAAACGGGATTCGGCTAGACCAGGAATTTTGCTGAGCTTGATTTCATTTAACTCGTGATCACCGCGGAGCAGAAGCATGAAGAGTTTGGCAGAGCCCTTCTCCTGATCCACTGCAAAAACCAGAGTCTTTACCGTTTGCTCAAGCGGAAGCGATAAAAACTGTGCGACTTGCTCGCAGCGAGTTTGATCCGGTGTTGCCACTTTTTGCATAGCGACGCTTGGGGCAGCACGAACGGGTATCAATGAAAGCGACTCCGCAGCCTCTAGATTTGCTGCGTAATCGGAATTGGGGCAATACACAATTGCGTCTTCACCGGTATCGGCAATCACATGAAACTCTTGACTGCCCGAGCCGCCAATCGCGCCGTTATCGGCGGTAACCGCCCTGAACACCAAACCCATGCGCTCAAAAATACGGGTGTAAGCATCAAACATCAACCGATACGATTGCTTCAGGCCAGCAGTATCGCGATCAAACGAGTAGGCATCTTTCATGCTGAACTCACGGCCGCGCATGATGCCAAAACGGGGACGGCGCTCATCGCGAAACTTCGTCTGAATTTGATAGAAGTTCACTGGCAACTGCTTATAACTGCGGATTTCATTTCGAGCCAAATCAGTCACGACTTCTTCGGAGGTAGGTTGAATTAAAAAATCACGCTCATGCCGGTCTTTAATGCGGAGTAACTCAGGGCCCATCTTCTCCCAGCGCCCCGTTTCTTGCCACAGTTCTGCTGGCTGAATCATCGGCATCAGGAGTTCAATCGCGCCTGCCCGATTCATTTCTTCGCGAATGATGTTTTCCACCTTGCGAATGACCTTTAAACCCAGTGGTAAGTAGTTATAAATTCCGGCACTTAACTTACGAATTAAGCCAGCACGCACCATGAGTTGATGCGAAACCACCTCCGCATCAGAGGGGGCTTCCTTGAGGGTCGCGAGAAAGGTTTGTGTGGCTTTCATGTATAGATATAATCAAATCACTGATTTTAATGGATTTGGAGCGCGATTATGCTCGACCGTGAAGGGTATCGACCCAATGTCGGCATTGTCCTCCTTAACGGCTCTAACGAGGTTTTCTGGGGAAAACGCGTTGGACAGCATTCGTGGCAGTTCCCGCAAGGCGGGATTCAGCATGGTGAAAGCCCAGAAGAGGCCATGTACCGCGAATTGCACGAAGAGGTTGGCTTGCTACCGGAACATGTCCAAATCATTGGACGCACCAGGGACTGGCTTCGCTATGATGTCCCGGAGGAGTTCTTGCGCCGTCAAACTGCCAACCGAATGCAACGTGCCAGCTACCGCGGGCAAAAGCAGATTTGGTTTTTGTTACGCCTGACTGGGCACGACAGCGACATTCACCTGCGCGCAACTGAACACCCTGAATTCGATGCTTGGCGCTGGCACCCCTATTGGATAGAGCTCGATTCCGTCGTGGATTTTAAGCGCGAGGTCTATGAATTGGCCTTATCCGAACTGGCACGCTACCTGACCCGCAATCTGAAATTACAGCAGCTGGTTTGGGGTGCGCCACTCGACCTCACACAACACATTCGGCGCCATGATTCAGACGCCCCATCCAACTAAAGTAGCGCCCTCCTTTTAGGCTAATCATGCATACACCCCTTTTTGCGCGCCCCCGCTGGTTTAGCTATACAGGCTGCATCCTTGTTTCGGCAAGCTTGATTGGATGCTATGGCGACCCCATGATCAGTGGCGTTGATCCTTATGCTCCCACGGTATTTAAAGAGGGCAACACCGCTATGCCGCTAGTAGCACCAAACCCCAAAACCCTACTGCCTTTTTATGTTTCTGAAACCACCATCTTCAAGTTTGCCATCGATACCCAATCGATCTTGGTTGGTAATGATGGCGTCACGCGGTATATGGTGCAAATCACGAGCCCGAGTGGATCAAAACAAACCCAATACGAAGGCATTCGCTGTGACTCCTATCAAGCGCGTCTTTATGGCACGTATGAAGCCAACTCCAGTTGGCGAGAAAATCCCCTTGGCGGCTGGTCTGCAATCAAAGACAACATCCCCAATCGCTATCAAGCTGCTTTAGCGCAAGGTGCTATCTGTAATTTATCGAGTCAAGTAAAAAGTGTGAATACCGTCATCCAGTCACTTAACCCCAATAGCTTTATTGGGGGCAATCAAGTGCCTGGCTTTAACAATTCAAATTAACTGTTTTACTTATTACTGTGGACTGAGGCAGGTACCAATTGGTTCGCCAGCAAGCAGTCGGGTTAATACGCCCGGCTCATGGCCAGAGGCTATCACGGTACTTGCACCAGTAGCCATAGCTGTCTTAGCGGCTAAGACTTTCGTCAACATGCCGCCTTTACTTAATGCACTTCCAGCGCCGCCCGCCATCGTTTCTAAATTTGGATCGCCAGCAATGGCATTGGCAACCAAGCTGGCGTTAGCGTCTTTTCTGGGGTCGGCTGTATAGAGACCGCCTTGATCAGTCAAGATCACCAGGGCATCTGCACTGACTAAGTTGGCAACAAGAGCTGCGAGGTGATCGTTGTCACCAAACTTAATTTCATCGGTCACGACCGTATCGTTTTCATTAATGATGGGCACTACACCCAACTGCAGTAATGTAGTGAGCGTTGCCTTTGCGTTGGCATTACGCTCGTTATTCGCCAAATCGGCATTGGTAAGCAAGACTTGAGCGCTACGCAAACCAAAACGGGCAAAAGAACTTTCATATACCTGCACTAAACCCATTTGACCGACCGCAGCGGCAGCCTGCAGCTGGTGAATTTCAGTGGGGCGCTGCGTCCATGCAAGGCGCTGCATACCCTCAGCAATTGCGCCCGAACTCACCATCAAGACTTCACAGCCGGATTTTTGCAAACCAGCCACTTGTTCTGCCCAGTTCGTGATGGCAGCGTGATCAAGGCCCTCGCCATTATTAGTGACCAGGCTAGAACCCACTTTCACCACAATTCGTTTTGCGTTCTGTATTCCCATGTACATCTCAATCGTATTATTTGTTCCTAATTAATCTTCGGCGTCCATCACCTTACGTGCGCGCTCATCATCATTGCCTTGATAACGCGGATCGATTGCGCGCTCCTCTGCAGCATCATGCTCACGGCGTACCGAGTCTAAATAATCTTGCAAGGCATAGCAGAGCTTTTCACAGCCAAGGCCTGTCAAGGCTGAAATCTCAAAGACAGGGCCCTTCCATTTAAAGCGCTTAATGAAGTCTTTTACCTTTGCGGCGCGCTCATCCTCAGGGATCATATCGATCTTGTTGAGCACCAACCAACGTGGCTTTTCAGCCAAAGCCTCATCGTATTTGTGTAACTCATTGACGATTGCTTTTGCATCGGCCACGTTATCCACGCCTTCATCAAAAGGGGCCAGATCAACCATGTGCAATAAAACGCCGGTACGCTGCAAGTGGCGCAAGAATCGATGACCCAAACCAGCGCCTTCTGCCGCTCCTTCAATCAAACCTGGAATGTCCGCAATCACAAAGCTACGCTCCTGCCCAACGCGTACCACTCCTAAATTGGGATGCAAGGTCGTGAACGGATAATCGGCAATTTTGGGTCTGGCATTCGATACTGCAGTAATCAAGGTCGATTTACCAGCATTGGGCATGCCCAGCAAACCCACATCGGCCAATACTTTTAATTCGAGTTTGAGCTTACGCCGGTCCCCTGGCTTGCCATTGGTCTTTTGCCGCGGCGCACGATTCGTACTGCTCTTAAAGTGAATATTGCCCCAGCCGCCGACGCCACCCTCAGCCAAACACAGGCGTTCGCCATGCGTAGTCAGATCAGCAATCAGATCGCCGGTTTCAAAATCGGAAATGATAGTACCTACCGGCATGCGCAATTCAATATCAACACCCGCCCTGCCATAGCAGTCAGCGCCCCGCCCCGGCTCACCATTTTTGGCGGTATGGGTTTTGGCATAGCGGTAATCAATCAAGGTATTGATGTTGCGATCAGCAACCGCATAGACACTGCCGCCGCGCCCGCCATCGCCACCATCGGGTCCACCAAACTCGATGAACTTTTCTCGGCGCATGGAAGCACTACCAGCGCCACCGTCGCCAGCAATTACTTCAATTCGAGCTTCGTCAATAAATTTCATGAATAAAAAAGGCCTCGCTGTGCGAGGCCTGTTCCTAAGAGTTAAATTTCGGTGTTGCGTTCAGAAATAAAACAGATCTCAGTCAGGCTGCCTTATGAACGAGGCAATACCGAAACTTGGGCCTTATTCAAGGCACCTTTGACGCCGAACTGAACTTGACCATCAATTAATGCAAACAAAGTGTGGTCTTTACCAATGCCGACGTTTGCGCCAGGATGAACCTTGGTGCCACGTTGACGAATGATGATGCTGCCAGCATTAATGTGCTCGCCGCCAAATACCTTCACGCCTAAGCGTTTCGATTCTGAGTCGCGGCCATTTCGTGTCGAGCCGCCGCCTTTTTTCTGTGCCATTGTTCTTCTCCTGCTATTTCAGCGTGTGCCTAATTAGGCCTTGATCGTATTAATCAAAATTTCAGTGAAATTCTGACGATGACCCTGGTGCTTTTGATAGTGCTTGCGCCGGCGCATCTTAAAGATTTTCACTTTGTCGTGACGTCCTTGGGAGATGACAGTGGCCATCACAGCGGCACCATTAACCAGTGGATCACCCAACTTCAGTGAAGCGCCCTCGCCTACGGCGAGAACTTGGTCTAAGGTAATTTCGCTGCCGATATCCGCTGGTATCTGTTCTATTTTCAATTTTTCACCAGCAGCAACTTTATACTGTTTGCCACCGGTTTTTATGACCGCGTACATGGTTTGAAACCTCAAATTAATGAAACATTGAAGCTAATCCACACGGACTAGCTGAGCCGATTATTATATCTTGCATGAGTACCACTGTCAAAACTACTGATCTGGCTGCCATTTTGGCCCCAATAGCCCCTGATTTAAAGGCTCTAGACGAGGTTATTAAGCGCCGTTTGGCCTCTGAAGTGGCCTTAATTGACCAGATTTCGGGCTATATCATCCAATCCGGGGGGAAAAGAGTACGTCCCGCCCTGTTAATTTTGGTCGCAAAAGCCCTCTCCAGCGGCCGAGAAATCCCCCATGTGCTGGATTTAGCCGCTGTTGTCGAGTTTATCCATACCGCCACCCTCTTACACGACGATGTGGTCGATGAATCCACCCTGCGCCGAGGGCGTGAGACTGCCAATGCGGCCTTTGGCAACGCTGCCAGCGTGCTCGTCGGGGATTTCTTGTATTCCAGGGCATTCCAAATGATGGTGGCCCCCAATGACATTCGGATCATGCAGATTCTGTCGGATGCCACCAATACGATTGCTGAGGGCGAGGTATTGCAGCTCCTCAATATGAATGACCCTGAGGTGGACGAGTCCAGCTACCTTCAAGTAATTCGCTATAAAACGGCCAAACTGTTTGAAGCTTCCAGTGAGCTGGGCGCTATTTTGGCCGGGGCGAGTAATAGCGAACGTGAACTTGCCGCGGCTTTTGGTCGTCATATCGGCACCGCATTTCAGCTGATGGATGATTTACTCGACTACACGGCCACCGCCACTCAAATGGGCAAAAACGCCGGGGATGATTTACGTGAAGGAAAACCAACGCTCCCGTTGATTTACTTATTGGAAAAGGGCAATACGGAAGAGCAGCTCTTAGTACGCGCAGCCATTACCCAAAATACCGATCTTCCGGAAGATGTATTTGAGCAAATACTGACTGCGGTACAGTGCTCTGGCGCACTCGAATACACCCAGCTGGCTGCCAAACGCGAAGCAGACTTAGCTCTGAGTAATATCAAAGCGTTCCCAAAGAATGCAGCGACAGACTCCTTGATTGCCCTTTGCGAATACTCCCTTGCAAGGCAAATGTAGTAGCCTGCATTAACCCCTATTCCAGGCAACACTAGTCAGATAAAATAGATGTATTGGCATCGCTAGTTGACAGCATCGCCATAGAGCAATACAAAACGGAATGTAGCGCAGCCTGGTAGCGCACCTCGTTCGGGACGAGGGGGTCGGAGGTTCGAATCCTCTCATTCCGACCACATCCCCTAGATTGATTTACTTGCTTACTTTCCCACCGTTTTTAATCGCAAGGCCTTAGCAGTCTCGCGTACGGCCTCTGCTTCGGCTTTTAAGCGCACCACCTCTTCAGGTGACAAGCGCTCAATATTGGAATAGTCGAGCTTCCAGCTTGGATCCTCATTCCAGATGAGCGGCGACTGCATCGTGGTTCGAGGTCCGACTGCCGACTCTAATAAACGCAATGCCAACTCAAAATTAGTTGCGCGCGACTCGGGGTCATTTGGTCTTGCCGCGGCATTGCCCAGCGGAAAATCGCTAAACAGCATGCGCGGCACACCGCAGTACTCAACAATGTCTTTTGCGCTCGCCATCACGACAGTAGAGATCCCTGCAGACTCTAAGGCCCTGGCCAGCAGACTTTGGGATTGATGGCAGATCGGACAGTTGGGGATTAACACCGCAACATCCACCGCATCTGCTTGGCACATGGCAATGATGGCGGGCGCATCGATCTCCACGGTATGGCGCTGGCTGCGATTGCTGGGTAATCCATAAAAACGGGGGGAGAGCGTTGCAATGCGGCCCGATTGCTGAGCGGCCTGCGCCGCCTCATATGGAAACCAGCATTCGCTATCGCTCATATTGGCGTGCTTACGATCAATCCCAACATGGGCAATACGTAAATCCGGCTTACTGGCCATTGATCCTGCATAAGGCTGATAAAACTTTGCACTCGCGTTGTATGCTGCGCCCGCACCCTGCGGACCTTTATCTGCCTGATAAGGGGCTGCCGTTGTCACCAAGGCCAGCCTAGATGCGCTCAGCGGTTTTTTGAGTGGTGCAAACGGTGCATCAATGTAATGGGCCCAAACGTAGGGATTTTCATAGCCTAAGCCTAAGTAATAGCTTCGGGTACGCAACATGTAACGCACGGGTTGATCGAATTCCGGTGCAAAACGGATTTCAGCTGGGGCCACAGGCTGGGACATAACCGATCCTTGATAAGATAGAACGCATCAATACTGAAAACAAAAGGAATTCATTATGACGCAATGGGTACGCTATCAGCACCAAGGTCAGATTGGCTTTGGGCAAATTCAAAACGATCAAATCACGGTGTACAGCGGCGATCTGTTTTGTAATCCCACGCCAACCGGGGCCACCCTAAAGCTATCCGATGTCGTGATTGATATTCCCTGCGTGCCAACGAAGATGGTTGCGCTCGTTGACAACTTCCACGCCCTGGTAACCAAGCTTGAGCATGCGGTACCAGCAGAGCCGCTGTATTTCTTGAAATCCAATAGCTCATTTCTGGCAGCCAATCAAACCATTCGTATGCCCAAGTCCTACTCCGGCAAAGTGGTGTACGAAGGTGAAATCGGCATCGTAATTGGGCGGCGTTGCCAAGGCATTAGCGAGGCTGAAGCCGCCTCCGCTATTTTTGGCTACACCTGCATTAATGACGTTACCGCGATTGAAATCCTCAACCGTGATCCCGGCTATGCCCAGTGGACACGCTCCAAGAGCTTCGATACCTTTGGTGTCTTTGGCCCCTACATCACCACTGGCATCGACCCAAGCCAGTTACACATTAAGACCATCTTGAACGATCAAGAGCGTCAAAACTATCCAGTTGCCGATATGATTTTTCAACCCGCCAAATTGGTGAGTTTAATTTCCCAAGACATCACACTCGAAGTCGGTGACATCATTGCCTGCGGCACTTCGGTTGGTGTTGGCTCGATGAAGCCTGGCAGCAAGGTCAGCATCATCATTGATGGCGTAGGGCAACTCGACAACACATTCGAGTAAATACACAGAGCTCATAAAAAAGCCTCAAGGCATTGCTGCTTTGAGGCTTTTTAACAATCAAACTAAGGTAATTCGAGTTTAAAACACCTTATCGCTTCGCCAACTCGGCTTAATATCCCGCAGCAAATGGCAAAGCCAAACTACCATTGGATGCTTGGACGTTTTCATCCAGCACTTTAGTTAATGCAAACACCGTACTGAGGCATGGTGTCGGGGTCTTGGTGATCTGACCGAGTTCGATAACGGAACCCAGCAAGGCATCAATCTCGAGCGAACGGCCCGCTTCCAAATCCTGCAACATCGATGTTTTATGTTTACCGACTTTTTCTGCGCCACCAATCCGGCGCTCGATATCTACCCGGAACGTCACACCCAGTTTCTCGCCAATGGTTTGTGCCTCAGCCATCATGTTGCGCGCCAGATCTTTGGTTAGTGGATGGCGACAGATTCCTTCAAGGTGGCCATGCGTTAAGGCGCTGATCGGATTGAAGGTCATATTGCCCCAAAGTTTGAGCCAAATCTCAGCGCGAATGTCTTCTAGAATCGGTGACTTAAAACCAGCTGCGGCCATCAACTCGGAAACCATTTTTGCGCGATCGGACACGGAGCCATCGAGCTCACCAATTGGGAAGCGCGTTCCTTCCACATGGCGAATCACGCCAGGGGCTTGGGTAAATGTAGCGGGATAAACCACGCAACCCAAAATATTGTTGGGGTTGATAGCGCGCATGATGAGGCCGCCTGCATCCACCGTCTCAACGGAGTGGTCTTGATACTCGCCAGGCAACTTCTGAAAGTACCACCACGGAATCCCGTTTTGCATGGGAATCAAGATCGTGTCAGGACCCATGATGGACGCCATGTCGTGCACGACTGGCTCCACTTGGTGGGCCTTGACCGCCAAAATAATGATGTCCGGCTTACCGGCATCGGTAATCTTTTCAACCGCAGTAACGGTGGCATGCAAGGGCTCGGGCTCTTCATTCGTGATTAGAGCCAGTCCCCTCTCCTGAATTGCTTTTAATGTGGCCCCTCGGGCGACCACCGTTACATCATTGCCAGCTCTCGCTAACATGACAGCTAGGTAGCCGCCAATGGCTCCACCCCCGCCGATCACACAGATTTTCATAACAACTCCATAAGAACAAAAAATTTTTCATTGCTTCCATCGTAGGCAACTTTTGCTGCGAGATCTCGCGCAGCGGATCAATCACAACAAAATACAAATTATTCAACCTGCACTTAACGCAGTGCAGAGCGGGGGACTAGACCACCCAGCAGCATCCCAGCGATGCTGGCCAAGAGTCCCGCCAATTGCGGCGGTAAAGTAGCTTCAGGAGCTAATATCTCAGCCCCAATCCAAACTGTCAAGCCAAAAACGACGGCAAGCAGACCGCCCAAGGAATTGGCCTTCGACCAGTAAATTCCGAAGGCAAGAGGCACAAATGCGGCAACTAAAGTGACTTTATAGGCACTTTCGACCATCTTAAAGATAGATAGCTCCGAATTCATTGCAAATAAGGTCACCGCCAATGTGAAGAAAAGGACCGTAATTCGCATAATTTTTAGCAAGCCTTGATCACTTAAGTTCTTATAAAACCCGCGCACGATGTTTTCCGCAAAGCTGACCGATGGCGCCAATAATGTTGCACTTGCACAACTTTTGATGGCCGAGAGCAGTGCGCCAAAAAATAGAATTTGGGCAAATACCGGCGCATGCTCAAGCACTAACTTGGGCAAAATCATTTGGGAATCGGTATTGATGTAGCGCTCTACCAAACCAGGATCAATTAAAGTTGCCGAATAGGCTAAGTACATTGGCACAAACGCAAAGATAAAATACAAAACACCGCCCAAAATCGACGCCTGCACAGCGATATTGACGTTCTTGGACGAACTAATGCGCTGGAAGACGTCTTGCTGCGGGATCGAGCCTAGCATCATGGTGCACAGCGCGGCTGTAAACCCGAGGATCGAGACGAGATTCATGTCGGGCCAAAAAGAGAACTTGCCAGCTGCAGCCGCATGCTCAACTACTACAGTAAATCCACCCGTGAGCGCGGTCATCTCCCCACTGATGTAGAGCATCCCAATCACAATCACAATCATCTGAATGAAGTCGGTAATCGCCACCGACCACATGCCGCCAAACAGGGTATAGATCAATACGCTGCAAGCGCCAATGATCATGCCCAGATTTTCTGAGATGGCACCATCCGAGACGACATGAAAGACCAGGCCCAGCGCTTTGATCTGCGCAGCCACCCAGCCTAAATAGGAAACGACGATGCATAAGGTAACCAAGACCTCGACTGTACGGCCATACTTTTCACGAAAGAAATCGCCGATCGTCAGCATCCGGCGGTTATAGAGGTGCTTGGCAAAAAAGAGGCCGACTAAGATTAAACAGAGCGCCGATCCAAATGGGTCAGCGACCACCCCGCCCAGACCCTCCTTAATAAACTCAGCCGGAATACCTAAAACTGCTTCCGAACCAAACCAAGTAGCAAAAACCATGGCAGTGACAATCGGCAGGGGGAGGCTATGACCTGCTGCTGCAAAATCGGCCGTATTTTTAACGCGCATAGCAGCCCACAGGCCGATGCCAACCGAGATTACCCAATAGATGACAACAAACCAAATCAGCACAGCAAACCGCCCTCACTCATCATTTGCACAAATTATATGACCTTGTTACTTATGGCAAATATGTTTTTGACGACCCCGGAAGCAGCCGCTCTGACATAATTCCAGCATGAGCAAGGCGCGCCCCCAATCCATGTCCGACATGGCTTATCAGCAGTCCATTTTGGGGGCGGTTTCTAGAACCTTTGCCCTCACTATTCCCCTGCTGCCTAAGGCGCTCGAAACTGTGATCGGGAATACCTATTTACTATGCCGCATCATCGACACGATCGAAGACGCCCCCACCTTGAGCATCGAAGCCAAGCAGGATTTATCTTCGCTGTTTCTAGATGCTGTTTTAGGCAAGCAACCGGTTGATGCCTTTGTAAGCCCGTGTCTACATGCACTCGAAGGGCATTGCAACGCAGACGAGCGCGATTTAATTGCCAATACCCCAACCGTACTGCGCATTTTTCATCGCTTTAGTGAAAACGAGCGCGCGGCTATTAGCCGCTGTGTTGAAATTATGTCGAACGGCATGCTGCGTTTTCATGACAAACAAACCTTAGCGGGTTTACGCGACCTGCCTGAATTTGAAGAGTACTGCTATGTAGTAGCAGGCGTCGTTGGTGAAATGCTCACCAGCGTCTTTGCGCTGCACTCCCCGGCATTTGCTCGCGCCATTGCTGGTAAAGAATATCTGGCGATTGGCTTTGGTCAAGCCTTGCAAATGACCAATATTTTGAAAGACTCGCCTGAAGACAGCGCGCGCGGCGTTTCTTGGAAACCCCAAGGCTACAGCCAACTAGCGCTACTAGCCATTGCTGATCAGAAGTTAGCAGAGGCAATGGACTACATACGCGTGATTCCATCCAATGAGGTGGGTATTCGGCGCTTTTGTTTTTTAGCCCTTGGATTGGCCGTGCTCACGCTCAGTAAGATTGCCGACCGAAGTCATTTTTCTCGTGGGAATGAAGTCAAACTGCCTCGCAGAACAGTCTGGCTTTTTTATTACTTCACATTGATTGCTGCACGTTCTGATTATGTGATGCAGCAATTTTGCACGATTGCAGGAAGACCAATCAAGCGCGCGCTTCGTGATTGAGCAGCCACAACTTAATATCCCGATAGAGGCCGGGAGCATCTTGTCCCATAAAACCACCTAGATTGGCTTTGGCAACAACTCGGTGGCACGGAATCACCAAGGGAAAATAATTGACGCCGCACGCACCGCCGACGGCGCGCGCCCCCGAATGCAAATGGGCTGCAATCTCCCCATAGGTAATTCGTTCACCCGCTTTTAGCTGCGCAACCGCATCCCAGACCCGCTGTTGAAACGCAGTGCCTTGGGGCTTTAGGGGCAAATCAAATACCGCCCTAGGATCCGCAAAATAGGCACGGCATTGCTCCTCTACCAAGGCTGCTAAGGCATTACCAGGCGCCTGATGCTTTGCCGATGCGGGCAGATAACGAATATGGGCAAGCATCAAACTGCCGTCGACCATTTCCGTAGTGATGCCCAGGCATCCAAACGGCGCAGCAATCACGCACGCACTGCTCTGGTGATTTGGATGTGGGCTAGACGTGGTTGAAGTCATGATTGGGATCTATGGTATCTGACAGGCAATTCAATCTCGCCCGATAGTACTTACGGCGAGCAATCGCTACAGTAAAACCAAGCGATTCCGTGCGCCAAATGCATGGCCTCTTACTTCAATATTGTTCAAGGTACTGTATTAATTTGACCCCACAAAATGATGACTTCATGGTTATTCGGGTATGGCAAGCCATCGTTACCCAAGCGATTCAGGCGCGCGCAAGCGATATTCATATTGAGGCGCTTGAATATAAAACCATCATTCGGATCCGTGTTGATGGCGTATTGCAAACACTGCAAATCCCGATTGCCGTCGAGCATGAACGCATCATTGCCCGCATCAAAATACTGGCCAGATTGGATATTGCCGAGCAGCGCATTCCCCAAGATGGCAGACTCTCGGTGGGACTCAATTACACGCACCCCAATATCGATTGCCGCGTATCCATACTTCCGACGCTGCATGGGGAAAAAGCCGTAGTGCGTTTATTGCCATCCCCCACTACTGCATTGGATTTGAGTTTGCTGGGCCTGCATGCACCGCAATTGGCGCACTTCGCTGATGCTATTGCTCAGCCCGATGGTCTGATCCTCGTTACAGGGCCGACTGGCAGCGGCAAAACCCGCACGCTCTACAGCTGCTTAAACCAATTAAATACCAGCGGCCGAAATGTATGCACCATCGAGGACCCGATCGAGATCCGTCTTGCTGGCGTGAATCAGATTGCCTACCATCCAAAGGCGGGCTTGGATTTCAATGGCATTATTCGCGCCCTACTTCGGCAAGATCCTGATGTCATTATGATCGGTGAAATTCGCGATGCGGTGACCGCCGAACTGGCCATGCAGGCTGCGCAAACCGGCCACTTGGTATTGAGCACCTTGCACACCCGTGGCGCTCTGGCGAGTATTCAACGGCTGCGCAGCTTGGGTATAGCCAGTGATGTGTTGCGAGCTTGCTTGCGCTGCGTTAGCTCACAGCGCTTGGCACGTCAGATCTGTTCCAAATGCGATGCTAAAACGTCAATGGATGACTGCCCACAGTGCGGCGGAATAGGCCTATTTGATCGGATTGGTATCCATGAGGTTTTACCATTTACGAATACCATCGCTAATGCATTTGAGAGTGCAGCCACTGCCGCTGACTTAACTGAGCAAGTTCAAAAAAACGGTTTTCAAGATATGCGCTCTGCTGGAATGATCCATGTTGATCATCACCGCATCACACTTGCCGAGCTCAATGCCCAGATTGGCTCCTGGCATTAATCATGGCCCTCAGAAAACAAGAGCAGCTGTATTTCGTTGAGCGCATGCTCGTCTTGCTGGATGCCGGACTACCATTGTTAGAAAGCATCACGCTAATCCATCAATCAGCTTCGCCTGCGTGGCAAAAAGTCACAGCATTCATTGCGCATCACCTCAAACAAGGTGAGCGCTTCTCGCAATGCCTATCGATGCAACATGCTGTTTTTGATCCGGCCTTTATCGGCTTAATCCGCGTCAGTGAAGAATCCGGCGAAATCAATCTTGCCCTGCGCACCATCCAACAGCAATTACGCACTCAAATTGAATTTCGTCGCCAGATACGACAGGCCCTGGCTTATCCCACGATTACTCTAGGCTCAGCATGCTTACTCATGCTTGCGATGCTCGTCTGGGTCATTCCCGTGTTCAGCGACGTATTCAGTCACTTCAATGCACGCCTACCCTGGGCAACGCAATTGCTTCTTAATGCGGCGGAGCAATTCATGCTGTACTTGCCGGCAATAGGCGGTGGAATTGCACTCACTTTAGTTAGTACCTCCACACTATGGCTGCGTCATTCGGGATTTCAGAAACGCTGTGATCAGTACTTATTACGGATTCCCATAATTGGAGATATGTTTCGTCAGTCGACCTTAGCGTGCTGGTGTCGTAGCTTAGGCTATTTAATGCAGGCTGGTTTACCTGCATTAGAGGCCATGCGCATTACAGCGCAAACCTCAAATCAATGGCTTTCCCATGATCTCTGTGCCCATATCTTTAAATCGCTTGCACAAGGATGGTCTTTTGGTGAAGCCTTGCAACGCGCCGATCCGCGGCAGCAGTTTTTTGATCACGAGACAGCACAACTGTTACATATAGCTAGCGCTAGCGGCTCCTTGGCAACGATGCTCAGCAATCGCGCTGATGCCCTCGAACGGCAGCTTACTAGCCAACTTACCTTATTGAGCCATAGCTTAGAACCTATACTCGTAGTATTCGTAGGACTTTTGATTGGTGGATTGGTGATAATCCTGTACTTACCAATTTTTAACTTAGGGCAAATTGTTTGACTGATCTCACCTTACTTGCTGATGTGATTCGCTATGGCTTAATTTTGCCCTTGGCCTATGTGGCCTATGTGGATTTTCGAACGTTTCGGATTCCGGATGCCATCACCTTTCGGCTGATTGCCGGGGGCTTACTGTTTAATCTGTTTTTGGATATACGCTTTTGTAGCCCCCAAGAAGCCATTCTCGGTGCGACGGTTGGTTTTGGATTCTTCTGGGGGTTAAATTGGCTTTATCGCGCACTTAAAGGCCGTGACGGCTTGGGCATGGGAGATGCAAAGCTTCTAGCGGCGCTGGGTGCTTGGCTGGGCTGGCAAGCCTTGCCTGGCATCGTGTTGCTATCCGCACTGAGTGGCTTGCTGGGTGGCCTAATATGGCTTTACTGGCAAAAACAAGGTCGTGCACAAGCCTTTCCATTCGGGCCCTTTTTGGCATTTGCTGGCATTATTTATCTAATATGGCCTCAACTCCTGCGCATTCCACTCTCGCTGCACTAAAAGGGAAAATTCCGCTCATTGGATTAACGGGCGGAATAGGATCCGGCAAATCACTAGTAGCGAAGCGCTTGGCTGAGCTAGGGGCAACGGTAATTGATTCGGACCAAATTGCCCATGACATTACTACCCCCCATGGAGCTGCTATTGCCCCAATTCAAACTCGTTTTGGCTCTGAATTATTGGCCGCCGATGGATCCCTGGATCGGCCTAAGATGCGGAATCTTGTATTTAAAGATCCAAGCGCCCTTAAATCGCTGGAGGCGATAACCCACCCTCTAATACATGCAGAAACTGCCCGGCAAGCTAGCGTAGCACATAAAAACGGTGCTTTATACTTGGTCTTTATGGTACCCCTCTTGGTGGAATCAGGTACGTGGTCCAAATTAATCGACCACCTGCTTGTGGTTGACTGCCCCGAGGAGCTGCAAATTGCACGGGTCATGCAGCGCAGCAATTTAGAACGCAGCCAAATTGAGCAGATTATGAGCAAACAAGCATCGCGCGAGGATCGGCTAGCGGCAGCAGATACGATTCTTCTCAATGACGGAGACCTCGATACGCTGATTCCCCAAATCGATGCCTTGCACCAATTGATCATCAAAAATGGGTTCAAGCCCGGAAATTCCGCATAGAATAGATTCCGTGATTGTTTATGAATATCCTTTCAATGAGTTGGTCCGCAATATGCTCCGTTTGGAGTATTTGTTTGGGCGCTATACCCATTTTGCTAAATCGGATGACCCTGAACTACACCAATGTGCCATTGCAACTCTATTTGAGTTAGGTGACATTGGCGCACGGGGTGATATCAAATCATTGCTCTTAAAAGAGTTTGAGCGGCAAAAGCAGGCACTACACGGCCTCAAATCATCAGCAAAGGTAGATCAAGCTGCATTGAGTCAAGCGCTTGCCGAGATTGATGGCGCATCAGCACACCTCAATCAGTCGCTTGGTAAACCCAATTCAGCGATTACCGAAAATGAATGGTTAAACGGCATTCGTACGCGTCTCTCGATACCAGGAGGTACTAGCCCGATTGATCTGCCCAATTTTCATGCATGGAAATGCAGCGCACCAGGTGATCGGCGTGAGCTGCTACAGAATTTCATAGCACCCCTACTGCCGTGGAATGAGTCATCTCAATTATTTTTAAAGTTGCTGCGACAGTCGGGAGAGTCACGCGATGCGGTTGCTCACCAAGGCGCATTTCAACAAGCGCCATCTGGCAAGGTCTACCAACTCATGCGCATTGGGGTTGAGGATGATTCCGTCTTTTCCGAAATCAGTGCAAACAAATACTTGCTATCTGTTCGTTTCTTAAAAAGCGAACGGGACAAAAAGCCGCACCCCATTCTAGAAGACATCCCATTCAAACTAACTTTGTGCCAGTTTTAATCTCGGCATAAAACTGTTTCAACTCTTGAATCATTGGTAGCGCTGCCGGTAGCAGCGGATCCACAGTAAGCTGATCGCTATTTAAATCTTGCCACGACAGAGCTTGGTTTTCACACCCAGTAGGCTCGCCGCTCCAATCCTGAATCACGCTAACGTGAATGCGCACATACGCATGCGGATAATCATGCTCAATCGTCATTAAGTCGACGCTACCATGAATGGTGATTCCGAGCTCTTCCTGGAGTTCACGCTGCAGAGCCAGAAATAGTGTTTCACCTACCTCAACTTTACCGCCCGGAAATTCCCAATAGCCCTCATAGGGTTTGCCGGTGGGTCGCTGACCCATCAAGAAGCGCTGCCGCGCATCGAGCAAAATACCGGCTGCCACCTCGGTTACTGGGCGACGAGCATCACTCATAAAGGCTTAGGCGTGCGTGCCAGTCCAATGTTTTGCAAACTGCCATGCAACCCGGCCCGAACGTGATCCGCGCTCCAATGCCCAAACCAGAGCCTCCGATCGAGCAGCCTCAATTTGGACATCACTCAAACCAAAATGCCGCAGCCAATGCGCCACGATGGCGAGGTATTCATCTTGCTTGGGCGGATAAAAGGAAAGCCACAAACCAAAGCGCTCCGATAAAGAGATCTTTTCTTCCACCACCTCACCTGGATGAATTTCACCATCGTCATCGTGATGATACGTTTGGTTGTCTTTCATGTACTCGGGCAATAAATGGCGGCGATTCGATGTGGCGTAAATCAAAATGTTATCAACCTGGGCGGATATCGAACCGTCTAAAGCTGACTTCATTGCTTTGTAGCCAGACTCCCCTTCCTCAAAGGAAAGGTCATCGCAAAAAACGACAAAGCGCTCCGGGCGATCGGCCAGTAAATCAGTAATGTCTGCTAAGTCCGCTAAGTGCTCTTTTTCAACCTCAACCAAGCGCAGGCCATCTTTTGCAAAGGCATGCAGACTGGCCTTAATTAATGAAGACTTACCAGTGCCGCGTGCGCCGGTGAGCAGAATATTATTAGCTGGTTTCTTTTGTACAAAGTTGCGGGTATTTTCTTTAATCGCATCGCGCTGACGATCAATGTGTTGCAGGTCTTCATACGAAATATCAGCAACGTGTTTTACGGGTTGTAAAAAACCAATGCTGCCAAAGATACTATCGCGACGGCGCCAACGAAATGCAGTTGATGATTTCCACTGCGCCTCATCCAATGGTTTTGGAAGAAAGGTTTCGAGGTGACTCAGTAATCGATCTAGTTTTTCGTTCATGGAATTAAGAGCGGTAATCGGCGTTGATCGAAACGTATTCATGGGATAAATCACAGGTCCACATGGTCTGCTCGGAAGCGCCGCGACCTAAGTCGATTTTGACCGCAATCTCGGTAGCCTGCATCACGCGTTTACCATCGGCCTCTTGGTAGCTGGGATTGCGTCCACCATCTTTTGCGACCCAAACGTCACCTAGCCAGAGCTGAACTCGGTTCACATCCAGATCGGCAATTCCGGCATAGCCAATGGCAGCCAGAATGCGGCCTAAATTGGGGTCACTGGCAAAAAAAGCGGTCTTTACCAAAGGAGAATGGGCTACTGCCTCTGCCACTAAACGGCACTCTTCGTTTGTCTTGCCGCCCACAACTTCAATCGAAATAAATTTCGTAGCGCCTTCGCCATCGCGCACAATCATTTGCGCCAGTCGGCGCGCAAATGCGATGAGTGCAGATCGCACAATGGGGTAGCTGGCATCGGCCGTATTCTTAATCTTTACTGGAGAAACGCCAGTCGCCATCACAATAAATGAATCATTGGTGCTGGTGTCGCCATCGATCGTGATGCTATTAAAAGAAAGGTCAGCCACTTCTTTGGTTAGATTTTGCAATACCTCTGGCGCAAAGCCAGCATCCGTTGCAATAAAGCCCAGCATCGTAGCCATGTTGGGGTGAATCATGCCGGCACCCTTGCAAATGCCGGTGAGCGTGATGAGTCCATCCGGCGTAATAACAACTTGCGACAGGGCCTTGGGCTGAATATCCGTAGTCATGATTGCTTCGGCTGCATCGAACCAGGCATCATCAGTTAACTTAGCGATGGCAGTGGGGAGCGCAGCAGTCAGCTTTGCAATCGGCAAGGGCTCTAAGATGACGCCGGTGGAGAAGGGCAGCACTTGCTCTGGCTGGATATTCAAAGCGGCCGCCAAGGCGCAGCAGGTCTCCAGGGCATCGCGCATTCCTTGCTCGCCAGTTCCCGCATTGGCATTGCCGGTATTCACAACCAATGCACGAATTCCACTACCAGTTTGGGCAACCCAGTCTAAATGAGCTCTACAGAGCTGCACTGGGGCAGCGCAAAATCGATTTAAGGTAAATACACCAGCCACCTGTGTGCCAGGACTAAGGGTGATGACTAAAACATCCTTGCGATTGGCTTTCTTGATACCCGCCTCAGCAATACCCAACTGCACTCCAGCAACTGGGCTCAGCGCTGAGCGCTCTGGCAAGGGTAAATTGACTGGCATGATTAACTCAAGGCACCGCAGCAGGCTTTGTATTTTTTGCCACTGCCGCATGGGCAGGGATCGTTGCGACCGACTTTGGGTCCCGATCGAACAGGAGCAGGCGCCGCAGCAGGCTGTTCGCCCTCGGCCGAATCCGTAGTCACATCGGCATGCTGATACTGCACATCCTTGACTTGACTCATGTCTTCATTAATGGATTCTGAGGCAGCATCTAACTCATCGGCAGTCCGAATTCTGACCGCCATGATGCTCTTGACCACATCATTCTTAATCACATCCAAGAGTTCGCCATAAAGCTCAAATGCCTCACGGCGGTATTCTTGTTTTGGATCTTTTTGTGCGTAGCCCCGCAAATGAATGCCTTGGCGCAAGTGATCTAGAGCAGCCAAATGCTCACGCCAGTGGCTATCTAAGCTGTAGAGCATGACTGAACGCTCATAGCCAGCAAATGACTCGCGTCCCGATAGCTCTACTTTGCCGTCATAGGATGCTTTCGCGGCGGTCAAGACGTGCTCGACTACATCCTCTGCCTCGATTGAGTCGGCTGACTGAACCAGCCCAGTTAAATCAACACCGAGACCCCATTCATTCGCTAAGCTATTTTCGAGTCCCGGTAAATCCCATTGCTCTTCCATCGACTCTGGCGGAACATACAACTGGCAAAAGCTGCGCAGCGCATCTTCGCGTAAGTTGGCGATTAAATCGCCAATGTCTTTACTTTCAAGCACTTCGTTGCGCAAGCGGTAGGTCTCTTTACGCTGATCATTGGCAACGTCGTCGTACTGCAACAGCTGCTTTCGAATATCAAAGTTACGGGCTTCCACCTTACGCTGTGCAGACTCGATTGAGCGGGTAACCATCCCGGCCTCAATTGGCTCGCCCTCTGGCATCTTTAGGCGATCCATCACTGCCCGCAAACGATCGCCTGCAAAAATGCGTAAGAGTGGATCGTCTAAAGACAAGTAAAAACGCGATGAGCCTGGATCGCCTTGGCGACCCGATCGACCACGCAATTGGTTATCAATACGGCGACTCTCGTGGCGCTCGGTACCAATAATATGCAAACCACCTGCAGCCAATACTTGGTCGTGTAGGCCCTGCCACTCATCATGCAAGACTGCAATGCGCGCTTCTTTATCCGCAGGCGCTAAATTGCCATCGGCCTCAATGAGCGACGCTTGCTTCTCGACATTGCCGCCGAGCACAATGTCAGTACCGCGACCAGCCATATTGGTCGCAATGGTAATCATTTTTGGGCGGCCTGCCTGCGCAATAATCTCAGCCTCTTTTGCATGCTGCTTTGCATTCAAGACCTGATGTGGCAACTTCTTCTGATCCAATAAGTGCGAAATCAACTCGGAGTTTTCAATCGACGTGGTGCCCACCAATACAGGCTGACCTCGGCCGTAGCATTCTTCAATGTCTTTGACTACGGCGGCGTAACGCTCTGCGGATGTTTTATAGATTTGATCTTGGCGATCGGTCCGCTGACTCATGCGGTTGGGCGGAATAACGACGGTCTCTAAATTATAGATTTCCTTGAACTCGTAGGCTTCGGTATCGGCAGTACCGGTCATGCCAGCCAACTTCCCGTACATGCGGAAATAATTTTGGAAGGTGATGGTTGCTAAGGTGCGATTCTCACTCTGAATCGGCACACCTTCTTTTGCCTCGACTGCCTGATGCAGCCCATCTGACCAGCGGCGGCCCGTCATTAAACGGCCCGTGAACTCATCCACAATGATCACTTCTTGGTTTTGAACCACGTATTGTTGATCGCGGTGTTGCAAGCAATGTGCTCGCAACGCAGCATAGACGTGATGCATCAAGGTGATGTTCTGGGGTGCGTAAAGTGAATCACCTGGATTTAAAACACCAATTTGCGCCAAGATACTCTCGGCTTTTTCATGGCCAGTCTCGGTTAAGTAGACTTGCTGGGTTTTTTCATCAACCCAGTAGTCACCTGGCTTTTCAACACCGGTGCCATCAGACTTTTCTTCGCCAATCTGCCGCTCTAAGTGCGAAGGCAATTGATTCATTTTCAGATAGAGGTCGGTATGATCTTCTGCCTGCCCTGAAATAATCAATGGCGTACGCGCCTCGTCAATCAAGATCGAATCGACCTCGTCAACGATGGCGTAGGCTAAGCCGCGCTGAACCCGCTGCGCAGCATCTTGCACCATGTTGTCGCGCAAATAATCAAAGCCAAATTCATTGTTGGTGCCATACGTAATGTCAGCTGCGTAGGCTGCTTGCTTTGCCTCGTGATCCATTTGGGATAAATTGATCCCAACCTGAAGACCCAAGAAGTTATAGAGCTTGGCCATCCACTCGGCATCGCGCTGTGCCAGGTAATCATTAACCGTCACCACATGAACGCCCTTACCTGCAATCGCATTGAGGTAAACAGCTAAGGTTGCAGTCAGGGTTTTGCCCTCGCCTGTACCCATTTCAGCAATCTTGCCTTGGTGCAGAGCTAAGGCGCCCATAATCTGCGCATCAAAGTGACGCATCTTCATGACGCGGCGACTGGATTCGCGGACTACGGCAAATGCCTCGGCAGTAAGGTCATCCAGAGATTCGCCGGCAGCAAGGCGTGATTTGAATTCTGCTGTTTTTGCTTGAAGCGCAGCATCATCGAGTGATTGCAAGGTAGGCTCAAGTGCATTAACCTTGAGCACGACTTTGCGGTATTGCTTTAAGAGTCGATCATTTCGACTGCCAAATAGAGTTTTTAGAATGCCGATTGCCATGGGATTTTGACCAAAATTAAGCCTTTGAGTTTATCACCCGAATCCCCTTTTCCCCATGAATCTAAAGCCAAAAACCCCTTATTCTGCCAAGCCCAAGATAGCCCGAGAGTGGATAGACTGCTTGCGTGGGCCAGAAGGAATCAGTGGTATTTTGGCGCGTACTGAAGATTTGGCCAAACTGAAGGCTTGCCTGCAGCAATGCCTAAAAACCCTGGAATTAGCTCACTTTGGCTCTAAGGTAGAGCCGGTTTGGGTCTCTGGCAAGCCTACCGAGCTGTTGCTGATGGTGCCCAATGCCACCATTGCCGCTCGCTTACAGCAGTCTTTACCTAGCTTAATCAACGAGTTAGTGAAAAATGGTCAGAATTGCTCGGCTATAAAAGTGAGCCTAAAGCCGGCCCTTCCTCAGTCGGAGTGGGTTATTCAGCCACGAGCCCCAGCCAGGGAAAAGCCCAAAGGGCTTAATCCGGTCGCTCGTTCAGCGTGGCTTGATTTGCTGAATAAATTGGAGCCGGAGTCGGACCTCAGCAAGGCAGTCCAGCGCCTGCTGCAATCGAAAACGGGTGCGCCTTAAAAAAAGAGGGGCTGATTTTCTACGGTGTAGGCTGCTGGCGCTTTATTGAGCGGAAACGACTCAATTGCAAAAGCGCTGGGATCTTCAAATAATTTGCGCAATAAGGCGTTATTCAGTGCATGGCCTGATTTTTTTGCAACATACGATCCCACAATCGGATGTCCTGCTAAATACAAATCACCAATGGCATCGAGGATCTTGTGGCGCACAAACTCATCCTCGTAACGTAATTCTTCATTATTGAGAATGCGGTGCTCATCTAAAACAATCGCATTATCTAAACTACCGCCGCGCGCAAGACCAATTTCGCGCAAGGCCTCAACCTCGTGCGCAAAACCAAATGTACGTGCACGACCGATTTCGCTGCGGTATGCATGCTCTGCAAAGTCGACCACAAAATGCTGGCCTGTTTTATCCACAGCCGGATGCTTAAAGTCTATCGTGAAATCCAGCTTGAATCCGAAAAAAGGATCGAGGCGAGCTAACTTATCGCCATCCCGCACTTCCACGGATTTCTTAATCACCATGAACTGACGGGGCGCATCTTGCTCCGCTATGCCGGCAGACTCCAGCAAAAAAAGGAAGGATGCAGCGCTGCCATCCATGATTGGAATCTCTTCGCAATCCACTTCAATTAATACATTATCTAACCCTAGCCCGGCACAAGCAGACAGCAAGTGTTCGACTGTAGACACACGCACACCGTCTTTTTGTAAAACCGATGCCAAGCGCGTATCGCCAACCAGCATGGCATCTGCCGCAATCACGACCGGCTCAGGTAAATCAATACGGACAAACTGAATTCCCGAATTCACGGGCGCAGGCTTAATTGATAGGCTTGCTTTACGACCCGAGTGCAAGCCAATGCCAACCGTTTTGATGGGATTGGCAATGGTGCGTTGCTTGAGCATGGTCGCGTTCGTAAATTCGGGGGATCGATGAAACGAGTAATTGAATTACAGCTGTTTTAATACCGAGGCAGCATCGCTCACCTCAAACTTACCCGGGGCTTCGAGGGATAGTGATTTCACTACGCCGTTCTCTACCACCATGGCGTAACGCTGGGAACGAATTCCGAGTCCACGCTTGGTTAAGTCAAATTCCATACCCAATTTGCTGGTGAACTCAGCGCTACCGTCACCGAGCATACGTACTTTTTTACCTACATTCAGATCGCGACCCCATGCACCCATGACAAATGGGTCATTCACGGACACACACCAAATTTCGTCAACGCCTTTTGCTTTAATGGCATCAAACTGGGCAACATAACCTGGCACGTGTTGTGCGGAGCAGGTTGGCGTAAAGGCGCCAGGCAAAGCAAAAATCACAATTTTTTTACCAGCAACTAACTTCTCCACTTCAAACGCATTAGGGCCAATAGAGCAGCCTTCGGTTTCTTCATTCAGAAACTCATACAGGGTGGCGTTCGGTAGTTTTTGTCCAACTGCAATCATAAAATCTCCAATTCAATAGTTATAAATGGGTGAGCCAACGCAAGCGCAGGATTCGTCGTCCGGAGGGGCGCTGCGCTGGCATCTCTCATAACACTATTGTATTGAGCAATTCATTAGTCAGCCTGTTTCCGCAGAAAAGCCGGAATTTCATAGAAATCCGCCCCTTTATCCAGCATGGTTTTGGCCTGTGGCGAGCTATCTGCACCCAAGGTTGGCGCACTGCTCGGCTCTGAACGGGACCGAAATACCCGTGGCAAATCATATTGGCTATAGTCGACCCCGGCCGGCTGGGCTGGAGCAGCGCCAAATGCATTGCCACTAGCTGAAGCCATCCCTGCGCCAGAACCCACTGCCGAAATAGTGGAATCCATACCTGCCATGCTCATTGCAGCCGATGGGCTAGATGGAGCAAAGCTATTTAAGTCAGCCATCGTAGGCATTGCATCGTGTGTACCCGTTGCTTTACGCCAAATGACTTCGGGCTGGCTTTTTTGCATGGCTTGGGGGTGATTAAGGCCTGTCGCTACCACCGTAACGCGCAAGGCATCGCCCAAACTATCGTCGTACACCGTACCAAAAATGACCGTGGCATCATCCGCGGCATAACCACGAATGGCTGCCATGACTTCACGTGTTTCCGATAACTTGAGGGAACGGCTAGCAGTAATGTTGACCAAAACACCACGCGCACCCGATAGATCAACACCTTCCAACAGGGGCGATGCTACTGCTGCCTCTGCGGCCAAACGAGCGCGGTCCATTCCAGAAACAGTAGCAGTTCCCATCATGGCTTTGCCCTGCTCGCCCATCACCGTCTTCACATCTTCAAAGTCGACGTTAATCAAGCCTTGGACATTGATGATTTCAGCAATGCCTGAAACGGCATTATGTAAAACATCATCAGCGCAGGCAAATGCTTTATCAAACTCGGCATCTTCACCCATGACTTCGAATAACTTCTCATTGAGAACAACGATGAGCGAATCGACATACGCCTCTAATTCATGCGCTCCATCTTCTGCCACCTTTAAGCGCTTAACGCCCTCAAAATCAAATGGCTTACTAATGACACCAACTGTCAAAATTCCCATTTCCTTGGCGACTTGAGCTACGATGGGCGCAGCGCCCGTACCGGTTCCGCCGCCCATACCAGCGGTAATGAACACCATATGAGCGCCCTGCAATGAATCCGCAATCCGAGCGCGGGCCTCTTGTGCAGAAGCTGCGCCAATTTCTGGTTTTGCACCTGCGCCAAGACCGCTTGAGCCTAATTGCAAGTTAATCGATGCCGCGGAGCGCTGCAATGCACCCGCATCCGTGTTCATGCAAATAAATTCCACTCCGTCCACACCGCGACGAATCATATGCTGGACAGCATTGCCACCAGCGCCCCCGACTCCAACCACTTTAATAATGGTCTTGCCGGCTAAATCTTGATCTACCATTTCGAATTCCATAAACCCTCCTGAGTTACTTAGTTACATTGACGACGACGAAAAAAACTTAAAAATTACCCGCGAACCATTCCTTCATTCGCGAAAAAACACCTTGAAAAGAGCCGGATTGCGATACGCGACGACCCCGCATCAGCTGCGCCTGACCTTCCATTAAGAGTCCAATGCCCGTTGAAAAGCGTGGACTGCGTAATACCTCATGAAGATGGCCGCGGTACTCTGGGGTTCCAATTCGTGCAGGCCTCAAAAAAACCTGCTCTGCTAACTCGACCATGCCAGGCATCAAGGAGGTGCCGCCCGTCAGAACAATGCCTGACGAAACCATGCCCTCATACCCCGAGTCACGCACAACCCCCAATACCAAAGTAAATAATTCTTCGACGCGTGGCTCAATCACCGCAGCGAGAGCCTGCTTTGAGATCGGCCGTGGTTCGCGATCACCCACACCAGGCACATCGATCATGGCAGTGGAATCCGCCATATCTTGGCGGGCAATTCCATAATGAATTTTGAGGTCTTCGGCCTCTACCGTCGGAGTGCGTAATGCCATTGCAATGTCATTGGTAATTTGATCGCCTGCAATCGGAATTACCGCGGTATGGCGAATCGATCCTTGGCTGTAGATTGCAATGTCCGTTGTACCGCCACCAATGTCGACTAACACCACACCAAGCTCTTTCTCATCATCCGTAAGGACTGCAAGACTAGATGCAAGGGGTTGCAGAATGAGATCGTTCACCTCTAAACCACAGCGTCGAACACACTTCACAATATTTTGGGCCGCACTCACAGCGCCGGTAACAATATGAACCTTCACTTCCAAACGCAGTCCACTCATGCCAATTGGCTCGCGCACATCTTCTTGCCCATCGATGATGAATTCCTGAATCAGGATATGCAGAATTTGTTGGTCCGTCGGAATGTTGATGGCCTTTGCTGTCTCCAGTACACGCTCTACATCGGTGGAGCCCACCTCTTTGTCCCGGATGGCAACCATGCCACTCGAGTTAAAACTAAAAATATGATTGCCTGCAATGCCAGTAAAGACCTGAACAATGCGACGATCCGCCATGACCTCGGCTTCCTCGAGCGCTTTTTGAATCGATTGCACTGTGGCCTCAATGTTGACCACAACGCCCTTCTTCAAACCCTTGGACGCGGTTTGGCCAACGCCAACCACATTAAATTGCCCATCCGCATCAAGCTCAGCAACCAAAGCAACTACTTTTGATGTGCCAATATCAAGACCGACCAAAAGGTCTCGGTTATCCTTACTCATCAAATTTCCTCATGATTAAATTCACCGTTGTACCCCACTCTTTTTTGTATCGAGCTCGGGCTTTTTGTTAGCCGCACTAGCAAGGTGTATTGCAAATCCATTGCCGTACCGTAAATCAATTGCATCAACACGGCCCGTCAGGCGCTCTTGTGCCTTTGGCCAGTATTCAATGAGGCGAGCAACACGCTCTTCGGTTAAGGCTTTGCCTTGGGCCTCCTCATCGCGGCCAAATTCCACACGGATGCCATTGGATAGCTTCACGCTCCAGGAATACCGATCCGATAAAGTAACGCCAACAACGTCGACATTCCAAGGCGCAAACCAACGGGTCGCTTTTTGATAGAGTTGCATGACTTCTTTGCTCGAGTCATTCGGCCCCGATACTTCAATTAAATGGGAAGGGTCGTCGACCTGCGAAAGGCTGCCGCTAAATACTTCGCCAAAACCATTCATGAACTTTTGCTCGCTGCGGTTACCCCATATGGCAAATGGCTTTTGCTCTTCGATACTCACGGCGATGCCATTCGGCCATACGCGCCGCACACTAGCGTGGCGAACCCATGGCAGATCTTCAAACGATTCTTTGATGTTTTCGAGGCGTACTGTAAAAAAGTTACCTTGGACTTGTTCCAGTACTTGATTTTTTACTTGGGATAAATTGACGTGTTTGACAACTTGTCCTGGTAAGGGCTCAACTTGCATTTGGCGTAAGGCAAAAACAGGTCGCTGGCTTAGCCACATTAATCCTGCAACTGTTGCCAGCAGAAAAAAGAGACGCATTAACCAACGACTCACTTCGGTCATTCGCGCAGGATTATTCAGCAAAGGTGTTGACATACCTAGGAGAAAATGGAATGAGCGCTTCGCTAAATTACTCATTGCCTTACATCCATTGTTTGGCTTAATAACCACAACACTAAATCGGCGTAACTCACGCCTGCTGCTTTTGCTGCCATCGGCACTAGGGAATGGGATGTCATGCCAGGGGATGTATTCATCTCCAATAAATACGGTGTGCCATCGCGGCTATCCAACATCACGTCCGCACGACCCCAGCTACGGCAACCCAATGCACGATAAGCAGCCAGCGCTAGGGCTTGAACCTTTTGGTTAACCGCCTCATCCAAGCCAGTAGGGCAACAGTATTGCGTATCGTTTGAGAAGTACTTATTGTGGAAATCGTAATTGGCATCTGGTGGAACAATCCGAATGACTGGCAGCGCTTCGGCGCTTTCCCCCTCACCCACCAATGGGCAAGTCAGTTCATCACCAATAATGCAAGTCTCTGCAATGACTTTGGTATCCAAAGCGGCTGCTTTTGCATAGGCGCTCGGAAGCTCATCTACGGTTTTGACTTTGGTTAAACCCAATGATGAGCCTTCATGGGCTGGCTTGACGATCAATGGTAAGCCCAGGAGCTTTGCTACTGCAGTCCAATTGCTTTGAGGCGTTAGCTCTTCGAATTCAGGTGTTGATAAACCATTACTGAGCCAGATTTGCTTGGTTGCAATTTTGTCGATGGATAGCGCGGAAGCAAGGACACCACTGCCGGTATACGGAATTTCCAGCAACTCAAGCAAGCCCTGAATCGTGCCATCCTCGCCATACCGGCCATGCAGGGCAATAAAGACCCGATCAAACCGTTCCTTCGAAATCTCAGTAGGGCTGCGCGTACCGGGATCAAAGGCGTGCGCATCAACCCCTTTTTCCAGTAAAGCGCTTAAAACACCATTGCCCGACAAGAGGGAAATTTCCCGCTCGCCTGATTTGCCACCGAGCAATACTCCGACCTTACCCAAATCACTCGGCTTAAGCTTAGCAAGATCAGTCTTGACTCGCTCTCCCCAGGGCATCGTGCGATTAAGCATGCTGCGCTCCCGATAGAATAGCGGGCAACGTGGATATGGATCCGGCGCCCATCGTAATAACCACATCACCATCACGCAGCATGGTCGTAATCGCTGCAGGCATATCCGCTACTTTGGCTATGTAAATAGAGTCGGCATTCTGTAGCAATGCTGACTTGGCTTCAGCGTCATTACTGCAGGTTGCTTTAAAGAGACTCTCCCCATCAGCACCTTTGATGCGGGGCTCTCCGGCGGGATAGACATCCGTCAACACCAAGGCATCGAAGCCGCGCAACACATCCACAAAGTCACCAAAACAATCGCGTGTTCGGGTATAGCGGTGGGGCTGAAATGCCAAAACCAGTCGGCGACCCGGATAAGCCCCACGTGCTGCCGCCAAAGTGGCTGCCATTTCAACGGGGTGGTGTCCATAATCATCGATTAAGGTAAAACTTCCACCCTTTGCCAATGCAATATCGCCGTAGCGTTGGAAACGCCTACCGACGCCGCCAAACTCCGATAAAGCTTTGACAATAGCTTCATCGCGTATACCCAATTCAGTCGCTATACCAATCGCAGCAAGCGCATTGCGCACGTTATGCAATCCCGGAAGGTTCAACTCGATTTGCAAGGGTCCGGGCTTAGCGCCATGACGCCGAATCGTACGGCGCTCCACCGTAAAGCGCATCCGCGTTCCGTCGGCCTGAATGTGGTGCGCGCGGATGTCGGCATCATCAGCAGTGCCGTATTTCAGAATAGGTTGCGATACAAATGGGATTAGATCCCGCACGTTGGCATCGTCTGCACACACAATCGCAATGCCATAAAAAGGCATGCGCTGCGTAAATTGCACAAACGCTTGCTTGAGGCGCGCCATATCATGCTGATAGGTATCCATGTGATCGGCATCAATGTTGGTGATGACTTCCATCGCCGGAAATAACTGCAAGAATGAGGCATCCGATTCATCTGCCTCGACCACAATAAAATCGCCCTGCCCCAAGCGTGCATTGGCATTGGCTGAATTGAGTTTTCCGCCAATTACAAATGTGGGATCAAGCCCGCCCTCAGCGAGCACCGAAGCAACTAAACTGGTCGTTGTGGTTTTTCCATGCGTTCCTGCAATCGCAATGCCTTGCTTTAAGCGCATCAGTTCACCCAGCATTACTGCCCGCTGAATAATCGGAATTTTTGCAGCGCGTGCAGCAATCACTTCAGGATTGTTGCCAGCGACTGCTGTTGAAATCACCACGGCCTCAGCAGTACCAACATGACTCGCCTTGTGGCCAATCTGAATATCGGCACCTAGCCCACGCAAGCGTTTCGTTGTCGCGCTTTCAGCCAAATCGGAACCCGAAACTTGGTATCCCAAATTGAGCAGTACTTCGGCAATGCCGCTCATGCCCGCGCCGCCAATACCGACAAAATGAATCTGCTGAACAATATGCTTCATTTATTTGCTCCTGCAGACTCGGCGCATATGGCTGCCACGCGCTCGGTTGCCTGCATCTTTGCTAGAGTGCGAGCACGCTCTGCCATTGCCATTAGTTCAGGGCGCCGTAAAGTTTGTAACCAAGCAGCCAGTGCGCTTGGATTAAGCTCAGTTTGTGGCCACAACTTAGCGGCATCTGATCTTGATAAAAACGCTGCATTGGCTGTTTGGTGATCATCAATGGCAAATGGAAATGGCACGAAGCAAGCGGCAACGCCGCAGGCAGCAATCTCCGATACGGTCATTGCACCCGAACGGCATATGATGAGATCGGCTGCAGCATACGCCTCTGCCATGTCGCCAATAAAGGCGCGAACATCTGCAGTAACCCCGTAATCAGCATAGCGCTGCTTGAGTTCAGCGACGTGTTTTTCACCCGCCTGATGCAGCACCTGAGGCCTTTCCTCAGCAGGCATCAGGGCTAACGCAGCGGGAATCGTTTCATTTAGGGCGGCGGCACCCAAACTACCACCAACAACCAATAATGTCAGGCGGCCAGTACGCGCGCCGTAACGCTCAACAGGGGATGCGATTGATTCAAACTCACTGCGAATCGGATTACCAACCCACTCGCCTTCGGGCAACGTATTCGGAAATCCCGTCAGGGTTTTAGTCGAAATCCTGGAGAGATAGCGATTGGCGCTGCCAGCAACTGAGTTTGCCTCATGCAAAACCAGTGGTCGCTTCAGCAAGGCGCTCATTAATCCACCAGGAAAAGTAATGTAGCCGCCCATGCCCAGTACGACACTGGGCTTGAGCCTACGAATAATCTGCCAGCTTTGCAAACATGCTCTTGCTAGATTAAAAGGCAGCATTAACTTAGTCAGCAAACCCTTACCGCGCAGGCCGCCAAAATTGACTGCCTCAAACGGAAACCCGCGACTCGGCACCAAGCGGTATTCCATGCCAGAAGCATTGCCTAACCATGCCACCTGCCAGCCACGCGCACGCAAAAGCTCAGCCACTGCTAATCCGGGGAAGATATGCCCGCCAGTACCGCCGGCCATGACTAAGATGGAAGGCTGATTCATAACTTGCCTCCCCGCATTAAGACGCGGTTTTCGTAATCAATCTTGAGCAATACGCCAATAGCAACGGCATTCATCAAAATTCCAGAGCCGCCATAACTAATTAATGGCAGGGTTAAGCCTTTTGTCGGTAATAGGCCTAAATTCACCGCCATATTGATAAAGGCTTGCCATCCAATCCAAATACCAATCCCCTTTGCTACCAAACCAGCAAAGCTACGATCTAATTGCAGTGATGTTCGGCCAATCAGAAAAGCACGGCGCACAATCCAGTAAAACAAAAAGATAATGACGAGTACTCCGGCAAAGCCAAGCTCCTCACCAATTACCGCCAAGATGAAATCGGTATGCGCTTCGGGTAAGTAATGCAATTTTTCGACACTGCCACCAAGGCCAGTACCAAACCACTCGCCGCGTCCAAACGCCATCAGCGAATGGGTTAGTTGATAGCCTTTATTCGCCGCATGATCTGCTGCCCAAGGATCTAGGAATGCAAAAATGCGTTCGCGACGAAATGGTGAGAGAGCGATGATGATGGCGGCGCTGGTAATTCCAGCAACCACCAAGCCACCAAATAACTTCACATTAATTCCGCCCAAGAAAAGAATACCAAAGGCAATTAAAGCAATCACTACGAAAGCGCCCATATCCGGCTGCCATAGCAGCAATGCGCCAATGATCATGACAGCAACACCCATTGGTACCAAACCCTTCACGAACGAGTGGAGATACTCTTGGCGCTGAACGGTATAGCTCGCAGCAAAAATGACAACGGCAAACTTCATCAGCTCCGATGGCTGGAAATTCATAAACCCAAAGGAGATCCAGCGGCGCGCTCCGTTCACGCCTTTACCGATTCCAGGGATCAGGACTGCAATCAACAATAGGATGGTAATTCCGAATAGAATCGGCGCAAGCTTGTCCCACATCTTTACTGGAATCCGAAACACACACAAGCCAACTACCGTGGCAATCGTGAGTGAAATCAAATGCCGAATCAGAAAGTGATTGCTACTGTAGTTTTTATACTTCGGACCGTCGGCTAAGGTAATCGATGCGGAGTACACCATCACCAAACCAATGAGCGCCAATGAAACGACTGCCCATACCAGCAACTGGTCATATTCCATCATGCGCGAGCGCGTTTGCTCTACTCCTGTAACGGCATCACGTAAGCCAGTTCGAAAGCCAGTGATACCGCCGCGGGAGTAATTCCAAAAGCGATTAAGGTTCATGCGCTTACCCCAGACGAACAATCTGCCTCAAGACTAGAGTCGGAAAACTGCATTCCCAGCTCTTCCACCTCAGATACAAATACAGCAGCACGGTGGACGTAATCCTTGAACTGATCAAAGCTGGCGCATGCTGGAGAAAGGAGAACCACATCTCCTGAAGTTGCGCGCTCTGAAGCAGTCTTCACTGCGACCGCAATCGTTTCGCAGTGCTCTACTACAACGCCGGTTGCTTGCAGCGCATCTTGAATAAGCGGCGCATCCTTACCAATCAATAGAACGCCTTTTGCAAAACGCTGCACTGGATCAAAGAGGGGCGAAAAATCTTGGCCTTTGCCATCGCCGCCCGCAATTAACCAAATCTTTTTAGAACCGGTTGCGTCGCCAAGGCCATTCAGAGCCGCAACGGTAGCACCTACATTGGTTCCTTTACTGTCATCAACGTACTCGACATCCCGAATGACAGCAACGCTTTGTACGCGATGCGGTTCACCGCGGTACTCGCGCAAACCATGCAGTAATTTATTGAGCGGCAAGCCAACTGCGCGTGCTAATGCCAAGGCAGCCAGGGCATTGAGAGCATTGTGTTTGCCGCGGATACGTAGCGCATCTGCCGGAATTAAGCGCTTTAAGCGTAGTGGCTCAGCTTCTTCTGCCATCGCTTTGCGTCGCCGCTTGGGCTTTTCTAACTCAGCATTCTCATCCACCTCAGCCCAAACTAACCAATCAATTCCTCCAGCCTGAGGATCGCGCTCAATACCAAATGACCCTGGCTCATCCGGCCGATTTGAGCCGAAGTGAATGATCTGCCGATCTTCTAATTGACTGCTTAGCAAGCGATTTAATTCAACTTCATCCCGGTTCACAATACAAATGCTGCTGGGTCCAAAAATAGCGGCTTTAGCAGTGGCATAGGCCTGCATATCGCCATGCCAATCCAAGTGATCCTGACTTAAATTGAGAACCGTTGCTGCGCTGGGATTGAGGCTATAGGTAAAGTGCAATTGAAAACTCGATAACTCGAGCACCCATAACTCCGGCAGATCATGCAATCCATCGGCGCTATCCAGGCAAGCCATTAGCTTATCCAGTGCTGCGGGGCTAATATTGCCAGCCACTGCCGCTGTTTTACCGGCACGCTCACACAACTGGCCCACTAGTGCCGTTGTGGTTGTTTTGCCATTCGTGCCAGTAATGGCGATGATTTTAGGTTGGTAAGTCCAACCCTCATGGTCCACTACCTCGGCAACCGATTCCCGCTCCAGCGCGGCAATACCGCGGGCAAAGAACTCGATCTCACTCCACACCGGAATACCTTTTTCCTGTGCTGCTGCCAAAATCGATTGTGCTGGCTCCGCAATTGGCGATAGCCCTGGTGATATGCCAATCACATCAATGTGATCCAACATACTGGCGTCCCAGCTACCAAAATGCATGTCGGTTAGACCAGCAAGCTCCAGTTCGCTTAGTTGTGCCCGTTGTTTTTCATTGAGGGCGCTTCGCTCGCGCGTATCAACCAAGCGAGTATGCGCACCATGACGCAAGCACCATTTCGCCATTGCGATTCCAGACTCACCCAGCCCCAGAATTAAAAAGCGTGTTGGCTCAACTGAGAGTGCTTGCGCTCTACTCAGCTCAGGACAAATAAATGGATCTTTTACATTGCGCATCGTCTACTGATTACCGTAATTTCAAGCTAGATAAACCAACCAGCACCAATAAGATAGTGATGATCCAAAAACGAACAACGACTTGGGTTTCGCGCCAACCACCCAGTTCAAAATGGTGGTGCAGTGGTGCCATCCGAAAAATGCGGCGTCCTTCGCCATAGCGTTTTTTGGTGTATTTGAACCAAATCACCTGCATCATCACGGAAACCGTTTCGGCAACAAAAATACCGCCCATCACAAACAAAACAATCTCTTGGCGCACAATCACCGCAATGGTTCCAAGGGCGCCGCCTAGAGCTAAAGCGCCAACATCGCCCATAAAGACCTGTGCAGGATGGGTGTTGTACCAAAGGAAGGCGAGGCCCGCGCCGCCCATGGCGCCGCAGAAAATCATCAACTCACCTGCCCCAGGAATAAATGGAAACAGTAAATACTTCGCGTAGATTGCGTTACCCATTACATAGGCAAACGCGCCCAGTGCAGCCCCGACCAAAATCACGGGCATGATGACCAGACCATCAAGGCCATCCGTTAAATTGACTGCGTTACTGCTGCCAACAATTACCAAGTAACTCAAAATGATGAAGCCCATCACTCCCAGTGGATAGCTAACTTCTTTCACAAAGGGAAGATAGAGGTTTGATTTGGCTGGTAGGTCCAATGAAAAACCGCTCTGCACCCAGTCAATGAATAACTGCAGCACTTTTAAGTTGTTAACCTCAGATACAGAGAATGCCAAATAAATTGCAGCAAATAATCCAATTACGGTTTGCCAGAAAAACTTTTCGCGCGACGCCATTCCCTTTGGGTCTTTGCGAGCAACTTTGCGGTAATCGTCAACCCAGCCGATCAAGCCAAAGCCAAATGTAACCAGCATCACAATCCAGATGAATCGATTGGTCAGGTCAGCCCATAAAACACATGAGGTAAATATGCCAATCAGAATGAGCACACCGCCCATGGTTGGCGTTCCTGATTTGACTAAATGCGTTTGTGGTCCATCAGTACGAACTGCCTGACCCATTTTTAACTCAGTCAATCTCCGAATAACCCAGGGCCCCGAAATCAAACCAATCAACAATGCCGTCAATGTCGCCATCACGGCGCGGAAGGTAATGTAATTAAATACTCGGAAAAAACTGTAATCGTCTTGTAACCACTGCGCCAAGATTAAGAGCATGCTTTAACCTCCGCCAGCGTGTCTTTTAACGCCGCTACTACTCGCTCCATGCGCATAAAACGTGATCCTTTTACTAGTACTGCATAGGGCTGAGATACTGAGGCGCCCTCAGAAAATAAATCGGCAACGGTCACCGCCCGTGCGTTTAAGGCGTCGATGCTTTCAAAATGGATTGCCGCATTACTACTTCCGATGCGTCCATTGAATTCATTAAAGCCGCGTACTGAAGCCTGCGTTTGCTCTCCTAGCGCCCATAAGTGCGCAATGCCACGCTCTGCCGCATAGGCGCCAACCTCATAATGAAACTCTGGGCCATTTGATCCCACTTCACCCATGTCACCCAGGACCAAACAGGTTTTTTGGCTAGCCTGACTAAGGGCGTCAATTGCAGCGCGTACTGAGTCGGGATTGGCGTTATAGCTGTCATCAATCAACAGGCAAGTGCCCAATTGGTTTGCCATCATTCGGCCGCTGACCGCCTGAAATGATTCCAATCCAAGGCGAATAGCCTCTAAATCTACCTTTGCAGCTAAGGCTACAGCCGTCGCGGCAAGGGCGTTACGCAGATTGTGCTCACCGAGCACGGAAAGTCGAACATGGATGATTCCGTCGCTTGTTTTTATTTCAAGCGCACCGTCTTCCAAGAGCATGCCACTAACTGCTGCAGGGCCATTGAGTGCAAAGTCAATGTAGCGGCGCCCGCTGGCTTTTTTGCGCCACTCGGCACTAAACGAAGTGTCTGCTGGAAAAACCGCAACACCATCTGCTGGCAACGATGCAATTGCATCCGCATGCTCATGCGCAACCGCATCAACGGTCTCCATAAATTCTTGGTGTTCCCGCTGGGCATTGTTGATAAGCGCAATTGTTGGCTTAGCGATATTAGCAAGGTAGGCCGTCTCGCCCGGATGATTCATTCCGAGCTCAATCACAGCCAATCGATGGTGCTCACGCAAACGCAATATCGTCAGCGGCAGTCCAATATCGTTATTCAAATTGCCTGGCGTAACCAGAGTTGCTTCTTTACCTACTGCCGCGCTAAAGATAGCTGCGATCATCTCTTTCACGGTAGTCTTGCCGTTACTACCAGTTACCACCACTAGCGGTAATGTAAATTGCTGCCGCCATGCTGCAGCAAAATCACCTAAACCAATTCGCGTGTCAGCAACGCATACTGCGGGAAGCTGATTTGGGCACGCCTTCTCATCTTCAATCAGTGCGGCGCTTGCTCCGGCAGCACTAACCGCGCCTAGGAATTGATGCGCATCAAAGCGCTCGCCCTTAAGTGCGATAAAGAGGGACCCACCCTCAATCGCCCTACTATCCGTAGAAATGGAATCGATTAGATAGCTTTGCGCAGCCGCCTTAGAAATATTGATCAATTTACTGGATGGTAAAAATGCATGGATTTGGCCCAAGGTAGTCATCGCCATTAGACGGAGCCTCCACTAGCCAATAAAACATGTTCTTGATCTGAAAAATCTACTTTTCTGCCATTAATCTCTTGGCTTGTTTCGTGGCCCTTACCTGCAATCAATACAACATCATTCACTTCTGCGTGCCGAACTCCGCTAAGGATCGCTGCAGCACGATCTAGGATGACTTGTACTGACTTGCCATTACCCATTCCAGCTTGAATATCGGCGCTGATTTTTTCTGGATTCTCGGAGCGTGGGTTATCGCTGGTCAAAATAGTATGGTCAGCTAACTCTGCCGCAATCTGCCCCATGAGCGGTCGCTTGCTCGCATCGCGATCACCGCCACAACCAAAAATGCACCACAACTTTCCTGCTCGCTGGCTTGCGATGGGGCGCAAGGTACTCAATACTTTTTCTAGTGCATCTGGGGTATGGGCGTAGTCAACAATAACTAATGGGCCTGTGCTACGTGAGTTGCCGAGCACCATTTCCATTCTTCCGCTGACTGGCTTTAAAAGTGCAATGCGCTTACCTGCCTCAATCACATCCATGCCACTAGCCAATAGGCAGGCCCAGACTGCAAGGCAATTACTTAGATTAAAGTCGCCCACAACCGGAACATTGACTTCAGTCCTGCCATGGTCTTGCCATTCAAATACACCCTGATAGCCATAATCCTTAAACTGCATGCCGCTTGAAAAAATAGCATGCAGTCGCTTACCGAACTTTTCAAAGCCGGCAAAGACCTTGTGGTCAACCGCATAGCCCCACACCTGAACGCCTGTCTTTGCCAACATCTGCATGGCTAATTCACGACCCAAAGGATCTTCTAAGTTAATGACCGCATTCTGTAAGCCAGGGAACTGAAACAAACGAAACTTGACTGCTGCATATTCCGCCATACTGCCGTGGTAATCCAAGTGGTCTTGACTCAAATTGGAAAACACAGCGGTGCTGAATTGGACGCCATGAACGCGTCCCTGTTCTAGGGCGTGTGAAGAGACTTCCATGGCAATTTGCTTTGCATTGGAATCTAAAAGTGTTTTGAGTTCGGTTTGTAAGCGTGCAGCATTTGGCGTGGTGTAGCCTGTTGCCTCTAAATGCCCTGGAAAACCAATACCTAAGGTACCGATTACAGCTGCACGCGACTTAGGGCGATCTAAGGCTTGAGAAAGCCATTGCGTAATGCTCGTCTTGCCATTCGTTCCAGTTACCCCAAACACCATCATCTGACTGCTCGGCTTACCGTACCATTCAGAGCAGATTGGCCCCGCATGGGCAGATAAATTTTCTAGCGGGAAACAACGTGGATCACTCAAGGCTGGAATTTCTTCTAAATCCCTTAGGTCATAAATAACCGCAGCGACCCCAGCATCTAAAGCCTCTGCAATGTAGGCGCGGCTATCCTGTATGGCAGCACCATGCCCTACCCGGTAAGCAAAAAAGATATCGCCCACCTTGATTTGCCGTGTATCGCTCACGATGCGCGCCGTTGGCAAAGCCAATCGCCGTAGGTGATCGATGGCTTGCTCTGGCTTAATGAAAGTAGCCATCATTGTGTTAACACGACGCGTTGAATTGGCGCAGCTGTAGCGGGCTTAATCGCATCATCTCGCTGCACCATATTTTTAACTGTGCTATCCGGCGCAACATTCATTGCGCGAAGCGTTTCAGAAACAATAGTTGAGAAAATAGGCGCCGCAACTTGGCCGCCATAGTAACCATTTGCAGTGGGCTCATCGACCATCACTGCCACCACAATCCGTGGGGCGCTCATCGGCGCAATACCCGTGAAATAAGCTAAGTATTTATTGGTGGCATAGCCCTTGCCTGCTACCTTATGGGCCGTACCTGTTTTACCGCCAACGCGATAACCCTCAGCGTGGGCTTTCAGCGCAGTACCCCCAGGCTCAGTTACCGACTCCAACATGCTACGCATCTCGATTGCTGTTTTTGCCGAGATAACGCGTGTACCGGGTTTGTAATCTGGGCTATGTTCTATCGTGACCGGAACCAACTCGCCATCGCGAGCGAAGATGGTGTAGGCGCGAGCCATCTGAAAAAGTGAGGTTGATATGCCATAGCCGAACGCAATCCGCGCTTGATCAGTTGGCATCCATTTTTGATGGGGATGCACCCGGCCCGCAACGGCACCGGGAAATCCAACCTTGGGAGCTTGACCAAATCCAACAGCAGTAAATAAGTCCCACATTTCGCTGGCTGGCATATTCATTGCCAACTTAGAGGTACCAATATTGCTGGATTTTTGGATTACCTCTGCCACCGTCAGCGATGGATAAGGGTGGGTATCAGTAATAGGTTTAGGTCCAACCAAATACTTAGCGCCAATCGCCATCACTGTATTGGGGTTCACTTGCCCTTTTTCCATGGCCAGTGCAACGGTAAATGGCTTAATGGTTGAGCCCGGCTCAAACGTATCGGTCATCACACGATTGCGTAACTGTTCGCCACTTAATATCTTGCGATCGTTTGGGTTATAGCTTGGCCAATTGGCGAGCGCTAAAATTTCACCCGTCTGCACGTTAATGACAACTGCTCCGGCCGCTTTGGCGCGATGTTTTTCAACCGCATCTTTCAATGCGTTATAAGCAATGTATTGAATCTTGCTATCAACCGAGAGTTTTAAATCCTTGCCGTTTTGCGGTAACTGCAAAACGCCCATATCTTCGACGATGCGCCCCAGGCGATCGACCACAACACGTCGCTTACCGGTACTCGCAGCCAAATCGTTTTCGCGCGATAGCTCCATCCCCTCTTGACCGCGATCTTCCACATTGGTGAAACCCACTACGTGGGCCATTGCCTCGCCTTCGGGATAAAAGCGACGAAACTCATTATTTAATCCAATGCCTGGAATTTCTAACTTGCGGATTTGCTGAGCCACTGCAGGATCAACCTGCCGCTTTAAGAAAACTTGGTTACGCTCATCTTTTAATTTTTTTCGAACATCAGCTTCACGCATCTCGAGCAAGGCTGCAAGCTGCTTGATTTTTTCATCGGATAAATCTTTTGGAATCGTATCGTTATAGGCAATCACTGCTTTTGCCTCAAGGCTGGTTGCAATGACTTGGCCGTTGCGATCCAATATTTTTCCGCGGCTAGCCGACATCTCAAGTTCACGCTGCGTTCCCTTAACTGCCTTGGCCTCGTAGAACGCATTACCAGGACCCTGAATCCAAAGTGCGCGTAGTACAAGGGCAGCAAACGCGACAAACAACATGAACAGCATTAAGCGCGACCGCCACATCGGCAGGCGCAACACTAAATTAGGCGTGGTTGAGAATCCGACTCGCTTCACCGATCTTCTCGCAAATAAATGGTTCGATTGGGTGAGATGGGACTCATATTGAGTTGATTGCGCGCCACATCCCGAATCCGAGCTGATTTAGACAGATTGCGTTGTTCGTATTCAAGGCGAAGCCACTCTTGATTGAGTTTGCGCTCTTCTATTTGTGCGCGCTCAATTGCAGTAACCAGCTTGCGACCACGCTGCTGTGCCGATACGAGCGATAGCGCACAGATTAGTAATAAAGCGAGTAGGGTTAGTGTGGCCCGATTCATTGGCTCACCTGTCGTCGATAAATGAGGCCGGCCTCTAGACTGCGTTTTTGCGCTACCCGCATTACTGCTGAACGTGCGCGCGGATTCTCACTAACTTCAACGCTGCTTGGCTTAACTCTAGCAATGAGTTCTAAATCTCCCTGCGGTAAATCTTTTGCACGAATTGGCAAACCACGTGGCACCTCCACTGCTGAGTGCATTTGCATAAACTGCTTGACGATGCGGTCTTCTAGGGAGTGAAAGCTGATGACAACTAAACGTCCACCTGGCTTGAGTAAATCCAAGGCTGCTTTCAGCCCACTGGCCAGATCATCTAACTCTTTATTGATGAAGATGCGCAGCGCTTGAAAGGTCCGCGTTGCTGGATCCTGTCCTGGCTCGCGTTTTTTAACAACGCCAGCAACCAGGTTGGCTAAATCTAAGGTGGTCGCCAAGGGCTGATTCAATTCACGGCGCGCAAAGATCGCTTTCGCAATCGGCAAGGCGAAGCGCTCTTCGCCGTAGGTTTTAATTACGCGCGCAATATCATCCACGCCAGCTTGATTCAACCACTGTGCCGCCGTTAATCCAGTCGTAGTATTCATGCGCATATCAAGCGGCCCATCGCGACGAAATGAAAAGCCACGCTCGGCTTCGTCTACTTGTGGCGAGCTGATACCCAAATCGAGCAGCACCCCTGCTACCGATGCAGGCTCGGCATGCTGATCCATGTATGCAAAGCTGCTGTGAACAATCTGAAAGCGCGTGTCGCTTATCTTTTTTGCTTCTGCAATCGCTTGCAGATCCTTGTCGAATGCAATCAAATTTGCATTGGATGGAATCGCTTCCAAGAGTGCTCGTGTATGACCGCCGCGCCCGAAGGTACCGTCGATCAAAATGGATTTCTCGGAGGATTCTGCTTGCAATAAAGGACTTTCCAATAGTGCAGTTACCGCCTCGGCCAGTAAGACTGGGCGATGAGTCTGATTCATGCGGCCCTGTCATTAATAAGTAAATTGTTTGAGGGCGTCCGGCACACCTTGCATCATTGCGGCCTGCTCTTTTGTTGCGTACGTTGCTGCATCCCATAACTCAAGGTGACTACCCATACCAAGCAGAATGACTTCACGCTGAATACCCGCAGCGGATCGTAGTTCGGGGCTCACCAAAATTCGCCCTGCACTGTCGAGATCAAGTTCGGTTGCATTGCCTAGAAAAATTCGACGCCACCAATGGGCATCCATTGGTAACTGCGCTACACGCGCTCGAAAGGCTTCCCACTCAGGGCGTGGGAAAACCATCAAACAACCATCGGGGTGTTTTGTTAAGGTCACTCTTCCCTCACCTTGCACGAGCAAGGCGTCACGATGCTTTGCCGGCACAGACATGCGGCCTTTTGCATCTAAATTGAGAGCTGACGCACCTTGAAACACCATTTACCCCACTTTTTCACACTTCTTCCCACTTTAGAGGAAGGGATTCAGAGGGTCAAGTGTTTTAATGGGTTTTTTTTGGATTTTCTCTATTGTTTACAGTCACTTAGCGATGACTATTCATTTAAGCTTTTGAAAAATAGTCACCCGAAACAAGGGCTTGGAAAATATACTTAAGAAGGTATCTTAGATATATTACTTAATTATCTAAATTAATACTGTTTATATATACAGTATTATTATACTTAGAGCGAATAATATCCTTAGTTTTATTGGGTTTAGATAATCAAACCCGATTTACACCTTATATGCTGTCGTCGTCATGATTTTGGATATGGCCTCCATGGCATTTTTGATGGGCTGCGGCAAAGGCTGGCCGCCGGCATCCCATGCTGATTGGCCGTGATCGATTTCATCGCGGCGCATCTGATCAACAATGGCACGCGAGCGCGCATCTGCTAGCGGCAAGGTTTCAAGGTGGCTATTGAGGTGCTTTTCGACCTGCTTTTCGGTTTCCGCAACGAAGCCCAAACTCCATCGATCGCCGGCCAAGCCAGCCAGTAATCCGATCCCAAAAGAACCGGCATACCAGATCGGATTTAGATAACTGGTGTGCGAGCCGAGCTCAGACAGGCGCTCTTCACACCAGGCCATATGGTCCATTTCCTCTTGTGCCGCATGGTCGAGCATGGCGCGTGTTTCTGAGCTGCGTGCCACGATTTTTTGCGATTGGTATAGGGCTTGGGCGCACACTTCGCCCACGTGATTAACACGCATGAGCCCAGCCGCATGGGCACGTTCAGCAGCATCAAGGGTGCTTGCACTTTCTGCTGTTGGCATTACACGATGGGCCTGAGCGCCGCCAGCAAGGGATCGCAAAGCGACATCAAACTCCGTAATGAATCGGTCCAGCAATGACATAGGCATGGACAAAACTATACCGTGACTTCCGCCTTCACGTGTTGCTTTGTCTTGAGGCCCAATTCGGCCAGAAGTGCGCGATCTTCCTCGGCTTCTGGGTTACCCGTTGTCAGCAATTGATCGCCATAAAAAATCGAATTGGCGCCTGCCTGAAAGCACATTGCTTGGACGGCTCGGCCCAGCTCTTGCCTTCCGGCCGATAAACGTACCCGGGCTTTTGGCATGGTGATGCGTGCCACGGCAATGGTCCGCACAAACTCCAGCGGATCCATCGGCGGCTGATCAGCCAGTGGCGTACCGGCTACCGGAACCAAGTGATTGATGGGTACCGACTCAGGATACGGACTCAAATTAGCTAAGCGGGCAATAAAAGCGGCGCGCTGCTCGCGCGATTCACCCATACCCACAATGCCACCACAGCACACCGACATTCCAGCAGCACGAACATGAGAGATCGTATCCAAGCGATCCTGATAGTCACGGGTCTTAATGACCGAGCGATAAAAATCTTCGCTGGTATCCAGATTGTGGTTATAAAAATCCAATCCCGCGCCCTGCAGCGCCTTGGCCTGCTCTGGCTCGAGCATGCCCAGTGTGGCGCAGGTTTCGAGACCCAGCGCTTTGACGCCCCGAATCATGGCGGACACCTTTTCAATATCACGGTCTTTGGGTTCACGCCAGGCTGCGCCCATACAGAATCGATTAGAGCCAGCCGCTTTCGCTGCCTTCGCCGCCTCAAGCACTTCCTCTAAATCCATCAGTTTGTTGGCCTTCACATCGGTGTTGTACCGCGCCGCTTGGGGGCAATAGCCACAATCTTCTGGACAGCCACCGGTCTTAATGGATAGCAGGGTAGCTAATTCCACGTCACCTTCGGGGAAATAAGCGCGGTGCACTTCTTGGGCACGAAAAAGCAAATCATTAAACGGCAAGGCAAACAAGGCTTCGACCCCCGCTACCGTCCAGTCACCCTCGGAAACACTTGCTTTGGCGACCGATGCGGACTTCGCTTGAATCAGGGGTTTTTCGAGGACTTGACTTTGGGACATAAGGAAATTCCAAAAAAGGTGGGAATAAGCCATAAACATAACAGATGAATCCACTTCAAGCCGAAAACTAATGGTCAAATATCACTCATGACGACATCGGTAAGCCAGCCCAAGCAAACAGACGAGTGGATTTTGCGCAGTCTTGCGTCGGTATGGCACCCGTGCACACAAATGAAGCACCATGAGCACATGCCCTTGGTGACAATTGCGCGAGGGAAGGGTGCTTGGCTGTATGACGATCAAGATAAGCCCATTCTGGATTGCATCAGCTCCTGGTGGACCAATTTATTTGGTCATTCCAACCCCTTTATTAATCAACGCATTCAGGCTCAACTCGAAAAAATTGAGCATGTAATGCTGGCAGGGTTTACACACCAGCCCGTCATCGAGCTCTCGGAACGCCTCTCCGCTTTAACGCAGCATCGCTTAGGCCATGCTTTTTACGCATCGGATGGTGCTTCTGCCGTTGAGATTGCCTTAAAGATGAGTCACCACTATTGGCAACTTTCCGGCAAGCCTGAGAAATCACGCTTCGTCTGCTTACAAAACAGTTACCACGGCGAAACCCTAGGGGCATTGGCCGTAACCGATGTACCTTTGTTTCGGACCGCGTACGGATCACTGCTTTCAGATGTGTTCACCGTGATGTCGCCTGATAGTCGTCAAGCGCAGGATGGAGAATCAGCGACTGAGGTTGCGCTGCGTGCCGCGGATGCATTAGAAAAGCTTTTGCAACGGGAACACCATCATATTGCTGCTCTCATACTCGAGCCACTTGTGCAATGTGCAGGACAAATGGCGATGCACCCGCCAATCTATCTTCAGCGTGCCCGTGCACTGTGTGACCAGTATGGTGTTCACCTGATTGCCGACGAAATTGCCGTGGGATGCGGCAGAACGGGCAAGTTTTTTGCCTGTGAGCATGCGGGCATTTGGCCTGACTTCATCACTCTCTCCAAAGGAATTAGTGGCGGCTATTTACCGCTGTCACTGTGCCTGACAACTGACGCCATTTATCAGGCCTTCTATTCGGATGACACTACCCGCGGATTTTTGCATTCCCACTCTTACACTGGCAATCCCTTAGCCTGCGCTGCTGCGCTAGCCTGCCTTGATCTTTTTGAAACGGAAGATGTTTTAAATAGCAATCTGCAGCGCGCGCACGATCTAGCATCTGCATTTGCGTGGACCAAGTCAGATAAGCGCATTGAACACCCAAGACAACAAGGTATGATCTTGGCTTTTGATGTTGTCCATGATGCATTGAATAAGCCAGGTGCCTTTGCACGTGAAGTCTTTACACGCGGCATTGAGGAAGGTGTTTTGGTAAGACCCATTGGCTCTACTGTCTACGTCATGCCGCCCTACATACTGAGCGCCGATGAAACCATGGCAATGGGTCAGCGCATTCAGCGAGTAGTGGAAGACGTCCTGCGCGCATAAAAACCATGAAGTCCAGCACAACTCCGTTCACTGCCCTTGCGCTTGCGCAGCAACAGCTAGACGCCCTGGATGCCTCACTGTTGAGACGTCGCCTCAAGCAAACGCAAAGCGCTTGCGATGTCGAAGTCAAAGTAGCAGGCCGCCTACTGAAGGCATTTTGCAGCAATGATTACCTGGGGTTTGCTAATCACCCGCGGCTTATCGCAGCAATGGCTGAAGGCGCAGAACGGTATGGTGTTGGTAGTGGCGCTTCTCACCTCATCAGCGGTCATAGTGTGGCACACGACTTACTTGAAACAGAATTAGCTCGCACACAACAGAAACATATCGACGATGCGCGCGCGCTCTTCTTTTGCACAGGCTATCTTGCCAATATCACTGCGATTACTGCGCTAGCGGGATTGGGAGTGGGATTGCAAGCAGCAAAACAGAATGCTGGCATTAGCATCTATTCCGCCAAGTTAAATCATGCATCCTTAATCGATGGCGTCAAACTGGCGGCGGCGCAGACAAAAGCAAGCGTTCATTTATTCGATCACACGAAGCTGGCTGCTTTAAACGAAATGCTGCAAGCGGATTCAGCGGCACACAAATTGATTGTGACGGACGGTGTCTTTAGCATGGATGGCGACCTAGCTCCGGTAGCCGATCTACTAGCGATTGCAGAAGCCCATGATGCACTGCTGATTGTCGATGACGCACACGGCTTTGGTGTGCTCGGAAAATACGGTCACGGTATTTTGGAGCACTTCCAAATTCAATCGAATCGCATTGTCTATATTGGCACCCTCGGTAAGGCTGCTGGTGTTAGTGGCGCCTTTGTCTGCGCTCATAAACTACTAATGGAGTGCTTGATTCAAAAAGGACGGCCGTACATTTACAGCACTGCCACCCCTCCCGCCATTGCGCATACGGTGCTGGCGAGTTTGCATTTGATTGAAGGTGAGGAGGGTCAGGCACGACGTGCCCATTTAAATCAACTGATTGCTATTTGGCATCAAGAATTACAACTTGATCATTGGCAAATTAGTTCGTCGATGACTCCGATTCAGCCGCTGGTATTGGGGAGTAATGCCGCGGCACTATCAGCATCAAAACAATTAGACGAGGCAGGTTACTGGATTCCGGCGATACGTCCGCCAACCGTTCCGGAAGGCAGTGCGCGCCTGCGGATTACGTTCTCGGCCAATCACAGCACCCAAGCAGTGCGCGAACTCATTGCCGAGTTACAAAAAATAGAAGCCCTCGTTTATATCTCTAGCGAAACGAAATCAGTATGAGTCAATTACGTAAGCGTGGATTTTTTATTACCGGTACCGATACCGAGGTAGGTAAGACGCTGATTGCTTCTGCGCTAATTCTCAAAATCAAAGCGCTTGCACCCAATCAACCGGTCATCGGATTTAAACCCGTGGTCGCTGGAACAAGTCAGTCGTCCGCAGGCCTTACAGTGAATGAAGACCTGGAGTCACTCAAATTAGCATCGGGCTATCCGGGGAATGCAAATGATCTATGCCCTTATGTATTACCAACCCCCGCAGCACCCCACTTAGTAGCCAAATCCATGGGCGTCACGCTAGCGCTCTCCACCATGCTTTCGGCGTGCGAGCGTATCAGGGCGCAGGCCGACTGGATTGTGGTGGAAGGCGCAGGAGGCTTTTTGGTGCCAATCAATGCAGAGCAGGATTTAGGGGATTTAGCCGAGGCCCTGCAGATGCCAGTCATCCTCGTGGTTGGGCTGCGCCTGGGCTGCATTAATCATGCCCTCTTAACCGTTGCAGCAATTGCCCAGCGTGGCCTTACGCTTGCCGGATGGGTAGCGAATACCATGGATGCGGATATGCCCTACTTGCATGAGAATATCGACACACTACGGTCACGAATTTCAGCGCCCCTCTTAGGGGTTGTACAGTCACTGCCCGCAGAATGTCGACACCAAAGCAATCATGCTTATCCCTTAGCAGCAATGCAGTTTGCAGCTGATGCGCTTGACTCAGACCGTGTTGCGCGCTTGATCGCGTAGTACGCGCCGCAGTATCTTGCCGACGTTATTTTTAGGCAGGCTCTCCGTAAACTCGATCGCACTCGGGCGCTTGTAGGGGCTGAGCTGCTCTCCGCATACCGCCATAATCCGCTCCGCAGTCAAATCAGGGTCGTCTGACACAACGAACAGCTTCACAAGTTCACCCGATGCGGATTCGATGCCGATAACAGCGCATTCCAATACGCCGGGTATTGATGCAACGACATCCTCTACTTCATTCGGATACACCTTAAATCCAGCAACCGTAATCATGTCTTTTTTACGATCGACGATACGAAAAAAACCAGTCGAGTCCATCACGCCGATATCACCTGTTTTAAAGAATCCATCTGCTGTGATTGCATTCGCGGTTTCTTCTGTTTGATTCCAATACCCTTGCATTACTTGCGGACCGCGAATATAAATCTCGCCCGCTTCTCCTGCTGGCAATGGCGCTCCTAATTCATCTCGAATCGACAACTCCGTATCGGGGAGTGGATAGCCAATGCCGCCAGTAAATGATTCAATCAAGGGCGTATTGCAACAGGCTACAGGTGCGGTTTCGGACAGGCCGTAGCCCTCAGCGATCGCAACACCGGTCAGGGCTTTCCAGCGGTCTGCTACCGATTTTTGTACCGCCATGCCGCCACCAATCGTCAGTACCCATTGCGAGAAATCCAGCTTAGCAAAGTCAGCATTATTCAGCAGGGCCTGAAACAAGGTATTTACACCGGGGAAAAAATTAATCTCCGGAAACTCTTTTAAGATTCCGACCAAATTGGGAACATCACGGGCATTCGGAACCAAGATAATTTTTGCGCCCAAGCGCATACCCAAAAGGCCGCATCCCGTAAAAGCAAAGATGTGATACAGCGGCAGTGCACATAAAAAATTCCATTGCCGAATAGGCTTGACCTTCTCAATTGGCCTGAGCCAAGTTTCGACCTGCAATAGATTGGCCAGTAAATTACGGTGCGTCAAAATGGCGCCTTTGCTCACACCCGTAGTACCGCCGGTGTATTGCAATAAGGCAATTGAATCGCCATTCAGAGGCGGTCTTTGGTATTGCACCCGCTTACCCAAATCAAGCGTTGGCTTAAGTTGCAAGCAATTGAGGTTTTTTGGCAAGGTATAGGGCTCGACCTTGCGTTTAAATGTTCGAATAAAACGATCTAGCCAAGGACCACGCCAACCCAAAAACTCGCCAATGCTACTGACAAACGCATGCTTGATTGGCAGCCCTGGATTAATGCGGAGCGCTTGCTCTAGGGTGTTACCAAAATGCTCCAAAAACACAATCGCTTCTGCGCCGCTGTCGCGCAACTGAAACTCCAATTCATGAGCGGTGTACTGAGGATTAACGCTCACCACCACATACCCTGCCCGCATAATTCCGTATAAGGCAACGGGGTATTGCGGCAAATTGGGCAACATAATCGCTACGCGTGCACCTTTACTCAAACCAATGCTTTGTAAGTAGCCGGCAAATTGCAGTGATGCCGTGTCGAGCTCCCGGTAGCTCAGGCCTTTGCCCATGCACCAAAACGCCGTCCGCTCTGCATAGCGGCTGAACGCATCTTCCAGTACCTCGACCAGGGACTGATGGGCGCTGTAGTCCAGCTGCGCAGGTACGCTAGCGGGGTATTGCGCAAGCCAAGGAAGGGATGGGGCAGTGTTTGACATAGGTTCCAGAATGTTGTTTCCGTACTGTAGCAATATTCGTATTTTTTAGGATTTATACCGTATTGCATTGCAATATGCAGGTGATTTGCCTTTCAGATAAGATCTTCGTATGCGATTACTTCCCGAAATCGTCGATTCAGCGGCAAGCATACAAGCCATTCGACGTGACATCCACGCCCATCCCGAGTTGCGCTTTGAGGAAATCCGTACAGCTGAACTGGTAGCAAAAGCGCTGACCAGCTGGGGCATTCCGATTGTGCGCGGCCTAGGCAAGACTGGTGTGGTCGGTCGCGTTGACGGTGAGGCAGGCCCAGGAAAGATGATTGGTTTGCGCGCCGATATGGACGCCCTGCCGCTGCAAGAAAAAAATGTGTTTGCGCATGCATCGCAACATGCCGGAAAAATGCATGCCTGCGGTCACGATGGACACACTGCCATCTTGCTCGGGGCCGCACACTACTTTTCAAGCCACCGTAACTTTGCCGGCTCGATCATTTTTATCTTCCAGCCGGCTGAAGAAGGCGGTGGCGGCGCTCGCGAAATGATTAAAGATGGTTTGTTTAAACAATTTCCATGCGATGCTGTATTCGGCTTACACAATTGGCCCGGTTTAGCGGAGGGTCACTTTGGGGTTACTCCAGGGCCAATGATGGCATCAAGCAATGAGTTCGCGATCACCATTCGCGGTAAAGGTGGTCATGCTGCCTTACCGCACAACAGCGCCGATCCAGTTCTTGCTGGAGCGCACGTGGTGACAGCACTGCAAAGCATCATTACCCGCAATAAGCGTCCAGTCGACGCCGCTGTTCTATCGGTGACGCAGTTTCATGCAGGCGAGACCAGCAATGTCATTCCCGATAGCGCACAGATTGGGGGTACAGTTCGCACCTTTACCAACGAGGTGCTCGACCTAATTGAGCGACGCTTAAATGACGTTGCCCAGCATGTTGCAGAAGGTTTTGATTGCAAAGCCGATGTTGTCTTCACACGCAATTACCCACCTACGATCAACCATGAGCAGGAAACGCAATTTGCCATCGGCGTCATGCAGGATCTTGTGGGCACAGAAAACGTCAATGTCCGAATTGATCCCACTATGGGGGCAGAAGACTTTGCCTTCATGTTACAAGAAAAACCCGGATGCTATGTGTTTTTAGGTAATGGTGATGGCGATCACCGCAGTACCGGTCATGGCATGGGCCCGTGCCACCTACACAATCCCTCGTACGACTTTAATGACGCACTGATCCCGGTCGGCGTGAATTACTGGGTTGCATTGGCACAAAAATTTCTAGCCAAATCCTAAACGCAGTAAATAATTCGATTACGAGTTTTTAAATTGGGGTGGTCGCTTTTCAATGAATGCGGCCATGCCTTCTTTTTGATCCTCTGTTCCAAAACAGCTATGAAAGAGGCGACGCTCAAAGCGAATGCCCTCACTTAAAGGCATCTCATAGGCCGCATTGATGCTTTCTTTGACCATCATGGTGGTGAGTAGCGGCATGTCGGCAATGGTCTTTGCAATCCCGCCCACTTGAGTGAGTAATTCTGCGGCAGGGAAAATACGACTCACCAAACCAGCGCGCTCAGCCTCTTGAGCATCCATCATGCGCCCAGTAAGGCACAGGTCCATTGCCTTGGATTTAGAGACTGCTCTGGGTAAGCGCTGCGTGCCGCCTGCACCTGGCAAGATGCCTAATTTCACTTCGGGCTGACCAAACTTAGCGCCATCGCCAGCAATGATCATGTCGCACATCATGGCAAGTTCACAGCCGCCGCCAAGTGCATAGCCATTGACCGCCGCAATTACCGGCTTACGAATTTTCCGAATGGTTTCCCAATTACGGGTAATGAAGTCTTGTCGATACACTTCATGAAATCCATACTCAGCCATCTTTGCAATGTCTGCGCCAGCAGCGAATGCTTTCTCGCTCCCCGTAATAATGATGCAGCCAATCTGGTCGTCTGCATCAAATGCCAATAAGGCCGCGCCCAACTCATCCATCAAGTCATCGTTTAAAGCATTGAGGACCTGTGGGCGATTTAAGGTAACCGTTGCTACTCTGCCATCGACGGCGGTAAGTATGGTGTCGTAATGCATTTTTTCCTTTAAGCGATTGCGATTTGGTGCGCATCATTGCGCGCATTTACTTCGGTAATAGTAACCACATCTGCCCGTCTTGCTTCATCCTGCCTGCAAGCTCTCCAGCAGCATCACCCGTACCCCAATAGTAATCGGCACGAACGCCGCCCACAATAGCCGTCCCCGTATCTTGCGCCATCACTAAGCGGCGTAAGGTTTGTTTACTCAAAGGCCGTGTGGTTGTAATGAAAACAGGCGCTCCGAGCGGCATTGCTTTGAGGTCAACGGCAATGCTGCGCTCTGCTGTTAATGGCACGCCCAGCGCGCCGATCGGACCTAAGTCGGGACTAACATTACTCGGCAACTCTTTAAAGAACACAAACCGTGGATTGGCATTGAGCATCTCTTCCACGCGGCGGGGGTTGCGTTTAGCCCAGCTCTGAATGCCCTGCATCGTCGCTTGGCTGCGGGTGATCTCGCCTTTATTTAAAAGCCATTGCGCAAACGACTTAAATGGTTGCTCATTGGTGCCAGCAAAGCCAAAGCGCAAAACCGTACCATCATCCAATTTCACTTTGCCCGAGCCCTGAATTTGCATGAAGGCTGCAGCGACTGGATCTTCGACCCAAACGAGCTCTGAGCCGCGCAATAGATTCGAATCCATTAACTCAGCGCGTGTTGGTCCTGGATTCGGTTTATTGCGACTCCATGCTGCGGGATAGCCATATAGGGGGACGGTATATCGCGACGTACGTACACGCGAGCCATTCATGATCGGCTCGTAATAGCCCGTCACTAAGCCTGTTTCACTGCCAGAGGAATTGCTACGAATGGCATATGCCTGAAACGCATCTTCAAAATAGCGTCGCACTGCCTGTGGATTCGAACCAGAAACGGATTTGGCGCGATCGCAAACGCCGCTCCATGAGCGCGTGCTGTTGCGCTTCACCATGGCTTTGCAACTTTCAAGCCATGCAGACCACGCCGCGCTCAAATCATCCTCTTGCCAGCCGGGTATTTGCTGCCACGCGACCGGACTAAATGTAGCGATCGGGCTATTAAAGCTGGCTGCGGGAGCGCTGCTATCAATCGATGGTGTTCGTTGTCCAGGGCCTCGTGTAGGTGGAGTAGCGCAGCCCACGAGCAAAACCAGCACTAGAGCGCACATCGCGATAAGATGACAGCGGTACAGCGATTGCTGTTTCGTGGCTTTACAAAAAGGGTACCAATTCATCATCATGATTGCCAATTTACTCGATCAATACCCCATGCTACTTTTTGTACTCGAGGGTCTGCTTGCCTTATGCCTACTTTTATTCATTGTTTTTTGGACCAGCAAGGGTAGAAAAGAGGACTAAGCTAATACCCTTAATGCAGGGTGCGCGGCATCACGAGGGCAAATTCAGCAATCGGCGCCTGAAAAAAGTGGGCATCCTCCGTAACGCAGAAATATTCACCGCGCATCGTTCCCGCCGGCGTGGGCAAAGTAGCCCAACTGGTGTACTCAAACTGCTCACCTTCGCGCAAAAGGGGCTGTTGCCCCACAATCCCAAGGCCACGAACTTCCTGCACGGCATTGTCCCCATCGGTGATGTGCCAGTGGCGTGCAATGAGCTGCACCGGGGTGGTGCCAATATTGCGAATCGTGACCGTGTAGGCAAAGGCAAATTGCCGGTTATCGGGGTCGGACTGCTCTGGCAAGTACTGGGTGCGTACAGAAATACGGATTTCGTGGGAATTCATGGAGGCATTCTGCTTCATCCTGAGGGCAACTGCAAGCTAGAATCTAGGTATGGACCGTCAAAAACTCTTTTCTTTCAAGCCAATATGAGCCAAAAGCCAGAACTAGGTCAATCAAAGCAATACCTTATTGCCCCCTCCATTCTGTCCGCTGACTTTGCTCGCCTTGGCGCGGAAGTCACTGACGTTCTGTCTGCAGGGGCAGACTGGGTGCACTTTGATGTGATGGACAACCATTACGTGCCCAATCTCACCATTGGGCCTCTGGTTTGCGAAGCCATCCGCTCTTATGCCGTGAAAGATGGCAAACCAGCCATGATTGATGTCCATTTAATGGTGGAGCCCGTTGACCGCATCATTCCAGACTTTGCTAAGGCCGGGGCCAATTTAATTAGCTTTCACCCCGAAGCGAGTAGTCATGTGCACCGTAGCCTCAACTTGATTCGCGATCAGGGCTGCTACGCCGGCCTTGTGTTTAATCCAGCTACGCCACTGGATCATCTTGATCACACCTTGGATTTAATTGATTTGGTTTTGCTGATGTCGGTAAACCCCGGTTTTGGGGGGCAATCCTTTATTCCGAGCACGCTAGAGAAAATTGCAACAGTACGTGCTCGCCTGGATCGCTACGAACAGGAGACCGGCAAACACATTCGCCTCGAAGTCGATGGCGGCATTAAGGCCGACAATATTGCGGCGATTGCCAAGGCGGGTGCCGACACCTTTGTTGCGGGATCAGCTATTTTTGGCAAACCAAATTATGTGGATGTCATAGCGGCCATGCGAACGGAAGTGAGCAAAGTCTAATGCAACGCACTGAATTTGATGCCCTCGCTGCGCAGGGTTTTAATCGCATTCCGCTTGTACAAGAAACCCTAGCGGACTTAGAGACGCCACTCTCTCTGTACCTCAAACTGACCAGCACCAGCGGTCAAAAAAATACCTATTTACTCGAGTCCGTTGTTGGGGGCGAGCGCTTTGGGCGTTTTTCGTTTATTGGCCTTCCAGCAAAAACCATTCTTCGCTCGATTGGCACGCCGCTCGCACCCGTTACCGAAGTCGTTACCGATGGCACGGTTGTTGAAACCAATCACGACAATCCATTGGATTTTGTCGATGCCTACTTTAAGCGCTTTAAGGTAGCTGTTCCTCCCGGCCTCCCACGCTTCTGCGGTGGTCTCGCAGGGTATTTTGGCTATGACACGGTGCGCTACATCGAATCCCGTCTGGCGCAACATACGCTACCAGACGAATTACATGTACCCGATATTCAATTGATGCTCACTGAAGAGCTCGCCGTGATTGATAATGTCGCGGGCCGCATTTACTTAATTGTGTATGCCGATCCCACTATCAAAAACGATTTTGAGCGGGCCCAAGCCAGATTAGATGAACTGCGACAGTGCATCGGTCGGTCAATCACCATGCCAGCAACACCGCCAAGCACCAAAACCGAACTGATTCGCCGCTTTGATGCAGCTGATTTTGAAGCAGCTGTTCGTCGCACCAAAGACTACATCTTGGCGGGAGACTGCATGCAAGTGGTAATTGGTCAGCGCATTAGTAAGCCGTTTACTGAATCGCCCTTAGCGCTTTATCGCGCACTACGCTCATTAAACCCATCACCGTATATGTACTTCTATGACTTTGGGGACCTACAGGTAGTCGGCTCATCACCCGAGATCTTGGTACGGCAAGAGCTGCGTGAATCACAAAAGATTGTGACCATCCGCCCTCTCGCTGGAACGCGTCCGCGCGGCGCTACCCCCGAAGAAGATGCGCGCCTGGCAACCGAACTCTTAGCCGATCCAAAAGAAATTGCCGAGCACGTGATGTTGATTGATTTAGCACGCAACGATGTGGGTCGCATTGCTAAGACGGGCACGGTCAAGGTCACGGACTCGATGGTGATTGAAAAATACTCCCACGTGCAACACATCGTCAGCTCGGTCGAGGGCGAGTTACTCGATAACATGAGCAATATGAATGTGCTCCGAGCTACTTTTCCAGCAGGCACTTTATCGGGCGCTCCTAAAATACGCGCCATGGAAATTATTGATGAGATGGAGATTACTAAGCGTGGCATTTACGGTGGCGCAGCCGGCTATCTGTCTTTCTCTGGCGACATGGATGTGGCCATTGTGATTCGTACGGGCGTCATTCGCGATGGCATGCTGCACTCGCAAGCGGGTGCTGGGGTTGTGGCTGACTCTGACCCAGCTGCTGAATGGCGCGAAACCGAAGCCAAGGCACGTGCGGTTCTAATGGCTGCGGATTTAGTACAAGGAGGTCTTGATGCTCCTCATGATTGATAACTACGACTCGTTCACCTATAACTTGGTGCAGTATTTCGCTGAACTGGGTGAAGATGTTCGTGTGTATCGCAACGACGAAATCACCCTAGCGCAGATTGAGGCACTCAAACCAGATCGAATCTGTATTTCACCAGGGCCTTGCAGCCCAAGCGAGGCAGGCATTTCAGTGGATGTGATTAAGCACTTTGCTGGCAAAGTACCTATCTTAGGAGTTTGCCTTGGCCACCAGGCTATTGGTGAAGCCTTCGGGGGCGATATCATTCGCGCGCAAAAAGTCATGCATGGCAAAACCGATGCGATTACACATACCGGTGCCGGTGTATTTGAAAATCTTCCAAGCCCATTTACGGTCACGCGCTATCACTCGCTCGCGATTGATCGCAAAACTATTCCAGCGTGCTTAGAGATTACGGCGCAATCTGCCGATGGTGAAATCATGGGCGTACGGCACCGCGACTTACCGATCGAGGGTGTCCAGTTCCACCCTGAATCGATTTTGTCGGAGCAAGGCCATGCCCTACTCAAGAACTTCCTGCAATTAAAGGTGCATTAAGCCATGCCGATTACGCCATCCGAAGCTCTGCAATGCTGTATTGACGGTCGTGAACTGAGTCATGACGACATGACTGCCATGATGCGCCACATCATGAGCGGCGACATTCCGCCTACCCTGGTCGCTGCTTTTTTAGTCGCGCTGCGAACCAAAAAAGAAACTGTGGGCGAAATCGCAGCTGCGGCGCAAGTCATGCGCGAGTTTGCCACTCCAGTTCATATCAAGGACACACGGCATTTAGTCGATGTAGTTGGTACCGGCGGTGATGGTGCGCATACCTTTAATATTTCAACCGCAGCGATGTTTGTAGCCGCTGCTGCCGGCGCCAAGATTGCTAAGCATGGCAATCGCAGCGTGAGCAGTAAGTCCGGTAGTGCCGATGTTTTAGAGTCCTTGGGCGTCAATCTCAACGTCAGTCCAGAGCGTGTTGCAGAAAGTATCTCAACACTTGGTGTGGGCTTCATGTTTGCACCCAACCACCACCCTGCAATGAAGAATGTGGTTCCCATTCGCAGAGAGCTTGGGGTTCGCACTGTATTTAACATTTTGGGTCCGCTGACCAACCCAGCTAATGCAAAGCATATTTTGATGGGTGTGTTTAATGCGGAGTTGGTCGGCATTCAGGCGCGCGTACTGCAATCCCTTGGTATGACCCATGCCATGGTGGTATTTGGTCGCGATGGCCTTGATGAAATCTCCCTAGAAGGCCCCACACTCATTGGTGAACTCAAAAATGGGCTGGTGAGTGAATATGAGATTCATCCCCGTGATTTTGGTTTAAGCACCGCGCCCACCAGCGGCTTTCAGGTAGCTAATGCCGAAGAGTCAAAGCAGATTGTCTTGCGCGTCCTAGGTGGTGAGGCAGGTCCTGCGAGTGACATTGTTTGCCTCAATGCCGGCGCCACAATCTATGTTGCCGATCTAGCGCCCGACATTGCCACCGGAATTGCCATGGCTAAAGCGGCCATCGCAAATGGCACTGCACGTAGCACCTTAGATCAGTTCATTGCGGCAACGCAGCTTAAATCATGAGCGATATCTTAGAGCGCATTATTGCGACTAAGCGCGTTGAAGTCGCGCACGGCCTGAACACCATGCCAATGAACGCATTGCGTGATCAAGTCGAAGCGCAGCGTCAAGATCCTTTCTATACACCGCGTGGATTCGTGGCGGCGATTGAGGGCAAGATCACCAACGGTAAATCAGGCATCATCGCTGAAATTAAAAAAGCCAGTCCCAGCAAGGGCATCTTGCGCGCCGAGTTTGATCCTGCATGGATTGCAAAAAGCTATGCGCAGCACGGCGCAGCTTGCCTTTCTGTATTAACCGATGTGCAGTACTTTCAGGGCTCCAGTGACTATTTAAAAGTAGCACGCGCAGCTTGTGCCCTCCCAGTGCTACGCAAAGATTTTATGATCGACCCCTACCAGGTGCTTGAAGCGCGTGCCATGGGTGCAGATGCGATTCTGCTCATTGCAGCGGCGCTCGATTTAGATCATATGCGTGAGCTTGAGCAATGCGCACACGATCTGGGCATGGATGTCTTGGTTGAAGTGCACAATGCAGAAGAGCTTAGGGCTGCACTCCAGCTTAAAACACCCTTATTGGGCATCAATAACCGTAACCTCAAAACCTTTGAGGTTACGCTAGAAACCACCATTGACTTACTCAGCAGCATTGGCGACGACAAGATCATCGTGACTGAATCCGGCATTCTGGAGCGAGCAGATGTTCTGCGCATGCGAGAGCATCAGGTCAATGCATTTTTAGTGGGCGAAGTATTTATGCGAGCGCCTGACCCTGGCGTAGCACTCGCTGCACTTTTTGCCTAAGGGCCTTTAGGCAGGCGACGCCGCATTAAATCAATACCGTATTTAATGAGGGCGATCAGCAAAATCGATCCGGCGACGTCACCGGCAAACATCACAAAAAAATGATTAATGCTGCCGGACTCTAAATCGCGCAACATAAACCAATACTGATGGAATGCCGAACTCATTAAGGCATAGATCACAATGCAAAGAAGAATTTTTTGCATGCTTAAATTACTGAGATCATTACTAATATAAGTATTCGAAACAACAACCCACTTTGCAAATAAAGGTGCAAATCCGGATATCAGGCCTATACCAATACAGGTTACTAAATCGGGTATGAAAACCCCAAAATACGAAATAGCGAAGGAGGCCGCTGCAATACCGATAGCGCCAGCCAAACCAAATATCAAAATAAGAAATAAACGCAGGCCCGCTGGTAAGTAAATCCAGCTCACACCGAGATCGTATTTCAAGGTCTCAGTGATCCAGTCATTGAAAAAAAATAAAGCACTGTACAGTAGCGCACTAATTAATGTGCCCACCAGAAATACCGACAAACGATTAGAAAATGTCCTTACAGATTCCATACTTTCTTCTTGCGCGACAAAAGAGTGCGTCACACTTACAAAGGGTTTATACTTAGCTCAACGGTGTACACCATTGTTTGTTTATATATTTACTAATATAACGAAGGTTTTTGAGTTTAAAAATTTAAATAATGCCAGGCCCATCCAACTCTAAGAATTCTGCCTATATTCGCTTCCTCAATTTAATTGACGTGCTGGATCGCATTAATCCAGGCAAGAAATTGGACGCCACAGAAGAAAGTTTACTCAATAAGATTGTTTTAAGCGCGCACCAAGGTCGGGTTATGTTGGTGGGTGATCTCATTTCGCTCGCTGAGTTCGGTTCGCAAGCGACCTTACACGGTCGACTTAAAAATTTACGCGCGATGGGTTTAATTGAGATGACCGCAGATGAAGATGGTCGCAAAAAACACGTCGTGCCCACCAAGTCCGCTATGAAGCGCTATGAAGAGTTATCCAAATGTCTGGAAAAAGCGGTTCGCGCGAGCTAAATTGACTTAGACGTTAAATAAGAAATTCAGTACGTCGCCATCTTTAACGACGTACTCCTTCCCTTCGGCACGCATCTTGCCTGCCTCTTTGGCGCCCGATTCCCCTTTGTATTGAATAAAGTCATCAAATGCAATGGTTTGTGCCCGGATAAAGCCGCGCTCAAAATCAGTATGAATCACGCCTGCTGCATTCGGCGCTGTATCGCCAATGCGAATCGTCCATGCACGTACCTCTTTTACGCCTGCCGTGAAATAGGTCTGTAAGCCAAGTAAAGCATAGCCCGCACGAATCACCCGATCGAGGCCAGGCTCTTGCATACCCATGTCGGCTAAGAATTCGGTTTTATCCGCATCGTCGAGATCAGCAATCTCAGCTTCGATGGCGGCGCAAACCGCCACAACTGGGGCGCCCTCTTTTGCAGCATGCGCAATCACGGCATCCAAATGGGGATTGTTCTCAAAGCCATCGTCTTTCACGTTAGCCACATACATGGCAGGCTTAGCAGTAATTAAGCAAAGGGGTTTGAGAAGCAACTTCTCGTCATCACTCAGGCTCATGCTTCGTACTGGCTGAGCCTCATTCAAATGAGCCTGGACCTTGCTGAGAACGGCAACTAAGGCAGCCGCTTCTTTATCGTTACCTGACTTGGCTGCTTTACTGGAGCGATTCAGGGTTTTTTCAACCGTAGCCAGGTCGGATAGCGCCAACTCCGTATCAATCACCCCAATATCCGCAATGGGATCGATCTTGCCAGCAACGTGAATCACGTTCGGGTCATCAAAACAACGCACCACATGGGTAATCGCATCAGTTTCCCGAATATTGGCCAAAAATTGATTGCCAAGGCCTTCGCCCTTGGATGCACCAGCAACCAAGCCCGCAATATCAACGAACTCGACCGCCGCCGGCACGATGCGCTCTGGAGTCACGATGGCAGCCAAGGCAGCTAAACGGGGGTCAGGAACCTCGACTACGCCTACATTGGGCTCGATCGTGCAGAAGGGATAGTTTTCTGCCGCGATGCCAGCTTTGGTAAGCGCATTGAAGAGGGTGGATTTGCCGACGTTAGGCAGGCCGACGATGCCGCATTTTAAAGACATGCCTCCATTGTAATTCGGCTTGTTTCGATATCATCGGGTTATGGCATTCAATTCACCCAAATCCACTTCTTCAGCCAAGACGCCCATACCGGCTACCGGCAAAACGCGTCGGTGCGATATTGCCATCATTGGCGGGGGTATTGTCGGTAAAGCCTGCGCTCTGGGCTTAGCCCAACAGGGTTTTGATGTGGTTCAAATCGCGCCCGATATAGATCAGCAAACCCCCAAACCAAGCGGGGATCACTGGGCTGAACGCATTTATGCCATTTCTCCTGGGACTCGCTCCCTATTGCAATCCCTGCAAGTGTGGGATGCCATTGATCACCACCGCCTCCAAGTCGTCCGGGATATGCGCATTTATGGCGACCGCGGCGAACGCAGCGATGGGCTGCATCTCTCCGCATTTGAGGCAGGCGTTCCCGAGCTTGCCTGGATCGGAGAGTCCGATTTACTAGAGCACATACTTGAGCAAGCCTGCCGCTTTCAGTCGAAATTGGAGTGCATTGTTGGATCACTCGAGAATCTGTTTGTCGAGCCCGATGGTGCCTTGCTCCGATTCGATGGTGCGCAATCGCTTGGTGAGATTAAAGCCAGTTTGGTGATTGCAGCCGATGGTGCGAATTCATCCCTGCGCTCCATGCTCGAAATCCAAACAGATCACAAATCATATGAACAACGCGCAGTCGTCGCCAATTTTGTATGCACGAACGCCCATTTAGAAACCGCATATCAGTGGTTTTTACCAGGTGGCGACATTCTCGCGATGCTACCCCTCCCAGGCAAACAGGTGTCGATGGTGTGGTCAACCTCACCTGAAAACGCGGCCCGGCTGCTTACCCTCGAAGCAAACCAATGGCAGTCTGAGTTTGCAGCACTTCAGGATGGCGCGATTGTCCATGCCCTTGGAACACTGTCCCCACACTCGAAACCAGGCTCGTTTCCGTTGCGCAAAATCCGTGCGCAGCGCGTGATCGGCCCGGAGCTCATGCCTAAAGTGATTTTGATTGGCGATGCTGCGCACGTCATTCACCCCTTAGCTGGGCAAGGATTAAATTTGGGCTTGCGCGATGTAGCCGCCCTACTGCGCATCCTGCGCGAACGTGAATCATTTCGAGCAATTACGGATCCGGTCTTGCTGCGTCGCTATGAGCGTGGACGCCAAGGTGATACCGGTGCCATACTGTGGGTGACCGATCGACTGAAGCAATTGTTTACAAGCACGAGCCCTCTGCAGCAAAAAATTCGTAATTGGGGAATGGGCTTAGTGAATCGCAGCCATTTGATGAAACGGCATTTAATAAAAGAAGCGTTAGGAGAAGTGCAATGAAAACCAGTCTACGAAATACCGCTTCCGCCTTGGCATTTTGCGCTAGCGTGATTGGCCTATTGGCCAGCTCTTCTATTGCACAAGCTCAGAACACACAGCAGATTAAAGCGGAGTTACAAAAACGCTTAGGCAGCACTGCCAACATTAAAGGCGTATCAGCCTCACCAGTACCAGGCTTATTTGAAGTGCAGCTCAATAGCGAAATCTTTTATACCGACGCCAACGCAAAATACCTGATTCAGGGTGAAGTTATTGAATTGGCTACTGGTCAAAACCTGACAGAAAAACGTCAGGCTGACCTCAATCGCATTCGCTGGTCTGATCTGCCTCTGAGTAATGCCATCAAAATGGTGCGCGGCAATGGTAGTCGTCAACTTGCTGTTTTTGCTGACCCCAATTGCGGTTACTGCAAGCGTTTAGAAAAAACATTTCAACAGCTAGATAACGTGACGGTATACACCTTTTTATTGCCAATTCTATCTGCAGACTCGGTACAAAAGTCCAAGCAAATTTGGTGCTCTGCGGATGCCACGAAAACATGGATTGACTGGACCATTAATAACACCGCGCCCAGTGGCAAAGGCGAGTGCACTACGCCGATTGATAAGAACCTGGCCTTGGCTAAGTCCTATGGCATCACTGGCACACCCACCATCTTCTTTACTGATGGCTCACGCTTCCCGGGCGCAGTGCAATTGAGCGACATTGAAAAGAAGTTTGCTTCGCTAAAATAGCAATGATGAATATGCTTAATCCAGCACACCCTGGTGAAGTATTGAGGCAGTGGCTTCCCGAAGGCATGCGCATTGAAGATGCGGCCGAGCAACTGCACATTTCACGCACATCACTATCCAAAGTCCTTAACGCCAAATCTGGACTCACTGCACCCATGGCATTACGACTTGCCTCTTGGCTTGGCACTTCGCCAGACTTATGGCTTGGTATGCAGCTCCAGTGGGATCTGCGCCAAGCAAGAAAATTACGCCTTCCAAAGATAAAACCATTAAAACGTGTAGAAGCATCCACTTCCTAAAGTCAATATGCCTCTCCCAGCAATTCAATACACCGTCCATGCCGCCGACTTAGATGGCCATCGCTACGAAGTTGCCCTGCGGATTGCCAATCCCAATCCTGTAGGACAAGTGCTCCGTATGCCAGCCTGGATTCCCGGCAGTTATTTAATTCGGGACTTTAGCAAGCATATCGAAACCATCACTGCTTTTTCCGTCACGGATACAGCAGAGACTGAACTGCAGCTTGAACGCATCGATAACGACACCTGGAAATTACCTGCAGTATCTGCAGATACCGTGATTGAGGTTCGCACTACGGTGTATGCCTTTGATACCTCGGTTCGCACGGCATATCTAGACTCAGAGCGTGGCTTCTTTAACCCTAGCAGTTTGTGCTTGGCTGTGGAAGGTCAAACTCACTTACCTACTGCGCTCGCGATTGCGCCTGTCGGTACCTGGTCAGTACAAACCACTTTGAGTCGTGTAAAAACCGATGCTGCGGGATTTGGTTTTTACCTCGCGCCCAACTATGACGCCTTATTAGATCATCCCGTTGCGCTAGGGCATTTTCAGACGGTTGATTGGAAATCTCGCGGCACCGCCCACAGCATGGTGATTCAGGGCTGCCTACAGGAAGTCGATCGCCAGCGTTTAGCAACCGACTTGGCCGCTATTTGTGAATCTATCGTTGATTTATTTGAGCCGAAGACAAAGCAAGCGCCATTTCAGCGGTATTTGTTTTTAGTCAATGCGGTTTTATCGGGCTACGGCGGTTTAGAGCACGCAGACAGCACAGCCTTGCTATGCAATCGTGATCACTTACCGCAACACGGTCTCCCACTCAATGAAGATGGCTATCGTGAATTTTTAGGTCTTTGCAGCCACGAATATGTTCATGCCTGGTTAGTGAAGCGTATTCAGCCCAAGGCATTCCAGCCCTACGATTTACAAGTCCGCAATCACACACGTCTGCTTTGGCTCTTTGAGGGCTTCACCAGCTACTACGATGACTTGCAGTTACTGCGCAGTAAGCGCATTACCTTACAGTCCTATCTCGACTTAGTCGCCAAGAATTGGAATATGGTTTTGCGCGGCCCTGGTCGTCACAAACAAAGCGTCGCCGATAGCTCCTTTGATGCCTGGACCAAGTATTACCAGGCAGATGAACACACTCCCAATGCCGTAGTGAGTTATTACGCCAAAGGCGCTTTAATTGCGCTTGGCCTCGATCTACTCATTCGGGTGCAAACCCGCCAACGCAAATCCTTAGATAAGGTCATGCAATTGCTCTGGGCCGCCCATGGCAAGACGCAAGAGGGTTTGGTGGAAGATGGTTTTGACCGGATTGTGCTGGCTGCGATTGGTCCTGACTTTAAAAAGCCGTGGCTGCAATTTAAGGCGCGCTACATCGAGGGCACGCATGACCTACCCCTGGTTCAGTGGCTTACAGCCCAGGGTATTGTGGTTACCGACAAAAAAATGAGTCTACTCGAGCATATGAAATTGCAATGGGCCATGCGCTACAGCGATCAAAATGGCTGGGTTAAGGTAACGCATGTGTTGGACGGAGGCATCGCTCAGCGTGCTGGTTTGGCTCCAGGTGATTTAATCGCTAGCATCAATGGCCAACGCATTACTCCAAGTCGACTGGATGCGGTGTTTGCCCAATTGCAAATGGGGATGACTGCGCGCTTGCGTTTTTATCGCCAAGACTGTGAGCATGAGAGCCAATTTGTACTAGAGCCCTCCAGTCCCGTTATGCAGTACCAACTTTCTGCACAGTAAATCAACTCTTCGAAACATGGCATGGCAATGCTCAATGTAGAGGCGCTAATACCAAGCGATTGGAAATTACTGCTTGGGGATTACCTCGCTTCACCGGATTGGCAGCAGCTGCGTACTAATTTACATAAGGCAATTGAAGAAGATGCGAATGCGATTTGCCCTCCGCCCCCGCTGTTCTTTCGGGCTTTAGAACTCACTCCATTAGAAGCGGTATCGGTGGTTATTCTTGGGCAAGACCCCTACCACTCGCCGGGCCTCGCGCAGGGTCTCGCATTTTCAATACCCGCTTCCGTTGTTCCCAGCTCACGCAGCTTTCCGAGCTCGCTGCGCAACATCAGCAAAGCCTTAGAGCTCGAAGGGTTTGGTTCCTTGGCACATGGTGACTTACGTGATTGGGCCGAGCAAGGTGTCTTGCTTTTAAACACCGCGCTTAGCGTCAAACAAGGAGAGGCTGGCAGTCACTTTCATCTGGGCTGGCAGCATTGCATCAATGCATTGATCCGGCAACTGTCGATTGCTAAGCCCAATTTAGTTTGGCTACTTTGGGGGGCGCACGCCCAATCCAAAATACCCCTGATTGAGCATGGGGAGCTTGGTTTAGAAGAGTCTAGCCATCTGATATTGCAAGCCTCGCATCCTTCGGGCTTGGGGGTTTATAAAACGGCACAGCCTTTTTTAATTCAGCAGCGCGCGGGTGAACAGCCCGATGCGAGCTGCGGGCATTTCACTAAAACCAATGATTGGTTGATTGCCCACGGCAAAGACCCCATTCGCTGGATTGGCCCCCAGCAGCAATCGAGACAAACCGGCTTATTTGCGGATAACCGTTAACAACAAACCCGCGAGCCAGGCCGATCCGATGGCAGTCAGCCATTCTGCAATCTGACCTGACTGAAATAGCCCTAAGGCCTGACCACCATACGATCCAGCAGTAGCCCCCAGAGAACCCACTAAGAAAAGGCCACAGAGCCCCAATAGGCCGGTTTTTTGGCGTGAGCGGCCAGGGTAAAAGTAATGTGCCGACCACCCAACGGCCGACCCAATCAGTAGAAAAGCCAAAAACCCCATGCGCATCCCCATTAAAACGCCATCAAACCTATAATTAGGGCCTATGAAGCTGTTGACCCTCGGCATCAATCATCACACAGCGCCAGTGGACGTTCGGGAAAAAGTCGCCTTTGACCCTGAATACCTCCAAGAAGCGTTGCATGACTTGCGCCAGCACCTCAGCGGCGTCAGTCAATCTGGCTTGCCTGAAGCCACCATTTTGTCGACGTGCAATCGAACCGAACTGTATTGCGCCGCCAACGATGCCGACTCTGCCTCCCTCTTGCACAGCGCTACCTTTGATTGGCTCGCAAAAAGCCAGCAACTGGCTCCCAGCAGTTTAGAGCCCCATATTTATTCCTTGCCCCAGTCCGATGCTGTACGCCATGCGTTTCGGGTTGCGTGCGGCCTGGATTCCATGGTCCTTGGTGAAACCCAAATCCTCGGGCAAATGAAAGATGCGGTTCGTACAGCCAATCAAGCAGGGGCACTCGGCACCTACTTAAACCAGCTCTTCCAAAAAACCTTTGCGGTTGCCAAAGAGGTACGGGGCTCAACCGAGATTGGCGCGCACTCGATTTCGATGGCGGCAGCAGCAGTAAGGCTCTCCGAGCGCATCTTCGAAAAAATTGCCGAGCAGCGCGTTCTCTTTATCGGCGCAGGGGACATGATCTCCTTGTGCGCCACCCACTTTGTGGCACGCCAGCCCAAGCAAGTGGCGATTGCTAATCGCACGATTGAACGTGGCCAAGAATTAGCCGACTCAATTGCATCGCAAAATGTCGAAGCAGAATCATTCAAACTATCTGATTTACCGAGTCGCCTCCATGAGTTCGACATCATTGTGTCGTGTACCGCAAGCTCCTTGCCTATCATTGGGCTTGGTATGGTTGAGAGCGCTCTAAAGCAACGGCGCCGCAAGCCCATGGTGATGATTGACCTGGCGGTACCACGTGACTGCGAGCCAGAAATAGCCCGCTTAAATGACATTTACCTCTACACCGTCGACGACCTAGGTGTGATGATTCAGACGGGTAACTCGATGCGGCATGCGGCGGTAAGCCAAGCAGAAGCTATTATCGAAGACCGCGTTGGCAACTTTATGCATTGGCTCAATGGCCGCAATACTGTGCCATTAATTCAGGACCTCCAGCAGCATGGCGAGCGCCTGCGTCAAATTGAACTCGAGCGTGCCATGAAACGCCTGATGCGCGGTGATGACCCTCAAGATGTCCTCAATGCTATGGCGCAAGGCTTAACCAATAAGTTCTTGCATGGCTCACTCCATACCTTGCAGCACTCCAATGGTGCTGAACGCGATTCCTTGATTAAACTATTACCTAAATTATTTTCTACCCACTCGAGCGCCTACTCGCACACCTATCATCATGCCGAGCCAGACTCTAGTAAACCTCCTCGTACAAACGACACATCCGACAAGAACGATCTTTAGATGAAACCCAGCATGCGCGCCAAGCTGGAGCATCTTGATACTCGCTTGGCTGAATTAAATTCCCTGTTAACGCTTGAAGAGTCCACCAAAGACATGGACGTCTATCGCAAATTAACGCGCGAGCACTCGGACATTGCAACGGTTGTTGAGCAATTTGGCTTGTATCGTCAAGCAGAGTCCGACTTGGCCGCGGCCGAAGGCATGCGCTCAGACCCAGAGATGAAGGCCTTTGCCGACGAAGAGCAAAAGGCGGCATCGGCGAAGATGATTGAGCTGGAAGCCAGTCTGCAAAAGGCCTTGCTGCCCAAAGATGAAAACGATGATCGCAACGTCTTTCTGGAAATTCGGGCGGGTACGGGCGGCGATGAGAGCGCCCTCTTTGCAGCCGATTTATTGCGCATGTATACCCGCTTTGCAGAGCGTCAGGGCTGGAAAATCGAGCTTGTAAATTCCGCTGAGTCGGATCTCGGCGGTTACAAAGAAGTGGTGTTGCGCCTCGTTGGTCAATCGGTGTACTCCCGCCTTAAGTTTGAATCTGGGGGGCATCGGGTACAGCGCGTCCCCCAAACCGAAACCCAAGGGCGCATTCATACGTCGGCATGTACTGTAGCAGTGATGCCTGAAGCCGATGAAATCGAGGCTGTCAAAATTAATCCCGCTGAATTACGCATCGATACCTTCAGGGCTTCGGGCGCTGGCGGCCAGCACATCAATAAAACCGATTCGGCTGTGCGCATTACGCATTTGCCTACTGGCATCGTGGTGGAGTGCCAAGATGACCGAAGCCAACACCGCAACAAAGAGCAGGCCATGAAAGTCCTAGTCTCCCGCATCATGGATGGACGCCAACGCGAACAGCATCAACAGGAAGCGCAAACCCGCAAATCCCTTATTGGATCCGGTGATCGCAGTGACCGCATCCGGACCTATAACTTCCCCCAGGGCCGAATTACTGATCACCGCATTAATCTCACGCTCTACAAGATTGATGCCATGATGGATGGCGATATTGATGATTTATGCAATGCCCTGGCCAGCGAGCATCAAGCGGAGTTACTTGCAGCCCTTGGCGAGAGCTAAGCCGCCTCAATCCTTTTTGGCGTTCATTTGAACCGATGACGACTCTGCGTTCCTTGCTAAATGAAACTGGCTTGCCCAAAAATGAAGCGCGCCTGCTTCTAGCCCATTTGCTTGAAATCCACCTGCAGCTACCCAAGTCGGCTTTACTAACGCACGATGGCATGGAAGTCAGCAATACCTTTTTAGAAGAGTGGCAACTGCTCGAGCAACGCCGCCTGCAGGGGGAGCCGATTGCCTACCTCATGGGTAAGCGTGGCTTTCATGCGATCGACCTTATGGTGGGCCCAGGGGTCCTTATTCCTCGGCCAGAGACTGAGCTCTTGGTTGACTTAGGATTGGATGAATTGAACCGTATCATCAATAATGAAAATGCTTTAAATGAGAGTAAGCATTCGCTTACTATACTTGATTTGGGTACGGGCTCCGGTGCAATAGCCCTGGCGATTGCAGCCAGCCAGCCCAAGGTGAGAGTGGTGGCGACCGATGCATCACAGGCTGCACTGGGTATTGCGCAGCAGAATGCAGCGCACCTGAAGCTGAAGGATCGGGTCTCGTTTTGCCTTGGTCATTGGTATGGGGCACTGCATACCCCTGGCAATACTCACTATCGTTTTGATCTGATTCTTAGCAACCCGCCCTACATTGCGGCGAATGATCCGCACCTCAGCAAGGGTGATCTGCGTTTTGAGCCGCAAAATGCTCTGACCGATTTTGGCTCGGGACTCACATGCCTGGCCACCATCATCGATGGCGCCTTGGCCCATTTGAAGCCTGGCGGTCTCTTGGCAGTAGAGCATGGGTTTGATCAGTCCCCTCATGTTTTAGAGCAGCTGGCTTTGGCTGGTTTTCAGGACATTACGCCACATCGGGATTTGGCTGGCCATTGGCGGGTCGCCTCTGGCCGCAAACCCATTTAGGGCAAATCGATAACCCTATTTTTGATTCGGTCTTAAAATTGCTTAACTAATTTTGTACACATGGAGTAACGCAATGGATACCCAAGCTCAAATCAAAGAAATTGTCACCAGCCACCCCGTCGTGCTGTTTATGAAAGGCACCCCCCAGTTTCCGCAGTGCGGCTTTTCCGGCAATGCGATTAACATCCTGCGGGCTTGCGGCGCCGACAATCTGCATACCGTCAATGTGTTTGATGATGAAAGCATTCGTCAAGGCATCAAACAATACGCCAACTGGCCAACCATCCCCCAGCTCTACATCCACGGTGAATTTATCGGCGGCTCGGACATCATGACCGAGATGTTTCAAAGTGGCGAACTCAAGCAGTTGATTCAGGGTTAATTTTTTAGCGGCTTGTGGTGATTAGCGACCTAGCTAAAACTGCGGGCCTCTTTTTTGAATTACCCGGTATTTTGAGTTAAATTGTAATAACAATGTCATTACAAAGTGGTATTCTGTCGATATGCGTTCCTCTAGCGCACTTCTGAACTGAGACTACTGACTGACAATGCCCGCAGCACTCCGAAATCACAGCAAACGCGAAGCACTCAATCTGCGCATTAAGGCAGAGGAGCGGGACTTAATTGATCGCGCCGCCAAGGTACAACACAAAAATAGAACGGACTTTATTTTGGATGCAGCCCGGCTAATAGCGGAAGAGGCCTTATTAGATCAGCGCCTCATTCAGGTCGACCCCAAAACCCATGCCGAGTTTATTGCGCGACTGGATGCACCAATTGTTCAATCAGATGTAAATGCACGCCTGCGCAAAACCATGGCTACCCCCGCACCGTGGGATAAGCAGTGAATTTAGTAGGGCCGGCTTTACTTGATACAACACACCACCTTGACGCATTTCAATCCGGTGTGGATACATTGGATTATTGGCTAAGGCATAGGGCCCGTAAAAATCAAGCGTCGGGTGCATCACGCACCTATGTGGTTTGTAAGGCATCTACCGTATTAGCGTATTACTGCCTAGCTAGTGGGTCTCTGACAGGCGAGCATTCCTCTTCTAGCCGCTTTAGTCGCAATATGCCCAATCCCATTCCGGTTGTCATACTCGGGCGACTTGCCGTCGATCAATTACTCCACGGCAAAGGGATTGGCAGGGCATTGGTTCGTGATGCCTGCCTACGCGTTGAGCAAGCAGCCGATGTATTGGGAATTCGGGGGATTGTGGTGCACGCACTTTCTCTGGAAGCAAAATCGTTTTATGAAAAAATGGGGTTTGATGCGGCAAAACACGATCCCATGATGCTGATGATCACCTTAAAAGATTTAGAGTCACTTTAATCTAGCGTAATCTATGCCCATGTCTTTTGATCTCAGCGCCCTTCTCTTTCTTGGTCTACTCATTGCAGTCTGCACTGGGCTGTTGATCTACCTTTTGACCTTGCGAAGCCGCTTTAGCAGTGCGGAGCTTGCCCTTGCCGAACAAACAGCTTTAGTTGCAAGTCTACGTACGGAGCGCGATACAGCCTTGCAAAATGCCATTCGCCTAGAGGCGGCACTGGACTCGGAACGCAAGCAAGGCCTTGGTCGAATTGAGTCACTCAACGAAGCGAAAGAAGCTCTAACTACTCAGTTTAAAAATCTCGCGAACGATATCTTGGACGATAAAACACGCCGCTTTACTGAACAAAATGCCTTAAGTCTGGATGCTTTGCTGAAGCCTTTGCAAACCAAGTTGACGGAGTTTAAAGAGCAGGTATCGACCTCCTATGCCAATGAATCCCGCGAGCGTTTTGCTCTCAAAAGTGAGATCGAGCGACTCTCGGCATTAAATGTCAAGATGTCGGATGAGACCCGATCGCTTACGCAAGCATTAAAGGGTGACTCCAAAATCCAGGGCAACTGGGGCGAGCTCGTTCTGGAATCCATTCTCGAATCGTCCGGTCTTCGCAAAGGCGAAGAGTACCTTGTGCAAGATAGCCATACTCAAGTGGATGGTTCACGCTTACAGCCCGACATTGTGGTGCGCTTACCCGAAGGTCGCCATTTGGTAGTCGATAGTAAGGTATCGATTACCGCCTATGCGCGCCATGCGGAATCAGCAGATGCCGATACAGCACAGATTGAACTCAACGCCCACATACAGTCGCTGCGCCAACATATTCAGGGGCTCTCCAGTAAGAATTACAGCTCCCTTTATGGAGTTGGCTCGGTGGACTTCGTCTTGATGTTTATTCCAATTGAACCTGCATTTTTATTGGCCCTTAAGTCTGCTCCCAATCTCTATCAAGAGGCGCTCGCAAAGAATATTGTTTTGGTATGCCCTAGCACCCTGATGGCGACACTCCGTACCGTTGCCCATTTATGGCGGCAAGACCACCAGAATAAAAATGCCTTAGAAATTGCCCGCCAATGCGGCGCGCTCTACGATAAATTTGTTGGTTTCATTGATGATATGGAAAAGCTAGGTCAACGGATTGATCAGGCTCAAACCAGTTACCACGATGCCTTTAACAAACTTAAAACGGGTAAAGGCAATTTAATACGTACGGCAGAGAAGGTGCGTGAGCTGGGTGTGAAGCCCAGTAAAACACTACCGACAGGCTTATTGGATTCCACAGCCGATACCGACGAATAATTATTTTTCGGGTTATGTGACTATATAAAAAAATCCCACCGCATCACTGCAGTGGGATTTTTGCTTATTAAGCTGCCAACTAAGGCACTAAAGCGGGCGCACCAAATTAAGCAGCTTTGCGGCTACGTGTTGCTGGTGTTGCTGCTTTTTTCACTTGAGCAACTTGACCCTGAAATGCTTCAAATGCTTGCTCAGCGTTTTTCTCAGCAGTAGCCAATGCATCCTTGCTTACTGCGCGGAATTGCTCAAAGCCCTGCAAGGCGCTACCGTAACCAGTTTTGATTGCGGATACAAATGCATCTGAACCAGCTGGTGCGTTAGCAGAAATGGTGTTGATCCACTCTTGCATGCCCTTTTGAAACTGGTCAATGCTGGACTCAACCACGTTGTTCAATTCTTTATTGCTGTCACGCAATACTTTAGTTACTTTCTTTTGGTATGCAGCAGCTTGTGTGCCAGCATCTTGCAACAGATCAGCAGTGATCAGATCAGTCACTTGCTTTGGGTCTTTCGCGCTCAGTACTTGAGTAATGCTATCTTGTACGTTCACTAATGCATCTTTGGATGCGGCGTAGTTCAGTTCGGCTAATTTTTGTGCATTCTCTAAGGCAGCTTCGCTGAGTGCGAATGAGCTTTCTAAGCCCTTGCTGCTGATTTGCGACAATTTAGCGTTGATTTGGTCTTGGTTCATGTGATGCTCCGTTTCAATAAGTAAGATTGCAAAATAGGATTTAAGGTAATGCCTAATTTGGTAGCGCACTATCTGTTTGATATTGCACCGCACCATATAAATGTAACTGATGCAGTGCAACAAATCAAGTGTTTTTGTTGCAAAGCAACAAAATAATAGAAAAAGAGTCTAAATTGAATGAAATCAGCACATTAGATCGTAAAAAAGAGGCCAAATCCTACCGAAAAGTGGCCTCTGCCGCCTGCTTTGGTACTTTTTTAGAGTGGTATGACTTTCTAACCTTTGCCACGTTGGCGGTCACCTTTGGACCCCTCTTCTTCCCCAGCAGTGATCCCGCAGCCAGTCTGTTATTCAGCTTAGCTACATTTGGGGTTGGCATGGTGGTACGGCCACTCGGCGCAGCCTACTTTGGGTCTCTCGGTGATCGGATTGGACGTAGGCCCGTCTTCATGATCACGATTGCCCTGATGGGCTTTGCTACCCTCGCAGTGGGTTTTTTACCGACCTATGCACAAATTGGAATTGCGGCCCCGATCATGCTGGTGATTCTGCGCTTATTGCAGGGACTGTCTGCCGGTGGTGAGATTGGTGGCAGTGCTGTCTTTTTAACGGAGCACGCTGGGGATTCCAATCGGGGATTTAAAACCAGCTTTCTGTCGACCATGGGCCCGCTCGGTATCTTAGCGTCCACTTTGCAAATTGCCTTATTGCAATTCTTCTTAACGCCAGAGCAATTTCAGGAGTGGGGCTGGCGTGTACCGTTTTGGGTTTCCCTTGTGCTATTCGTGATTGCCTTTAAGGTGCGCATGGCCCTGGAAGAAACGCCCATCTTTACGGAGATGCGCAAAGAGAATAAGCGATCTTCTTCACCCTTAATGGATAACTTTCGGGATCAGGAGACCCGTAAGCGGATGTTCTTATTGTTCTTCTGTATCTCAGCAGGCGGCGCAGTCCTGTTCTTTTGCATGCAGGTCTACACCGCGATCTTTCTCAAAACGGCACTGGGCATTGCGCCCAAGACGGTCGATGCCTTAAGCATCACCGCCACACTCGCGCTACTACCCCTCACCATTCTGGCTGGGGCGATCTCAGACCGAGTAGGCAGAAGACCGGTTGTGATTAGCGGTTTAATTATTGGCGCGCTCGCGATATTGCCGGCCTTTCAGTTCTTGCAATACCTGGCAGCGGCAGTGCAATTAAATCTCCTGCTCGCCGGCTTCACTCTCATTTGCCTATCAATTCCATTGGCGCTGGTGGTTGGGCCTCAAATCGCCTTACTGGCGGAGCTCTTCCCTGCGCGCACCCGAAATAGTGCAGCAACTCTACCGCACAACTTAGCCGCAGGATGGATCGGAGGGATGCTACCGTTCATTGTGACTTGGCTGAACAAGGCAACGGGAAACAATTTAGCGGGCTTGTGGTATCCGACGCTCTTCTTGGCGACAGCTGCGATCGTGGCGGTGTTTTATTTACCAGAGACGCGGGATGTCAATTTGGCCAAATAACTACGGCCGCAGTAGATTTAACCTGGTGGAAATCTTATTCCGAATAAATTCTTTATAAGCGCCCCACCAATGGATAGTTTTTGCTTGAAGTGTTGCTATTTCATCTGGGTTGGATATTGCAACCGATTTCATTCTATCCAAAAATGCTGGTAGCTCATTCCAGCCTGCAAGGATAGGAAACGGAACGGGCCCAATTGCTGCAAGCGCATTATCTGATGTTAAAAATGCATGTGGAAGCGATATTGGAATACAGCCAAGCTCTAATGCGTCATACAAGCGGATTGTTTCGGGGGAATTGCCAGCGGGGCATGGCGCAAAAATACTATCTTCCATAACGGCTGAATATAACCCTACGTTATACCCAGCGGAAAAACCGTTGGAGGCTAAAACAAATAAATTCTCTCCACAACCTTTTGCGGACTCAACGAAGGAGTTTCTCTCGTTTTGATATGAATTTGAATTATCTAACCAGCCCAAAAAGGAAGCAATACAACCACGATCAGTCGCATTTTTTAAATGCAAGGCGGCTCTAGGACCAACCCCAGTTCTATAGCCATTTGGGGCCCAACTAATTTTCCCAGCAAATCGTGGATCATTTTGGATGCGAGAAAAATAGTAATTTCTAATAATAAAATCACATTCCAAATAAGCTTCAATATTTTTATTAGCAAGCTCGTCACCCATGTGATACAAAATTATATTGTTACCAGATGACTTTATTGCGCGAATAAGGTCAAGATTAATTTCACCGAGCTCCAAATAGATTACTAGGGTATTTTTTGTATTGGCTAAATCAATACCCAAAGCATATGGCGCGCCATTAAACAGATTATTCTGAATAAACCAAGTTTCAAGTGCTCCGTTTAGTGAATCTGGATTACTTAGAATTTGAAGCTTACTCATCAATTAGCCCTGTTGATGGTACTGAATAATAGAGTCTGATTTAGCATAGTAAGCTGTTAGCTCATCGAATATAGGCGGGGGGTCTGAATAGTCATGCCAAATTTTGATCGGCCCAAAAAAACTTTTATGCCATATGGGTCGAAAATTCCAATTTAATGGCAGCACAAATGGATTGAATTTCGCTTTGTCCACTGCAAGTGCAAAAGGACCTTGATCATTTGAAGACATGGTTGCAATTTGTCCATCATTGACGAAAACAATTGATGAATCAATGCTGCCTGCCAATAGCTTCCACATATCGAATACACATTGTGCTTGCTTAGTAAAGAAAATAACGCCAGTGTTATATTCAATTTGATCACCCTGAAATATTTTAGGGTAGCGCCTGCCCCAAGGGGCCTCGCAAATAGCAAGTGCCATGCCATGTTGTGCCGCCTTTTCAAATCCGAAATCAAGTCTTCCAAGTACAACCGTATCTAGGTCTAAAAATAGTGTTTCATCAAAGGGAGATAGATCAAGCATCGCAGCTTTTTTGTTTAGGCTACTAGGATTTCCACTAGGAGCCTCAACTTTAATAATCTCATGCTGAAGCTCTGGGTGGTATTTTTTTACTGACGCCTTTAGCCGATCGATGGGCAATTTTGATTCATCACCCCAGTAAATTGAAAGTATGCCTCTAGTCATTTATGACCAATCGCTTTGTAATTCGAAACTTATTTTATTAAATTTGTTCTCGGTAAAGATGTGATCCACAGCCAGAGCATATGTATGTCTTATAGTGAATAACACCTTCCGATGTATTCTTAAAAAAACCGAAGCTTAATATTTCAACACTGCCGATCTCAGGGCCTGGAAAAATCCTTAATGAACTGCAGAAATTACATTGAAGAACATCTGGATTTGTGGAGGCTCTAAGTAAATACTCTTCTTTGGTAGGCTTTTCTAAAAGCCACTTTTCCCAAAATAGCTTCTTCTTGCTTTCCCCACGCACCTCAAGCCAATTCCTAAAGGGAAAGACTAGTAAAAAAAGTATTAAAGCAACAACTATAAAGAATATAAATTTGTAATTATGCAAATTGAGCTGACGGCTTTTTAGTTGATGGTGCCCCATGTCCGACTCGAACAGACCACCTACTGATTACAAATCAGTTGCTCTACCAGATGAGCTAATGGGGCAATTTTTTACAACGCTTAAATTTTATCCTACTTCACAATCGTCAAGCTGGGTCTTGGCTTTTTGGGCGCATCGCTAGCGCTCTCGCTGGCATTGCTTGGATCTGGGTTTTTAGCACCGTCAAAGGGGAAAGACATACCCTGGCCATTTTCCCTAGCGTAAATCGCCAGAACATGGGTCACTGGCACCATCACGCGCTTGGGTACACCGCCAAAGCGCGCCTGAAAACTCACCCACTCATTGCCCAGATCAAGTTGATGACAAGCCTCGGATGAGAGGTTTAGCACAATCTCGTCGTTCTTTACAAACTCCATGGGTACTTCAACTCGGCCATCGACAAACACCGCAATAAAGGGCGTAAAGCCGTTATCCGAGCACCACTCATGCAGTGCGCGGATTAAATACGGCTTCGTGCTCGGAATTGAAATGCCGTCGGCAGCCATGGTAATGATTGCAGACCTTAACGCCCCGCGATTAGCGGCGCATCACCTTCTCAGAAGGGGTGAGCGCTTCGATGTAAGCAGGCCGACTAAAGATGCGCTCGGCATACTTCAAGAGTGGCGCTGCATTGCGCGATAAATCAATGCCGTAGTGCTCAAGGCGCCACAAGAGTGGTGCAATCGCAACGTCGAGCATCGAGAACTCATCACCGAGCATGTATTTGTTTTTAACAAAGATCGGGGCCAGCTGCGTTAAACGATCCCGAATCGCTAAGCGGGCTTTTTCATGGGTCTTTTCTGCGGCCTTACCTTTTTCATTCTCGAGTGCAGCAACGTGTACGAATAACTCTTTCTCAAAATTAAAGAGGAAGAGGCGCGCACGTGCGCGTGCGACTGGATCAGGCGGCATTAATTGTGGATGCGGAAAGCGCTCATCAATGTATTCATTAATGATGTTGGATTCGTACAGAATCAGGTCTCGCTCAACGAGGATTGGAACCTGGCCATAGGGATTCATTACGGAGATGTCTTCCGGTTTGTTGAACAAGTCAACATCGCGGATTTCAAAATCCATGCCTTTTTCAAAAAGCACCAGGCGGCAGCGTTGCGAGAATGGGCAGTTTGTGCCCGAGTACAACACCATCATATGCAAAGATCCTTAAAAATGTACTTCATTCATGCCACAGCAAAACGCTTACTTCACATCTTTCCAATAGGCTTTGTTTAAGCGCCATGCAACGAATGTAAAGATCGCTAAAAACAAGAGCACAACCACGCCGATGCGCTTACGCTGCAATTGCATTGGCTCAGCCATCCACGACATAAAGGACACTAAGTCAGCGATATTGTCATCGTATTCTTGTGGCTTCATGGTACCTGGGGTAACTTGCTCGTAACCTACAAATACTTTTTGAATGCGGCTTGGATCCTTTGGATCTTTCCGCTCTTCAAAGTTCGCAGTACGAATACCTTGCAGCTGCCAAAGGGCGTGGGGCATGCCAACATTGGGGTAGACCAAGTTATTCCAGCCTGTTGGGGTCGAGTCGTCTTGGTAGTAGGTGCGGAGATAGGTGTAAATCCAATCGGTGCCGCGTGCCCGTGCTTCAACCGATAAATCGGGTGGCACTTTACCAAACCACGCCTTCGCGTCTTTTGGTGTCATCGATACGGTCATGACATCACCTACCTTGGCGCCATTCAAAATCAAATTGTCTTTGATTTGCTGATCGGTCAGCCCAATATCGCGCAAAGAAGAATAACGTACGCTGACAGCAGAATGGCAGGCCGCGCAGTAATTGACGTAAAGCTTAGCGCCGTTTTGCAAAGCTGCGTTACTACTAACGCGATCCGGCGCCTTATCGAGGGGATAGTCACCACCAGCCGCATGAGCAGCAGTTGCTGTGAGGGCCAATGTTGCTGTGACAGCAATTGCACGAAGGCTCGCTTTTACGGTGTGCAGAAAATATGTCATACGGATTCCTAATCGTTCTTTTGTTCTATCTGCAGTCATGATTAATGCGCATGGTAGACAACGCGGTCTGGCACGGGCTTAAACGTACCCATCTTGCTCCAATACGGCATCAAGAAGAAGAACGCCAAATAGTAGATGGTGCAAATCTGCGACATCTTATCGAACAGCGGTGAAGGCGGCTTAATACCCAAGTAACCCAAGATAACGAAGCTCACCACAAAGCTGCCGTAGATGTAAAGATGGAACTTGGGGCGATAGCGAATCGAGCGCACGGGTGATTTATCAAGCCATGGCAAGAAGAACAAAATCACGACGGTGCCGCCCATGATGACCACACCCCAAAACTTCGCATCGAAGAAATAAAAGCCTGCAGCTAAGCCGAGCAAAATTGCAAAGTAGCCGCCCTTGAGGCGAATGTCTTTGGCATTTTTAATCGCTAAGCCAAGTACCACAGCAAAGAAAATCCACAGCGGTACTAAGAACTCAGTCGTGGTCGCACGCAACATTGAGTAGAAGGGCGTGAAATACCAAACGGGTGCAATGTGCAATGGCGTCTGCAATGGATCAGCTGGGATGAAGTTGTTGGCTTCTAAGAAGTAACCGCCCATCTCAGGAGCAAAAAATACAATCGCCGCAAAGACCATCAAGAACATACCCAAGCCCATGACGTCATGCACCGAGTAGTAAGGGTGGAATGGAATGCCATCGAGGGGAACGCCTTTTGCGTCCACATTGGATTTGATATCAACACCGTCTGGGTTGTTGGAGCCAACTTCATGCAAGGCGATGATGTGGGCAGCAACCAATCCAACCAATACCAAAGGCAATGCAATCACGTGGAATGCAAAGAAACGGTTCAGGGTGGCATCGCCGACAACGTAATCACCGCGGAGCCACAAAGAAAGGTCTGGACCAATGAGCGGAATAGCTGAGAACAAGTTCACGATCACCTGCGCGCCCCAATAGGACATCTGACCCCATGGTAGGAGGTAACCGAAGAAAGCCTCACCCATCAAACACAAGAAAATCGCGCAACCAAAAATCCAAACGAGTTCGCGTGGCTTTTGATACGAACCGTAGATCAAACCACGGAACATGTGCAGGTAAACCACGGCGAAGAACATCGATGCGCCAGTGGAATGCAAGTAGCGAATCAACCAACCAAATGGCACTTCGCGCATGATGTACTCGACCGACTCAAACGCTTTTGCTGCGTCGGGCTTGTAGTTCATCGTCAGGAAAATACCGGTGATGATTTGCAAAGCCAACACAAAAATCGCGAAGGAACCAAAGAAGTACCAGAAGTTAAAGTTCTTCGGTGCGTAGTACTCGGTTAAGTGCGCCTTGATTGTTGCGGTTAACGGAAAACGCGAATCAACCCAAGCCAATACCTTCTCTTGGACTGGTGCATTTTCAGCGGTTTTAATTTCATGAAATGCCATTGTATTTCTCCTTAGGCCTTCTTATCGTCGCCAATCAGAATCTTGGTGTCGCTCAAATACATGTGTGGCGGCACTTCCAAGTTATCTGGTGCGGGTTTGTTCTTGTATACGCGACCGGCTAAATCAAAGGTCGAGCCATGGCATGGGCAGAAGAAACCGCCTGGCCAATCGTTGGGCAATGAAGGTTGTGGACCCGCCTGAATTTTGGGCGATGGAGAGCAACCGAGGTGGGTACAAATGCCAACCACCACTAAATATTCTGGCTTGATCGAGCGATAGCCATTTTGCGCATACTTTGGCGTATACACGGCAGGGTCGCGCAAGGAGTTTGGATCTGCCAACTCGCCATCGAGTTTTGCCAACTCAGCAACTTGCTCCGGCGTGCGGCGAATCACCCAGACTGGCTTACCGCGCCACTCTACGGTTCTCATTTCATCGGGTTTCATCCCTGAAATATCCACCTCAACTGCGGCGCCTGCGGCTTTAGCACGCGCCGATGGCTCAAAACTATTAACGAAGGGATAGAGGGCTGCTGCGCCGCCAACACCGCCAACCGCGGTAGTGGCGATCAGCCATTTGCGGCGATCCGGATCCATACTGGGCTTATCACTCATTTACAAGGCTTTCACAAAAGAAACAAGATAGGTGGAAATTGCTTAATGCAGCGATTTTAAAGTAAAAAGTGGTTTAGCATCGGAGTTACGCCTTGAATAGAGCGACTTTCACCAACACGCGATCTGAAAGGATTGGATTTATGGCAGTTTTACAAGAATTTAGGGAATTTGCAGTCAAAGGCAATGTGGTTGACTTGGCCGTCGGCGTCATTATTGGCGGGGCTTTTGGCAAGATTGTCGACTCCCTCGTAAATGACATTGTGATGCCCGTGATTTCCTCCCTATTTGGCGGAAAACTCGACTTCACCAATCTCTTTATTGTCTTAGGCAACGTACCCGATGGCGTGCCCCGTACCTTTGATGCCCTCAAGAAGGCCGGCATCCCCCTTTTTGCTTACGGCAACTTCATTACGATCTCGATTAACTTCATTTTGCTGGCCTTTGTGATCTTTCAAATGGTCAAAGTGGTCAATCGCATCCGCTCTACCGAGCCCCCTCCCCCAGCGGTGACACCTGAAGATATCCTTCTCTTGCGTGAAATCCGTGACAGCCTGCAGAATAAAAAAGGCAACTGATCCCAATAGAATTATATAAATTAATCATATAAATCAATTACTTAGATAGATTAATGAACCGCCTTTGGCTCCTCTTTTGCCAAGCCATCACCATTCTGCTGGCAGCGTGGTTCGTGCTTACCACCCTCAAACCGGAGTGGGTCTCCAGCCCGCAAGTGAGCTCCCTGGTGGGTCAAGTGACTCTGCGGGAAGCCCCTGACAGCATCAGCCAGAACCCAGGCTCTTTGGCCGAGGCAGCCAAGATATCGAGTCCAGCTGTCGTCAATATTTTTACGAGCAAGGCCAATAAGCCAAAGCCAGGCAAAAAAGCGGCTCCTCATCAGAATGAACCCTGGTTTCGCTTCTTTTTTGGTGATCAAGCCCCAAACGACGAGCCTAGCTCTAGTCTTGGATCTGGAGTCATCGTCAGTCCCCAGGGAATTATTTTGACCAATCATCACGTGATTGAGGGAGCGGATGAGATTGAAGTAGCTTTTGCGGATGGTCGCAAGCGCAACGCCAAACTCATTGGCAGTGATCCGGAAACGGATATTGCCGTCCTCAAGATTGATGCGACCGACCTGCCAAACCCCATTACCCTGGGGAAAATGGAATCGGTCCACGTGGGCGATGTGGTGCTAGCTATTGGCAACCCCTTTGGTGTTGGGCAAACCGTCACCTCGGGTATTGTTTCTGCGCTTGGCCGTAATCAACTCGGCATCAATACCTTTGAGAACTTCATTCAGACCGATGCGGCGATTAATCCAGGCAACTCCGGCGGCGCCTTAGTCGACACCAAAGGCAATCTGATTGGAATTAATACCGCCATCTACTCCCGCAGTGGCGGCAATATGGGCATTGGTTTTGCTATCCCCATCAACACAGCCAAACAGGTGATGGAATCGATTCTGACCAATGGCTCGGTAACGCGGGGGTGGATTGGCGTAGAACCCCAAAACCTCAGTAAGGAACTCGCTGAATCACTGAATCTCCCCAAAGACACGACTGGAGTACTCATCTCTGGAGTGCTAGAGGGTGGCCCTGCAGATAAGGCGGGCATCAAACCAGGTGATGTGCTTACCCAAGTCAATAGTCAAACAGTAAATGATGTGGTCACTCTCTTAAACCGCATTGCGCAGACAAGCCCGGGCGATGAAGCCAAAGTCAATCTGATCCGTAAAGGCAAAGAAATCACCCTAAAGGTACAAGTGGGGAAACGGCCCAAATCGAAGGCGAAGAGCTAAGGCGCTGACCTAGCCGAACAAAATAATCTTGGGATTTTAGTGTGGGCTGGAGGTTTTTTGCGACCACCGGGATCACCATTCCATTCAATAATCAAATTAAGAAATTATTTCATTTAGTCACTAGCTTGAGCACCCACTTTCGTTGATTGTTCACACTTATTAGTGTTTGCTGGTTCAAGCTTGGTAGGCATTCCGTAGCAATTTCTTCATTCTTTACTTTATTCTGTATTTACAGAATCAGGCCATTAAATCCATCACCATTAAGAAGTACTTGGATTTACTTAAGCGAATACTGCAGTTTGCTCTAGACGAAGGAGCGACCTACAAATTCGCCACTTTTCCAAAACTGAAAACCAAACCATCACCAGGGGAAGTTTTAGCTTGCAGAAGTATTGGGCGCTGGTGAAGGCCAGCAAGCAATTGACAGACCCAGTTAATGCTAAAGATGAAAAAATAGTACTTGCTCACCGCAGCACCTCTGCTGGAGCTTACAAAAAGCGAGATAGCGTTCCGTTGTAGATGCGCCGGTTGATCCGCTTCATGGTGAACTCCTTCATCAGGCCGGTCGACATTAAGCTCATTCAACATTAACACATTGAGGAAATAACCGGTCCAAGCACCTACCTTCGATTGAACCTTCCGGAAACCAAATAACATAACGGGCAGGTGGTTACCATGCGCGCAGCCAATGCGTGTATAAGTCGCTTAAGCAGTATCAAGAATCTAGGGGCTATGGAAAGCCCAATGATTATTTGTTTACCCCAGAAGCAAAAGAGCGGAAAGTGGCAATCCAACTCATCACAACCCACTTCAGAAAAATACTGGAAAAGACCAATCTGAGAGGTGGGTAATATGGTTAACTTCGAACCCTATATAGCCTGCGCCATACCGCGATCACCTTAAGGCTGCTCTACGGTAATGGCATTGATTTACTAACGTTGGCTCGTAATGACAAAACCTCTGTCGAAATGATTGAACGTTTTGATTCTTCCAACTTAACAGCAGAAATGAATATTGAAATGCTGCAAAGTATACGAACCAGAGGATATCTTGTGCAGTCAAGATTCGTGTTGCATAAATAAGAAAACCCACTGCGTTGCCGCAGTGGGTTGATTTGATACCAGACTAATTGTCAACTAGCTTGCGCTAGCATTAAATTAGAAAGTGTGACGTACGCCAACAGCAAACTGAGAAGCGGCTGAAGCAGAAGTTGCGCTCGTTGATGAAGTTTGTGTTACACCGTAAATACCATATAAATTGGTACGCTTGCTGAGATAGTAATTTGAACCCAACTGCCAAGCAACAAAGTTTGCGGTTGGTGAAGTTGGACCAAACGCATCGTAACGGCCATTACCGCCAGATGCCCAACCTTCAATTTTTGGTGTAATGAAGCTACGAACACCAATCTGTTGACCAGTACGCTTTAAGTAGTTATTTGAAGCAACATTTGAAGTTACCTTACGATCAATCCAACCGGCAAACGCTTTGAGAACGCCGAAGTCATATGTAGCGCCGACATAGGTACCGTTATCGGTAGTGTTAGGAAGGGTGGCACCGGTAACGCCGGCACTAGCACCAGCTGCGATCTGAGCTGCCGTCAATGTTTGAACGCCGTTATCGTTAACGTTCTTAAAGGATTGATATGCAGCTGTCACGTAGAGCTTTTTCCATGTGTAATCTGCTGATAGACCCCAGCCGCTATAGTTTGTATTACCACCATTTGTTGCATTTGTTGTACCGCTAGCACTCTGAGTTGTATCAGTACCGTTGGACACATACATCGCGTTTCCACGGAAGCCTGCAAATGTATCGCTGTTTGCGATGATCATGTTTGTAGATTGAACAACATATGCGTTAGACAGAGTTCCCTGTCCGCTATCTGTTACAGGACCAGCCGGACGAATAATGCTACCAGTCACGTTATTTGATGCACCTGGATCGGTTGCAACAATGGCGTTATGCTCAACGGTGTACTGGTTACCGATGGAAACCGCACCCATACCCTTACTTCTTAATCCAACAAAAGATTGGCGGTTGTTAACGCCAGAAAAATTTGATCCTTGGGGTGTAAGGCCAGTTTCAATGGTGAAGAATGCAGACAAGCCGCCGCCCAAATCTTCCGTACCACGGAAGCCTAAACGGCTGGATGTGGAGCGTGACTGATCAAACAAATTATTGGTTGTTTTTGTCGCGCCATTTTTGGCGTAACCGCTAGCAAAACCAACATCCAAAATACCGTATACAGTCACTGAGGACTGTGCTTGAGCTGCACCAGCAAATGCTGTTACCGCTGCGATTGCAAATAGCGATTTTTTCATTCTTTAAATCTCCATAAATTAAAAGTAATGCCCAAATAAATTGGGACCTATGAATTTTCTCTCTTTTGACCCGCTAGACTAGGTGTAGAGGCACATGCAGGTACTTTTGCTTGTGAAAAGGATGTTTTTTGGCTTTCTTTGTTGTATCACGGCAACAAGGGCTTGGTTTTTTGCTCTTTTTAGCCTGTTAATGCCAAAATTGTCAGATGGCAAGCCGTCAATTCCTAAAAATTCTGCAGTCAGCCCGTTTTGGTGATGTTTCTGCGCAACAAAGTTTAGCCTCTGCTTATTTAACGGGCGCATTTAAAACGCCGCCACAACCAGCTAACTCCTTGGTTTGGTTAGAGAAATCCTATTTAACCATTACAAATCAGATAGTTATAGATACAAGCTCAGGTGATGCCTCTGATTTGGGTTTTAGTGAGCCCCTTCTTCCTATTTTTAGTCTGCTGAGCGCCATTCCCCTGGTCAATACCGTGGGCTCCCCTGCTTTTCCATTTGGCTGGAAGCTGTTTTGGAAACTAGCGGATGTTTCACCGTCTTCCAAAGCGGCATCGTCACCGCTTTCGCAAGCTGCGCTGAATGCCCGATGGCAGCTCATTCAATTTTTATTATCGCCAGAGCATGCGGATGAACAGACTCGTTTGCGCGATTGGCTTGCCTCTAGCGACGCTGGTGAGATCGATTCACTCCCAGCTGCTGATATGCCCGCACTTCAGTTGGTCTGCAAATCCTACTTACAGTCGCTTGCTGAAACTGAAAATACCTTTACCCAAGCAGCGAAAGAATTATTACTGCGACTGCAGCCCAAAGACGAGACCCTCTCTGGCCTTTGGTCACAATGGCTGGCAAGCGGCAAACAAGATTACTTACTCGAAGCTGCAGAGATTGGCTTAACGATTGCACGCCTGACGCTTGGTTTGCAGTTGGCGCAATTGGATGGTGCTTGTGATTCTGTTTCTGATGCTGTTTCTAATTCTGCTTCTTCCTCTGGCAGTAGCAATGTCGATAAGGGTCGCTCGAACGCCTCTCTCAAGAAAGCCGTCTACTGGTTAGAGTTGGCAGCCAAGGATGGTGATCGTGATGCCTGGTTTGCGCTCGGTGAAATTTATCGCCGTCCGCAGTTCTCGGGATACAACGCAAGTGAGAGTGATCGCTGCTTTGATCGCGCTGCCGATCTGGGGCATGCACAAGCACAGTTTCGGAAAGGCGCCAATCTATGGCGCAAGCGCGAGAAGTTAGACGAAAAAGTAAAAGGATTACAGGCCTCTTATTGGGTATGGCAAGCACAGCAACAAGGCGTACATGAAGCAAAGGACTTACTGACAAAGATTCTGGAAAGTTGCCCTAAGCCCGCCGCCAATGATTGGCATGATTTAGCGCTGCTGGCGGAGCAAGCGATTAATCGTCACGCTGAATACAAAATTGAATACGAGTGGCTCTTGCTTTGCCATCGCCTGGTGATTGCCAATCAGTTTCATTTTAGTAAAGCTGAATTGTTATTGGCGGACATCGCTCAGCTGCAACATGAGCACTGTGTGGTGGTGGATATTCGCTGGGAGTTACCTAAAATTTTGCCCAGGCTAATTCAGATTGAAACCATTGGGCAGCGCCGCGCTCTGCTCGCTGCTGGAAAAGTATTCGCCGGAAACAATGGCAGTGAACTGGGCGCAGTGTCCAAGTCACGGGATCCCATCGTGCGCAATACAGATGAGTACGAAGACGACTTGTTTAATAGTAGAGAACGAGAGGGTAACTTGCGGCAACGACGCTACCGTTTTGATAAGGTAAGCCAGTGGTTGCTTAGTACATTTGCTAAATAAGCGAATGTGCCCTCAAGGCAGAAATTGAAGGGTCAAAATCAACGTAAGTGATTGAACTCTAATTTTCAATAGTTTAGGTTTTAGATTTTGATTGCTTGATCTTTTTCGTACATCCCCTTACGAGGCACCTTTTTCAATTGCAGCCAAAATACCTCGAATTTGTTTATGCAATGCAGGAAGCTCACCATGGATTGTCTTCCAAATAATTTCAAAATCAATCTTGAAATATCCGTGTGCAACTGCATTACGCATTTGATAAGCCGAAGAAAGCGGTAGCTCAGGATGATCGGCCACAAAAGACGGATATCGCTTTTCAAGGCTATTGGATGCTTCACCAATAATTTCTAAATTACGAATTACTGCGTCTTATACTAATTTATTATTTAAAAATACTATTTCGTCCATATCGTAGACGTACTGCTCAATCCGCTCGATGGCTTCCAGTATGTACGCCAAATAATCACGCAAACGCTGCGGATCACGAATCATACGGGACGTGCTTCAGCTATAACCTGTGCGCGAAATGAATCGGGCAACGCATTGGGTGTTAATACATCAACCTGAATGCCAAGTAATTGAAGTAATTCATGCCGAATTGCACCAATATCAAACATCGTTGTTTCCGGTGTTGGATCGATCAGAATATCAAGGTCGCTTCCCTCTTGATCATCGCCGTGGAGCGCCGAACCAAAAACACGAGCATTACATGCGCGATGACGTTCAACGACAGAACGAATGGCGGCGCGATTTGCTTGTAATAGTAGGGATGGCTTCATGGAATTATCTCCAATGTGAAGCTTTGATTTAATCACATAGGAGGGCTACTTGCAATACAAAGCAAGCGCGAATACCCCAAGTCTAAGGCTGTTGCTCTGCCTCAGCCCTGGCCTTGTCGAGCTCTGCATCCCTTAAATCATCCGCAATGTCTTCGGCTGATTTTTTGGGCTCATAGAAACGGGCAATGAGTAAACCCAGCTCGTAGAGCAAAGTCATCGGAATAGCCAACAACAATTGCGAGAGCACATCGGGCGGCGTCACAATCGCTGCGATAACGAATGCACCCACAATTACATACGGCCTAGCTTCCTTGAGTTTGGCTAAGGTAACAATGCCCATACGTACCAACACTACAACTACTACTGGCACCTCAAAGGTAATACCAAAGGCTAAGAAAGTCGTCATGGCAAAACTCAGGTACTTATCAATATCGGTTGTCATCTCCGCGCCCAAGGGAGCGTTGTACTGCGCCATGAAATTAAATACCGTTGGAAAGACAATGAAATATGCAAACGCCATCCCGAACAAAAAGAGGCTATAGCTACTCACTACCAGTGGAATGACTAATTTACGTTCGTGCTGATAAAGGCCCGGCGCAATAAATGCCCACATCTGATAGAGCACCCATGGCAAGGCAATTAAGAATGCCACCAGCATGGTGACCTTCATTGGCACAAAGAAAGAGCCCGTAATGTCGGTCACGATCATCTTGCCGCCTTCAGGCAAAGAGCTTAAGAGGGGCTGCGCAAAAATATGAAAAATATCAGGCGCCCAGTAGGCCAAGCTGGCAAACACAATAATGATGGCAAGGCCCGCTTTGATAACACGATCACGCAACTCAAATAGGTGCGATAAAAAACTCTCTTGCAAGCCCTCGCCTACCGTTGCATCCGCTTTTGCATCGTAGTCTGCTGCATCGTGATTAAGTTTATTGCTGTCGTTTGGCTGCGTCATACATTACTTCACAGAAGAGGTGTGGCGATAGCGCTTCATGCGCGCTGCGCCCGACTGCACACGCGTACGTGTGCCTGAGGAATGCTTGAACCAAGTTGGGCGATTACCGCGTTTTACACGCCAACTATCACGGCCCTGACGCAAACTCTCGCGATAGACAGCAGCCTCATCAAGGCTCATATTGCTGCCAAAGTTAGATACGTAAGTGCTGGAGTCGGCTTGATCACTTAAATTGAGCTGAGCCTCTTGCACCGTTGAATTAATACTGCTTTCGACCTCTTTGAACATTGAGGTGCTTTCTTCGCGGAGCTTCTTGAATTCATCGATCTCCATTTGGCGATTCACCTCGCTGCGCACTTCCGACATATAGCGCTGCGCACGGCTAAACAAATTTCCAGCCATGCGGGCGATCTTAGGCAAACGCTCTGGCCCGACCACTACCAATGCGACGACTGCAATCAATGCGAGTTTTGAAACTCCAAGATCAATCATGTAACAGCACTGCGGGGATTGCAATCATGTCTGGATTACTTATTGAGGTCTTTAGCCTGAACATCCACGGTTTTGTCAGCAGACGCGGTTTGCTGCGTTGCTGTCTGCGGAATTTGCTCTGCTTTGTCTTCGCCGGATTTCATGCCATCTTTGAAGCCTTTGACGGCGCCACCCAAATCACTACCCATATTGCGCAGCTTTTTGGTACCAAATACCAGCATCACGATAACCAGAACAACCAGCCAATGCCAAATACTGAATGAACCCATTTTCTGCTCTCCTTGTCTTATTTATTCCAGGGGCGCGGTCCGCCCATCACATGCAAATGCGTGTGATAAACCTCTTGACCCCCATCTGCACCATTATTCAGCGATAAACGGAAGCCGCCTTCCCGTCCGGGACGGCAACCTTGCTCGACCGCCAAGCGTGGTGCTAATGCCATCATTCTACCCAGCAATTGGGCGTCTAGGGGCGCATCTGCCTCTAGGGTGGTGATGTGGCGCTTTGGTATCAATAAAAAATGAATGGGGGCTGCCGGATTAATATCCTTAAAACCAAAAACCTCCTCATCTTCATAGACTTTTTGGCAGGGAATGGTTCCGGCAACAATTTTGCAAAAAATGCAGTTTTCGTGATTTTCCATGGTGTACTCGATCGAAATAGGGCTTTAGTACTGCAAAAGCAATGGTTTTAGCGTGTTCTGGCGGCTTTCTCGGCAATGCCAGAAACCCCCTCACGCCGAGTGAGCTCTGCCAAGACATCCTCGGGCCGCAGGCCAAACTGGGATAAAGCAACCAGGCAATGAAACCACAAATCAGCCATCTCTCCAACCAGAAGGGCTTGTTGCTCCGAAGCTAAATTGGCATTGCGGCTATCTTTTGCAGCCATCACGGTTTCGGTAGCCTCTTCCCCAATCTTTTTGAGGATGGAGTCATCCCCCTTAGAGAAGAGCTGGGCAATATAAGAGGATTTGGGATCAACCTTGCCTGCTGCCAAATCCGCCCGGCGACCATCCACCACATCCGCCAAGTGGGCCAGCACCGCATCTAAGTTAGGGGAATTATTGTCATTACTCATAAATGCATTCTATTCCACTGGCTTTTTCCAAGCACTCGTATTGGCATCCCAGTCTAAGAAAAAACAGCTGTGCTCACCCGTATGGCATGCAATGCCGTCTTTTTGATCCACCATCAACAAGATCGTATCGCCATCGCAATCCAAGCGAATATCCTTGACCGTTTGGGTGTGGCCAGATTCTTCGCCCTTGTGCCATAACTTTTGGCGTGAGCGTGACCAGTACACTGCCTCACCGATTTGCATGGTTTTAAGTAAAGCATCGCGGTTCATCCACGCCATCATGAGCACATCACCAGAGCCAAACTCTTGAGCAATCACCGGCACTAAGCCTTGCTCGTTCCAACTCACTGCATCCAGCCATGCGCCTGGAGTGAGATTGGGATTACGCTTAAATGATGGGGCGGGGGTATTCATAGGGTTTCATTCTGACAGAGTTGTCTACCGCACCCCAACTCGAGGCATGACTGTAAAAAAAATGAGCTGGGCGCCCATTGATAAATTATATCTAAATGGGTATAATTCGAAATGGATAAGTCATATAAACACGTACTATGGGTAGGGTCGTCTAAAAAAGATTTAATGGCGATGCCTGATGAGGTGAAGTCTGCGTTTGGGTTTGCACTGTATTTGGCACAACAGGGCAAGAAACATCAGAATGCCAAGCCGTTAAAAGGATTTTCTGGGGCTGGTGTACTGGAAGTTGTAGAGGATTGCCTTGGGGATACATTTCGTGCTGTTTACACCGTAAAGATTGCAGAAAATATTTACGTCTTACATTGTTTTCAAAAGAAGTCAAAGCGGGGCATAGAAACACCGAAACAAGATATTGATCTAATACGCGATAGACTAAAAATGGCCCAAGATCATGCTAAGGAGTAAGGAATGAATAGTATTGAAAAAAGTTCTGGAAACATCTTTGCTGATATCGGATTTGCCAATGATCAGGAGATGTTGGTAAAGGCCAACTTGGCTCTCAAGATTTCTGAAATTATTAGCCAACGTCGTCTAACCCAAATGGAAGCGGCTTTGGTCTTGGGTATGCCCCAGCCTAAACTATCCAAACTATTGCGCGGTCAATTTCATGGGGTGAGTGAGGCAAAGATGTTGGAATGCCTTAACAAACTGGGCCGAGATATTCAGATTGTGATTCGCAAAGCCAATCGAGATAAACGCATTGGGCGAACTAGCGTCGTCTTTGCCTAAAGCCGAACCGCTATTCCCTGGGCCGCCATAAATTCCTTGGCCTGCCTAACTGTATAGGTGCCGTAATGAAAGATGCTGGCCGCCAATACGGCGTCGGCCCGGCCTTTTGTAATGCCATCGACCAAGTGCTGCAAGTTACCAACGCCGCCGCTGGCAATCACTGGAACCGGCACGGCTTTGCTGACAGCTGCCGTAAGCGCAAGATCAAAACCATCTTGGGTGCCATCTTGATTCATGCTGGTGAGCAAAATTTCTCCGGCGCCTCGGCGACTGACTTCACTGGCCCACTCCACCACATCCAGGCCAGTTGCGGTTCTACCGCCGTGGGTAAATACTTCCCAGCGATTATCAGCAACCCGCTTGGCATCAATCGCCACCACAATGCACTGCGAGCCGTAGTGCGCAGCAGCGTCCGACACTAAATCAGGATTAGCGACCGCAGAAGAATTCATACTCACTTTGTCGGCGCCCGCATTAAGTAAACGGCGGACATCGCCAACGGCGCGCACACCACCGCCAACGGTCAGCGGAATAAATACTTGCGCAGCAACAGCTTCAATGATGGGCAGTAATAAATCACGACCATCGGATGTGGCGGTAATGTCTAAAAAGGTTAACTCGTCAGCGCCCTGCTCGTCGTAACGGCGGGCAATTTCGACGGGATCACCGGCATCGCGCAAACCTACAAAATTGATGCCCTTCACTACGCGCCCTGCAGTCACATCCAGGCAAGGAATAATTCGTTTCGTTAGCACAGTTTAGCTACTGAGCTTTTTTGCAATTAGCGCGGCGTACTTAGCCGTCTGCTCATCCGCATACTTCTGCGCGGTAGTCAGATCCAAATCGCCAGAATAAATTGAGCGACCGGCAATCACACCCATCACGCCCTCTTCTTCTGCTGCACAGAGCGCTTCAATGTCTTTGTTGTTGGATAGGCCACCACTCGCAATGATCGGAATGCGCACGGCTTGTGCCAGCTTAATCGTCGCCTCCATGTTCACACCCTTGAGCATGCCATCACGGCCAATGTCGGTGTAGACGATTGCTTCGACGCCATAGTCCTCAAACTTTTTAGCAAGATCAATTACTTCATGGCCGGTCAGCTTGCTCCAGCCGTCGGTAGCGACCTTGCCATCACGGGCATCAATACCCACCATAATGTGTCCGCTAAATGCAGTACAAGCGTCTTGCACAAAGCCAGGGCTCTTCACTGCCGCAGTTCCAATGATGATGGTACTAATGCCATCGTCGAGCAAACGCTCAATTGTTTCTAAATCCCGAATGCCTCCACCAAGTTGCACTGGAATGTCATCGCCTACTGCTTTAAGAATGGCTTTGATAGCGGACTCATTTTTAGGTTTGCCGGCAAAGGCACCATTAAGGTCCACCAAATGCAAACGGCGTGCGCCTTTGCTGACCCAATGTTTTGCCATTGCAGCAGGGTCTTCTGAAAAAACCGTAGCGCGGTCCATATCCCCCTGCTCCAAGCGAACGCAGTGGCCGTCTTTAATGTCAATTGCAGGAATCAGCAGCATGATGAATAGAAAAAATTAAGGTTGCCAGGTAGTAAAGTTTTGATAAAGCCGTAATCCGTATTCTGCACTCTTTTCTGGATGAAACTGCGTAGCAAAAATACTATCGCGTGCGATCGCAGATGTAAACCATGCACCGTACTCCGTACTACCTATAGTGTGATTTGCGTTTGCGGGCACCGCATAAAAGCTATGCACAAAATAAAAGGGGGTGAGATCCGGAATGCCTGCCCATAATGGGTGATCTTTGTCTTGCCGAACTTGATTCCAGCCCATGTGCGGCACTTTGTATTCTGATCCGTCGCTCTGCAATTGGCCGGTGAGCTCAAAACGCCGTACCTCACCCGGTATCAATCCCAAGCAGGGTGTCCATGCATCGCCGCTACTGCCTTGCTCTGCCCGAACCTCGCTACTACGATCCAGCAGCATTTGCTCGCCCACGCAAACGCCGAGTAGCGGCTTATTGTTTGCAGCGTGCAGTAAGGCGTCTAGTAAGCCTGATTCACCCAACTGTTTCATGCAGTCCGGCATTGCGCCTTGACCAGGCAAAACCACCCGATCGGCTTTTTGAATCTGTTCTGGCTTAGTCGCAATCAGAATATTGGCATCGGGCGCAACGCGATGGAAGGCCTGGTAAACGGAACGTAAATTACCCATTCCGTAATCAACGATGGCGATGGTTTGGGTCAACGGGAGACCTGTGGCTTAGCGACTAATGTAAGGACTGTAGTGCACGCAATGCAGAGCAAACCATGCACTTCCAACTTTGATTAGAGGCTACCTTTCGTGGAAGGAACCTGACCAGCTGCGCGCGGGTCTGGGGTCAGCGCCATGCGCAAGGCACGACCGAAGGCCTTAAACACCGTCTCGATTTGATGATGCGCATTGACGCCCCGCAAATTATCGATGTGCAGGGTCACACCAGCATGGTTTACAAAACCACGGAAGAACTCAATGCTTAAATCCACGTCAAAATCACCTACCCGCGCACGGGTAAATGGCACATGGAACTCCAAACCAGGGCGGCCAGAAAAATCAATCACGACCCGGGAGAGAGTTTCATCGAGGGGAACATACGAATAGCCATAGCGCGTAATGCCAGCCTTATCGCCCACTGCTTTGGCAATCGCTTGCCCCAAGGTAATTCCTACGTCTTCCACGGTGTGGTGGTCATCAATGTGGGTATCGCCTTTGGCGATGACCTTGAGGTCAATCATGCCGTGACGGGCGATCTGATCGAGCATGTGGTCTAAGAAGGGCACGCCCGAGGCGAGCTCGGCTTTGCCTGTGCCATCTAAATTGATGACTATCTGAATTTGGGTTTCCGAAGTGTTTCGGGTAACGTCAGCTTGCCGCATACATCTAAGCGCCTGTAGGCGAAGTGTTGATTGAAGCCTCATAATATCATTGCCGTTGGATTTGTTGTATTTAAATCATTCACTTAGCCTTTGGTTTTTTGCCCTGCGGCATTGTTTAACGTTACCGAGAAGAATTTCGATGAGTCGCTTTTGGAGCCCCGTTGTACAAACACTAACGCCCTATGTTCCAGGGGAGCAGCCGCAGATGGAGCGGCTGGTGAAGCTCAACACCAACGAAAGCCCTTACGGCCCATCGCCCAAAGCGCTTGCCGCAATTGCCGCTGAAAATACCAGCGACTTACGCCTTTATCCGGATCCCGAGGGTACCCGACTAAAGCAAGCAATCGCCACCCTCCATGGCCTAGACCCCAAACAGGTGTTTCTGGGCAACGGTTCAGACGAAGTCTTGGCCCACGTTTTTCAGGGTCTACTCAAACAAAAATCGGCCATTTTGTTTCCGGACATTACGTATAGCTTCTATCCGGTCTATTGCAAACTGTTTGGTATCGAATATGAAACCGTTCCTTTGAGTGCTGATTTTGCAATCAATCTGGATGATTACGCCAAACTCAATGGCGGTATTATTTTTCCCAATCCCAATGCCCCCACTGGCAGGTCCATCCCCCGCTCCGAGATTGAGCGACTGCTCAAGAAAAACTCCGGCTCCGTGATCGTGGTGGATGAGGCCTATGTCGACTACGGTACCGAATCCTGCATACCCCTACTGCGTGGCCCAAACTGCCCTGAGAATTTATTGGTTAGCCACACCTTATCGAAGTCCCGTGCCCTAGCAGGACTGCGAGTTGGCTTCGCTGTAGGTCACCCTGCTTTGATTGAAGGTTTGGAGCGAGTCAAAAATAGTTTTAACTCCTACCCCTTGGGTCGCCTTGCTCAAGCAGGTGCGATTGCCGCGATTGAAGATCAAGCCCACCTGGAGGCAATGTCTGCCAAGGTAAGCAAAACACGAGAAGTACTAACAAGCGCGCTAGACCGCCTGGGCTTTGAAACGCTTCCATCCACTGCCAATTTTGTTTTTACACGCCACCCTAAGCATGCTGGCGCCACGCTTTATCAACAACTGCGTGAACGCGGCATCATCGTACGTCACTTTAAGTCACCTCGGATTGATGCCTTCTTGCGCATCACCATTGGCACAGATGAGCAGAATCAGGAATTGATTAGGGCCTTAGAGGAATTCGTTAAATAAAGGCCTCAAGCCCTTTATTTTTTAGAATAGACAACAGCTTTAGCGATGGGCCGCTTGGTTTCTTTTCACCAGTCTCCCATTTTTGTACTGTTGATGTGCTGGTATTGAGCACAAGAGCAAAAACAGCTTGGCTGAGTCGCTCCCTCATTCGCAATTGCTTGATTGATTTAGGCTCTATGGCTTTTACCTCTAGGCTTTTTAATGCCTCGAATTCAGCTATTTGCTTTTTGCTGACTACACCTGCTTTTTTTAGGTCAGCAAAGGTTTCCGTCATTTCATCAATGATGCGGCTTTTTGTCTTAGTGGCTGCCATATTTCACCTCTATCAATATTTTGTCGTTTAACAGTTTTTCAATTTTTGAAGATGTTGACTCTAATAGTGATTTCGCATTTTTCTGCAAATAAGCTAGCTCGACATTATTAATGTTTGCCCGCTCATTCTTTTCAAAACCATATATAAAGAACCAATGAGTGCTTAGCTTTGTGGCTATGATCGTTCTAACCCCATGGCTTTTGCCACGATTACCAATGGCTATGCGTTTCTTAAATACATTACAACCCAAATCCGCATCGTATAGCCCCTTTGAAATTTCCATAACTGCACCAACTAGGTCCTGATCTGTGAGCTCAGAACTTTTGAGCCATTTAGCGAATATTTTTGTTTTAAAGATTCGTTTTTTGCCCATACATAACTATACCACTAAGTGGTATAGTTTTCAAAAAAAATACATCCCAACATTTACAGCATGGAATTAAAAAGGATGTTACTTCTTCAAGCGCATTTCAGCAGCCCTAGCATGGGCTTGCAAGCCCTCACCATGCGCTAGCGTGCTGGCAACTTTACCTAAGGTTTGTGCGCCGGCTTCGCTGACTTCAATCATGCTGGAGCGCTTAATGAAGTCATAGACGCCCAGTGGCGATGAGAAACGCGCTGTGCGTGCTGTCGGTAAAACGTGATTGGGTCCAGCGCAATAATCACCGAGTGATTCACTGGTGTAATTACCCATGAAGATTGCGCCTGCATGGCGAATGAGCTCAGCCCACTTTCTCGGCTCCTGCGCGCAAATCTCTAAATGTTCTGCAGCAATTGCATTGGCGATCGCACATGACTCTGCCATGTCTTTTACCTGAACCAGTAATGCCCGGTTAGTGAGCGATGTCCGAATTACTTCCTGGCGTGGCATCTCGGGCAAGAGGCGATCGATGCTGGCTTGTACCGCTTCAATAAATTGTGAATCGGGCGTCAGCAAAATCGACTGCGCCAATTCATCGTGCTCGGCCTGCGAGAACAAATCCATGGCAACCCAATCGGGATTGGTTGTGCCATCGCACAGCACCAATATTTCTGAGGGGCCTGCAATCATGTCGATGCCAACCGTACCAAATACGCGGCGCTTCGCGGCAGCAACATAGGCATTGCCGGGACCGACAATCTTATCCACCGAAGGCACGGTATCTGTACCGTAGGCCAAGGCAGCAACGGCTTGGGCACCGCCAATCGTAAACACCCGATCAACCCCAGCCAACCAAGCGGCAGCCAGCACTAAAGGGTTACGCGCGCCATCCGGTGTTGGCACCACCATAATGACTTCTTGCACGCCAGCGACCTTCGCTGGAATGGCATTCATTAAAACCGATGAAGGGTAAGCCGCCTTACCACCAGGCACATAAATACCAACACGATCTAGTGGCGTAACCTTTTGGCCTAAACGTGTTCCATCGGCTTCGGTGTATTCCCAAGAATGGCAACCCGCTTCGATGCGCTGTTGTTCGTGATATGCCCGCACTCGGCTTGCGGCAATATCCAATGCATTTTTTTGCTCGGACGGTAACTGCAGATAGGCCTGCTCGAGATCACCGCGCGCGATTTCTAAATCGGCAACGCTTTTTGCTGTATTGGCAATGCTCAGTCGATCAAAACGCTTGGTGTAGTCGAGCACCGCTGTATCACCGCGCGCTTTGACATCGGCCAAAATGCCCATCACTGCGGCATCAATGGCATTGTCATCTGCACTAGGCAGAGACAAGCTGGCCATCAGCGTCGCTTTGAAATTCGCATCGCTGCTATTGAGGCGCCTGATCTTAACTGAGCCTGGCATGGGTCTTACTTCAGCTGCTCAAAAAAGGGTTGTAGCTGGGCACGCTTACGCTTATAAGATGCTTGATTCACCACGAGGCGTGCACTGATATCGGCAATGGCTTCGACCTCAACCAAGCCGTTGGCTTTTAAGGTGTTGCCTGTCGACACTAAGTCAACAATGGCGTCTGCCAAGCCGACCAAGGGGGCGAGCTCCATTGATCCATACAACTGAATCGTATCGATGTGCACCCCTTTATTGGCAAAGTGCTCGCGAGCGCAGTTCACATATTTAGTTGCCACCTTCAGGCGCGATCCTTGACGAACGGCTTCGGCGTAATCAAAACCAGCGCGCACGGCAACCGACATACGGCATTTGGCAATACCCAGATCAAATGGCACATAAAGACCATCTGTGCCTTTTTCCATTAAGACGTCCAAACCGGCGACCCCAAAATCTGCACCACCAAACTGCACATAGGTTGGCACATCAGAGGCGCGCACAATGATCAAGCGAACATCGGGATTCGAGGTCTCAATAATGAGCTTACGTGACTTTTCAGGGTCCTCCAGCGGCCGAATGCCGATCTTGGACAGAATCGCTGTTGTCTCTTCGAAGATACGGCCCTTAGAGAGGGCGAGGGTCAATTTCATGGAACTATTATTTCACGCGCTCGATGTTTGCGCCCAATTGGGTTAATTTTTGCTCCATCCGGTCATAACCGCGGTCTAAGTGGTAAATCCGATCAACAATCGTCTCCCCCTGAGCCGCAAGACCAGCAATCACGAGGCTGGCGGATGCCCGAAGGTCTGTTGCCATCACCGTCGCGCCCGACAAAGCCTCAACGCCCTGGGCAATCGCGGTATTGCCCTCAATCGCAATATCGGCGCCCAAGCGGTTGAGCTCTTGCACGTGCATAAAGCGGTTTTCAAAGATCGTTTCAGTAATGGTCGAGCTGCCTTGTGCAATGGCATTCACGCTCATCAACTGTGCCTGCATATCGGTTGGGAAGGCGGGATACTCCGAGGTGCGAAAGTTCACCGCCTTTGGGCGCCCTTGCATCTTGGCCCGAATCCAATCGGGTCCAGTCTCTACTTGCAAGCCCACTTCACGTAATTTGACTAAGACCGCATCCAAGGTATCCGGACGGCAGTGCTTGACCAGAACATCACCACCGGCGGCAGCAACGGCACACAAGAAAGTGCCGGCCTCGATTCGGTCCGGGATAACGCTATGCTCTGCGCCGTGCAAGGCATCTACGCCTTCGATGACGAGCTTATCGCTGCCAATGCCGGTAATCTTGGCACCCATTTTGACGAGTAGTTCAGCTAAATCACTCACCTCGGGTTCGCGCGCGGCGTTCTCCAAGGTGGTTATTCCCTTAGCCAATGTTGCTGCCATTAAAAGGTTTTCGGTACCCGTGACGGTAATCATGTCGGTCAGAATCGATGCGCCCTGCAAACGCTCTGCCTTGGCTTCAATATTGCCGCCCTTGATTTTCATGGCGGCACCCATCGCCTTTAAACCCTTAATGTGCTGATCAACTGGCCTAGCGCCAATCGCACATCCCCCCGGCAAAGAAACCGTTGCCTTACCAAGGCGCGCTAATAAAGGACCCAAAACTAAGATCGATGCGCGCATGGTCTTCACGATGTCGTACGTGGCCTCAAAGCTAGTGATGTTGGCTGCATTTAAGATGAGGTGTGTGCGATTGTCCGGATTAGGGAAATCAACTTGCACGCCCATGTTTTTAAGTAACTTAAGCATGGTGCGCACATCCTGCAGATCAGGCACATTGCGTAATTCGATTGGTTCCTTACTTAAAAGGCAGGCACACAAAATCGGCAGGGCTGCATTCTTAGCCCCCGCTATCAGCACTTCGCCTTGCAGCGGCTTTCCGCCAATCATTTTTAACTTATCCATTGCGCTTTATTTTCTTTTTATTGCTTCGTGCTTCATGCAAATTGCTACTGACTTATTGACCCGATTTGCCTGCAAACTCAGCTGGTGTCAATGCCTTAATCGATAAGGCATGCACTTCCGCTTTCATGCGATCACCCAGTGCGGCATACACCAATTGATGACGCTGAATCAAGCGCTTGCCCTCAAACTCAGGGCTCACTACCGTTGCATAAAAATGCTGGCCATCGCCCTCTACCGCAAGGTGGCTGCAAGCAATGCCTTGCTGAATATAGGACTGAATTTGTTCTGGGGTTGGAAACATCGGTTACTCCATAAAGTAAAGCAATTGAATTCAATTCTGCTTAATGCCGTAATTTATACCCGGTTTTAAGCATGCGCAATGCGGCCAACGAGACTGCTAAGAAAAATCCACTGACGATAGCAAAGCTCATCCACGGGGAAACATCCGACACACCAAAAAAGCCATAGCGAAATCCGTCAATCATATAAAAGAAGGGATTGAAATGCGATACCGTTTGCCACACCGGTGGTAAGGTATGAATTGAATAGAAGACGCCCGATAACATCGTAGCCGGCATGATTAAAAAGTTCTGAAAAGCAGCCAGTTGATCAAACTTATCGGCCCAGATGCCAGCTATCAAACCCATGCTACCTAAAATGGCTGCGCCCAGAAAAGCAAAAACGATGATCCAAATCGGGTATTCAAAACTCGGTTGTACAAACCAAGCAGTAATTAAGAAAACGCCCAAGCCAACTACTACACCCCGCACGACCGCAGCCAGCACATAGGCCGCATAAAACTCCAGATTGCTCAGCGGGGCCAGTAGAACAAAAACCAAATTGCCGGTGATCTTAGACTGAATTAAGGAGGATGAGGTATTCGCAAAGGCATTTTGCAATAGACTCATCATCACGAGACCTGGAATCAAAAAGGCGGTATAGCTGAGGTGGCCATACATTTCCACCTTACCTTCCAGTACGTGGCCAAAGATCAAGAGGTACAGTACTGCGGTCAACACCGGCGCGGCCACCGTCTGAAACGCAACCTTATAAAAGCGCTTTACCTCTTTGCGCAGTAGCGTCGGAAAGCCACTGCCATAGTCAAATGGGGCATGCTTCATGCGGCGTTTCCAGACATGATGTGAACAAAGACATCTTCCAAATCAGCCGCCTCACCATTTTGTTTTTTTGTACCGCCAAAGCGAGAAAGCAAATTAGCGGTGGTGTCTAGAGCTACAACCTTGCCTTGCTTTAGCATCGCAATGCGCTGACACAAGGCCTCAGCCTCTTCTAAATAATGAGTAGTTAATACGATAGTGTGCCCATCGTGATTCAGTCTGCTAATAAACTGCCACAGGGATTGGCGCAACTCGACATCCACTCCCGCCGTTGGCTCATCCAGCACAATCACCGGCGGGCGATGTACCAGCGCTTGCGCAACTAAGACGCGGCGTTTCATGCCGCCGGATAGAGAACGCATATTGCTATCGGCTTTACCCGTCAAATCCAGGTTAGCCATGATCTCATCGATCCACGCATCGTTATTACGAATGCCAAAGTATCCCGACTGAAAGCGTAAGGTTTCGCGTACTGTAAAGAAGGGGTCAAAAACCAATTCTTGTGGCACCACACCCAGCTTGCGGCGCGCCTCACGGTGGGTCGACTGCACATCCACGCCCATAATCGAAGCACTGCCGTGGTCTGGCTTACACAGCCCAGCCAAAATGGAGATTAGGGTTGTTTTGCCAGCGCCGTTAGGGCCGAGTAGGCCAAAAAACTCACCTTCATGGATAGTCAGCGAAACCTCATCTAAGGCTTGCAAGACGCCATACTGCTTTGATACGCCTTTAATCGAGATTGCAGAAGTCATGCTGCTGGCGTGCCCAACAACTCAGCAACGCCGTAAACCTGAGCCAATACGCACAATTTCGGTGGCGGACTTACTAAGATCAATTCACGCTGAACCTGTCGTAATTTTTTTTGCCATGCGATCAAGACAGCCAGCGCACTGGAATCAAAATCGCTCAGTGCGGCACAATCCACTCTCTCCAGCTTGGCCAGATCACGCAATCCATCCGCCTCGACTGCTAAAGCATTTTGCTGGGTTAAGGTAGATGGCAGGGTATACGGCATAGCGCGTTTGTTAATTACCAGGACGAGCCGAGGCCAGCATCTTATTGCGTTCTTTTAAAAACGCGATCAGGCCATCAATGCCATTTTGATTAATTTGGTTTGTAAATTGATTACGGTAGTTCTCGACTAGCCAAACTCCCAAAACGTTGATGTCATAGACTCTCCAGCCGGCGGGTGTTTTTTCTAAACGGTAATCCAGCGGAATCGGGTCGCCACGACCCAGCACCACCGTGCGCACAATCACTTCGGTATCGGTAGGCGCTGCACGCAAAGCTTTGTACTGAACGGTTTGATCGCGCACCTGGCTTAATGCGCCAGAGTAGGTACGAATCAATAGGGTTTTGAATTCTGCAATCAGCTGAGCTTGCTGTTCAGGCGTGGCCTTTCTCCAATTGGGGCCCATCGACATCTCGGTGGTACGCCGCATGTCGGTATAAGGAACAATCTTCTTTTCTACTAAATCAACAACCCGCGCAATATTGCCCTTCTGAATTTCTGGATCTGCCTTAATCGAGGCCATCACCTCACTCACAATGCTACGAATTAATCCATTCGGAGTGGATTCATCGATCGGGGCATTTTGTGCGCTAGCTGGATTGATAAACCAGATTGCGGCCAGTGCAGTAAAGATGGAAATGGCGTGGCGGATATTGATATTCAATTGGGCTTCTCTTATGTGTTACAGCGCGATTTGAGTAGGTAGCGTAATTTTAGCCCGCCCTAGCAAACTCAGCAAAAGCGCTGCCATTTGCTATTCTGGAGTCTATTCGTAGGGATTTTGAAATGGCGGCAGTGTTTCTTCATCGTCATAACCCGCTTTGCTTTGCTCAATTTGATATTGACGACGCTGAATATACCCATCCCGCACAAAGGAGTACTTATCAAGGGCCGCACCCTCCAGAAGATCGCCAGCCTGGTAGTAGTTGTTTCGGGCGTTGACGATACGTAAGCCTGTCAGGCTGTTTCGCAAGGCAACATCAGGCAAGAGTCGAAGCAGATAGTCGGTCTCAATATCAGCCGCCGTTCCAAAGGTATCGCGTACCGAGCTCGGCCCGAAGAATGGCAAAACAACATAGGGGCCTGAAGGAATGCCCCATACGCCAAACGTTTGTCCAAAGTCAGCCTTATGTTTAGGCAGCCCTCCCGGAGTGGCCATGTCAATTAAACCGCCCAAGCCAAAAACCGTATTAACTACAACCCGCATCAAGCCTTTGGCTGCTACGCCGGGGTTGCCCTGCAACAACTGGTTCAGTGCAGAATAAATATCGTTGTAGTTGCCAAAGAAATTATCAATGCCATCCCGCGCGAAGGAGGGCACCACATAGCGATAACCGGTAGTTACCGGCTTGAGAACGTATGTGTCTAAGCCTTCATTGAAACTGAAAACAGAGCGGTTAAATGACTCCCATGGGTCTTGCGCCGAAGGCTGGATACCCGCCGGAATGCTTGCGCAGCCAATCATGCTGACGCACACGATCGCGATTAAACCACGCTTGGCGCTTTGCCTGAGAAAGAGTCGCAGCCAAAGAATCACTTCTTAGCGCCTTCATCTTTACCGCCATCAGCTGCCTTGTTATACAAAAATTGGCTGATGAGGTTTTCGAGAACAACGGCTGATTGGGTTTGCGTAATCATATTGCCCTGTGCCAACATTTGATCTGAACCGCCGGCCTCAAGCCCAACGTATTGCTCGCCCAGTAAGCCCGAAGTCAAAATCTTTGCGGACGAATCTTTCGGAAACTGGTAGCTGCGCTCGAGTGTCATGGTGACGGTTGCTTGGTAGGTTGTGTCATCAAAGCGAATGTCTGCAATGCGACCAACAACGACACCGGCACTTTTCACTGGTGCGCGTGGCTTTAAACCGCCAATATTGTCAAAGCGAGCAGTGATCGTATAGGTAGGCTGAAACGATACGGCATTCATATTACCGACTTTGAGGGCCAAAAAGAGAGCCGCCAATAAGCCAATGGCAACAAATATTCCGACCCAGACATCAATGGCACTTTTTCTCATATGGACCTCAGTTTAATCCTTCTGCATTTCATCATTAGTTCGAGAACATCAAGGCAGTCAGCAAGAAATCCAATGCCAATACCGCCAAGGATGAAATCACAACCGTACGGGTGGTTGCTTGCGATACCCCTTCTGGCGTTGGTTTGGCCTCAAACCCCTGATAAAGGGCAATAAACGTCACCACCACACCAAACACAATGCTCTTAATTAGGCCATTCCCAATGTCGGAGAAGAGGTCAACGCCTCCCTGCATTTGTGACCAAAACGCCCCCGAGTCAACACCAATTAATGGCACGCCGACAAAGTAACCGCCAATCACACCAACCGCAGTAAAGATCGTTGCCAAAATCGGCATGGAAATAATGCCGGCCCACAGGCGTGGCGCCACCACTCGGCTTAAAGGATCGACGGCCATCATCTCCATCGCACTCAATTGTTCACCCGCCTTCATCAGGCCAATTTCTGCAGTAAGCGAAGTGCCTGCCCTGCCCGCAAAAAGGAGGGCAGTAATTACGGGGCCCAGCTCACGCGTGAGCGACAAGGCAACCAACAAGCCTAATGCTTGTTCCGAGCCATAGCGATTGAGGGTGTAGTAGCCCTGTAAGCCCAAAACAAAACCAACAAATAAACCCGAGACCGCAATAATCACAAAGGAGTGATTACCAATAAAGAGAATTTGATCGGAAACCAAGCGTGGACGCTTTAATAGCGGAGCAGAGCGAGCCATCACTGCAATGAACATGCGCGTTGCATGGCCAAGACTAACAATATTGCTGCGGATAAAGAATCCGAGGTCGCCAAGCAAATCGATGGTTTTACGTACGATCATCGCGCGCCCACTTCAACAGCAAAATCATCCAGGAGGCCTGCGCCCGGATAATGAAATGGCACTGGTCCATCGGGAGAGGCATCCAAGAATTGGCGCACAAATGGATCGCTTGAACGATTGAGTTCATCGGGCGTACCCTGGGCACCAATGCGCCCATTGGCAATGAAGTAGACGTAATCTGCAATTGCAAATGTTTCTTCCACATCATGAGTGACCAGAATGCTCGTAGCACCAAGTGCAGTATTTAGATCACGGATCAAACGCGCTGTAATGCCAAGCGCTATTGGATCCAAACCGGCAAACGGCTCGTCATACATGATGAGCGGCGGATCAAGTGCAATCGCCCGGGCTAGTGCCACACGCCTTGCCATGCCGCCCGAGATTTGCCCCGGCATCAAGTCACGCGCACCACGCAAGCCCACAGCATTGAGTTTCATGAGCACAAGACTACGCAACAAATCCTCGCTGAGGTTGGTGTGCTCGCGCAGCGGAAAAGCAACGTTTTCAAAAACACTGAGGTCGGTAAACAGAGCGCCAAACTGAAACAGCATGCCCATACGCCGGCGCGCCTGCATTAACTCCGCACCACTCATTTGACCAACGTTACTGCCTTCGAATAAGACCTGACCTTCGCTTGTGGTGACTTGGCCACCAATTAAACGCAGAACGGTTGTTTTGCCACAACCCGAGCCGCCCATGACGGCGACTACCTTGCCGCGGCGAAACTCCATATTGAGGCCAGACAAAATCTGACGCTCGCCTGGTGCATACGAAAAGTTTACGTCCTGAATCGAAACAACAACATCATCTTTGCTGGTGTGACTTTGCGGAGATTCAGATTGATTCAATGCGTATCTTTTAATGAGTAGTCAATTATTCGATTTTAGAGCGGCAATACCGATGAGCCCATCAAATACGAATCCACTGCATGAGCACACTGACGGCCTTCCCGAATCGCCCAAACCACCAAAGACTGGCCCCGACGCATATCGCCGGCAGCAAATACCTTCGCTACATTGGTTTGGTAGGCTTTTTGACCTTCCACGTGGGCCTTCGCATTGCCGCGCGCATCTTTATCGACGCCAAATGCATTCAGCACTTGCTGCGCAGGAGATACAAAGCCCATGGCCAACAATACGAGATCGGCCTTGATCTCAAACTCCGAGTTTGGCACTTCTGTCATCTTGCCGCCTTGCCACTCCAAACGGACACCAATCAGTTTTTCAACCTTGCCGTTTTTACCCTCAAAGCGTTTTGTACCTACCGACCAATCGCGCTCACAACCCTCTTCATGCGATGAGGAGGTGCGCAACTTGGTTGGCCAATACGGCCAAACCAAGGGTTTGTTTTCTTCCTCGGGGGGCTGAGGTAACAATTCAAATTGGGTCACGTGATTTGCGCCGTGGCGATTCGATGTGCCAACGCAATCCGAACCGGTATCACCGCCACCAATGACCACAACGTGCTTACCGGTTGCGCGTATGCCATTTTGCAAATCGCCAGCGACTTCTTTATTTTGTGGAATCAAGAATTCCAAAGCGTAATGAATGCCCTCGAGTTCACGTCCAGGCACTGGCAAATCACGGGGTTGCTCTGCACCACCACTAATGATGACGGCGTCAAAGTCTTTCATCAACTGCTCTGGCGTGACTGTCTTACTCGAATAGTTTTTGACTTCCGCGCCCATTGCCTCTTTGCCAACATAAACGCCGGTAGCAAAGGTAACTCCTTCGGCTTGCATTTGCTCAACGCGGCGATCAATCAGCCACTTTTCCATTTTGAAGTCAGGAATGCCATAGCGCAGCAAGCCGCCAACCCGATCATTCTTCTCGTATACGGTGACATCGTGACCAACGCGCGCCAATTGTTGTGCGGCTGCCATACCAGCAGGGCCTGATCCGACAATCGCTACCTTTTTACCCGTTTTCGTTTTGGATGGCATGGGCTTAACCCAACCATTTTCCCAAGCCTTATCAATAATGGCGTGCTCAATGGATTTGATTCCAACGGCGTCCCGATTGATGCCTAATGTGCAAGCAGACTCGCATGGAGCAGGACAAATGCGGCCAGTAAATTCCGGGAAGTTATTGGTGGAGTGCAGTACTTCAATGGCATTTTTCCAGTCACCCTGAAATACCAGTTCATTAAAGTCCGGAATGATGTTGTTGACTGGGCAGCCGTTATTGCAAAACGGAATACCGCAATCCATGCAACGTGCGCTCTGCACTTTAGCCTCATCATCGCTCAGCGCAGCAACAAATTCCTTGTAGTGGTGTAAGCGCGTTACAGGAGCCTCGTAGGTTTCCTTAACACGCTCAAACTCCATAAATCCAGTGACCTTACCCATCTCAACTACTCCTTCAATATCGTGTTGTTACTTAAGCAATCGCTTTTGCATTTTTTTGCGCTTTTTCCCAAAGCTCACCCAATGCCCGTTTGTATTCAGTGGGGTGAACTTTAATAAAGCGAGCACGCGCCCGATCCCAGTCGGCAAGCAAGGCCTTCGCACGCTCAGATCCGGTATGCCGGAAATGGCGCTCAATTAAGGCTTTCAAAATGTGCTCGTCGCTGAGACGCTGACCACCATCCTTCACATCGATTGGTGCATGCCATTGGGATTCAGGAATGCTCGCAACCTGCTCTGCGTGGGGCAACACTTTTTCTAAAGTAGCCATGCTGGTATTGCAACGCTTTGCAAACAAGCCATCTTCGTCGTAAACATAAGCGATACCACCGCTCATACCGGCTGCAAAGTTGCGGCCGGTTTCACCTAGAACGACCACCGTACCACCCGTCATGTATTCACAACCGTGATCGCCCGTACCTTCAACTACAGCCGTTGCACCCGAATTACGAACTGCAAAACGCTCACCAGCTACGCCATTAAAGAAGGCTTCACCGCCAATCGCGCCGTACAAGACGGTATTACCAACAATGATGTTCTTGGCTGTATCGCCACGGAACTCATGTGGCGCGCGCACGATGACACGTCCACCGGATAAGCCCTTACCGACATAATCATTGGCATCACCAACCAAATCCAAGGTAACGCCATGCGCCAAGAATGCTGCGAAACTTTGACCAGCTGTACCGTTTAACTGAATATGAATCGTATCGTCTGGCAAACCAGCATGGCCATAACGCTGAGCGATTTCACCGGACAGCATTGCGCCTACGGTGCGGTTCACGTTCTTCACGGGAACAATGAAGGACACTTTCTCACCGCGCTCTAATGCAGGCTCGCTCTTTTCAATCAGAATATGGTCAAGAGCAGTGCCGAGACCATGGTCTTGCGTGAGCACTTGATAGCGCGGCACATCGGCTGGCACTGCAGGGACTGCAAAAATCTTACTGAAGTCCAGTCCATGGGTTTTCCAGTTATCAATGCCCTTGCGGGTATCGAGCAAATCAACCCGGCCAATCAAATCATCAAACTTGCGTATGCCTAATTGGGCCATGATTTCGCGTGCTTCTTCGGCAACAAAGAAGAAGAAATTAACCACGTGCTCTGGCTTACCCGCAAACTTTTTACGCAGCTCTGGATCTTGCGTAGCAACACCAACTGGGCAGGTATTCAAATGGCACTTGCGCATCATGATGCAACCTTCGACTACTAATGGTGCAGTAGCAAAACCAAATTCGTCCGCACCAAGTAAGGCGCCAATCACCACGTCACGACCGGTTTTCATTTGACCATCGGCCTGCACCCGAATACGGCTACGTAAACGATTGAGTACCAAGGTTTGCTGGGTTTCGGCAAGGCCAAGCTCCCATGGGGAGCCCGCATGCTTAATCGATGACAGGGGGGATGCGCCGGTACCGCCATCATGGCCCGCAATCACCACGTGATCGGCTTTGGCTTTCGCAACACCCGCAGCAACTGTGCCAACACCTACTTCGGAAACAAGCTTGACCGATACATCGGCGGCAGGATTGACGTTCTTGAGATCGTGAATCAGCTGCGCAATGTCTTCAATCGAATAAATATCGTGGTGTGGAGGCGGAGAAATCAAACCTACGCCTGGCACCGAGAAACGCAACTTACCAATGTAATCGGATACTTTGCTACCAGGCAACTGACCGCCCTCACCTGGCTTTGCACCTTGTGCCATTTTGATTTGCAGCTGATCAGCCGAACGCAGGTATTCGGTGGTTACACCAAAGCGACCTGATGCCACTTGCTTGATTTTTGAGCGCAAAGAATCGCCATCTTCCAATGGAATATTGGCTTCCACCACATCACTACCTAGAATGCTGGCAAGACTTTCGCCCTTGCGAATTGGAATTCCTTTGAGTTCGTTCTTGTAGCGATTCGGATCTTCACCGCCCTCGCCCGTATTGGATTTGCCACCAATGCGGTTCATGGCGATCGCTAAGGTTGCATGGGCCTCGGTTGAGATGGAGCCTAGGGACATCGCGCCCGTGGCAAAGCGTTTGACGATCTCTTTAGCAGACTCTACTTCATCGAGCGGAATGGCTTTTGTGGGATCCACCTTAAATTCAAATAAGCCGCGCAAGGTCATCTGACGCTTGCTTTGATCGTTGATGATGTTGGCGTACTCTTTATATGTCTGATAACCCTTGTCAGAGCCCGTGCGCGTTGCATGCTGCAGCTTTGCAATCGTGTCTGGCGTCCACATGTGGTTTTCACCGCGAACACGATAGGCATACTCACCACCTGCTTCGAGCATATTGCTGAGCACTGGATCGTTTCCAAAGGCTTGCTGATGCATGTGCAATGCCTCTTCGGCAATTTCAAACACACCAATACCACCCACATTCGATGGCGTATTTTTGAAATACTGCTGAATGACTTCCTGATTGAGTCCAATCGCCTCAAAAATTTGTGAGCCGGTATAGGACATATAGGTTGAGATGCCCATTTTGGACATCACTTTTTGCAAACCTTTGCCAACCGCTTTGACGTAATTCTTGATGGCTTTTTCGGGCGATAAGTCGCCAGGCAAACCTTTTGCCATTTCCGCCAAAGTCTCCATTGCCAAGAAGGGGTGAATGGCTTCTGCGCCATAACCTGCTAACAATGCAAAGTGATGGGTCTCGCGCGCGCTACCGGTCTCTACAACCAAACCAACGCTAGTACGCAAGCCTTTGGCAACCAAATGCTGGTGAATCGCAGAAGTCGCTAAGAGCGCTGGAATAGCAACGTGCTTCTCATCCACCTGGCGATCACTGATCAGCACAATATTGAAGCCAAGACTAACTGCATCGGCAGCTTCTGCACATAAGGACGCCAAGCGCGCCTCAATACCTTCTTTGCCCCAAGCGACTGGATAGCAGATATCCAATTCGTAGGTGCGGAACTTGCCATTGGTGTAGTGCTCAATGTGGCGAATCTTCGCCATCTCTTCAAAATCCAAAATGGGCTGACTTACTTCTAGCCGCATTGGGGGATTGATGTTATTGGTATCCAATAAATTAGGCTTTGGTCCGACAAACGAGACCAAGGACATCACCATGTTTTCCCGAATCGGATCGATTGGGGGATTGGTAACCTGAGCAAAGAGTTGCTTAAAGTAGTTGTAAAGGGATTTGTCTTTATTTGACAAAACAGCCAAGGGGCTGTCGTTACCCATTGAACCAATTGCCTCCTCGCCTGCTAAGGCCATTGGTGCCATTAAATACTTGAGGTCCTCTTGGCTGTAACCAAATGCTTGCTGGCGATCCAATAGCTTCGCAGCGGGTCGTATGTGAACCTGTTCATCGACACTGTCTTTTTTCGATAAATCAACTTCATCCAATTTAACGCGTACGGCATCAATCCAGCTCTTGTATGGCTTGGCTTTCGATACCGCATTTTTGAGCTCGACGTCATCAATGATGCGGCCTTGCTCCATATCAATCATGAACATCTTGCCGGGTTGCAAGCGCCACTTTTGTACGATCTTATTTTCAGGTACCGGCAAAACACCTGCTTCTGAGCCCATGATCACGAGGTCATCATCAGTGACGTAATAGCGCGCTGGGCGCAGGCCATTTCGATCGAGCGTCGCGCCAATTTGACGGCCGTCGGTAAAGGCCATGGCGGCAGGACCATCCCATGGCTCCATCATTGCCGCATGGTATTCATAAAACGCTCGGCGGTTCTCATCCATTAGGGTGTGCTGCTCCCATGCCTCTGGAATCATCATCATCATGGCTTGTGCCAAGGGATATCCTGCCATGACCAATAGCTCTAGGCAGTTGTCAAAGCAAGCCGTGTCCGATTGACCTGGATAAATTAACGGCCATAATTTTTGTAGATCATCGCCCAATACCGGCGAACTAATTGCGCCAGTACGTGCATTGACCCAGTTGACGTTTCCTTTAACGGTATTGATTTCGCCGTTGTGCGCAATCATGCGATAAGGGTGGGCCAATTCCCATGCCGGGAAGGTGTTGGTTGAAAAACGCTGGTGTACTAAAGCTAAAGCAGAAACGCAGCGCTGGTCTTGTAAATCTAAGTAATAAGCGCCTACTTGATTCGCCAGCAGCAGCCCTTTGTACACAATGGTGCGTGCCGACATCGATGCAACGAAATATTCTTTGCCGTGCTTTAAGTGCAAATCTTGAATGGCGTGACTCGCTGTTTTGCGGATGACATATAACTTACGCTCTAGGGCATCAGTTGTCATGATGTCGCGACCACGCCCAATAAAAATTTGGCGAATGAATGGCTCTGTCTTTTGTACCGTTGGTGACATTGGTAATTTCGCATCAATCGGTACATCACGCCATCCGAGTACAACTTGACCTTCCAAGCGAACAGTCCGCTCTAGCTCTTGCTCACATGCCAAACGCGATGCGCTTTCTTTTGGCAAAAAGATCATGCCCACACCGTACTCACCGAATGGGGGAAGTGTTATGCCTTGCTTGGCCATTTCCTCGCGATATAAGAGATCGGGTACCTGAATCAAAATTCCAGCACCATCGCCCATCAGCGGATCAGCACCAACAGCGCCGCGGTGATCTAAGTTTTCTAAGATCTGTAAACCTTGCGACACAATCGCGTGGGATTTTTTTCCTTTGATGTGGGCGACAAAGCCTACGCCACATGCATCGTGCTCATTTGCTGGATCGTATAAACCCTGTGCGATTGGGCGGATTGTTTCAGCCTCTACTAGCTGAGTATCTAAATTAATTTGGGAAATTTTGCTATTCATAATGTGTCTCGATAACGGCGCAAAAAAGGCGCTAAGGCGCGTGGGAGATCAAATATAGGGGAATACCCCTTTAAGTGCAATCTTTTTAATTGACTCTGTCCCATTTATATAGGCAGGCCTACCCGAGTAATTATTTTAATGGGGACAGAGTCGAATCGTGAGGGCTCATCGCCGCTCTTTCGGCGAGGTTCTGGCTGTTTAACTAAGATGTATTTTGGGAGGCTGCTGTTTTACCGGTCGTCCACGTGCGCGAATCTGGATTGCCTCTAGATCCCCCTTAAAGAGGGTTTTTGCATAGTCTGGGCTAACCCATGGCTTTGACCGCAGCACGGCTTCGGTAATTGCGCGGTCCTCCCAGTGGGGGGCGCCCTCTTTGACAAAGTCTGCCCAAGCCATTTGACGCTCAAATGGGGTATTTCCGAGCCCCCAAAACCGTGGGTGGTCTTGTAGCCATGCCTCGGCCTTGCCGCCGATGTGGCTGGCGTAACTTGTCCAAGGATAGTCGGCGGGTCGGGACTCAAGTCCGCTACGCACGGGATTAAGCTCGATGTAACGCTGGCAGCGAAGAAGGTAGTCGGGGTCAATGATAGAAGAGCGATAACGGCCCTCCCAAATGGTTCCGGTACGCCCATGCTTTTGATTAAAGAATTGCGCATAGCGCCGCCCTAAGGATTGCATTAGTTTTGATAGAGACTGTGGCTCTTTTGGGCTAAGGAGTAAATGCACATGATTGGGCATGAGTGAATATGCATGAACCGCTACCGAAAATTGCGCGGCTGCAGTACGCAGCCAATCGAGGTACATGGTGCAATCAACCGGCTCATGAAAAAGGATCTCGCGATTGTTTCCACGAACCAAGACATGCATTGCCTGACCCGGAATAACAATGCGCGCCTGGCGAGCCATTACGCCAGCCTCCTAGTTAACCGTACTCAAACCACCCGGCGGAGCAAAGTCAGGAATAAACCAATCTCCTCCCGACTGCACGACGCCAGCGGGAACCAGTCTGACTTGTTCAGGCTTGCCCTTGAGTGCAGTTGCCATAAATGAGGTCCATACCGGCAGTGCTAAGCCACCACCCGTTTCCCGGTCGCCAAGACTGCGCGGCCGATCAAAACCAATCCACGCTACTGCAACTACATCCGGGTTGTAACCTGCAAACCATGCATCGTGCGAGTCATTCGTTGTTCCCGTCTTGCCAGCCAAATCAGCACGGCCTAACTTACCTCTCGTGCTGGCTGCTGTTCCGGTCTTCGTTACTTCTTGCAACATACTGTCCATCACAAAGGCCGTGCGCGCATCGAGCACTCGAGTTGCGTCGACGCTGGCACGTACTGGCTGAGCCTCAAAGAGAACGTCGCCCTTTGAATCAATCATCTTACTAATTAGGTAAGGATCCACGCGGTATCCGCCATTGGCAAACACGCTATAGGCAGTTGCCATTTGTAGCGGCGTAACCGATCCGGCACCTAAAGCCATTGTTAGATAGGGTGGATGCTTTTCCGGCTCAAATCCAAAACGCTGAATGAAGTCTTGTGCATACGATGGACCGATTTTTCGGATCACTCGCACCGACACTAAATTTTTAGACTTGGCGAGTGCTGTTCTTAGCGGCATATACCCATCAAACTTACCATCGTAATTTTTTGGCTCCCATGCCTGGCTGCCAGTCTCTAAGCTACCAATGGATAAAGGCGCATCATTGACTGAAGTGCTGGGGTTAAACCCTTTTTCAACTGCGGCAGCGTAGATGAATGGCTTAAAGGCGGAGCCAGGTTGACGCTGCGCCTGGGTAACGTGATTGAATTGATTGCGACGAAAATCAAATCCGCCAACCAAGGAGAGAATCGCGCCATTTTCGGGATCCAAAGCAACAAATGCCGCCTCCACTTGAGGCAGCTGGGCTAACTTCCAGATGCCGCTGTCGGAAAGAAGGCGAACCACCGCGCCGGGACGTAAGCGTTTTTTAGGTTGTGAATTATCCGTTAGAGATGCTGATGCCAACTTTAAGCCATCCCCTTTAATAGAGATCACATCGCCCGTTGCAATCATGACCTGCAACTCTTTAGGCTTTACTTGCAGCACAACGCCCGATTGCAGTTCATCCAGTGGAGGGTAATCAAGCAAGGCTACGTCAATTGCGCGCTGCCGCTTCACCTCATCTTCGGGCAAATCAATAAAACCTTCTGGGCCGCGGTAGGCATGCCGTAAGTCATAGTCAAATATGCCGCGGCGCACGGCCGCATAAGCCGCATCCTGGTCAGCCTTAATCAAGGTGGTGTAAACGCTCAAGCCTTGTGAATAAATGGCTTCACCATATTGACTAAACAATAGTTGACGCACCATCTCTGCAGCAAAGTCAGCTCGTGTTGCAAACTCATTACCAAGACCGCGCACCCGCAACTGCTCTGCCATTGCCACCTGATATTGCTCCGGCGTGATGTAATTCAAATCGCGCATGCGCTGCAATATGTATTCTTGACGAATCTTGGCGCGTCGGAAATTACTAACGGGGTTATAGGCTGATGGCGCCTTAGGTAAGCCAGCCAACATCGCAGATTCTGCAATGGTCAAACTTTTCAGGTCTTTACCAAAGTAAATTTGCGCTGCGCTTGAAAATCCGTATGCTCGCTGACCTAAAAAAATCTGGTTCATATAGATTTCTAGAATCTTATCTTTCGATAACTTGGATTCAATTTCCCAGGCGAGCAAGACTTCATAAATTTTTCGGCTAAATGTTTTTTCATTACCTAAAAAGAAGTTGCGAGCCACCTGCATGGTAATCGTCGACGCCCCCTGAGAAAGGCGGCCACGTAAATTCGCCAAGCTTGCCCGTAACACCCCTAAATAATCGACGCCGCCATGGGAATAAAAGCGATCATCTTCAATTGCCAATACGGCATTTCGCATCTGCAGGGGAATCTCGGACAAAGGAACTACCGTGCGGCGCTCTTCACCAAACTCGCCAATCAATACTTTGTCGGCTGTAAAAACACGCAGCGGCTCTTTCGGCTTGTAGTCGACCAAGGCCGATATCGGCGGCAAATTCGGAATCGCGATAATGAATGCGTAGGCAATCAGCATGGTTACCATCACCCCACCCGCCAACGCAAAGACCAACAAGGCCTTAATCAGCGGCCCGCCAATGGTGCTCGATAGCGACACATTATCTGGGTGCGGACGGTAAGACCGACCGTCAGGCGATCGCTTGAGCGATGGCTTGACTGGTGGCTTGTCTTTAGGGGAGATCGCCATAAGGGGATTATATGTCGGCCGCTTATCTCCGCGTAAATCAGATTTAGCCGACACAAGAGCCGCCTTTTACCGATAGTACTTACGTGTGCAATCAGGAAAAATCATGGCGTGCCGAAGCGATCCATTTCCCCTAACTCTTTTGATGCCATTTTGAGTGAATTAGGAGATGACCCAGCTATCAGTCATCCAGCCCGCAGAAAGTCTTCCATACCCGAGAACCAGACCATGAATCGCCATTCCTATGAGGCGGATGCGAATCGCCTTGAAGAGCAATTTCCGCAACATAAAAACCGCAAGGGTGATCCCATACAGGCAGTATCTGGTCCCGGGGTAAAAAATCTCCCGTTCAGCACGCTCTTACAGGAAAGGCCGATTTGGCTTGCAATGATCGCCTGCATCGTAGCTAGCACATTACTCAATAGCTATTGGCTGTTTGAATTGCGCTCGGCACACAGTTTGCAGCCACTTGCGGCTGATGAGGCTGGCCAAAGCGCTGATGAAGTCAAGACGCTTGTTCTCAGCCTGAAGGACCAGCTTGAAGACAATCAGGATGCCCTGTTATCCGAATTGGAATCACTAGCCAGCATGGCATTGCAAAATGCCAGCACAAAACGGACTGGTAGCGCCCCTGCACCGGCGCCAAAAATTAGCCCCGCCGAACAGTCTCTTAAGCGGTGGCGCTACTTGGGTATGAGCGATTCCAGCTCGGGCATCAGCGGTCTTTTTCATACAGGGGAGGGCATACAACACATTGCACTCAATAGCCCTGCATTAGAGGGGTGGCGCCTTTCCTTGGTTACGCGTGAGCTGGCAACACTGACGTCCAATGATGGCAAGTCTGTTGCCATTTCAGTCAGCAAGGAGTAATGCATGGGATTGCTGTATTGCCTCCTTTTATTTCTAGTCATTGCAGTTAACCCATTGAATGGGGCGCATGCGGCTCCCAGTAGCCAGGCAACAGTTGCAATACCTTCGGTTCAGCAAAATGCCATCAGCCTACACTTTGCCAACATTGAGGTCAGCGGGCTTTTGCACGAATTAGCGCGCCTTGGTGACACCAACTTTTTGCTTAGTGAGTCAATTCAAGGGCGTATGTCAGTCAACCTTAAAAATACAGCCTGGCACACCGCCTTACACTCCATTTTGGCGAGCAGGGGTTTAGGCATCATTCGGCAAGGCGATATTTACTGGATTGCTCCCCATGCTGAAATTCTGAGTTTTCAAAAGCACCGCAGAGAAGATGCCGCATTGCCTTTTGGGGGTGACCACCTCAACAGCCCAAAGCAAATTTTGATTGAGGCGCGCATTGTGGAGGCGGATCACCGTTTTGCACGCAACTTGGGCGCCAAGCTGGGATTGCAGGCCAAGGGCATTCGTGGCAATGCCGATAATAATCTCATCAGCAATCTGGACCTGGGCGCTTCGGGGCTGACTGGTTTTGATCCCAGTACTATGGCAGCAACCCTCTTATCTAAAGGAGCGACACGACTACTGCAGATGGAGCTGTCCGCATTGGAAAGCGATGGCCAGGGAAAGATTTTGTCCAATCCCCGCATCATGACGGCTGATCAGGTAAAGGCTACGATTGAACAAGGCACCGAAATTCCTTATCAAACATCGAGTCAAACGGGCAGTAAATTGCAGTTCCGTAAGGCCAATTTACGCCTTGAAGTTGTTCCCAAAATTCATCCTGACGAAAAGATTTCCATGCTCGTTTCCATCAACAAAGATACGGTCGGCATGAAAACCGAACAAGGATATGCCATTGACACAAAAAATCTGAGTTCGGAAGTCACGGTTGAAAATGGTGGAACCGTGATTATTGGTGGCATCTACCAAACCACGGAGCGCGAGGATATAGTCAAAGTCCCTTTATTAGGGGACATCCCCCTAATTGGGCACTTTTTTCAACATAAATCCACCTTGCGCGATAAAACCGAGCTATTGGTCTTCATAACCCCCACCATACTCGGCAAACCCTAATAAAATCGTGGGGTGAATTCCTTAACAAAAAACATTTATCTTGTTGGCCTGATGGGCGCCGGTAAATCCACGGTGGGTAAATTATTGGCTCGCAAATTAGACCGTCGATTTATTGATGCCGATGCATTGATCGAAGAGCGCTGTGGCGTGAAAATCCCCGTCATTTTTGAAATGGAGGGTGAGGCCGGCTTTCGTAAGCGCGAAGCGCAAGCCATTAAGGAAGCAGTGGCGGAAGAGTCTATTGTTCTTGCTACCGGTGGTGGCGCCGTCATTCTTCCAGAAAATCGAGCCTTACTCAGTAGCCGAGGCACTGTGATTTATTTACACGCAGGACCAACAGAACTTTGGCACCGCACCAAGGGCGGCGAAGGTCGTCCTCTTTTACAAACCGGGGATGCGCGGCAAACCCTAGAGAATTTATACCGGGTACGTGATCCGCTCTACCGCGAGATCGCAGACCATGTAATTGAAACTGGCAAGCCCAGCGTGAATCAGCTGGTCCATACATTACTGATGCAACTCGAACTCTCCCCATGAAAACATTACACGTCGACTTAGCTAGCCGTAGTTATCCCATCTACATTGGCACTAATTTACTTGAGCAAGCAGCCTTATTTGAGCCCCACCTCAAATCCAGCACCACCGTTTTCATTGTGAGCAATACAACCGTTGCGCCGCTGTATGCGAAAACGCTAATGAACACCCTAAGCCAACTGGGTAAAACCGTTCGCTTGCTGGAGTTGCCAGATGGCGAGTCATATAAAGACTGGCAGCACTTGCAACTCATTTTTGATGAACTGCTGGCACATGGCGCTGATCGTCAAAGCATGATCGTGGCACTGGGCGGCGGCGTGGTGGGCGATATGGCAGGCTTTGGCGCTGCTAGCTTCATGCGTGGCATTCGCTTTATACAAGTGCCTACCACCCTACTAGCTCAAGTTGACTCGTCGGTTGGCGGCAAAACTGGCATTAATCATCCGCTTGGGAAAAATATGATTGGCGCCTTTCACCAGCCAGTGGCCGTGATTGCCGACTTAAATACACTGCGCACATTGCCGCCCCGCGAGCTCTCTGCTGGTCTGGCTGAGGTCATTAAACATGGTGCGATTGCCGATGCTGATTTCTTAGATTGGATCGAAGCTAATGCTGGTGCACTGCTTGCATGCGATACCGATGCCATGGCCCACGCTGTGTTACGCTCATGCGAAATTAAGTCTGCGGTTGTTTCTGCTGATGAGCGTGAAGGAGGAATTAGGGCCACTTTAAATTTTGGTCATACCTTCGGTCATGCGATTGAATCGGGACTTGGGTATGGTGAATGGTTGCATGGTGAGGCGGTAGGCTGCGGGATGGTGATGGCAGCTGATCTCAGTGCCCGCTTAGGCCAAATTAACAAAATGGATGCGGAGCGCCTTAAGCGCATCATTGCATCCATGCATTTACCCATCGCACCACCAAAGCTAGGTAGTCAGCGCTTTATGGAATTAATGCAGGTTGATAAAAAGACAGAAGCAGGAAAAATTCGCTACATCACATTAGGGTCGATTGGCGCTGCGCGCATTCAGCAAGTGCCGGACACTACTGTTATTGAAACGCTCCTTGCTACTGGCGCAGCGTAACAAAACGAAGCTGTACTTATTTGAGACCGATGGTTAGCGGCTGGCCTGCTTGTGCACTAGCAAACTCCGATAAATCGCTGAGTAACTCACGGCCGGTTTTGGTATCAAGCCATAGCGGCTTGCTCATGCTACCCGCCCAGCGGTAATGAAAGCCGCCACACTTTGCGGCTACCCAGATTTCATGAAGGGGTGGCTGGGTGTTAACCACAATCACACTGCGATCACGAAACTGGATGGTAATGACGTTGCCCCCCTGGCGCGACACATCCAGATCAAGGTCGAGGCGATCATCGGCGGCCTCTAATGCCAATTCGATCGACTGCAGTAGGTGCGCACCCAACTGATGAAATTGCGAGTCATCAATTGCTTCCACCGCTGAATTGCTAGGCTTGGTATCAGGCTGCTGCATGCTATATTCAATCATTCGTAATAAAGATAACCATGATAGCCAATCTAATCAGAGCGCTGGGCATTGGACTTCTAATATCCCTCACGGGATGCGGGGTTAGAGGTCCACTGTATTTACCTACGGTACCACCCGCTCCCACCCCCCCAACTCAAGCTGAGCCTAAGGGCGTTTTATACCCGCCTAGTAGTCCAGCCAGCGCCAACCCACCAAAGCAATGACCGCCGACTCCCAATCTAATCCCCTACCCCATTTAGCCGGCTTTTCAGAGCGTGGCGGCCAGTGGTATGCCGAGGGCGTTTCCTTAGCAAGCCTGGCGGAGCAATACGGAACGCCCCTTTACATTTACAGTAAACGTGCAATCACAGAGGCGTATCAGGCTTACGATCGTGCTTGCGTAGATGCAGCCGGGAAGCGGCGTGCCCGCATCCACTTTGCAATGAAAGCCAATAGCAATTTAGCGGTTTTGGATTGCTTAAGAAGATTAGGGGCTGGCTTTGATCTAGTCAGCGGCGGCGAACTGGCCCGCGCCTTAGCCATTGGTGCCGAGCCTTCGAGTCTTGTCTTTGCTGGAGTAGGCAAATCTGCTGCTGAAATTGCAGCAGCATTAAATGCCGGCGTTAAATGCATCAATGTGGAGTCGATTCCGGAGTTGCATCAAATCAATCGCATCGCTTCACAGCAGGGTTGCCGCGCGCCCATTTCCTTGCGCGTCAATCCCGATGTCGATGCACAAACACACCCGTATATTTCTACTGGACTCAAAGATAATAAGTTTGGTATCGCTTACCACGAGGTTCTGAAAACCTATCGCGAGGCAGCGCTCTTATCGCACATCGACGTCGTGGGCATTGATTGCCACATTGGCTCGCAAATCACTAGCATCGCGCCTTACTTGGATGCCGTTGATAAAGTATTGGACTTGGTGGTCCACCTCAAAAAAGAGGGGATCGTGATTCACCACCTCGATTTAGGAGGCGGCCTTGGTATCTCTTACGGAGCCGAAACGCCACCCGATATTACTGAATTTACTAACGCCCTGCTAAATCACGTTGCTAAGCGCGGCTTTGCGCACCTGGATGTAGTGCTTGAGCCGGGTAGATCACTGGTTGGTAATGCCGGTGTTTTACTCACGCGTGTGGAGTATCTAAAACCCGGCGCTGAAAAGAATTTTTGTATTGTGGATGCGGCAATGACTGAGTTAATGCGCCCCGCACTCTATGAGGCGTATCACGCGATTGTGCCGATTCAAGCAAAAGAACTTTCGCATCAGACCTATGATGTGGTGGGACCGGTTTGTGAGTCCGGCGATTGGCTTGGCCGTGATCGTGCGCTTGCGATTGCGGAAGGCGATTATTTAGCCATCCTATCTGCTGGAGCGTACGGCTTTGTGATGTCCTCAAACTACAACACTCGCCCCCGCCCCGCTGAGATCATGGTGGATGGCGACAAAGCCTATGTGATTCGTGATCGCGAAAATGTCAGCGATCTTTTTGCGGGCGAACGGACTCTGCCTTAAAACAAAAAACCCCGCACAGCATGCGGGGTTTGCATTTAATGCAGTAAGCAGGTTTAGCGTAAACCAGCCATGTAATCTGAAACTGCCTTCATTTCAACATCCGATAGCTTCGCAGCAATGGCGGTCATTGCTGCATTATTTTTACGAGTGCCATCGCGGAAGTAACCGAGTTGTGCAACGGAATAATCCGCCCACTGTCCGCTGAGGAGAGGATATTGCGATGGGATACCAGCACCGTTGGGACTATGGCATGCGGCACAAGCTGGGATGCCTTTTTCTGCAATACCGCCTGCATAAATTTGCTTACCCAATCCAATGGTCTCTTTATTTTGGGCAACACCCAAGGAAACCGTTTGCTTACTGAGATACGCAGCAATATTGGCCATATCTTGTTCTGTTAAGGCAGCGGACATACCCGCCATGATGGCATTTGCACGTGTGCCGTCTTTGTAGTTTTTAAGCTGCTTGATGGTGTAAGCACTGTGCTGGCCAGCTAGCTTAGGCCATGCACCGGCAGCACTCTTGCCTTCGGCACCGTGGCAACTTGCGCAGCCAATTACGCCCCGCTGTGGGTCGCCGTTGGTATACAACTTCTCTCCAATCGCTGCATCGGGTTTGGCCGGTTTAGCAGCAGGGTCCGCAGCAACACTGTGAGCGCTAAAACCAAGGCTGGCAGCTGCCAAAAGGGCCATAAAACCAGACCGAAAGCCGTTTAATTTGGAGATTTGAACAGATTGACGCATTATGTTTACCTTAACAAAAATTCCTAAGAGTGCATGGATAACGCCAATTTACCGACGCCCACCATTTCTTCCACTATTTTCCGTGATTTTACAATAGCTTGCACACATGTCTAAACTCTTTCAAGCGCGTTTCGCCACCACCGTAAACGACATCCACTGCCTACCTGAGCTGGGGCTGCGTGAGGTCGCCTTTGCTGGCCGGTCGAATGCGGGCAAATCCACAGCCATTAACGTCCTTTGCAATCAAAAAAGGTTGGCTTTTGCCAGTAAAACCCCTGGGCGGACCCAGCACATCAATTATTTCGGGGTTTTTGCCAAAGAGGACCTATTGGCTTACTTGGTGGACCTGCCGGGTTATGGATACGCTGCCGTCAACCGAGAAACCAAATACCACTGGAACGGCCTTCTAAGCGACTATTTGCAGCAACGTAACCCTCTGGTTGGCCTGATCCAGATTGTCGACGCTAGGCGGGGGATTACGGATCTGGATGAGCAAATGATCCAGTGGTTTGTGCCGACCGGCAAGCCGATTCATATTTTGCTGAGCAAGTGCGACAAATTGAACAAAAGTGAATGCCGTCATGCCCTTGAGGCGGTGACCAAGCAATTGCAGCAGTACGATCCGGACTTGGGTGACGGCGCTAAGGTATCTTCCCGATTAACAGCGCAGCTATTTTCGAGTACAAAGCGAATTGGGCTGGAAGAAGCCGATAAACTGATTCTAAGTTGGCTGTTTCCTGAAGCTGAATCCATTACCGCACCTTTAACTACCGATATACCCCATGAGCTCACTATTCCAGTTTCCCGCCCATAGACCCCGCCGGATGCGTCGCGATGATTGGTCGCGTCGCTTGATTCAAGAAAATACCCTGTCTTGCAGTGATTTGATTTACCCGGTGTTTTTACTGGAAGGCAACAATCAAACCGAAGCGGTCAAGTCCATGCCCGGCGTTAATCGGGTGTCGCTCGATTTACTCTTACCCGTTGCACAAGAATGCGTGACTTTGGGCATCCCAGTACTTGCCCTGTTTCCAGTCATCAGTAGTCAACTTAAAACCCCCGATGGGCAAGAGGCGTTTAACCCCAACGGACTGGTTCCAACTGCGGTACGCGAGCTAAAAAAACACTTCCCTACTCTGGGCATCATGACCGATGTTGCGCTGGACCCCTACACCAGCCATGGTCAAGATGGTGTCTTGGATGATGCCAGCCGGATTCTGAATGATGAAACTACCGCCATCCTCGTAAAGCAAGCCGTCATGCATGCTGCTGCTGGCGTTGATATTGTGGCACCCTCAGACATGATGGATGGTCGCATTGGCGCCATTCGTGCTGCACTTGAAAAGCAAAACTTGATTCACACCCGCATCATGGCCTACTCAGCCAAATATGCATCGGCGTTTTATGGTCCATTTCGGGATGCAGTGGGTTCGGCGCAAAACCTCGGCAAAGCCGATAAGAAAACTTATCAAATGGATGTCGCAAATAGCGATGAAGCATTACGTGAGCTCGCCCTTGATATCAGTGAAGGCGCTGATATGGTGATGGTTAAGCCCGGCATGCCCTACCTGGACATTGTTCGCAGAGCCAAAGATACGTTTGCATACCCCACCTTTGCCTACCAAGTGAGTGGCGAATATGCCATGCTAAAAGCAGCGGCGCAAAACGGCTGGCTTGATCACGATGCAGTGATGATGGAATCGCTGATGGCATTTAAACGCGCCGGTGCGGATGGGGTATTGACGTACTTTGCACTCGAGGCTGCCCGCTTTCTAAAAGCAAAGTCGTAAACGAGTCTTGTTTGCTTAAGGTGCTGCTGCGTTTAGACGCAGTAAGAAGCGATCTGGCGGCATAAAGCCAACTACGCGCTGATTGTTCTGCTCCTCACCCGCAGCATTAAACATCAGAATGCCGGGCGGACCAAATAAACCATAGCGCTTTAACAAAGCCTGATGCTCCGCAGTGTTGCTGGTGACGTCAGCCTGTACCAAAATAAATTCCTGCATCTTTTTGGCAACGGCTGGATTGGCAAAGGTCTTGATTTCCATTTCTTTACAGCTAATACACCAGTCGGCATAAAAGTCGAGCAGCAATGGTTTCCCTGTGCGCTTAGCTTCTTCAAAGAAGGGTTGCAATGCTTCGATCGATCCAATCACCTTAAACTTCAATTCACCAAGCTGCTTCTCAGAGCGTGCCAATCCACCACCATTACCACTTGATGAATTGGTATTGCCAAGCAGAATCGGCGACACAATCCACGCAGCCAGCACGATCAGCATGATGCCCAGTATGCGCTGAAGACCAATCATCCATTTGCCTGTCGTTGGTATCAGCATGCGCGCCTCTACAGCAATGAAAAAGAGTGGCAGCCCCATACCAAGCGCCATTACAAATAGCAAACTGCCACCCAAACTCATCGATCCGGTATGCGCTATAAAGCCGAGCACGCCGGCAAGCGGCGCGGTGATACATGGACTGGCTACCAAGGTGGATATACCGCCCAGAATAAAAGCACCCGCGATACTTCCGCCTTTTTGACGGCCAGCAATCCGATCAATGTGACCATGCCAAGACTGGGGGAGGCTCAGCCCGTAAAAACCAAATAGACTTCCAGCAAGCACCAAAAGCAATATCGCAAAGGCAATTAACACGATGGGGTTTTGCAGCGCTTGTTGTGCGCCGCTGCCCAATGCCGCCATCAATACTCCAGCCAGCGCATACATAAGGGCCATCCCCAAAATATATGCTGCCGCAAGCACGGCTGCGCGGGTCTTTTTAATGGGTTTACTGCCTTGCGTACCGAAAACAATGCTCGACAAAATAGGTAGCATTGGCAATACACAGGGCGTAAATGCTAATGCCAGGCCAAGCACAAAGAAAGCAATGAATAAATAAGTGGTGGGCGTTTCTTCTAAAAATCTACTAATGGCATTCACATCATCGCGCTGCTGCCACAAACCCATAAAACGATCAGCAACACTTGCTTGTTGATTGCTCGTGGCGCTGCTAGCACTCTGGAGTGCTTCATCTGGCATGGGCATAACCTGCACGCCCGGCGCAGCGATATTGAATTTCAAGGTGGTGGGTGGGTAGCAAATTCCGCCATCGGCACAGCCTTGTAAATCGACTTCAATCTGAATGCCCTGGCCTTTTTCTGCCAATGCAGCCCCGCCCGGCAGAGTCAACACAATGTCGATGGGGTACCGATAAATCGGCATGTTTTTCTGAAAGGTCTCATCAAACTTCACTTCGGCTTTGGGTAATGTTGCCGTCAAAGTTTGGCTGACACCATCACCCTGTATCAGCCGAAACTGGAAGGCCTCTTGGTAGAGGTAGTATCCCTTTGCCGTTAAAAAATTAATTTGCAGTTGCGTCTTGTTTTCAAGCCAGCTGACGGTTACCGGAAAGGCTTTATCGGGATGTAAAAAGGCTTTCTGAGCGCTGGCCGGCAGCAACAATAGAAAGCTAGCTGCGATCGCAATGGCAGCTAATAGCCATGCATTGATTCGGGAATGGGCTTGAAAGAGCATCATCTAATTAGGCGCAATTGTTGTCTCTGCAATAACCCAACGAGCATAGTCTGTATGGCTATGGGTAATTGGCTGAGCAATAATTTCAGGAACGTCGTAGGGGTGATTCTGCTTGATAAAGGATGAAATCGTAGACCACTGCTGAGCAGTGGTTTTTGCCACCAGCACCACCTCTTGCTCCTCGCAGATGCGGCCTTCCCAGCGGTAAATGGATTGCACGCCGGGCTGTAGTTGTACGCAGGCCGCTAAATGACTATCAACTAAGCGCTTTGCCAATGCCTTGGCGGCATTCTGGTCTGGAAGGCTTGTCATCACCAAGAGCAATTCAGTCATTGCAAGAATCCATTGTTCACTGTGTGATTCATACAGTGGGGTCATTAAAAAAGCAAAAAGCCAGACCGAAGCCTGGCTTTTGACTATACCCCAAAGACTTAGGCTGCGTCAGCTTCGACTGCAGTCTCTTCGACTTCTGGGCGATCCATCAGCTCAACCAAGGCCATTGGCGCATTGTCGCCATGGCGAAAGCCAAACTTCAAAATGCGCAAGTAACCGCCTGGGCGTGTTGCATAACGTGGGCCGAGTTCGGTGAAGAGCTTGGTAACGATATCGCGATCGCGTGTGCGGTTAAAAGCCAAGCGGCGATTTGCCAAATTGTCTTTTTTGCCTAAGGTAATTAAAGGCTCAACAACCATGCGCAATTCTTTTGCTTTTGGCAAAGTGGTTTTAATCACTTCATGCTCTAAAAGCGAATTAGACATATTGCGCAACATCGCCAAACGATGGGATGAAGTTCTGTTGAGTTTGCGTAAGCCGTTTCCGTGACGCATGGTGCTTCCTTTCTAATTATTTCTCGAGGCTAGCGGGTGGCCAGCTCTCAAGTTTCATGCCAAGACTCAAGCCACGAGCCGCCAAAACATCCTTAATTTCATTCAAGGATTTGCGACCCAAGTTAGGCGTCTTTAACAATTCATTTTCGGTACGTTGGATCAAATCACCAATGTAATAAATATTCTCAGCCTTCAAGCAATTGGCCGAGCGTACTGTCAACTCAAGATCATCCACTGGACGCATCAGCATTGGATCAACGGTCGATGAACGGCTTGGAGCCAAATCACCCATGACTTCGCTGCTTTCCAGCGCAGCAAAGACAACCAGCTGATCAACCAAGATGCTAGCGGCTTGACGAATTGATTCTTCTGGCGATAACACGCCATTGGTTTCAATGGTCATGACCAAACGATCTAAGTCGGTACGTTGCTCAACGCGAGCCGACTCTACTGCATAGCTTACGCGTGAAACTGGGCTAAACGATGCATCAAGCACAATGCGTCCGATTAACTTGGTCGCTTCATCGTGGTACTGACGCATGTTGCCTGGAACGTATCCACGGCCTTTTTCAACCTTGATCTGCATATCCAGCTTGCCGCCTGCGGACAAATGCGCAATCACGTGATCTGGGTTAATAATCTCGACATCGTGTGGCAAATCAATATCCTTGGCTGTAACAACGCCAGGACCTTCTTTGCGCAAATTAATTGTCACCTCGTCGCGTGACTGGAGCTTGAATACAACGCCCTTTAAATTCAACAATAAATTAACTACGTCTTCTTGTACGCCATCCAGAGTGGAATACTCATGAACAACGCCAGCAATTGCAACTTCAGTTGGAGCAAAACCCACCATGGATGACAGCAATACACGGCGTAAGGCGTTACCTAAAGTGTGGCCATAGCCCCGCTCAAAGGGCTCCATGACAACTTTTGCTTGATTTGCTGTAATTGCTTCAACAGAAATAATTTTTGGCTTGAGCAAATTTGTTTGCATATTTTCTTCCTTAAAGTGCCTAATTAGCGCGAATACAATTCGACGATCAAACTTTCATTAATTTCACCGCTAATTTCATCGCGGTCTGGCACTTGTTTAAATGTTCCCTCTAGCTTTGCCGCATCAACCGTAACCCAGTTAACTGCGTTTGTTTGCTGTACTAAATTGAGTGATTCTTGAATACGAGTTTGTTTTTTTGCTTTTTCACGGATCGCAATGACATCCCCAGGCTTTACCTGAATCGATGGAATATTTACTGCACTGCCATTGAGCATGACGGCGCAATGCGATACCAACTGACGCGCTTCAGCACGTGTGGAACCAAAACCCATGCGATACACGACGTTATCTAAACGGGACTCCAAAAGCTGCAGCAAGGTTGCGCCGGTATTACCTTTGCGACGCTCTGCTTCAGCAAAATAACGGCGGAACTGACGCTCTAAAATGCCGTACATGCGTTTTACTTTTTGCTTCTCGCGCAACTGATTGCCGTAATCCGAAGTCCTGGAGCCTGATGTGCGTCCATGTTGACCTGGCTTGGTATCTAGTTTGCATTTATCCGACAGAGCACGGCGTGCGCTCTTCAGAAATAAGTCGGTACCTTCCCGACGGGATAGTTTGGCCTTAGGGCCTAAGTAACGTGCCACGATGCTTTCCTTTCTTTGCCGCAGTCTTTCGACCGGCGGTGAGTCCACCCTTTACATCAGATGAACAGTGGGCTTTAATAAAAAATAACTAAACGGGTACTACGTACTGCAAAACTTAAATGCGGCGACGCTTTGGAGGGCGGCAACCATTGTGCGGGACAGGCGTTACGTCCTGAATCTCCGTAATCTTGATTCCCAAGGAATTCAAGGCACGAACAGCAGATTCACGACCTGGGCCAGGGCCCTTAATTTGAACTTCTAAATTCTTAATGCCACATTCGATTGCAGCTTTACCCGCAACTTCAGCGGCTACCTGAGCAGCAAATGGAGTTGACTTACGTGAGCCTTTAAAACCTTGGCCGCCGGAGGTTGCCCATGAAAGCGCATTACCCTGACGATCCGTAATCGTAATAATGGTGTTGTTAAAAGAGGCGTGTACGTGCGCAATGCCGTCTGCTACGTTCTTTTTAACTTTCTTACGCGCACGCTGGGCGGCTGCGTTTGAACTAGTTTGCTGTTTTGCCATGTCGTTTAACTCTCTCGATTATTTCTTAAGTGCGATACCAGACTTCCGTGGGCCCTTACGGGTACGCGCGTTTGTCTTGGTACGCTGACCGCGAACTGGCAGACCTTTACGATGGCGAACACCACGGTAGCAACCCAAGTCCATCAAGCGCTTGATGCTCATCGTGACTTCACGGCGCAGATCACCTTCTGTCGTTAGCTTGCCGACTTCGTCGCGCAATTTTTCTAAATCGCTATCGGTTAAGTCTTTTACTTTTCGGTCAAACGGAACACCAGTCGAAGCGCAGATTTTGCGTGCCCGTGTTGTTCCAATGCCAAAAATAGCCGTTAAACCGATAACGGTATGTTGATGATTTGGGATGTTTACCCCAGCGATACGTGCCATGAGAATTCCTCTTAATTAACCGAATTAGCCTTGACGCTGCTTATGACGTGGATCTGACGAGCAAATCACACGCACAACGCGTTTGCGCTTAATGATCTTGCAATTTCTGCAAATGACCTTTACGGATGCCAATACTTTCATAACTCACCTATTCAAAAATATTTACTGCTAATTACTACTTCGCGCGGAAAATAATGCGCGCGCGCGTCAGGTCGTATGGAGTCATCTCCACCGTCACCTTGTCTCCTGGAAGGATTCGAATGTAGTGCATCCGCATCTTTCCAGAAATGTGCCCCAATACAACATGTCCGTTTTCCAGCTTTACGCGAAACATCGCGTTCGGCAAATTCTCAACTACTTCACCAGCCATTTGAATAACATCATCTTTTGACATAGTTACTGTGTAATACCCATCTTAAAGTTGGCCTTCTTCATTAAAGAGCCATACTGCTGCTGCATTACAAACGACTGTACTTGCGACATAAAGTCCATTGCCACAACGACAATAATCAAGAGTGAGGTACCGCCAAAATAGAACGGTACGTTGTACTTCAAGACCAAGAACTCGGGCAGTAAACAGACCAGCACCATATAAATTGCGCCGCCCAAAGTTAAACGCACCAAAATCTTGTCGATGTAACGGGCTGTTTGATCGCCTGGGCGAATGCCTGGAACAAAGGCGCCGCTCTTCTTTAAGTTATCTGCTGTGTCACGGCTGTTGAATACCAAAGCGGTGTAAAAGAAACAGAAGAAAATAATGGCTGTTGCATACAGAATCACATATACCGGCTGACCTGGGGCCAATGTCGCTGCCAAATCTTTAATTACGCTGCTGAACATATTGGTTGGCTCGCCCGAAGTAAACCAACCAGCAATCGTTGCAGGAAACAAAATAATCGACGAGGCAAAAATAGGGGGGATCACTCCAGCCATATTGAGCTTGAGCGGCAAATGGGATGATTGACCGCCGTACACTTTATTGCCAACCTGGCGCTTTGCATAATTCACCAAGATACGTCGCTGGCCGCGCTCAACAAATACAACGAAATAGGTCACTGCAATCACAATTAATACAATGAACAATCCAGCTAAGATGCTCATGGAACCAGTACGGACCAACTCCATTAGACCGCCAATAGCGCTTGGTAAACCAGACACAATTCCAGCAAAAATAATGATTGAAATGCCATTACCTAAACCGCGCTCTGTGATTTGCTCGCCAAGCCACATTAAGAACATGGTGCCGGTAACTAAGGTGATCACGGTATAAACCTGAAATGCCAAACCCGGGTCAATTACCAGACCAGGCTGCGCTTCCAGTGCCACTGAAATACCCAAGGCTTGAAAGGTCGCCAACACAACCGTTGCATAGCGAGTGTATTGCGTAATCTTGCGTTGGCCAGCAGGGCCTTCTTTTTTCATCGCCTCAAGCGATGGAACAATGATCGTTGTTAACTGCATGATGATCGATGCAGAAATGTAAGGCATGATGCCAAGCGCAAACACGGTGAAGCGGGACAATGCGCCACCTGAGAACAGGTTGAACATTCCCAAGATGCCGTCTTTTTGACCTGAAAACAATTCAGCCAACTGATTTGGATCGATACCAGGTACTGGAATATGCGCGCCGATTCTAAACACAATCAAAGCGAGTACTAGGAATACCAAGCGTCGGCGTAAATCGCCGAACTTGCCTCCTGCTTGCGCAGTGCTTTGCATGTTAGAAGAGCCGAGTGCCATTAGGGTGTCAATTAAGCCTGATTAACTAACTTGCCGCCAGCCGCTTCAATAGCTGCTTTTGCACCAGCTGTTGCGGTTAAGCCTTTTAAAGTAACTGCACGCTTGAGTTCGCCGGTCTTGATAACCTTAACTGCGTTGATTTGTTCGCCAGCATAACCATGCTGCTTCAAAACCAAGAGGTCGACCTCAGCTAAACCAATCTTTTCAAGATCGTTCAGTGTAATTTGACCAACGTGACGACGTGTCAGCGATACGAAGCCGCGCTTTGGCAGACGACGATACATTGGCATTTGACCGCCTTCAAAGCCAACCTTATGAAATCCGCCTGAACGGGACTTTTGTCCCTTATGTCCACGACCAGCTGTTTTGCCAAGGCCAGAACCGATACCACGTCCAACGCGGCGGCGATTTTTCTTAGAACCTTCTGCAGGTTTAATTGTGTTGAGTTGCATAGTATTTGCCTATATATCTTGCTGATCGTTAGCCGATGACTTTGACCAAATAAGAAACTTTATTAATCATTCCGCGTACTGCAGGCGTATCTTGTAATTCTGAAACCGAATTGATACGGCGTAAGCCTAAACCGCGAACAGTCGCACGGTGACTTTCACGAGTACCAATCAAACTGCGAACCAATTGCAGTTTGACTTTGGAGTTGGATTGCGTTGTCATTTGTAAATTCCTAATCTAGTGGTCTTAGCCGAGAATCTCTTCAACTGACTTACCGCGCTTAGCAGCAATTTCAGAAGGAGTGCTCATCTTGCTTAAACCATCGATGGTTGCACGAACCATGTTGTAAGGATTGGTTGAGCCAATCGACTTTGCAACAACGTTGGTTACGCCCATTACATCAAAAATTGCGCGCATTGGACCACCGGCAATAACACCTGTACCGTCTTTGGCTGGGGAAATCATTACCCGTGACGCGCCATGCTGACCGATCACGGTATGTTGCAATGTACCCTTACGGAGCGTTACTTTGATCATCTTGCGACGGGCTTCGTCCATTGCTTTTTGAACGGCCACGGGAACTTCTTTCGATTTCCCTTTGCCCATTCCAATACGGCCATCGCCATCACCCACTACGGTCAGTGCGGCAAAACCTAAAATACGGCCGCCCTTCACTACCTTGGTTACGCGATTAACAGCAATCATCTTTTCGCGAAGACCATCATCGCGCTCTTCGGATTGCATCTTGGTTTGCATTTTTGCCATGTTTTTTCCTAAACCAATCTGTTAGAACTTCAGGCCGGCTTCACGCGCGGCTTCAGCTAATGCTTTGATACGGCCGTGATAACGGTGGCCAGAGCGATCAAAGGCAACGTCAACAACGCCAGCTTTAACAGCGCGTTCAGCAATTAACTTGCCGATTTGTTGGGCTGCAGATGCGCTTCCGCCATTCTTAATTGCTGCACGGAGATCTTTTTCCATAGTCGACGCTGCTGCGAGTACTTTTGTACCGCATGGGCTATAAACCTGTGCAGAAATGTGGCAGTTGCTGCGGATAACCGTTAAACGGTTTGCTAATGCTTCAGCGATCCGAATGCGAGTCTGCCGAGCGCGCCTTAATCTTGATTCGTCTTTATTCATATCTAATCCCGATTACTTCTTCTTAGTTTCTTTGAGATGCACGACTTCGTCGATATAACGAACACCCTTGCCTTTATATGGCTCTGGTGAACGGTATGCGCGAACCTCTGCAGCAACTTGACCAACCTGCTGCTTGTTGGAACCTTTAATTACGATTTCAGTTTGCGATGGCGTTTCTGCTTTTACACCCTTTGGCAGGTTGTAAATAATGTCGTGTGAAAAACCGAGTTGCAATTTCAGGGTATCGCCCTGAGCAGCAGCACGATATCCAACGCCTACCAAGCTGAGCTTGCGCTCAAAGCCGGTGGTAACGCCAATCACCATGTTGTTGACTAATGCACGGGTAGTACCTGACAGCGCAGCGGACTCGACTGTGTCATCTTTGCGTTCGACGTTGATGAAACCGTCGGCCTGGCTTAAACCAATGCAGGTATTCAAGGTATGGTTCAGGGTGCCTAATGGGCCCTTTACCGTTACATTCAAACCGCTAATTGTTACTTCAGCACCTTTTGGTACTGGAATGGGGGATTTTCCGACTCTGGACATAGTGATCTCCTTAAGCGACGTAGCAAATAACTTCGCCACCCACGCCAGTAGCGCGCGCTTTGCGATCGGTCATCACGCCTTGGGGTGTGGAGATAATTGCCACTCCCAAACCATTCATGACTTCAGGAATATCGTGACGGCCTTTATAGATCCGCAGTCCAGGCGTCGATACGCGCTGAATGCGTTCAATAACGGCACGGCCAGCGTAATACTTCAGCTCGATATGCAATACCGGCTTCGCTGCTTCGCCCTTGATTTCAAAACCATCGATATAGCCCTCTTCTTTCAGGACTTTGGCGATGGCCACTTTAATTTTTGATGACGGCATGACAACCATCGGTTTCTGCACCGCTTGCGCGTTGCGAATCCGGGTCAACATGTCGGCGATTGGATCGCTTATGCTCATGAGTTCTCCTAATTCTTTCGCCGCTTACCAGCTGGCCTTGGTTAAACCGGGGATTTCGCCACGGAAGGCGATTTCACGAATCTTGCTACGGGCCAATCCAAATTTACGGAATGTGCCACGTGGTCGACCGGTCAATGAACAACGATTCCGCTGGCGGATCGGGCTTGCGTTACGTGGTAGAGCTTGCAATTTCAGACGGGCTTCATAGCGCTCTTCGTCGCTACGGGCTGTATCGGCGATGATGGCCTTTAATTCAGCCCGCTTTGCTGCGTATTTCTCTACACATTTAGCGCGCTTATTCTCGCGCTCAATTAGGGATAGTTTTGCCACGTTAGCCTCTTAATTGCGGAAAGGGAATTTAAATGCCGCCAACAGCGCTTTTGCTTCATCGTCTGTTTTTGCGGTTGTCGTAATGCTGATATTTAGACCACGAAGTGAATCGATTTTGTCGTATTCAATTTCTGGGAAAATAATTTGCTCTTTAACGCCGATGTTGTAGTTACCACGGCCATCAAATGCCTTGCCTGAGATTCCGCGGAAGTCACGAACGCGTGGCAGCGCAACCGTAACAAAACGGTCTAAGAATTCAAACATGCGTGCGCCACGCAGGGTAACCATTGCACCAATGGGATAGCCTTGACGAATCTTAAATCCGGCAATCGCTTTACGTGCTTTCGTTACAACTGGCTTTTGGCCTGCAACTTTCGTTAAATCACCAACAGCATTCTCGATGATTTTCTTGTCATTCACTGCGTCGCCAAGACCCATGTTCAGGGTGATCTTAGTAATGCGTGGGACTTCCATTACCGACTTGTAACCGAATTTGGTCATCAAATCGCCAACGACTTTTTCTTTGTAGTGTTCTTGAAAACGTGTGCTCATAATTTCTCCGGGCCCTTATGCGCTTAACGTTGCGCCAGTGGTTTTCAGAAAACGGACTTTCTTGCCGGCATCCACTTTGATACCAACCTTAGAAGGCTTGCCGTTTGCGTCTACCAAAGCCACATTAGATACGTGGATTGGCATCACTTTGTCGATCATGCCGCCAGTAGTGCCTGTATTGGGATTAGGCTTAACGCTCTTTTTATAGACGTTGACACCCTCAACCACTAATTTGTTCTCGAGTACATTCGTGACTGTTCCTTTTTTGCCTTTATCGCGGCCGGTCAGAACAATGACGGAGTCACCTTTACGAATCTTTTTCATATCTACCCCTTAAATCACTTCAGGCGCGAGGGAAACGATCTTCATGAACTTCTCGGTACGCAATTCGCGCGTAACCGGTCCAAAGATACGAGTTCCAATCGGCTCAAGCTTGGCATTCAGCAGTACTGCGGCATTGGCATCGAACTTAATCAATGAGCCGTCTGGGCGGCGAACGCCCTTAGCAGTTCTTACCACTACTGCGTTATAAATATCACCTTTTTTTACACGGCCACGTGGAGCAGCGGACTTCACGCTGACTTTGATGACATCACCGATACTGGCGTAGCGACGCTTAGAGCCGCCCAATACCTTGATGCACAACACTTCACTGGCGCCAGTATTATCGGCAACCTGCAATCTACTTTCGGTCTGAATCATTTCTTAATTCCCAACTTATTGGCCAAAGGCGAACAGTTTTGGTTCCGTCAATGGGCATTTAGCGACGCTAAAACCCGGATTTAATGGAAAAACTACTTCTATGTACCGCGAAAAGCCTTCTATTCTACTACTGAAACAGGGGCTATGGCAAGGAATCTTGCGCATTTCCCCCTAAAAAACTTAAATACCCTTTGATGCCTCAACGAGACGGGTTACAACCCACGACTTTGTACGTGAAATTGGCTTAGATTCAGCAATTTCAACTGTATCGCCCATCTTGTACTGGCTGGCTTCGTCGTGCGCATGGTACTTTTTGGAGTGCCCAACGTACTTACCATATAGAGCGTGCTTTACCTGGCGCTCTACTAAGACCGTCACGGTTTTTTGCATTTTGTCACTTACAACACGGCCAATTAATGTCCGGCGTAAGGGTTTGGAGGTTTCTGTCATATCCCGTCCTTATTTCTGGGCAGTCTTTTGGGTAATAAATGTCTTGACGCGAGCGATGTCGCGCTTAACTTTACCCAATTGGCTAGTGTTTTGAAGTTGCTGAGTACCCTTTTGCATGCGTAGTTTGAAGCTCGTTTTGAGGAGCTCAGACAATTCGCTGTTTAAGGCATTCAGGTCTTTGGTTTGCAATTCTTTGTTATTCATTATCTCTATCCCGATTAGCCTAAGTGGCGAATCACAAATGTGGTCTGAATAGGTAACTTCGCTGCAGCTAGCTTGAAAGCTTCGCGCGCCAAGGTCTCATCGACTCCGTCCATTTCATACAACACTTTGCCTGGTTGAATCTCAGCAACGTAATACTCTGGATTACCTTTACCGTTACCCATACGGACTTCAGCTGGTTTTTGCGAAATTGGCTTATCTGGGAAAATACGAATCCAAATACGGCCACCACGCTTAATGTGGCGAGTCATCGCACGACGTGCCGACTCAATTTGGCGTGCGGTTAAACGACCGCGACCAACTGCCTTTAATCCAAAGTCACCAAAGGCAACTGAACTGCCGCGCGTTGCGACTCCAGTATTACGGCCTTTTTGCTCTTTGCGATATTTGCGACGCTTTGGTTGCAACATGCTTTACTCTCCTGACTTCTGTGTTTCAGCAGCAGCATCTGGCTTAGCTGCCGCCTTGCTAACACGCTTAACAGCTGGTTTTGCAGCCACCAATGGTTTTGCGTCACCTGCAGCAGGCGTACGACGTGCTGTTTTTGCTGGTGCACGGCGTGGCTTTTTGTCATCAACGACTGGCTCTGCTGGCGCCGCTACTGGAGCATCCGCACCGCGACCCAATGTGTCGCCTTTGTATACCCATACTTTGACACCAATAATGCCGTAGGTTGTTTCTGCTTCCGATGTTGCGTAATCGATGTCCGCCTTCAAGGTGTGAAGTGGAACGCGACCTTCGCGATACCATTCGCGACGCGCAATCTCAGCACCATTCAAACGGCCTGAAGACATGATCTTGATGCCCTGTGCGCCAAGACGCATTGCATTTTGCATGGCACGCTTCATCGCACGACGGAACATAATCCGCTTCTCTAACTGCTGAGTAATCGAGTCAGCAATTAATTGTGCGTCGACTTCAGGCTTACGAATTTCTTCAATGTTCACATGAACAGGAACGCCCATGCGCTTTTGCAGTTCGCGGCGAAGCACTTCAATATCTTCGCCTTTTTTACCGATCACGACACCTGGGCGTGAGCTATAAATCGTAATGCGTGCATTTTTAGCAGGACGCTCAATGATGACTTTGCTAACGGATGCATTCTTCAATTTCTTTTTCAAATAGATGCGAACGTCCACATCTTCTTTGAGCATTTTTGCAAAGTCAGTATTGTTTGCATACCAACGTGATGTCCAATTCTTGCTTACCGAGAGTCGGAATCCGGTGGGGTTTATCTTTTGGCCCATATCTTTCCTTAGTTACTCAAGGTCACGCTAATGTGACAAGTTTGTTTTTCGATTTGATTGCCACGGCCTTTGGCGCGCGCTGTAAATCGCTTCAAGGAGGTACCTTTGTCAACAATAATTGCGGCAACTTTGAGCTCATCAATATCGGCACCTTTATTGTGTTCAGCATTGGCCATTGCAGACTCAACTACCTTCTTCACAATAAATGCCGCCTTCTTGGGGCTGAAATTCAAAATGTTCATGGCGCGTGCAATTGGCAAACCACGAATTTGATCAGCGACCAAACGTGTCTTTTGCGCAGAAATGCGGGCGCCCTTGTGAATAGCTTTAACTTCCATCATCATCCCCTTACTTCTTCGTTACTTTCTTGTCAGCAGCGTGACCTTTGAAAGTACGGGTCAAAGCGAACTCGCCTAACTTATGACCCACCATGTTTTCTGATACATAAACCGGAACGTGTTGACGACCGTTGTGCACAGCAATTGTCAGACCAATGAAGTCGGGCAGAATTGTGGAACGGCGTGACCAAGTTTTAATCGGCTTTTTGTCTTTGTTTGCCTGTGCGACTTCGACTTTTTTTACCAAGCTGGCGTCGCAAAACGGGCCTTTTTTAGCTGAACGTGTCATATCTATTTATCCTTATCGCTTAACGTTTTTGACGACGTTGAACGATCATCGAAGTTGTACGCTTGTTACGACGTGTACGATAACCTTTGGTTGGAGTGCCCCATGGCGATACAGGAACACGGCCTTCGCCAGTCTTACCTTCACCACCACCATGTGGGTGATCCACTGGGTTCATTGCCACACCGCGTACGGTTGGGCGAATACCACGCCAGCGATTTGCACCTGCTTTACCAATTTGACGCAAGCTATGCTCTTCATTGCCAACTTCACCAATCGTGGCACGGCAATCGATGAGAATGCGACGTACTTCGCCGGAACGCAAACGAACCTGAGCATATACACCCTCACGTGCCAGCAATACAGCTGAGCCACCTGCAGAGCGAGCGATTTGCGCGCCTTTGCCTGGGAGCATTTCAACGCAATGGATCGTGCTACCAATTGGAATATTACGAATTGGCAAGTTGTTGCCTGCCTTGATTGGTGCTTGCGAACCATTCATGACTGGCTGACCTGCAACCATGCCTTTAGCAGCAATAATGTAACGACGCTCACCGTCTGCAAACAACAATAAAGCGATGTTTGCGCTACGGTTTGGATCGTATTCCAAGCGCTCTACTTTGGCGGCAATACCATCTTTATCGTTGCGCTTAAAGTCAACAACGCGATAGTGGTGCTTATGTCCACCGCCTTTATGACGGGTGGTAATGTGGCCGTTGTTATTACGACCGGCTTTTTGAATCTGTGGCTCCAACAACGCTGCGAAAGGTTTTCCTTTATGCAGGTCTGGGTTTACCACCTTGACCATTGAGCGACGACCTGGTGAGGTCGGTTTTGTTTTCATCAAAGGCATGATTAATTCGCCTCCGCTTCAAAGTTGATTTCTTGACCAGGCTTCAAATTAACGTAAGCCTTCTTGACGTGATCGCGACGACCTTCAAAACGACCATAGCGCTTTGGCTTGCCTTTTTGATTGACGATTTGAACTGAGTCCACTTGAACTTTGAACAGCAATTCAACGGCTTGCTTCACATCACTCTTGTTTGCAGCGCGGTCTACCTGAAAAACTACTTGCTCGTTTTTCTCAGCAACCATGGTTGCTTTTTCCGAAATAACCGGTCCAAGCAAAACCTTCATCAGGTTGTGATCATTTCTGCGTGTTTGGCTCATTTCAGCAACTCCTCGATTTTGGCAATCGCTGCTTTGCTCACCAACACTTTTTGATACTGAACCAAAGAAAGCGGGTCAGCATGTTGTGGCTCTACTACGGCAACTTTATGCAAATTGCGTGCAGCTAAATACAAGTTTTCGCTGACCTGATCAACAATAATCAGCACCGAATCCAAGCCCATTGCTTTTACCTTTTCGGCAAGCACTTTGGTCTTTGGAGCATCGAGCTCAAATTGATCAACCACGTTTAAGCGTCCTTCGCGAGCTAACTGAGACAGAATCGATCTCATACCAGCGCGATACATTTTTTTATTTACTTTGTGGCTGAAATTTTCTTCTGGGGAGTTCGGGAATATCCGACCACCTCCACGCCACAATGGGGAAGAGCTCATACCAGCACGTGCACGGCCAGTGCCTTTTTGGCGCCATGGCTTTTTCGTGGTGTGCTTAACTTGCTCGCGGTCTTTTTGTGCGCGGTTACCGCTACGTGCATTGGCTTGATACGCCACTACAACTTGGTGTACCAATGCTTCGTTGTATTCGCGCTCGAACACTTCGGGTGAGGCTTGAATGCCTGCAGCGAGAGTGCCGTTATCTTGGAGAAGCTTGAGTTCCATATTCGCTCTCCTTATTTCTTCTTCAGCGGAGTCTTAACCGCTGGAGTAACGATGACTTTACCGCCTGGGGCGCCGGGTACGGCACCTTTAACCATGATCAGATTGCGTTCTGTGTCAATGCGGGCGATGACTAAATTTTGTACGGTGCGTGTAACGTCGCCAAGGTGACCTGTCATGCGCTTACCTGGGAACACACGTCCTGGATCTTGCGCCATACCAATCGAACCTGGCACGTTATGCGAACGGGAGTTACCGTGACTGGCGCGACCGGAAGCAAAGTGGTAACGCTTGATGGTACCGGCATAGCCCTTACCAATCGAAACGCCTTGCACATCGACCTTTTGGCCGGCTGCAAATGCTGCATCTGCTGGAATAACTTGACCAGGCTTCATTTCTGCAATTTTGGCTGCATCTAAATGAAATTCATTCAACGCATTGCCAGCCATTACGCCAGCTTTTGCAAAATGACCTGCCATGGGTTTGGTTACGCGCGTTGCTCTACGGGTGCCGTGGGCCAACTGAATAGCATCGTAGCCATCCGTTTCCTGGGTCTTAATTTGAGCAACCCTGTTATCACTCACGTCAATGACGGTGACTGGGATGGAATCCCCTTCATCCGTAAAAAGACGGGTCATACCGACCTTGCGGCCGATTAAGCCTAAGCTCATATTCATGCTCCACGCCGACTTCGATTGGTCAGCAATAATTTAATTTAAGTGATTTATGGACAAATATGTCGATAAATCAATAACTTACAACAAAAACGAGTCAGAAATTACATTTCTGAACCGAGAAAAGCCTTCAATTCTATCGTGCTAAACCGATTTAGGCAAGGCCTAAATCGGATAAATGCCATTACTTCAGCTTGATTTCGACGTCCACACCGGCTGGGAGGTCTAATTTCATCAATGCATCCACTGTCTTTTCGGTTGGATCAACGATATCCATCAAACGCAGATGGGTACGAATTTCTAACTGATCACGTGAGGTTTTATTCACGTGGGGTGAACGCAGGATGTCAAAACGCTCGATGCGCGTTGGCAAAGGAACTGGTCCCTTTACTACTGCGCCGGTGCGCTTTGCTGTATCAACGATTTCAGCAGCAGACTGGTCGATGAGACGGTAATCAAACGCTTTAAGACGAATACGAATTTTCTGGTTTTGCATAGTAATTCCAAAGAGCGGTGCGGTGCTGCCGCGTTATATTTCTAAAGAGCTCGGTGGCATCTGCAGCACAGACGCCACCGGTTAGCAAAACGCTAAATAATTATTGCTACTAAATACCTAAACCTATTAAGCCAAAATCTTTGCTACCACGCCGGCGCCAACAGTACGGCCACCTTCACGGATCGCAAAACGCAAACCTTCTTCCATCGCGATTGGCGCGATGAGCTTGACAGTAATGCTGACGTTATCACCTGGCATCACCATCTCTTTGTCTTTTGGCAACTCGATCGAACCGGTTACGTCCGTAGTACGGAAGTAAAACTGAGGACGGTAGTTGTTAAAGAAGGGAGTATGACGACCACCTTCGTCTTTACCTAAGATGTAAACCTCAGCAGTAAAGTGGGTGTGTGGGGTGATGGAGCCTGGCTTAGCCAATACTTGACCGCGCTCGACTTCTTCACGCTTAGTGCCGCGCAACAAGATACCGACGTTATCGCCTGCTTGACCTTGGTCGAGCAATTTACGGAACATCTCAACACCAGTACAAGTGGTCTTGAGTGTTGGCTTGATACCGATGATTTCAATCTCTTCACCAACTTTAACGATACCGCGCTCAATACGGCCAGTAACAACCGTACCGCGGCCGGAGATCGAGAACACGTCTTCTACAGGCATCAAGAAGGCGCCATCAACTGCACGCTCTGGTGTAGGGATAAAGGTATCTAAGGCTTCAGCCAATTTCATGATGGCTTCTTTGCCCAAAGGACCTTCGTCGCCGTCTAAAGCTAGCTTGGCAGAGCCGCGCACGATTGGTGTGTCATCGCCAGGGAACTTGTACTTGGAGAGAAGCTCACGCACTTCCATCTCAACGAGCTCGAGGAGTTCTTCGTCGTCCACCATGTCGCACTTGTTTAGAAAGACGATGATGTAAGGCACGCCAACTTGGCGGGCCAAGAGGATGTGCTCACGAGTTTGTGGCATTGGGCCGTCGGCTGCAGAGCAAACCAAAATAGCGCCGTCCATTTGGGCTGCGCCGGTAATCATGTTCTTGACATAGTCAGCGTGGCCTGGGCAATCAACGTGCGCATAGTGGCGGTTGGCTGTCTCGTACTCAACGTGCGCGGTATTAATCGTAATACCGCGTGCTTTTTCTTCTGGAGCAGCATCGATCTGATCGTATGCTTTTGCTTCGCCACCAAATGCTTTTGACAGCACGGTTGCAATTGCTGCAGTGAGGGTGGTCTTACCATGGTCAACGTGACCAATCGTACCAACGTTTACGTGCGGTTTTGTCCGCTCAAACTTTTCTTTTGCCATTTTTTTGTCTGCCTTTAAATAACTCTTTAATTAAATCAATTGCAAATGAACTGCGCGTTAACTCAACTTCAAATAGTGGTGCCCATGGGCAGGATCGAACTGCCGACCTCTCCCTTACCAAGGGAGTGCTCTACCACTGAGCCACATGGGCTAATTTCCAAAATGCTCCTGCAATGCTGGAGCGGGTGAAGGGAATCGAACCCTCGTCATAAGCTTGGAAGGCTTCAGCTCTACCATTGAGCTACACCCGCAGCGTATCAACATCAATAATCTGCAACATCCCCAACTAACCCGCTTAATACTTTTAAATACTTTCTTACAAAACAACTGGTGGAGAGAGTTGGATTCGAACCAACGTAGGCGTAAGCCAACAGATTTACAGTCTGCCCCCTTTAGCCGCTCGGGCATCTCTCCGGGAACCTTAAATTTTCGCCTCTTCTAGCACTGCTGTCAATCCTAAAAAGGCGTTGCACAAGTAAAAACGCCCAGACCTAAAAGGGTCTGGGCGTCGCATTGGTGCCCGGCAATTACCTACTTTCACACGGGTAATCCGCACTATCATCGGCGTTGAGTCGTTTCACGGTCCTGTTCGGGATGGGAAGGGGTGGTTCCAACTCGCTATGGTCACCGGGCGTAGAGGGTGGGCTGTAATACATCTACAACCCCATTTGAGTAAGCAATTTATTGGATAAGCGATTGAATCTCGCAAACAGCCAACACAATAGTGCTGGTTATAGGATCAAGCCTAACGGGCAATTAGTATCAGTTAGCTTAACGCATTACTGCGCTTCCACACCTGACCTATCAACGTTGTGGTCTTCAACGACCCTTTATGTAGGTTAAACCTACGGGAGATCTCATCTTCAGGCAAGTTTCCCGCTTAGATGCTTTCAGCGGTTATCTCTTCCATTCATAGCTACCCTGCGATGCTTCTGGCGAAACAACAGGTACACCAGCGGAATGTCCACTCCGGTCCTCTCGTACTAGGAGCAGCCCCCGTCAATCTTCCAGCGCCCACGGCAGATAGGGACCAAACTGTC
>NZ_JAUXZY010000001.1 GCF_030693775.1 Polynucleobacter sp.
GCCCATGGACAGTCACGATTGATGGACTCGTAAAAAAGCCGATGACGATTGATATTGATGCCCTACTGAAATTGGCGCCCATCGAAGAGCGGATCTACCGGATGCGCTGCGTTGAGGGTTGGTCAATGGTTATTCCGTGGAATGGCTACTCTCTTTCTAAATTGCTCAATGTAGTAGAGCCATTGGGTTCGGCAAAATTCGTCGAGTTTGTGACCCTTGCGGATCCCCAGCAAATGCCTGGCTTAGCTCGTCCCATATTGGACTGGCCATACCGTGAGGCTTTGCGCTTAGATGAGGCCATGAACCCACTGACTTTATTGACCTTAGGGCTCTATGGCGAAGTATTACCCAAGCAAAATGGCGCCCCAGTCCGTATCGTGGTTCCTTGGAAGTATGGATTTAAGAGTGCAAAGTCAATTGTGTCGATTCGGGTAACGGAGAAGATGCCTGTGACCAGTTGGGTGAAATCGGCGCCCCGGGAGTACGGTTTTTATTCCAACGTCAATCCAAATGTGAATCATCCACGCTGGAGCCAGGCCACCGAGCGTCGCCTCGGCGATAACCGTGGAATTTTTGCTCCGAAGATCCCAACCGAGATGTTTAATGGTTACGCTGCGCAAGTGGCCAGTCTGTATACCGGCATGGACCTGAAAAAGAATTACTAATTGCAGTACGCCAAGCCATTCGTTTTTTTGCTTGCCTTGCTGCCTTTGGCCAGGCTAATTTGGCTTGGTAGCGCACAAGATTTGGGCGCCAACCCGATTGAGTTCATTACGCGCTCGATGGGTACTTGGACTCTGGTTTTCTTATGCCTAAGTTTGGCCATGACGCCAGCTCGGGTCATAACCGGCTGGACTGGGTTTATTCACCTCAGGCGGATGCTTGGTTTGTTTTGTTTCTTTTATGCTACGGTGCATTTTCTGATTTGGCTGTGGCTGGATCATGCCTTTTCGCTGGCGGCGATGTGGCTGGATGTACTGGAGCGACCCTACATTACCTTTGGATTCCTTGCGTTTGTGCTTTTAATCCCGCTGGCATTGACATCGAATCACTGGGCGCAGCGCAAGCTCGGACGGCGCTGGAGCCATCTGCACCGCATGATTTACGCTATTGCAATACTGGCTATCCTGCATTACTGGTGGCACAAAGCCGGTAAGAGCGATTATGAAACCGTCTCTATCTATCTTGCTGTCATCGTGGTGTTGCTGCTAGCTCGCCTCCCATTTATTCGGCAGCGCATTCAGATCAAAAAATAGGATTTGCCGTCATGGCACGTCAATATTAACGGGGCAAGCCCAAATAACCTACGCCGCCCTTTAGATGGGCTTTCGGCGGGGCGGACTAGTACTATTTGGGGTGGATATCTGGTCAATGGATAAAGCCAGCGTGATGACCAGGCGGCAGGGGCTTCAATGCCACAGGCTAAATCGGGCATTAGCCCCACAACCCCGTTAAAATAGCATCCATCTTGTATTGCAGCGCAGATTGCGCCTTTGAACCTAAGAAAGTAAGAATATATCCGTGTTGTCCGCATCCAATATCACCATGCAGTTTGGGGCAAAACCCCTTTTTGAAAACATCTCCGTTAAGTTTGGTGGCGGCAATCGCTACGGACTCATCGGAGCGAATGGCTGTGGTAAATCCACTTTCATGAAAATCTTGGGCGGCGATCTGGAGCCCAGCAGCGGAAACGTTAGCCTAGAGCCGAATATTCGCCTTGGAAAATTACGCCAAGATCAGTTTGCTTTCGAAGACGTACGCGTATTAGACGTTGTCATGATGGGGCACGAAGAAATGTGGAAGGCAGCCGCTGAGCGCGATGCCATTTACGCCAATCCTGATGCTACCGATGAAGATTACATGCGCGCCGCTGAATTAGAAGGCAAGTATGCCGAATACGGCGGCTATACCGCTGAAGCCAAAGCAGGGGAGTTACTGCTGGGTATTGGTATCCCAATTGAGCAGCACCAAGGCCTGATGAGTAGTGTTGCACCTGGTTGGAAGCTCCGGGTGCTGTTAGCACAAGCACTTTTTTCTGATCCCGATGTGCTCTTGCTCGATGAGCCAACCAATAACTTGGATATTCACTCGATTCATTGGCTAGAAGAAATTCTGAATCAACTGAATAGCACCATCATTATTATTTCGCACGATCGCCACTTTTTAAACGAAGTCTGTACGCATATGGCCGATATGGATTTTGGTACATTAAAAGTCTATCCGGGCAATTACGATTCCTATATGTTGGCCTCGACGCAGGCGAGGGCACAGCAACTGGCATCCAATGTGAAGGCCAAAGAAAAGGTGGCGGAGTTACAGGCGTTCGTTAGTCGCTTCTCGGCCAATGCCTCGAAGGCACGCCAAGCAACATCGCGTCAGCGTCAGCTAGAAAAGATTGAGATTACTGAAATCAAGCCTTCCTCACGTCAAAATCCATTTATTCGCTTTGATTATGAAAAGAAGCTACACAACATGGCCGTGGAATGCAATGCATTAACGAAAGCATTCGATCGTCCGATCTTTAAGAACTTTAAAATTGGCGTCCGCGCTGGTGAAAAAATTGCAATCATTGGCCAAAATGGCGCAGGCAAGACCACCTTACTCAAAACCATTTTGAGTAAACGCTTTAGCGGCATCCCAGCAGATAGCGGTGATGTGAAGTGGGCCGAGAACGCAAATGTGGGCGTCATGCCGCAAGACACCTCCGAGTTGTTCCCGAATGATGATCTGCTAATGGATTGGATGAATCAGTGGCGCAATACCGGCGACGACGACCAAGTTATTCGCGGCACATTAGGGCGCTTACTCTTTTCGGGCGATGATATTAGTAAGTCAGTCAAAGTTCTATCGGGCGGTGAAAAAGGCCGCATGATTTGGGGCAAGTTGATGCTACAAAAACACAACGTATTGGCAATGGATGAGCCTACCAATCACATGGACATGGAATCCATTGAGAGTTTGCAAATTGCCCTCGAGAAATTTGAAGGTACCTTGATCTTTGTTTCGCATGACCGTGAGTTTGTCTCTGCACTGGCCAATCGTATCTTGGAAGTGAAGATGGATGGCAGTGTGGTTGACTACTCTGGTACCTACGAGGAGTATTTGCGGAGTCAGTCGCTGGCGGGTTGATGTCGCTTAGCTAGCCTGGTTGGCGCCACCTGCATTCCAACCCTAATTCAGCAATTAGTATCGAATTGTTTGCGATAGATCAATTGCAATCCAGAAAATAACGTATTTTCTTTGATATTAAAAATTATTTCCGCTTTATTAGGGTCATAATGAATTCCGATGCCCTTTTGGGCCCGCCTACGTTTTATTCATTTTTAGGAAAAGCATGCAAACCAATCACGTTACCATTTGGATCGATCATAAAGAAGCCCACATTCTTTACTTTGACGCCAGTAAAAATGAGTTTATTAAAAGCGATACATCGAATCACAACTTACATCACAAAGCGAATGCCATTGGAAGCGGCAAAACTCCCATCGACCATGACTTCTTTCATAAAGTCATTTCTGCGGTTGCAAGCGTTAAAGAAATTCTGATTCTTGGACCCGGTTCGGCCAAGACCGAACTAGTAAAGCATGCAGCCGCTCATGATCCAGTCGCATTTCGAGCCATTATTGGTGTCGAGACCGTTGATCATCCTACGGACGCACAAATTATTGCGTATGCCAAAACGTATTTTGTAGGCGCAGATAATATGAAGGGAATTTAATTCATGAAAATTGAATTCATAGGCCCGGCAAGTATGGCTCATGATGGTGGTGTTCACTACCCAGCGTTATTAGATGGCCAACAACTGTCCTGCCATTTTAGTTATGAGGCTCTAGATGATGTGGAACCTGATGGAATTCTTGGTGATGCATTAATTCACTTCAAAAACCATCAGCTCAAGCTGCTATCGATTGCGGAGCAGAAGATATTAAAAGGCCATGCGCATGATGGGAAAATTCAGATATTTAGTGCCGACTTGGCTTTATCTTAGTCCGTCTTATTGCGCTGAAAACGAACCGCCGTTCCTTCTGCCTGGATGCGCTGCCATACTGCCGCTTTTTCCTCAGGGGACATGAATACCCAATTGCTGACTTCAATCAGGGTACGCCCGCAGCCTTTGCAGATTTCATCATACAAAGTAGAGCAAATTCCAATGCAGGGGGAGTCCGATTCGGCATCGCCTGTTAATAAAGAATTGGCGCCGCTAATGGGATCATTGGAATTCGAAGTGCTCATGGCAGTACTGTAGTCGATTTAAGGGGAGAGTGCTCGGCTAGCTCATCCACATAAGCCCCAACACCGGCGCGCTCCCGTTTTAAGAAGCGCTCAACGGCAGTTGCAAACTCAGGGTCCTTTATCCAGTGCGCCGACTGCACGGTGACCGGCAAAAAACCCCGCGCCATTTTATGTTGGCCTTGGGCGCCACCCTCAAAAACCTGTATTCCTTCTCGAATGCAATACTCAATCGCTTGATAGTAAGCGGTCTCAAAATGCAAGCAGGGGATGTATTCAATCGAGCCCCAGTAACGACCGTACGCAGTTGGTATCGGGGCTTTTTTGTCGACCACCAAAAGCGATGCGGCAACTGGGTGGCCCTCTTTCTCTGCAACAATCAGGTGGAGGTGTTCCGGCATCTGCTTGCCCCATGCCTGAAAAAACCCTTCGTTTAGGTAGGGAGATGAGTGGTGCTCGAGGTAGGTATTGGCATAGCATCGGTAAAAAAATGCCCAGTCGGCTTGGTTGGCCATTTCTCCTGGAATATGCCTAAATTGCACCCCAGCCTCAACCACTTCTTTGCGTTCTCGCCGGATATTTTTGCGGCGTTTCATGGTGAGCTGATCTAAAAACGCATCCATAGTGGCATAGGATTGGTTATTCCAGTGAAACTGCACAGCGTCGCGTGCCATAAAACCCTGTGCCAATAGTGCATCTTGGGTTTTTTGTTCAGCAAATAAAACGTGGGCTGACGAAAGCCCGTTCTGAATTAACAGTTGTTTTAGACCTTGTATCAGCCACTGCTGGGTTCGCTCTGGATCATGCTGCCCATCAAGCAGCATGCGTGTTCCTTGCACTGGCGTAAATGGAATCGCACACAAAGCTTTGGGGTAGTACTGCAGGCCATGCTGGCTATAGGCTTCTGCCCATGACCAGTCAAACACGTACTCGCCGTAGGAATGACTTTTTAAATAGAGCGGCATCAGGCCGATGGGCTTTTCAGAATCCGTAGGATAAATGGCTAAGTGGGCTACCTGCCAGCCGGTATTGCCACCAACGCAGCCATGTTCCTCCAGCGCTGCGAGAAAGGCATGACGCAAAAACGGAGTTGAGTCTGCTGCTAATAAGCTATCCCAGTCTTCGGCAGAGACGGCTTGAATGCGATCCAGAACGCGAAGTTCGATGGGGCTATTTAGTGCCACATTGCTCAGCGCTGAATCAGTTCGATCTTGTATCCGTCTGGATCCGTGACAAAAGCAATAATGGTATCGCCACCCAGAACCGGACCAGCCTCACGGGTGACCTGGCCACCGGCAGATTTAATCGCAGCGCAGGTCGCATAGGCATCGCTTACGCCCAAGGCGATGTGGCCATAAGCCGTCCCCAGTTCGTATTGATGGACTCCATGATTGTAGGTGAGCTCTATCTCTGCCTGGCCATCGGCATTGCCCTTGCCAAAACCAACGAAGGCTAAGGAATACTTTTGCTCAGGACGTTCCGTTGTACGCAATAAATTCATGCCTAAGATGCGGGTATAAAAATCAATTGAGCGCTCGAGATCACCAACCCTTAGCATGGTATGCAATAGCATCATGATTACTGAACCTTTGCCTTGGCGCGGAGTTTTTGCATCATTTCAGAGAACTTGGCTTTTTGCCAGTTCTCATCGGCTGTCAAGATTTGTTTCAGCTCAGCTTTGATTTCATCCATGGGAGGGGCTTTGGCATCCCGTACATCGTCCACGCGAATAATGTGCCAGCCAAATTGGCTTTTGACTGGCTTATCGGTCATTTGACCTTTATTTAAAGTAACCATGGCTTTTGAAAATTCGGGTACCAATGATTTATCCCCAACCCAACCCAGATCGCCGCCATTAGGGGCAGAGCCGGGATCTTTGGAGTTTTGTTTCGCCATGTCAGCAAAGCTAGCGCCAGCCTTAATCTTTGCAATTAGGGCATTCGCTTCGGCCTCTTTTTCTACCAAGATATGTTTTACCTGATATTCCTTACCGGTGTAATCCGCCTGAATGGAAGCATAAGCAGCTTTGAGCTCGGCATCGGTTACGCCTTCACGCTCAACAAAATCCTCAAATACGGCGGCAACTAAAATACCAACCCGGGATTGCTCAATCTTTTCTTTGACTGCCTCTTTTTGGGTGAGGCCGCGGCTATTGGCCTCCTGAATAATGAGTTCACGAGTGATGAGTACCTCGCGCGCTTTTTCGCGAACCTGGGGATCGTTTGTCGGCTGCCCCGATTTTTTCACTAAGCTATCTAGTTGTGCTTTAGGTATTGCTTTGCCATTCACGATCGCGGCATTTTGCGCTAGGGCAATTGAACTGCTAAATAAGGCCACGCAGGCGGTGGATAGGGTGAATAGAGATAGTAGTTTCATAGTGGCGGTGGGTAATAAGAATAGGTAATAGTAATGGGTTTAATTCTGCTTAGCTTATTTCAGCAATAGTGCTTCGGCGGGGCTATGGGCCTCAATAGTCAATGCATGTATTTCAGTGGGAATATGGCGATTCAGGGCAGCATAGATTAGGCGGTGGCGCGCAACCCGATTGAGACCATCAAAAGCGGATGACACCAAGGTCAGTTTAAAGTGGCCCCCACCGCTAGCGGCGCCAGCATGACCCGCATGCAAATGACTCTCATCTTCGATGGCAATCTCATCAATCGGCAGTGCGGCTTTGAGGTCGACTAAAAATAAGGCAATCCGCTCTTGGTTTTTACTCATGAGGGCGTTTCCTCTTCCATGTGGTTGCTCAGCCAAAATCCTTGTGCAATGACAAAAACGATGAGCAGGGCGGTTGTTCCAAAGAGTTTGAAATTAACCCAGGTATCTTCTGAAAACTGAAAGGCGACATATAGATTCAGTGCGCCCATGAAGAGAAAAAAAATCGACCAAGCCAAATTGAGTTGACTCCAGGTATTACGCGCCGAATTTTCTTTCAGGGTGACTTGTTTGCCCATCAGCACCTGAATCCAATTCTTATTAAAAAATTGGGCGCTGACAAAAAGACCGGCAGCAAAAAGCCAGTAAAGCGCGGTTGGCTTTAATTGAATAAATGTCTTATCTTGCAAAAAGATGGTCAATGCACCTAAAACGACAATTAACACGAGACTCATCCATTGCATGGCATCGATTTTGCGATGGCGGTAATACACCCATAAAATTTGCGCGATGGTGGCAACCATTGCCACGATGGTGGCGGTATAGATGTCGGCAAACTTAAATGCAACAAAGAACAGAATGACGGGGAAAAGATCGAATAAAAATTTCATGGTCTGATTATCGCTTCTATTGACCCGATTCCACATTTTTGCTCGGCTCAAAGCGCAAGGATGCTGAGTTGATGCAATAGCGCAGGCCGGTTGGCTTGGGGCCGTCGGTAAAGACGTGCCCTAAATGGGCATCGCAACTACTGCAACGTACCTCAGTGCGGACCATGCCATAAGCGCCATCTTGATGTTCCGAGATTGCATCCGGATTTAACTGGGTGTGGTAACTCGGCCATCCGCATCCAGCATCGAATTTGGTGGCTGACTCAAACAGGGGAGTGCCGCAGCAGACACATTGGTACTTTCCGTTTTCCCAGTGATCCCAATACCTTCCAGTAAAAGGGCGCTCTGTGGCGGCCTCGCGCGTTACGCGGTATTCGATATCGCTTAACTCAGCGCGGTACTCTTCATTGGTTTTTTGCATTATCTTGACCTGTTCTTTTTATTGAATTGTTTATTCTCACGACGAGCAGCTGAGATCCGAAACTACCTCATCGGGCAATGGGGCCGATGCATATCGTTCAAACTCAGGTTGATCATCAAATGGTCGTCTTAAAATTCGCTGCAATCGATTCACTTCACTAAAGTCATCTTGCTCCGCCATCTCGATTGCGCGTTGCGCCAAATGGTTGCGCAGAATAAATTTAGGGTTCATCTGTTTCATCCGCGCTGCGCGCTCAACATCGGAATTTGATTCCTGTATTAAACGCATGCGATATTGCATTAGCCAGACATCAGCTGCATCCCGATCTAAAAACTGATCGCGCCAATTAGAAAGGGTATCTTTCTTTTCTACTGCAGATAGACTGCGAAACACATTCGTAAAGTCAGCCCGATTGGCATGCATCAGTTGTAATAAGGCTTCAATTAATTCCATATCCTCTGGTGCTTCAATCTGTAAGCCTAGCTTCCCCCGAAAGAGTGCTAACCATTTCGCTTCATATTCGGGCGGAAAAGCGCTCAAGGCAGTTCGTAGAATATCAGCAGCATCCTCGCCTGAACTTTCTTTCTCGACGAGTGGCACCATAGCATTAGCCAGGCAGGCCATATTCCAATGCATGATTTTAGGTTGGCGATGGTAGGCGTAACGACCGCCACTATCGGTATGGTTACAAATGTGATCGAGTGCAGTATGGTCTAAAAAGCCAAAAGGGCCGTAATCCATGGTCAGGCCAAGGGCGCTGATGTTGTCGCTATTAAGAACCCCATGGCAAAATCCGACGGATTGCCACTGCGCAACGCATCTCGCATTACGCGCAGAGATCGCTTTAAATAATGCAAGGTACGGAGTAGTGCTGGATTGGCACTCGGGGTAGTGCGCCTCGATTAAATACGCCGCCAGTTCCTGTAAGCGCGCATGTAATCCATTCGCAGCATAGTGCTCAAAATGACCGATCCGAATAAAGCTGGGGGCAAAGCGGGAGCATACCGCTGCTGTTTCGATGGTTTCGCGCCGTACCGGCTGTTTAGAGCCCACCAAGGATAGTGCGCGGGTTGTCGGAATGCCCAAGGCGTGCATGGCCTCACTGCATAAAAATTCCCGAATGGATGAGCGCAGAACAGCCCGGCCATCGCCCATGCGGGAGTAGCGCGTCATACCTGCACCCTTTAGTTGCAGCTCTTGATGGTTTAGCTCCCCCAAGAGAATCGCACGACCATCGCCCAATTGCCCAGCCCAATGACCAAATTGATGGCCGCTATACGCTGTAGCCATGGGATTTGGAAATAGGCGCTGACCTAATTCTGCTGGATTTCCCGCCAATACTGCGAGCCAATCCGGATCCTGCGGTAAATGGTTCGAGCCCAAGGGAATACCAAGGAGTTCGGCTGCCTCAGGGGAAACCGCAATCCAATACGGATCTGGAAGGGGGGTGGGGGCGATAAATTGACAGGTGTCGTCGCCGATGAGAGAAAATGCCATAAGTTCATTATTCTATGGGTATTTAGCCCCTAACGCCCAAGACCAATACACCTATTGCCCCATACTGCACATGACCAATCAAACTGAACTCACCGCCGCCGCCAAACTGAGTAACCTAGGCCAAGAGCTTGATGTCCCATTCTTAAAATTACTCGGGATTCGTTGTCTTAGCGCCGAAATGGGCAGCGGCGAAATTCTGCTCGCAATTAAGCCCGAGCATAAAAATACCTGGGAAGTTGCGCATGGCGGCGTTCTATTGACCTTAATGGATGTGGCGATGGCGGTTGCCGCGCGCTCGGGCGATCCAGACGACCGCAGCGTGGTGACGATTGAGCTCAATACCAATTTTTTACAAGCCGCCAATGGCATTCTGCGTGTGAAGGCTGATACCGTCCACCGTACCGTCACTATGGCCTTTTGTGAAGCCAAGTTGTATGATGATCAAGGCCGCGTGTGCTGCATGGCTACTGGCACATTTAAGTACCTGCGACGTTTACCCACACGTAACGCAAATGGGGAGCGCGTGATTAACCCCGATCAGCGGGTCGAGTAAATCCGTCTAGGTTAAACCGAGAGATTGGAGCCGGATGCGCTGGTGAGAGCGCCGGTAATCACGTCGTGGCCAATGGTGCCATTGGCATCAAAACGGCGTTCAACCATTTCAAATGCGCCGTCTTTTCGAATGCGTAATACCGTACTAGAGCGTGTGCCATACATTGGGGTTTGGACAAATGCGGGAGAAAGGGCTTTCTCCCATTCTTTGCTGACGCCGGTGCTGGGTAATTCTTGATCTACTGCAACGCGGGTATCACTCAGCAGATGTAGGTAGTGATCCACGTGCTTCAGATTACCTTGATCCATCGCTAGGGTTTGGGCAAAAGCAGCCACCCGGTGCGTGACTTTAGGCCAAGGCGTATCCAACATGGCATTCGACAAACCATAGACGCCGGCATCTAAAGCATTCGGTGGAAAGGTTTTGCGTGGCCGGATCGATTGGCCAAGCATCATGCGATTACTCACCCAGTGCATCTGGGCATCGCTCGGATTACTAAGATCGGCCATCAACATATTAAAGCCGTTGTATTGCTCAAACCGCTTTGCATTGTGTTGAATAAATCCACCCGGCTTATGCTCGCCCGTTAGATACATCAGCGATAGTTCGCCACGGGTTCGTGCGTCCGGATTTTTTTCGCTGGGCGCTCGTACATTGGTGAGCGCAGCAAAGCGGCCTGATTTGGTAAAGCCAAGCCAGGTGCCAGGACTGCCCAAGACATCGGCACGATCACGGCCAGCAAGTAACTGAGGATGCTCGGACCACCAATCCATTTTTTCAGTATTGCGCTCATAAAACTCATCGCGATTCGCAGCGACTACCAGTGGATAGTCGGGATGGGATTTCCAGGCGAAAAGAATGAGGCACATAGCAATACTATGCCTGATTAAATTTCAATTAGGGGGTAGGGCAGTTGATCTAACATCAAAATCGGGCCATCGGGCGCCCCAAGGTGGAAGGTGCCACCGGCTTGCAGCTCGGTTTTAATCTCAATTTGGAAGTCCATACGCCGGGTATTGGCAATACTGGGGGCGCTGAGGACAACCATTCCAGCTGGCTGACCCGCATCATCTGCATGAAAAATTTCACTTCCCGGGCCGGTTGGGGCATTTTCAAGTTGATCGATGGGGCAATGCGCCAACCGCAGGCGTCGCTTAATTGCGCCACGGTATTGGCTGCGTGCGACGATTTCTTGGCCGGGGTAGCACCCCTTTTTAAAGTCAATGCCGTACACAGACTCAAAGTTCACCATTTGGGGTACAAATTGATCTTGGGTTGCGGCAACAATACGAGGAATTGCACTCATGATTTCCAGCGAGCGCCACAGAATCGTGGCATCCTCAGAAGCCCCCTCGATTGGTGCCGCCTCAGAAGCAATGGGTTGGGCGATTAATACCCGCTGCATCGCCACACCTGCCGTGACAACGTCGGGCAGTTGCAGCAGGATGCTGGTTTTATCTAGTTCTACGTTATCCAATGTTCCACTGGTGCAATAGCCAGTAATCGCCCAGCTATTACTGACATCCGTGACCGTTACCTTGGAACGTAAGACAAACATAGCCAAGCGCTTTGCAGTACTGGCTGCGATGTCTTTCGAAATAAATAGGCAGAATCGCTTGCCTCCATCCGCCGTTGAAAAAAGGCCGAGCCATGCGCTGGCAATTAAGCGGCCTTTAGGGCTGCAATAGCCAACGAGGCGCACTGCATCGGGCCCGTTTGCAATCGCCGGAGGCGCCATTGCAGTAAGTCCCAAAACTGAGTTGGTTAGTTGGTTTTGTAAAAAACTGGCCGCATCGTCGCCCTCAACGATAATGAGTCCCCAGTCGGAGAGATTGGCAGCGGTTTTCATAGAATGGATCTTTTTTAGGGTGGCGTAGGGCGTGCGATTTGCATAAACAAAGTCTAGACGCTTTTATCATAGCCTGATGCGAAAAAAACGTGCGTCATTTTGGGCATTACCCCTCAAACTCTTCGGAATTGCAGCTCTAACAGCCTTGCTCTTTTATGCGACCCTGTTTTTTTGGGGTGTGGTTCCCTCTGCAGCAAATGACCCAGCAAGGCCGGGCGGCTTTACTGCCAAAGTTACTCCCAAATCCGGCGTTGCGAGCATTGCGCAGCAGCTCCAAAATCAAGGTATTGAGCTCAATAGCATTGTGTTTCAGCTTGGGTCTCGCGCCTTGCTCGTGAAAGCGAAGTTAAAGCCTGGAACCTATCTGTTTCCATTTAATGCGAGCATGGCAAGCATCCTATTGCAGATGGCTCGCGGCGAGAGCATTAAAGAGTCGATCACTTTTGTACCCGGCATGGCGATTTGGCAACTGCGGCAATTGGTCGATACCCATCCTGCTTTAGAGCACCAGACTAAAGGACTGACCTCTGCCGCATTTTCTAAGGCAGTTAACTTAAGCCATACAAACGCAGAGGGACTCTTCTTTCCGGATACCTACGTTTTTGATCCCGGTGAGAGCGATCTCGTAATATACCGTCGTGCTGCCGATGCCATGCAGAAAAATCTAGCAAAGGCTTGGGGCAACATGCCCAACACAGGCGTGCTGAAATCACCATACGATTTGCTCATTTTGGCTTCGATTGTGGAGAAAGAAACCGGTAAATCGAGCGAACGCAGCCAGATTGCCGCGGTGTTTCTGAATCGCCTGCAGATTGGCATGCGCCTGCAAACCGATCCCACCGTCATTTATGGCATCGGCCCCCAGTTTGATGGCAATTTACGCAAAGTAGATCTTCGCCGCGACAGTCCATACAATACCTATATGCGTGCCGGTTTACCTCCCACCCCGATTGCGATTCCTAGTGCGGAATCGCTGCTTGCGGTAGTCAACCCTGCAAAAAGCGATGCACTGTACTTTGTTGCGAAAGGTGATGGCAGCAGCCACTTCTCCAAGACCCTGACTGAACATGAAAAAGCCGTCGATCGATATCAGCGGCGTATAACAACGCCATCAAAGACATCATCACCATAATGGATGCCACGATGAATACAAATCAACCCGGTTTTTTTATCAGCTTTGAGGGCATCGATGGCGCCGGCAAGAGTACCCACATTGATGCCTTTTGCGATTTGCTGAAAAGCCGTTTTCCGGATCGCACGCTGGTCAGTACTCGTGAACCAGGTGGTACCGTTTTAGGTGAACAGCTCCGAGCGCTCCTACTGGAAGCGCCAATGCATTTAGAGACGGAAGCGCTGCTGATGTTTGCCGCACGCCGTGAGCATCTAGCGCAAGTGATTAAGCCTGCTCTTGCGGCAGGGCATATTGTGGTGTCAGATCGATTTACCGATGCTAGCTTTGCTTATCAGGGCGGTGGCCGTGGCCTCTCGATTGAAAAACTCAATGCCCTAGAGCAATGGGTGCAGGGACAAGGCAATGGACTGCTATTGCAACCCGATACCACTTTTTTATTTGACTTACCGGGAGCAGTTGCAGAAGCGCGACGCTCCAAGGCGCGCACGCCCGATAAGTTTGAGAGCCTCGATCTGGCTTTCTTTGAGCGGGTTCGCCAAGAATACCTGCGCAGAGCAAAGGCAGATCCAGACCGTTTTGTAATGGTCGATGCTACGCAAACGCAAGAGGCGATTTGGGATTTTTTATGCAAGGTGCCATTGGCCATTCGATGATTGCACCTTGGCTACAGCCACAATGGGATGGCATTAACTTAGCAGCATGCCCCAATGCCTTGCTCTTGCATGGGCAGGCAGGCATCGGTAAGGCTGATTTCGCACTGACGCTTGCTAAAGCATTGCTATGCGAGGTTTCACAAAATGGAAATAAGAAGCCCTGTAATTGCTGTGAGGCATGCCGCTGGTTTGATACGGGCAATCACCCCGACTTTGTTGCCTTGGTTCCGGAAACCCACCGCCGCTTCATGCCCAATGAAGCCTTGGAGGGCGCCGATGGCGAGCCTACCCCTAGCAAAAAGGCAAAAGCACCGCGCGATGACGAAGGCGACTCGAGCGAAAAGAAAGAGAAAAAAAACATTGCGATTGAAGAGGCGCGATCCGCTATTGATGGATTGGGGATTGGCACCCACCGCGGCGGCAATCGTGTTGTTTTGGTCTACCCCTTAGAGGCACTGAGACCTGATGCAGCGAACACCTTACTCAAGTCCTTGGAAGAGCCGCCTGCCAGCACTATTTTTATACTGGTAACCAATCGCCTCGATCGGGTCTTACCGACCATTCGTTCCCGTTGCCGGTTAATTGCATTGCCGCCGCCTGATCGAGCAACTGGCCTTACGTGGCTGCAACAGGAAATCGCCTCACGTCCCGACTTGACCGTCTCTAGCGACGAACTGGAAACCATTTTTTACGAGCAGGGTGGGGCGCCCCATGCGACCCTGGATTTTCTATCGGCCAAACAAGGTCAAAACGATAAAGACGAACTGTTTATTTCAATTCAGGCTTCCCGCTACTTATTGAAAGGCCTATCCCAAGGCGTTCGGATTGATTGGTTGGATGTGGCAGAAAAAACCCATAAAGCATCGTTTGCAGTATTGCTTGCCTCAATGCAGCGATGGTTGGCTGATTTACAAGGCAGTGCGCAGGCCAATGCAGTGCGTTTTTATCCCAAACATGCTGAGAGTATTGAGATGTTGGCAAAACAGGTGCGTATCGACAAGCTATTGCGCCTGTGGAAAGCGGTCACCCAGGCTCGCCGCCATGAAAATCACCCGCTGGCAACGCGTATTCAGCTCGAATCAATGCTGATGCAATACCAGCAGATTTTTAGTGACTAAATAACCCCCTTATTTGAATCCATCGATGGGAATGGGCGCTGGCGCTTAAAATAAGGTTATGTTCATTGATTCCCATTGCCACCTTGATTTTCCGGAGTATCGGGAGCGTTTGCCCGAAGTCCTGGCCAATATGGCCTCCGCTCAGGTTAGTCACGCACTCTGTATCTCGGTCGATCTCCCGGACTTTCCATTGGTGCGGCAGTTGGCCGAGACCCATCCCCATTTATATGCTTCGGTTGGCGTACACCCCGATTACGAAGATACGCCAGAGCCCACGGTCGACTTTTTGGTTGAGGCAGCAAAGCACCCTAAGGTGATTGCGATTGGCGAAACGGGTCTGGACTATTACCGCATGGCCGACCGCGCCTACGCCGATATGGAGTGGCAGCGCGACCGCTTTCGGACGCATATCCGAGCAGCAATAGCGTCAGGCTGCCCATTAATCATTCATACCCGCTCGGCCTCGGAAGACACCATACGGATTCTGAAGGAGGAGGGCGCTGAGCGCATTGGTGGCGTAATGCATTGCTTTACCGAAAGCCTGGAAGTGGCACAGCAGGCCATTGATTTGGGGTTTTATATCTCTTTTTCCGGCATTGTGACCTTTAAAAGCGCAAAAGACCTGCAGGAGACCTGTCGGCAGGTGCCTTTAGAGCGCATGCTGATTGAGACTGATTCCCCCTATTTGGCACCTATGCCGCACCGAGGTAAGACCAATGAACCCGCTTGGGTCTCCCATGTGGCGCGCTATATTGCGGACCTAAAAGGTGTCTCCGTTGATACGATTGCAGAGCATACAACACATAATTTTTTCCAATGTTTTCAAGTAAATAGAGAATTATCATGATATTGAATCCGAAGTTAATCCGCACTCAAAAGAGCCTGTTTGGAGCGGTGATTCTTGCTACTGCGCTTACCCCAAGCTGGGCTCATGCTCAAACTGACGCCCAAATAGCAGCGATCACGAGTGCGGCTAAATTTGATGATGTCAAGGCAGTTAAATCCTTAATTGAGAAAGGCGTCAGCCCCAATCAAAAGGATCCGCGCGGCATGCCCATCTTGATGGTTGCAATTCAAGAAAACTCAACTAAAACGGTGGATTACCTCATTAATGCTAAAGGCATTGACCTCAATCAACCCAATATGACCAATGAGACTCCACTCATGTTTGCCGCCTTGTATGGCCAAATGTCGGAAGTGAAGAGCCTCGTTGATCAGAAACAGGTTCCAGTTAACCGTTCTGGCTGGACGCCACTGCATTACGCCTGCACCAATGGGCATCTGGAAATTTCCCAGTTTTTGCTAGATAAAGGCGCTGTAGTCGATGCACCAAGTCCGAATGAGACAACTCCCTTAATGATGGCCATTCGCGCTGGCAATATACAACTTGTGCGCTTGTTACTGGATCGCGGAGCTGATATTCGGATACGTAATCAGCAAGGTTATTCAGCGATCGATGTCGCTGAGTTATTCAATCAAGAAGAGATTCAAAAGGGTCTAAGGACTCGCTGGCAAAAGCTTTATAACGAGCCATATCCTGGTGGACCCAAATCCTAAATGCGTATAATCATTATTATGTCAAACAAGATAGATGAGTTTGTTCAATAGATAAATGGGAACAGAAAAGACAACTGCCTTACCCTCGCTGATCGAGCTGGTCCAGCAGATTCAGGTGGATATTGGCAACAATGACACTCTATATCTCATATTGGCATTTATGGCTGCCATACTCACACTGCATGGCATGGCAGTTTTAGTAATAGCAAGCGCATTCCATGCCTTGGATCGCCTTCTAAAATCAATACCGCATTTAGCGGGCGCTAGCTTTATATCCTATTTCATTGCCATCCTACTTATTATCTTTACACACATTCTTGAAATTGTGGCTTGGACCTATGTGCTAGTAGCCCACTCTGTCTTCCCGAGCGTGACACAAACGTTTTACTTTGTTGGCGAGATGTACACCACCCTAGGATTTGGTAGCTACGCCTTGAGTAGCTCATGGCAAGGCCTGCCTATTTTGATCTCATTTTCCGGAGTATTTTCAGTATCCATGTCGGGCGCAGCCCTGTATTCCATGATGGGCTCCTTAGTTACTCGGAAGCCCGGCTCAGGGGCGCCTTCTGTTTAAAAACGAGCTCAAACACCCTGCCATTCGCTTCCGTTGTTCTAATGCGGCCGGGCAGCCAGTCCAAATCACGAACTAGCCATAGATCAACGCGCCGTTTGAACTTATTACTGGGGCGATCAAGTAATTCATAGTGGCGCAAGGTCGTTACGCCCATGCTTGGCACGTCATCGGAAACAAGTTCGCCATAACTTTTAAATTGCCACGGCTCAATCGTGTCAAAGCTGGCGACAGGTATTGACCGAATGGTGCCCGCCTCATCGATTTTGCCGTCACCATTCAAGAGTGAAGCAAACTGAAAAATCAGGCTGAATCGATCCTGAGTACCTGGCGGGATCGGCGGAGAAAAATCCATCTTTTCTGAAAAAAACATCACTGGTCCACCCTGCGCATTGCGTTCAAAGCGTGAAAACCGCGGGGGATTTTTACCACGCTGAGCCCAGTAAATCGAGGGCGCTAAACCGTAGGCGTCAATCTTGCCTTTGGATTCAAAGACAAACGGGCCCACAAAGGCATAAGGAATCGTAATCGAAAGCGCATATCCTGAGTCATCGGCAATCCATTTGATTTCGCCTGTTTGTACTTGCTGCCCATCGACATAGGCGTCGTAATATAGCAGCGCGGATTCGGGAAGTCGAAAGGCCACCCCATCTTGCTCGGCCAAGCCATTGCCCCGCTCCGTTGAAACGCCTTCTGGAGACCCGGCCGCACTACCTACATCACCAGTGGTATTACCGGGCTGCGGCACTGCTTTTTTTGCAGAGCGGGCCATCTTGATTTTCTTAACCGGCTCTTCTTTTAAGGTGGCGACAACAGGAGATTCCTGCGGGGGTGCCAGCAGAGTGCCGGTAGGCATCAGCCACAACCAAAAAAATAAAATCAGGTGTGCGACTATGGACAGCACCAAGGCTGCCAACAGAATCCATAGCGGCTTAAAACGACTTAGGATTGCTCCCAGAATAATCCTTCCAGCAGGCGGCTATTCTTGGGTAAGTTTGCGGCCAAAAAATCCATTTGATCGGCCAGAATATTTCTGCCTTTAAGAATCATGTCCTCATACAGGCTTGGCATATAAGGCGCATATAGCAAACTCATGTTCGCCATTTCGGGGGTGCGATTGCCTTTGCGCTGGTTGCATGGCCTACAGGAAACAACTAAATTCATCCAAGTGTATTTGCCGCCACGGCTATTGGGAATAATGTGTTCTGCTTCGGCATCATTCTCGCTAATGCGCTCACCGCAATAGGCGCACATGCCACGATCACGGCGATACAGCTTGCGCTTCGTAATTCCAGGTACAACATCAAATAGATTGATGCGTGCCGAGCCCTTGACGGCAACGATGGAATGAAGCCCAATGATGGATTGTTTGCCAGTAGCCCGTGAGATGCCGCCGCGCATCACCGCAATCGGATCACCCAGTGTCCACAATACGCTCTGATCCGCATATTGTTTGGTCGCCTCCTCCGCATTAATCCAGCATTGCGGAATACCACCGGCGTCTAGCTTCAAGATGCTCAGCACGCACACTCCCCTCTCTGTAATGGCCCCAATCATCGCATCACTGCATGACAACCATCTTACAGAAAATTATAGGGGCGATCAACGCACCGCCATTGACCCTATGCGGCAATGACTGGGCCAGCCCATTCGGATTTGTTTACTCAATTCGACTGCGGCAAATCCACTCTGATCGCTGCCATTCACCCTGCTTTTCAGCAAAGATCAGCCAGATAAAAAATGTTTTTAAGGTTTGCATGGTGCACTCCGGTTTAGCGCTAGTGCGCTGGTTAGTCCAGAATGCAGTATGTCGAGCTAGAAGCTCATGAAATGAGCCTATGCAATTAATCGCAAGCGAAGCGCACTACGTCATCAAGATAGTCACTGTAATTGTGAATCCCATGATCGCTTCCTTGAATAATGATCTGCTGGGCGCCCGGATAAAAAGCGGCCATCTCGCGCCAGTCCAGTAACTCATCACCGGTTGCAGCCAATAGCAGATACCGTTCTGGCAGAGTGATTGATTCAATCTGCATGCGATTGAGTTCATCGATGTATTCAGCTCGAAAGTCAAAAGGCTCTTCGCTGTCGTATGCTGTCATCATGCCAACATGCGGCGCAAGTTCGCGCCCTGCCCTTACCGCTGGATTGAGTGCAATGCCTTTACAACCATAGTGTTCTGCGAGGTAGTTGGTATAAAAGCCGCCTAAAGAAGAACCAATGACAGATAGTCGATCTGCTTTAGAGGCATCGATGTGGCGCTGAACCATGTCCATGGACTCGCGCGGGGAGGCAAGTAATTGAGGGCAATACCATTCGATGGCAGCGCCCTGCTTCTTGCGATGCGCGATGGCATCGCCAGTCATCTGGGCCTTGCTCGAGCGTGGGGACGAACGAAAGCCGTGAAGGTAAACAACCAGAAGTGAATTCATGTTGCATATTATGCAACCGAATCCAATACTGGTTTAAGTCAAGCCAGGAACAATGAATTAAGCTTTTTGGCCGATTTCAAAGTTGGCCAGTTTTTCTAAAGCGCGCACCATGGCTGAGTGGTCCCATGCTTTACCGCCATGAGCTGAGCAAGAATTAAACAACTCTTGGGCGGTTGCGGTATTGGGCAAGGAAACGCCCAATGCGCGTGCGCTGTTGAGCGCCAGATTTAAATCTTTCTGATGCAACTCAATCCGGAAACCAGGATCAAAGGTGCGCTTGACCATGCGCTCGCCATGCACTTCCAAAATTTTGGAGCTGGCAAAGCCACCCATTAATGCCTGGCGTACTTTTGCAGGATCGGCGCCGGCTTTGGCGGCAAACAACAAGGCCTCAGCAACTGCTTCAATATTCAAGGCCACAATAATCTGATTGGCTACCTTAGCCGTTTGACCATCACCATTACCACCGACTAAATTAATATTCTTGCCCATTAATTCCAGAACCGGTTTAACCCGCTCAAATACGGATTCCTCACCGCCCAGCATGATGGACAGGGTTGCATTTTTTGCACCTACCTCACCACCCGAGACTGGCGCATCGAGATAATCGGCGCCCAGCGCATTAATCTTCTTCGCAAATTCCTTTGTAGCAATCGGCGATATGGAGCTCATATCCACAACCACTTTGCCTTTGCCACCATTGGCTAGACCGCTAGCAATGCCTTTGTCACCAAAGAGAACACGCTCAACATCGGGGGTATCTGGAACCATTGTAAAAATGATGTCTGCTTTCTCAGCAACTTCAGCTGGGCTTGCGCATTGAATTGCGGCTGATTTCGCAATGGCATCAGGCACCTTGCTGCGGGTATTGACATACACCGTATGGCCTGCAGCAACTAAATGGCCAGCCATGGGGGCGCCCATAATGCCAAGACCGACGAAACCGAGTTTAAGTTGTGACATGGTAGTTATCCTATTTGAAGTGATGGACTTTATTATTTGGGTCTGCGGGATCGCATAAGTAAATTATCTCGCAAGAGCAGAACCCTATTCCCGATTGAAATACCAAACGAGCGAATCAATATGGCTGCAGCCAACTTAAGCGAAGGGCTTAAACCAACCCAAGCCCGCCTCAGTTGTTGCTGCGGGTTTGTACTCGCAGCCAATCCAGCCAGCATAACCAATGCGGTCGAGCATGGCAAAGATATAAGCGTAATTGATCTCGCCAGTACCAGGCTCGTTACGACCAGGATTATCAGCGAGCTGAATATGCGCAATTTTAGCCAGGTGCTTCTGAATGGAGTTAGCAAGCTCACCTTCCATGCGCTGTGCGTGGTAGATGTCGTACTGCAAAAATAGATTATCCGAGCCAACTTCCGTGATGATGTCGATGGCCTGCTGCGTGCCTGATAAGAAGAAGCCTGGAATATCAAAGGTATTGATGGGCTCAATTAGTAGCTTGATGTTGGCCTTTTTGAGCTCCGCAGCAGCGTACTTGAGATTATCAATAAAGGTGGTACGTAATGCGTTATGGGCAATACCTTCAGGCATTTTTCCAGCTAAGCAGTTCACTTGGGTCACGCCAAGTGCAGTGGCATATTCCACAGCATTCGATACGCCCTTACGGAACTCCTCAATGCGGTCTGGCAGACAGGCAATCCCGCGCTCACCGGCCTCCCAATTTCCTGCGGGCAAATTGTGCAGCACCAAAGTCAGTTTGTTTTGATCAAGCTTTGCCTTAATGTCAGCAACCGGAAATGCATATGGAAATAAGAATTCCACTGCTTTGAATTTGGCTGCTGCAGCCTTATCAAAGCGCTCCATGAATGGAACTTCATTAAATAACATGGTGAGATTGGCAGCAAACTTCGGCATTCCTATTCCTTATCAAATTCAAACAAACAAAACTTAAATCGCAAAAAAGTTGCGGTATTACCTTCGTAATACCGCATTAGAACAGCATTCTATTACTTGAAACCTTTACTCGAGCAAACCGGCTGTAACCAGTCCCTCAGTGCCGGCAGGGTGGCGGCAATCAATGTCTTCAAACTCGTTGACATTATTGATCTCAGTACCCATCGCAATGTTCGTCACTTTTTCCAGAATCACTTCCACTACGACTGGTACGCGGTGTTCTTTGGCCATCTTTTGCGCTTCGATCAAAGCAGCATTGATCTTGCTCGGGTCGGTCACACGTAGTGCCTTGCAGCCGAGTCCTTCGACCACCTTACCGTGGTCAACGCCATAACCCTTGAGGTTTTGATCGTCGACGTTGATGTTGTCAAAGGCGAGCTGGACACAGTAGTCCATCTCGAAACCGCGCTGTGCTTGACGAATCAACCCGAGGTAGCTGTTGTTCACCAAGACCATGACGAGCGGTAAATGGAACTGCGCGCCAACAGCCAACTCTTCGATCAAGAACTGGAAATCATAGTCACCGGCAAGACCAACGACCGTCTTGGTTGGATCGGACGCTAATACGCCGAGTGCTGCAGGAATGGTCCAGCCCAATGGGCCGGCTTGACCGCAATTGATCCACTGGCGAGCGCCATACACATGCAAGAATTGACCGCCTGCAATCTGTGACAAACCAATCGTGGATACATAAACCGTATCGCGACCAAATACCGAGTTCATCTCTTGGTATACGCGTTGTGGCTTGATAGGCACATTATCAAAATTGGTCTTGCGTAGCATCAAACGCTTACGCTCTTGGCAACGGCTAACCCAGTCGCTATAGTCTTTGAGCTTGCCTTTGGCTTTCCATTCTTTGGCTACTTCAACAAACAACTCTAGGGCTGCTTTAGCATCGGAAACAATGCCGTAGTCTGGATTAAAGACGCGACCGATTTGTGTTGGCTCAATGTCGACGTGAACAAACTTACGGTCTTTGCAATACACCTCGAGTGAACCCGTGTGGCGGTTAGCCCAGCGATTACCGATACCTAAAACAAAGTCGCTGGCGAGCATCGTGGCATTACCGTAGCGATGCGATGTTTGCAATCCAACCATACCAGCCATCAGCGGATGGTCATCCGGAATCGTGCCCCAACCCATCAGGGTCGGAATCACTGGAATGCCAGTCAGTTCGGCAAACTCAACCAATAACTTATCTGCATCCGCATTAATAACGCCGCCGCCGGATACGATCAAGGGCTTTTCAGATGCCATCAGCATTTCAATGGCTTTCTCAATCTGCTTGCGACTAGCTGCAGGCTTGTAGACCGGCAATGGCTCATAGGTATCAATATCAAATTCGATTTCCGCAAGCTGAACGTCTATTGGCAAATCAATTAAGACTGGACCAGGACGTCCCGAGCGCATCACATGGAAAGCTTGCTGGAACACCCGCGGCACTAAGCCAGGCTCGCGCACGGTAACGGACATCTTGGTTACGGGTTTGGAAATAGACTCAATATCAACCGCTTGAAAGTCTTCTTTGTAGAGGCGCGCACGCGGTGCTTGACCAGTAATACACAGAATTGGAATGGAATCAGCAATGGCAGAGTAAAGGCCAGTGATCATGTCGGTACCGGCGGGGCCTGAGGTGCCAATGCAAACGCCAATATTGCCGGCTTTGGCGCGGGTGTAACCCTCGGCCATGTGGGAGGCGCCCTCTACGTGGCGAGCCAAAATGTGTGTAATTGATTGACGCTCGCGTAATTGCGCATAGAGCGGATTGATTGCTGCACCTGGAACACCAAAGGCAGTTGTAATGCCTTCTTTTTCCATTACTAGTACTGCAGCCATTGCGGCTTTCATTTTGGCCATGATGTCTCCTCTACGTTTAAGAATGTAAGGATGATGACGATTTCCCACCCAAATGAGAATGGCAGGTGGATTCATATCACCTATTCCAATTTGGAATACCCTGTATCAGAATCAGGCTAGAATAGGCAAATGGATCGCATCCAGGGCATTGCCCTATTTGTCCGCGTTGTTGAGACTGGCTCCTTTAGCAAGGCCGCCATCAGCCTTGGTATTACCCAGCCAACCGCCACCAAACACATCGCCTTTTTAGAAAAGCGCCTCGGCTCCCTTTTGCTGCACCGCAGTACAAGAGGCGTAACCCCGACGGAAATTGGCCAAATCTATTATGAGAAATGCAAAGTCATTTCGCGTGAGCTCGAGGACGCAGATAACTTAGCCGCCCTCTTGCAAAGCAAGATTCAGGGGAAATTGTCCATTAGCTCTTCGGTTGCTTTCGGGCGACGCATTTTGACCCCCTTGGTGTTGGAATTCATGAGCCAGCACCCCCAATTGCAAGTGCACCTTAGTTTAGATGACCATTATGTGAATTTGGTGGAGCAAGGGATTGATTTGGCGGTTCGTATGGGGCGATTGCCAGACTCATCGTTGGGTTCCCGGTATTTGGGGCTAAATCCCTGGGTGTTGGTTGCTAGCCCGGCCTATTTAGAAGAGCATGGCACCCCCAAGCATCCGACCGAGTTAGCGGAGCATCAGGCTTTAATTTATAGCTCGGTTCAGGATAACCACCGTTGGCACTTTAGTGGAGCTGATGGCGCGGCACTTTCAATCCCCGTTAAAGGACCGCTCTATTCCAATAATTTATCGACATTATTAGCGGCCACCATCGCTAAAATGGGTTTAGCAGCGATCCCTTGGTACGTAGCGCACCGCTCAGTTCAAACAGGAAATTTGCAACCCATTTTGACGGACTGGACCTTGCCCTCTCAAGAAATCCATGCAGTATTTTCTTCCCCACGCCTCGTGCCTGGTAAGGTTAGTCAATACATCGACTGGCTACAGGGATACTTTGTAGGCAATTGGTGGGAGCGCCAAGAAAGTAAAACCCAGCTTGTTGAATCTATTAATACGCAGTAAAACCAGAGGTCCATTTTTTTATCAAACCAAAAGGAAGCATATGAAACGTAAATCCCTCCACATCGCTGCAGTCACTGCTGCATTGCTCGCAACAACTAGCTTTGCTCAGGCACAACCTGCCAGCCCCGCTAAGCCTAAAGTAGAGGCGGCTGCCATTATGGATACCGTCTATGATTTATATCAGGGCGATGTCGTGAAGATTGATGCCAAAACACGCACCATCACCTTTAAAAATAAAGAGGGTGAGTCCAGTTTTGTGGCTGGTCCAGAAATTAAGAACTTTGCGCAGATCAAAGTAGGCGACCACTTGAGCGTGACCTATGAAGTTGCAGTTGCGCTTGAGCTAATTAAAACCAAGAGCGATGGCATTCGCAGCAAACAAGAAGCTTCTGCTGTTACCACTGCACAGCCTGGCCAAAAGCCAGCACAGACCATTACCAACGCGACTGAAATCATTGCCGACGTGGTTGCGGTAGATCGCACTAAGAAGACTGCTTCTATTAAAGGTCCTAATGGTAAGGTCACTGTGGTGAAGGTGAAGAACCCAGACCTCCTAAAAGACATTGCAGTAGGCGATGTGGTGCGTGCTGTTTTCATCGACCGGATGGCAGCTTCGATTACACCAGGAAAGAAGTAATACGCCGCTATCAATTTAGTAGCGAACGTAATGCAGAGGCCATTGATACGTAAGTGCATCAGTAATACGCATTACCGTGTTATTGCCCTTTGCATTGCCAGCATTACCCTGTTTTCTGCATGCACCACTACGACCCGTCCAGGCGTAGTGGGCGTCAATCGTCAGCAACTGATGATGGCCTCCCAAAGTGAAGTCGAGCGTTTATCGGCCATTAGCTTTAACGAACAAAATAAAAAAGCCCAAGACAAAAAGATTCTGATTACATCAGGACCGCAATACGATCGCTTGATCAATATTGCCAATCGCCTTATTCCACAAACCGCTTACTTTCGTGACGATACCCAGAAATGGAATTGGCAGCTGAGCCTCATTAATGCGCCTATTCTGAATGCCACCTGCGCACCCGGCGGCAAGATTACTTTTTATACCGGCATCATCGATCAACTCAATCTCAATGATGATGAGATTGCCGCCATCATGGGGCATGAGATTGCGCATGCATTACGCGAACACGGCAGAGAACGCCTTTCGCAAGCCATGGCACAAAGCACGATCACCAATATTGCACTGGCTGCAGCTGGAGGCTATGGTGCGCAAATCAATGCAGCCAATCAAGTGGCGCAATATGTATTGGTTTTGCCAAACTCAAGACAACATGAAAGCGAAGCTGATGCGATTGGAATTGAGTTGGCTGCTAGAGCGGGCTATAACCCCCGTGCAGCCATCTCCGTATGGCAAAAGATGATGAAGGCAACGCAAGGTAAAAATCCCCCCGAATTTTTATCAACCCACCCTTCGGGCGAAACGCGCATCGAACAACTCAGCGCATTAATGCCGGCAGTCGAGCCTTTGTATCGCGACGCACCCAAAGCTCCGGGTACTGCTCCGGCAACGAAATAGAGCAGCAATAAAAAAGCCCCGATTAAGGGGCTTTTTTATTAATCTTGGCGGAGCGGACGGGACTCGAACCCGCGACCCTCGGCGTGACAGGCCGATATTCTAACCAACTGAACTACCGCTCCAAACTGCTGCGTTACTACAAAATCTGGCGTCCCCAGGGGGATTCGAACCCCCGTACTCACCGTGAAAGGGTGATGTCCTAGGCCTCTAGACGATGGGGACCGTGGACTACCATTTACTGCATATACTGCCATTCTAAATGCTGGTGGAGATAAGCGGGATCGAACCGCTGACCTCTTGCATGCCATGCAAGCGCTCTCCCAGCTGAGCTATACCCCCATAATCTCGCGTTCAAACTGCCACTGCAACACAAGACATTTAAAACAATCCAAGATTTTAGCCTATTTTTGCCTGCCTGCCCTAATTTTTGGTTGCAAGCACCCTCCTCAGGCGCTCAAGGGTTTCGGCCTTCCCTAGGATGACCAAGACGGCGTCAATCGCTGGGGTTTGAGTGGTGGCAAAGAGAGCGTAGCGAACAGGCATGGCCAAGGCCGGCATCTTCAGTTGATGCTGGGTTAAGACGGCCTTAAATGCGGCTGAATACCCCTCTTTACTGCCATCACTCGCCTCAAATGCCGCAATCAAATCAGCCAATGCAGGACGTATATTCGCCGGAATATTGGTATCAATTTCCTGCTGTGAAAACGCGGGTGCTGGCATGTAAAACAGCTTAGCGCCATCGGCAATTTCCAGCAAGGTATTGGCACGGTCTTTCAGGAGCCCCACTACCTGAACAAAGTCCGGGCCCTGCCCCGCTTCTGGAATAGCAATCCCGCGCTCGAGAGCAAATGGCTTGACCTGCTCCGCCAGTTTTGCCGCATCGCTATGCTGAATGTAATGGTGGTTCAGCCAGAGTAACTTTTCAGGGTTGTGCTGCGCCGGGGAGCGCCCCAAATGATCCAAATCAAACCACCCTACAAATTGATCGCGGGTAAAGACTTCAGCATCACCATGTGCCCAGCCGAGCCGTGCTAAGTAATTCAGAATGGCCTCAGGTAAATAGCCTTCACGCTGGTAATCGCGCACACTCATAGCGCCATTACGCTTACTCATCTTTTCGCCATCCTCATTGAGGACGGTCGGTAAATGCGCATAAATCGGCGGCGTACCACCCAAAGCGCGCATGATATTGATTTGACGAGGGGTGTTGTTGACGTGATCATCGCCACGAATCACGTGGGTAATCTGCATATCAATGTCATCGACAACTACGCAAAAGTTATACGTCGGCGTACCATCAGGCCGAGCAATTACGAGGTCATCGAGTTCGTCATTACTGATCTCGATTTGTCCTTTGACGGCATCTTGCCAGATAACCGAACCGCCAATGGGATTCTTAAAGCGAATGACTGGCAATACGCCCTCCGGAACCGGTGGCAAAATCTTACCCGGCTCTGGTCGCCATAGACCGTTGTAGCGCGGCTTCTCTTTATTTGCCATCTGCTGATCGCGCAAGGCATTCAGTTCGGCCTCACTCATATAACAAGGGTACGCAAGGCCGGATTTCAGCATCTCTGCAATCACTTCACGGTAGCGATCCATGTGCTGCATTTGATAGATGGGGCCTTCGTCGATATCAAGTCCAAGCCAGGCCATGCCATCGATGATGACGTCTACCGCCTCTTGGGAGGAGCGTTCTAAGTCAGTATCTTCAATGCGGAGAATAAAGTCACCGCCATGATGGCGCGCAAAAGCCCACGGATACAGCGCGCTGCGTAGATTGCCGAGGTGGATAAAGCCAGTCGGACTGGGTGCAAATCGGGTACGTATAGACATAGCCAGTATTATCTCAGGTCAACCAAATCAAGGCAAAACCAAGGATACTTTGGCTTATGAATGAACTGCTTGTCTTTGTATGCGATGGCGCCCCTGTTCGCGGCGAAATTGTCTCAATTAGTACTGCATGGCAGGCGGTATTAGCGCGGCGTGATGACCCCCCTGTTATTCGTCAGATTTTGGGCGATTTTGTCGCGGCTGCAACCCTGCTAAGTGCCAGCCTTAAATTTGATGGCACCCTGATTATTCAGGCGCAAAGCAAGGGGCCAATTTCCCTCTTGGTGGTGGAGTGCAGCTCAAAACTCACCATGCGTGCCACAGTCAAGTTATCAGTAGAGCCTACTGAGATTGATCCGAATGCCACGCTAGCGGATTTACTGGATGCCGCCAATACCGGCCGTCTGGTGATTACACTGGATCCAGCCGAGCGTCAGCCTGGACAACCGCCCTATCAAGGCATCGTTGCCCTCCAGCAAGGCCGGAATGGCATTGCCGTTCCTGTTACGAATGCTGCCGAAGCCATCATGCTATACATGCGCCATTCGGAACAATTGGAGACCCGCATTTGGCTCGCTTCCAATGAAAAAGTGGTGGGCGGTCTACTGTTGCAACGCTTACCCAATTCGGGCGGCCATGTGCATCTTGATCCTCAGGCTGCAGCCGAGGGCTGGAGTCGCATTCAGGCGCTGGGCGAAACCATTACTACGGATGAGTTGCTTGAGCTCAGCCCCGAGACCACATTACGCCGGCTCTTTTTAAATGAATCCAGTGAAGCTGGCGTTCGAGCTTTCCCGACAAGGCCAGTCCAGTTTGCCTGCCGTTGCTCACGCCTCAAGGTGGCCGATGTTTTGCGCATGCTTGGGGAAGAGGAAGTAAACAGCATTCTTGCTGAACAGGGTGCAGTGGAAACCGGTTGTGAGTTTTGCGGCAAGGCTTACCGATTTGATGCGGTGGACTGCATCCAGGTGTTCAAGACTGACTTACTTACGGATGCCACCCGGCCGCCATCGGGCGGACATTAAGCAGATCCTGCTTACTGCGGTTTTTGCGCCTCTTTGGCGAGCGCATCCTGCTTTGCCTCTGCTACGGATTTATCGCTAGGCAGAATTTGTACAAAGTACTCGCCCTCTTTCAGCATGCCATGCTCTGCCCGAGCCCGTTCTTCAATCGCGCGCGTTCCTGATTTCAGGTCATTCACATCGCCGGCTAACTTCGTATTGCGCAGTGCTAGGGCTTGATTCAACTCTTTCTGATCTTTGAGTTGCTTTTCCATCTCGTAGACCTTGAACCAGCCGCCCTTCCCAAGCCATAGGGGGTACTGAATGGCAATCAGCAAACCAAACATGGAGTAGATAATGAGTCGCATGGCCTATGAAGGTCGAGGTCGATGTCGACTGCTACTTCTTCAGGTTATAAAAAACCGATTTACCTGGATAGCTAGCCACATCGCCCAAATCTTCTTCGATGCGCAATAACTGGTTGTACTTGGCAATGCGATCAGAGCGCGACAACGAGCCCGTTTTGATCTGGCCTGCATTCGTGCCCACTGCAATGTCTGCGATGGTACTGTCTTCGGTTTCGCCAGAGCGGTGTGAAATCACTGCAGTGTAGTTGGCCCGCTTGGCCATCTCGATTGCAGCAAAGGTCTCGGTTAAGGTGCCGATTTGATTGATCTTGATCAGAATCGAATTCGCAACGCCCTTTTCAATGCCTTCTTTGAGGATGCGCGTATTGGTAACAAATAAATCATCGCCAACCAGTTGAATCTTTTTGCCTAGCTTTTGCGTTAAGTCAGCCCAGCCATCCCAGTCACTCTCGTGCATGCCATCTTCGATGGAAACAATCGGAAACTGATCGGCCAAATTGCCCAGGTAATCCGAGAACTCGCTCGAGCTCAGCTGCAGGCCTTCACCAGCTAGATGGTATTTACCGTCTTTATAGAATTCACTAGCAGCACAATCGAGTGCAAGTAGCACATCTTCGCCAGCGTTGTAGCCTGCGTTTTCAATGGCGAGCAAAATGGTCTCGAGGCACTCTTTATTGCTCGTGAAGTTTGGCGCAAAGCCGCCCTCATCACCAACCGAGGTGGGCATATTCTTATCGTGCAGGATTTTTTTGAGGGCATGGAAGATTTCAGCGCCACAGCGCAATGCCTCACGGAAGGTTTCCGTACCCACCGGCATAATCATGAATTCTTGAATGTCTAAGCTATTGTTCGCATGCGCACCACCATTGACGATGTTCATCATTGGAACTGGGAGTTGCATCGCGCCAGAGCCGCCAAAGTAGCGGTACAAAGGCAAACCCGCTTCTTCTGCAGCAGCGCGGGCCACAGCCATAGAGACGGCTAAGGTAGCATTGGCGCCCAGACGCGCCTTGTTATGGGTGCCATCAAGTTCATTAATGGTGCGATCCAAGAAGGCTTGTTCACTGGCATCCAGCCCCATCACTGCTTCAGAAATTTCGGTATTGATGTTTTGAACGGCTTTGAGAACGCCTTTGCCTAAGTAGCGCTCGGCATCGCCATCACGCATCTCAATTGCTTCGCGGGAACCCGTTGAAGCACCGGATGGAACCGCAGCGCGGGCCATGACGCCCGACTCGAGGAGCACATCGCACTCTACCGTTGGATTACCGCGTGAATCTAAGATTTCTCTACCGATAATATCGACGATGGCACTCATGAACTTCTCCTCAAAACTGCTTTTCTAAAAAAGTACCGCTTTTCTTGACAACCGCATCGATTGCAACAAGCGATTCCAATAATTCTTTCATGCGATTTAATGGCACCGCGTTCGGTCCATCGGATAGCGCCTTCGCTGGATCAGGGTGGGTCTCCATGAAGAGACCGCTGATGCCGACCGCTATTGCAGCGCGCGCCAACACGGGGACAAATTCACGTTGTCCACCGCTACTGCCACCCTGCCCGCCTGGTAACTGAACAGAATGGGTCGCATCAAATACGACAGGTGCATGGGTCTCACGCAAGATGGCGAGGCTACGCATGTCCGACACTAAATTGTTATAACCAAATGAGGCGCCGCGTTCGCAAACCATAAACTGATCTGGCACATGTGCTTCTGCCGCTGCATCACGCGCCTTTTGGATGACATTGAGCATCTCATGCGGAGACAGAAACTGGCCCTTCTTGAAATTGACCGGCTTACCGCTTTGCGCGCAAGCCCGAATGAAGTCCGTTTGGCGGCATAAAAAAGCCGGTGTTTGCATGACATCCACCACTGCAGCAACGGATGCAATTTCACTTATATCATGCACGTCCGTCAAGACTGGCACGCCGATCTCTTTACGAACTTTGGCCAAAATCGCTAAGCCTTTTTCCATGCCAAGCCCCCGAAAGGAACTGCCCGAGGTGCGATTGGCTTTATCGAAAGACGATTTATAAATAAATGGAATGCCGAGCGATCCAGTAATTTCTTTAAGCGTACCAGCGATATCCAGAGCCGACTGCTCAGACTCAATCACGCAAGGACCGGCAATTAAGAAAAAACGTTGGTCTAGTCCAACATCAAATCCGCAGAGTTTCATGCTGCCACCGCCTGGTTTGCGTCGTGGTGCGCCAATGCCGCTTTAATGTAAGCCAAAAAGAGCGGATGTCCATCACGCGGCGTCGAAGTAAATTCAGGATGAAACTGCACACCAAAGAACCACGGGTGCATTGACTTAGGTAATTCCATCATCTCCGGCAGTGATTCCGTTGGGGTACGTGCTGAGATCACCAGTCCGGACTCTTCTAAACGGGGTACGTAAATATTATTGACTTCGTAGCGATGGCGATGGCGTTCGTTTACTTCGTCACCGTAAATGGTATGTGCCAAGGTATTTGTTTTTACTGGGCAGCGCTGGGAGCCTAGGCGCATCGTGCCGCCTAAATCGGAATCATCACCGCGCTTTTCCACGCGCCCTTCACGGTCAAGCCATTCGGTAATGAGCGCCACAACGGGATGCGCCGTCTCCGGATCAAACTCAGTGCTGTTGGCACCAGTAATGTGCGCTACGTGGCGGGCAAATTCGATGACCGCCAATTGCATACCTAAGCAGATGCCGAGGTAGGGAATGCGGTTTTCACGGGCATAGCGGATAGCAGCGATCTTGCCTTCTGTACCGCGTTTACCAAAGCCGCCTGGCACCAGAACTGCATCGAGGTTGGCGAGGCAATCCACTCCATCTTTTTCCACCTGCTCTGAATCGATGTAACGAATATTCACCCGCGTGTGGTTATGAATCCCCGCATGGCGCAAGGCTTCAATTAAGGACTTATACGACTCGGTTAAGTCGACGTACTTGCCCACCATGCCGATGGTGACTTCATGTTGGGGGTTCTCCATCTCATAGACCAAATGCGTCCATACGGAGAGGTCAGCCGGCTTTGCCTCAATTTGCAGTTCGCGGCAAATCAGATCATCCATGCCTTGCTCGTGCAGCATTTGTGGAATCTTGTAAATCGTATCGACATCCCATACCGAGATAACCGATTCTTCCCGTACGTTCGAGAATAAGGAAATCTTCGAGCGCTCATCCTCTGGAATCGGGCGATCGGCACGGCACAGCAACACGGTCGGCATGATGCCGATTTCGCGTAGCTTTTGCACGGAATGCTGAGTTGGCTTTGTTTTCAGTTCGCCGGCGCTAATTAAGTAGGGAACCAAGGTTAGGTGAACAAAAGCACAGCTATGGGGCGGCAGGCGCAGGCTCATTTGGCGTGCGGCCTCTAAAAACGGTAGGGACTCAATATCACCTACTGTTCCACCAATTTCGCAAATGGCGACATCCACTTGACCATCATGGCTGGCTTTAGCGCCCCGCTCGACAAAGGCTTGGATTTCATTGGTAATGTGCGGAATCACTTGAACTGTTTTGCCAAGGTACTCACCCCGACGCTCTTTACGGATTACCGATTCATAAATCTGGCCGGTCGTAAAGTTATTACTCTTGCGCATCTTGGCAGACACGAATCGTTCGTAATGGCCCAGATCCAAATCGGTCTCGGCGCCATCCTCGGTCACAAAGACTTCGCCATGCTGAAAGGGGCTCATGGTGCCCGGATCAACGTTAATGTAGGGATCGAGTTTTAGGAGGGTGACTTTCAGGCCGCGGGATTCGAGAATCGCGGCAAGCGAGGCAGCTGCAATTCCTTTCCCCAGGGAAGAAACTACGCCACCAGTGACAAAAACGTATTTGGTCATCGCGCTTTGGCTCTGTTGGAAATTCTAATTATAACGATACCTCTACCCGAGTCCAGAATTTGACCTAGCAGTAAAATCCATAATGTAGGCCAATTCGGCCCCAGACCCAATCGACTCAAGAGTGAGAAGACATGCGCTTTGTATGTGCCCTTTTAATCAGCGTTCTCTCCCTATTCTATTTTTTGCCGTTTGCCATTGCGTTTTACAAAAAACGGATCAATACCGGGGCTATTTTTGCCCTAAATCTGTTTTTGGGCTGGTCTTTGGTTGGGTGGGTCATTGCCTTGGTTTGGGCCCTCAAGGCCGAGCACACTATTTAGGGTCTTTAGGGTCCCGAAATCGGCTATTTAGCCCTATTTAATAGCTTTTTTTACAAATTTTATTGTCCATAAACCAGCCAAAACATTACAATTGACTTGATCGAGGTCAAGTCCTTTACCGATCTCGCATTGCCATTCGATTGATAACCCCTTATTCATAGGAAACGCGATGTTAGAAGCTTACAACGCCCATGTTGCAGAACGTGCAGCACTTGGCATCCCTGCCCTGCCCTTAACCAAAGATCAGACCGCTGAGCTGATTGGTTTGTTGAAAAACCCCCCAAGGGGTAAAGAGGCGGAGCTGGTTGATCTCATAAGCTACCGTGTTCCCGCTGGCGTTGATGAGGCCGCCAAAGTAAAAGCTGAATTTTTAGCTGCAGTGGCCAAAGGAACTGATAAATCCCCCCTCATTTCCCGTGTTAAAGCCACCGAGCTGCTCGGCACCATGCTGGGCGGCTACAACATTGCCCCCTTGGTTGAATTGCTGGCAGATGCAGAGTGCGCCGCAGCCGCAGCCGAGGCGCTCAAGAAAACCCTCTTGATGTTTGATTACTTTAATGACGTTCAAGAGATGGCTGAGAAAGGCAATGCCCATGCGAAGTCGGTGATGCAAAGCTGGGCCGATGCTGAATGGTTTACGAGTCGCCCTGCCGTTCCCGAGAGCATGACCTTGACCGTCTTTAAGGTCACTGGTGAGACCAATACCGATGACCTGTCGCCAGCGCCGGATGCGTGGAGCCGCCCGGACATTCCGCTGCATGCCACTGTAATGCTAAAAAATCCCCGCGCTGGCATCGAGCCAGATGAGACGGGCGTACGTGGCCCTATGAAGCAGATTGAGGCTTTGCAGAAAAAAGGTCATCAAATTGCCTATGTTGGCGACGTAGTTGGTACAGGATCTTCCCGCAAATCAGCCACCAACTCGGTGCTCTGGTGGACTGGCCAAGACATCCCCTTTGTGCCCAACAAGCGCTTTGGCGGTGTTTGCCTTGGAACCAAGATTGCCCCGATCTTCTTTAACACCATGGAAGACGCTGGTGCATTGCCCATTGAGCTCGACGTCAATCAAATGAATATGGGCGACGTGATTGAATTGCGCCCATACGAAGGTAAGGCGTTTAAAAACGGTGCTGAGATTGCTGCGTTTTCACTCAAGTCCCCCGTGATTTTGGATGAAGTACGCGCTGGCGGCCGTATTCCGCTGATCGTGGGTCGCGGACTTACTGCTAAGGCGCGCGCTGCCTTGGGCCTTCCAGCATCGACTGAATTCCGCTTGCCGATTAGTCCGCCAGACAATAAAAAAGGCTTTAGCTTGGCGCAAAAAATGGTGGGTCGCGCGTGTGGCTTGCCTGAAGGTCAAGGCGTACGTCCTGGAACCTATTGTGAACCCCACATGACCACGGTTGGCTCCCAAGATACGACCGGCCCAATGACTCGTGACGAACTCAAAGATTTGGCTTGCCTAGGCTTTTCAGCCGACCTGATGATGCAATCGTTTTGCCACACCTCGGCATACCCCAAGCCAGTGGATATTCGTACCCACCACGAGCTGCCTTCCTTCATGACCAATCGCGGCGGCGTTTCCTTGCGTCCGGGCGATGGGGTGATTCATAGCTGGCTCAATCGCCTGCTCTTGCCCGACACCTGCGGCACGGGTGGCGATAGCCATACCCGTTTCCCAATTGGTATTTCATTCCCAGCTGGATCTGGCTTAGTTGCGTTTGCTGCAGCAACCGGTGTGATGCCGCTCGATATGCCAGAGTCAGTATTGATTCGCTTTAAAGGAAACATGCAGCCTGGTATTACCCTGCGTGATTTAGTGAACGCGATTCCACTCTATGCGATTAAGCGCGGCTTACTGACAGTAGAAAAGCAAGGCAAGAAGAATATTTTCTCAGGCCGTATTTTGGAGATCGAAGGCTTGCCTGATCTCAAAGTAGAGCAGGCTTTTGAATTGTCAGATGCTTCGGCCGAACGCTCTGCTGGTGGCTGCACCGTGCATTTAAATAAAGAGCCGATCATTGAGTACATGCGCTCGAACATCACCTTAATGAAGTGGATGATTGCCAATGGCTACGAGGATGCACGTACTTTAGGTCGCCGTATTAAAGCCATGGAAGCCTGGATTGCGAATCCACAGTTACTCAAGGCCGATGCCAATGCAGATTATGCTGAGATCATTGAAATCGACATTAGCGAAATCAAAGAACCTATCCTCGCCTGCCCCAATGATCCAGACGATGTGAAATTCCTCTCCGAAGTATCGGGAACCAAGATTGATGAGGTCTTTATCGGCTCTTGCATGACTAATATTGGTCACTTCCGTGCTGCTGGAAAAGTACTCGAAGGCAAAACGGATATCCCAACGCGCTTGTGGATCGCGCCTCCAACCAAAATGGATGCCATGGTCCTCACTGAAGAAGGTTACTACGGGATTCTCGGGCGTACAGGTGCTCGCATGGAAGCGCCTGGCTGCTCCTTATGCATGGGTAACCAAGCGTCGATGCGCAAAGGCGCCACGGCGGTTTCGACCTCGACTCGCAACTTCCCTAACCGTTTAGGCATTGATACCAATGTCTTCCTGGCTTCTGCTGAACTCTCTGCTGTTGCTGCACTCTTGGGCCGCATTCCGACTATGCAGGAGTACCTCGATCAACTGGGTTCGCTCAACGCGAAGGCAGATGAGGTTTATCGCTACATGAACTTTGACAAGATCAAGTCCTTTAGTGATGTTGCTGATACTGTCACGGTTTAAGCAAGGTAGCTCAAAACTGAGCAAGGCGTAATTGCTTGCATTGAATAAGGGGATCATTGATCCCCTTATTTTTTACTCTAATCGGATTGAGGTATCGCGCTTTAGATATTCAGGGCGCTTTCTTGTCTGGCATTGGCATAGCGCAAGCCAGGCGCCCACGATGCGGTTGCTAAGCCCGTTTTTTCCTGAATCAGTTTGGCGCGCTTGACCACATCATTCCACTCGGCATGTAAAAGCGGTCCCTTAAATGCCATGGCTACGACATTGCAGTCGTGGGATTCCGGAAACAGCAGAACGCGATTATCAAAGGCTTCGCAAATATTGTTCAGGTTGATATCAAAGCTTTTATGCCGAGAAAACAAATTAACCGTTAAGACACCAGGTGACTTCAGCAAGTCATAGCAGCCAGAATAAAAATCAAGCGAGCTGGCCGATGGACCATCGCAGATAGCGTCGTACAAATCGACTTGCAAGGCATCAAAGCGATTATGAAGCTGCTCATCATGCACAAAAGCATGCGCATCGATTTGCAAGGTCTTGAGACGACGATCATCGCTCGGGGTATAAAACATACTGCGCGCCGCAACGATGACAGCAGGGTTGACTTCGACCACTGTATTTTTGACGGCTGGGCAATGCAGGTGCGTAAATTTAGTCAATGCACCGGTGCCAAGACCCAATTGGGCGACTTGCATTCCGGGCTTGGTCTCTAAAAATAAAAGCCAAGCCATCATTTGCTGGTTGTATTCCAGGTAGATTTCATTGGGGTCGCGCAAACGCATTGCCCCTTGAATCAACTCCGTACCGAAATGCAAATACCGAATGCCGCCCGATTCGGAAAAGGTGACTGGCTCCATCAACATGATTGCACTACGCTATCCAGCGGCGGGCATTGCGGAATAAGCGCATCCATGGACTTGCCCCATCAGGGGTTTGTTGCCAATGACTTGGTGACCAGCTCATCTGCGCCGCGCGGAACACGCGCTCGGGATGGGGCATCATCACCGTAAAGCGACCATCAGCCGTCGTTACGCCAGTGAGGCCGCCAGGAGAGCCATTGGGGTTCATCGGATACGTTTCGGTTGGATTGCCGCGGTGATCGACAAAACGCAATGCAGCTAAGCCTTTACTTTGCAGTGTTGCTAAATCGCCCTGCTGACTAAAATTAGCAAAGCCTTCGCCATGCGCAATCGCAATCGGAATCTGACTACCTTCCATGCCTTGCAGCAGAATGGATGGTGACTGAAGCACCTCTGCCATTACAAGCCGCGCTTCGTATTGCTCCGATTGATTGCGGGTGAACTTGGGCCAGGCATCGGCTCCTGGAATGATCCCTGCCAGGTTGCTCATCATCTGGCAACCATTACATACGCCGAGCGCAAAGCTATCCGAGCGATTAAAGAAGCTCGAAAACTGATCACGCAATTGCGCATTAAATAAAATGGTTTTGGCCCAGCCCTCACCAGCACCAAGTACGTCACCGTAACTAAATCCGCCACAGGCAACCAGACCACGGAAGTCAGCTAATTTAGCTTTGCCGGAAATTAAATCCGACATATGAACGTCGTAGGTATCAAAGCCTGCCCAGTCCATGGCATATGCCATTTCCACATGGGAGTTCACGCCCTGCTCGCGCAAAATCGCCATTTTGGGGCGGGCGCCTGTATTTACAAATGGGGCAGAAACATCCTCCGCGACATCAAATGTCAATTTTGGTGTCAGACCTGGATCGGTGATGTCATCGAGTAAAGCATATTCACTATCGGCACACGATGGGTTATCGCGCAACCGGGCAATTTGCCAGCTGGTGCTTTGCCATGTCTTGTGAAGCACTTCACGTGGCTCTGCATAAATACTCTTAGCATCACGCCAAATCTCAATTCGGCCGGTGGTGTTTGGTTTGCCAATCACATGGCTACAGGCGCTGAGGCCAACCTTACGCAATACTGCAAACACGGCATCCCGATCTGCGCGCCGAATCTGAATAACGGCGCCTAGCTCTTCATTAAACAGGGCTCGAATCGTTTGCTCATGGCGGCGACCCGATACTTGCTGCGCCCAATTTTTCGCATCCCCATAATCGGGCTCTTGATTCAAATCGACCGCAATCATGTCGACATTTATCGAAACGCCGCAGTGGGAGGCAAAGGCCATTTCAGCTATGGTGGCTAAGAGCCCGCCATCCGAACGGTCATGGTAGGCCAAGAGTTGACCTGCAGCACGCAATTCGATAATGGCAGTTGCAAGCGCTTTGAGATCATTGGGATCATCTAGGTTCGCTGCAGCTTTACCGGATTGATTTAACACTTGAGCCAGTATGCTGCCAGCCATGCGGTTTTTGCCGCGACCTAAATCAATCAAAATCAGTTCGGTCTCGAGGGGCTGTCCGTGCTCTTCGCGGTGCAACAGCGGTGTGCTAGTTTTACGTGCATCGGCTACCTGCGCAAATGCCGAGATCACCAAGGAAACAGGCGAAATCACTTTTTTAGTGCTATCGCCATCGCGCCATTCGGTTGCCATCGATAAGGAATCTTTCCCTACCGGAATCGATATACCTAATGCGGGGCACAATTCCATGCCGACTGCCTTCACGGAGTCAAAGAGTTTGGCATCTTCGCCAGGCTTGCCGCATGCCGCCATCCAGTTTGCTGATAACTTCACCGTATCGAGTCCGCTAATATCGGCCGCCAATAAATTAGTAATGGCCTCACCCACTGCCATGCGGGCTGCTGCAGGCGCATCGATCACAGCGATTGGGGTGCGCTCACCCATCGACATAGCTTCGCCACGGTAACCCACATAATCCATCATTGTCACGGCGCAATCGGCAACCGGAACCTGCCATGGGCCAACCAGTTGGTCACGTGCATTCAGTCCGCCCACCGTGCGATCACCAATGGTGATCAAAAATAATTTGCTGGCGACAGTCGGCTGCTGCAACACCCAGGCAATGCATTCCTCTAACTTGGCGTCGGTGACATCGAGCTCAGTAAATTGCCGCTCAACATGAGTCACATCGCGGTGCATTTTGGGCGGCTTGCCCAGCAACACCTCCATCGGCATATCTATTGGGAATGCTGCATCCGAATGTGGCTGCTGCTTGCTATCGCCGAGACGCAATTGACGCTCAGTAGTGGCATGTCCCACTACAGAGATAGGGCAACGCTCACGCTCACATAAGGCGGTTAGTAAATCCAAATGGGCAGCATCAATTGCCAATACATAGCGCTCTTGTGATTCATTGCACCAAATCTCTGCCGGACTCATGCCGCTCTCTTCCAGCAAGATGCTACGCAACTGAAAGTCAGCCCCTAGCCCGGCGCCATCGGCCAGCTCTGGGAAGGCATTGGATAAACCGCCTGCACCCACGTCGTGAATGGAAATAATGGGATTTGCGGCGCCCATAGCGCGGCAAGCATTAATCACTTCTTGTGCACGGCGTTCGATTTCTGGATTACCGCGCTGCACGGAATTGAAATCCAAATCAGCTGCATTGCTGCCGGTTGCCATCGAACTCGCAGTACCGCCGCCCATGCCAATGCGCATACCGGGGCCGCCCAACTGAACCAGTAAGTGCCCTGCTTTGATTTCTTTTTTGGCCGTATGGATTGCGTCAATATTGCCAATGCCGCCTGCAATCATGATGGGCTTGTGATAGCCATGGCGCAGGCCATTAATGGTTTGTTCAAATACTCGAAAATAGCCACCCAGAATCGGGCGCCCGAATTCATTATTAAAGGCAGCGCCACCGAGCGGGCCTTCAATCATGATCTGCAGTGGCGTCGCAATCCGCTCGGGCTTACCGTAGTGCGGTGCCTCCCAGGGCAAATTGCTTCCAGGAATATTTAAATTCGAAACGGAAAAGCCCGTGAGACCCGCTTTGGGTCTGCCGCCAATACCGGTGGCGCCCTCATCGCGTATTTCGCCACCAGCACCCGTAGATGCCCCAGGGAAAGGAGCGATCGCTGTGGGGTGATTGTGCGTCTCGACCTTCATCAAGGTATGGGTCAGTCGCTGCTCTTTTTGGTAGCGCTGATCGGGGCCTTGCGGTACCCAGGTTTGCGCTTCGCAACCCTCCATAACGGCCGAGTTATCGGAGTACGCCACGATGGTTCCTTTGGGCTGGAGGCGGTGGGTATTGCGGATCATGCCAAATAAGGAAATATCTTGCTGCTTGCCATCAATCGTCCATGAGGCATTGAAGATTTTGTGCCGGCAATGTTCGCTATTGGCTTGCGCAAACATAATGAGCTCAACATCACTTGGGTCACGACCCAGGCGTTTAAAATTCTCAGCAAGGTAGGTAATCTCGTCTTCCGAGAGCGCAAGGCCCAACTCTAGGTTCGCTCTTTCTAAAGCAGCTTCACCCTCAGCTATCACTGGGATGCGCAGCAGTGGACGATCGGCAAGGGTTTGATAGAGTGGCGCAACCGCTTCAACCGAGTCCACGACGGTTTCTGTCATGCGGTCATGCAAGGCGGCCAATACGGTTTGCTGCTGATCTGCGCTAAGGGCTCGCTCAGCAAACCAGGTAAATTGAATGCCACGCTCAATGCGCAGCAATGGTAGACCGCATTGATGCGCAATATCGGTGGCCTTACTAGCCCATGGCGATACGGTACCAAAGCGCGGAATCGCAATAGCCTGCGATGGTTGTGGCGATTTACTCAGGCTAGCTAACCACCCTGCTTTCGGTTCTACGCGTGTAAAAGGGGAGCCGTAGGTTAGGAGACCTTCCAAAACGAGAAGCTGGGTATCATCCAGCGCGGTCTCTGACCATACGAAATGGAGGTATTGCGCTTGTATGGCTGCTAGGGAAATGCCCTGCTCTGCAAGCGAAGCTAAAAGCCGCTGTTGGCGGAAGGCTGAGAGGGCATCGGCCCCAGGCAAACAACGGAAAAAAGACATTTGCCAATTATAAGGTTTGGACCAAAAACCTCCGTATTTTTACTCCGCCAGTAAGGCCCCAGCCTGAAGGTGAAGCTGGCGAGCGCACCGACCTGCCAAAACCGCATCGTGGGTGACTAAAATCAAGGTCGATCCATTGGCCTGGTTTAGGTCAAATAAGAGATCGATCACCCTACCGCCACTGGCTTGGTCAAGGCTGCCAGTAGGCTCATCCGCAAACAAAATGGCTGGCTTGCCGACAAAAGCACGGGCTAAGGCAACGCGTTGCTGCTCACCACCCGATAAGGTTTTTTGGAAGTGGTTAAGGCGTGCGCTTAAACCCACTTTATCTAGCCAATACTGCGCCTGCTCCCGAGCGTCGCTCAGCGATATGCCGCGCAACTCCAAAGGTAGCATCACATTTTCTAAAGCGCTGAGATGCGGTATGAGCTGAAATGACTGAAACACGAAGCCAACGTGCTTACCGCATAATTGTGCCCGGCCGTCTTCATTCAATCTGGCGAGATTTTCTCCGACCAGTTCAACTACACCGCTACTGGGCGTATCTAGGCCAGCCAGTATGCTGAGCAAGGTGCTTTTTCCAGATCCCGATGCGCCCACAATCGCAACGCTTTCTCCGGCGCAGACGCTAAATGAAATGTCATGCAAAATAGTAAGCGGACCATCGCTGGTGTTGACCGCCTTACCCAGCTGCTGAGCGCGCAGCACAACGGATTGATTGCTCATAAGGAATATCGCTTGAAATTTTGCATTGCCACCATCTTACTCGGGCTCACATTAATCGGCCCAGCCCAGGCACAAGACCCTATTAAACCCACCCTTTTGGTCACCGGCGATAGCCTCTCGGCTGAGTATGGGATTGCACGGGGAACTGGCTGGGTTGCGCTCCTGTCAAATCGCCTCAAGCAAGAAGGCAGTTCATGGGAAATTATGAACGCCAGCATCAGTGGCGAAACTACCTCTGGAGGCTTAACGCGCCTGCCTAAGTTATTGGCTCAGAAAAAACCCAAGCTGGTCATCATCGAATTAGGGGCAAACGATGCCTTGCGTGGCCTTCCGCTAGTAGAAACGGAAAAGAACATCCGGACCATGGTCGAGCTAAGCAAAAAATCAGGCGCTGACGTGCTGTTGATTGGTATGCGTATTCCGCCAAACTATGGCCAGGAATACACCCAGCAATTTGCGGGGCTTTTTGCGCGGATTGCAAAAAGCCAGCAGGTAGCTCTACTGCCTTTTTTCTTGGAGGGCGTCGCTCAGCGCAATGAACTCTTTCAAGCAGATCGGATTCATCCGAATGAGGCAGCACAGGCGATTATGTTTCAGAACGTCTGGACTGCCCTGACGCCGTTCTATGGATTACTACTCAAAAAGTAAATGAATTACTAATTTATAAGTCAATCGGTGGAATCTGAAAGTGCAATTTCTGCACGCTCACTCTGACTAGACCGCTCTCGGATCAAGAGTACTGGCTCATCAAACTCCAGCAATGCGGCTGTTATAGCGTCATGTAGCTCATGCTTTTGGATTGGGTTTTTAGCAAAAGACTCCGGAAAAGGTGTACTAGCTTCCATATCTTATTAACCCCCGGCACTACCCGCACTTGCTTGCTTCAGAGGGTTAATCACTTTGACGTTAGCCTCGTTGCGCCAGAAGGACATAAATCCAACGAATTCTGCTTGAGCAGCCAGGGCTTGAATTTGTTGGGATTGCGCTTGTCGAACTTTCGCGTCGGCTGCAGGCGGTTGACGCACTTGCTCAATCCGATACAGCGTTGTGCCCGATCCCGCATTCGTAACCGAGATAACCGCAGGTAACTTACCTGGATCAACTGCCATCACAGCATCTAAAGCGGGACCAACTAAGTTCGCAGGCTTGTTGCGGGAGACCCAAATTGGGGCAGCAAATCCAGCAGCACTCGATGGATTTTTTTCAGCAGCAATAAAGCGCTCAGCGGCGGCGGCACTGGCCAGCTTTTCAGCACTACGCACAGTAACCTGGCGTTTAACTTCACTGGCTACCGCACTGTAAGGCAAAACTTCTGCCGGAAGTAACTGGGTTACACGGGCCGATACAAAGACCCCGGGAGTAATTTGCACTGCCTCAATATTGCGTTTGTTTTTTAAAGCATCATCACCAAAAAGCGCTTGAATCACTTTTTGATTGTTCAGAGGATGATCCGCTGGAAGCCCAGCTTTACCACCGCGGGACACTCCCTTAACCGACTGAATACTGAGCTTGAGCTTATCAGCAGCAGGCTTCAGGCTATCGGATTGATCGTAGGTTAGATTAGCAAACTGATCGGCTTTTTCACCAAAGGCCTTAGCATCTTCCTTGGGGTCGGCACGCAATACTAAAAACTCAATATCAATGCGTTCTGGTGTTTCAAATAAACGGGAGTTTGCCTTATAAAAATCCTGCAGCTCAGCTTCAGTAGGATTTGCTTTTGAAACAAATTCAGCCGCCGTGAATTGAATCGACTGTACTTGACGCTCTGACTCATACAAGGCAGAAATGATGTTGGCAATCTTAGGTGCCGGTAACTCAGTACGCGCTGCAGAGGTCACGAATTGCTGGATCATCAAGTCAAAACGCTGGCCACCTTCAAATTGCTCAATGGTCATTCCGGCATTAGCCAAGAGCTGGCGATAGCGGGTGTTATCAAAACTTCCATCGGGCTTGTAGAGGGCCTTGATCTCGGGAATGGTCGCTAGGTTTTTGGTCAACGCTTGATCGCTAATACGTAACTGCAACTTGTTGACCGCGAAAGCTAAGAGGCGTTGCTGTAACAGTTCATCCAATACGGCCTGGCGAAACGGCAGACTTTGTGCAATTTGGGAATTGGCCCCAACGCGCTCAGATTGACGCTTAGCTGAATTGTCGACCTCTTGGGCGGTAATGGCCTTGCCATTGACCTTGATTAAGTCGGTTTCTTGTTCGAAGAAATCGGTGTAGCCAGACACGCCAAAAAAAACAAAGGAAGGAACGATCAACAACATCACAAAGAACATCATGAATCGCCGGTGCTGGCGTATGGAATCTAACATGAATGGGGTTTACCGATTAATGATCGCAGGGTTTATAAAAATGTCGGGGAGCGGTGAGCAGTCGAAATATGAGGAAATCCAATCGAGATCACATATAGGGCATGGTGGGCGCTGACGGGCTCGAACCGCCGACATTCTGCGTGTAAGGCAGACGCTCTACCAACTGAGCTAAGCGCCCCATAAACAACCGAAATTGTACCCTTAGTCCAGTTCAGGCGCTTATTTTTTAGATTAAGCCTATGCCTGTCGTGCACATGGGGTACATTCCAGCGATCCAATTAATGCTTTAAGACTTCCCCGCCCGATATACCAGGGGCAGCTTTACTGGCTTCTGCCGCCTTTTTGGCTAACTCGTCCGGACTTGGGTCTGGGAGCGCTTCAGGGTTGCGCTCCAAAGCAAGCTCCAAGACTTTATCGATCCAGCGCACGGGAACAATCTCGATTGCATTCTTGACGTTATCCGGGATGTCAATTAAGTCTTTGACATTCTCTTCCGGAATTAAGGCCAGCTTGATTCCGCCCCGGTGAGCTGCCAACAGCTTCTCTTTCAGGCCGCCAATCGGCAAAACTTCGCCGCGCAAGGTAATTTCCCCGGTCATGGCGACATCCGAGCGCACTGGAATCCCAGTAAAGACGGAAACCAAGGCAGTGGTAATCGCAATACCGGCCGAAGGCCCATCCTTCGGAGTTGCACCCTCTGGAAAGTGAATGTGAATATCTTTTTTCTCAAAGGCCTCATCGGTAATACCCAGGGCGCGAGCACGTGAACGCACTACGGTTCTGGCAGCCTCTACCGACTCTTTCATCACATCACCTAGAGAACCGGTACGTGTGATGACGCCTTTGCCTGGCATCAGCGCCGCTTCAATGGTCAGCAGATCGCCGCCGACCTCAGTCCAAGCCAAGCCCGTCACTTGTCCGAGCTGATTCTCTTTTGCGGCTAAGCCGTAATCAAAGATCTTCACGGAGAGGAACTTCTCTAAATTATCCGCATCCACGGTAATGGGCGCAGCTTCTTTTTTGAGTAGTAACAGCTTCACTACCTTACGGCAAACCTTGCTGATTTCGCGCTCCAGTGAGCGCACGCCGGCTTCGCGGGTGTAGTAGCGAATCATGCTGCGAATCGCACTTTCTTCAATCTGCAGTTCACCCTTTTTCAAACCATTGTTTTTGATTTGCTTCGGAATTAAATAGTTCGTAGCAATGCTGGTTTTTTCATCCTCGGTATAGCCAGCGAGGCGAATCACCTCAAGGCGATCGAGGAGCGGACCAGGAATGTTTAAAGAATTCGCGGTGGCGACAAACATCACATCGGACAGATCAAAGTCAACTTCAACGTAGTGATCTTGAAAGGTGTGGTTTTGTTCTGGATCGAGTACCTCGAGTAGCGCACTGGCCGGGTCACCCCGAAAATCCATACCCATCTTATCGACTTCATCCAATAAGAACAGAGGATTACGTACGCCCACCTTAGCTAGGCTCGATAAAATCTTGCCCGGCATGGAGCCAATGTAAGTGCGTCGATGGCCACGAATTTCTGACTCATCCCGTACGCCGCCCAAGGCCATACGCACAAATTTGCGGTTCGTGGCGCGTGCAATCGATTGGCCTAAGGATGTTTTACCAACACCAGGAGGGCCAACTAAGCACAAGATGGGAGCCTTCACGCGATCGACGCGTTGTTGTACTGCGAGGTACTCCAAGATGCGCTCTTTCACTTTATCAAGGCCATAGTGGTCCTGATCGAGCACCTTCTCGGCGTTACCTAAATCATTATTGACCTTGCTTTTCTTTTTCCAAGGCAAGCCAACTAAAGTGTCGATGAAATTACGAATGACCGTTGCTTCAGCCGACATCGGCGACATCAGCTTGAGTTTTTTCAGTTCGGACTCGGCTTTTTTCAGTGCCTCTTTCGGCATCTTCGCCGCTTTGATGCGCTTCTCTAATTCCTCGAGATCAGCGCCCTCTTCGCCCTCACCTAACTCCTTCTGAATGGCTTTGACTTGCTCATTGAGGTAGTACTCGCGCTGGCTCTTTTCCATTTGGCGTTTCACGCGACCACGGATACGCTTCTCGACTTGCAGAATGTCGATTTCGCTCTCTAAGTCAGCCAATAAACTCTCTAAGCGCTTCACGACATCGGTCATTTCTAAGAGGCGCTGTTTTTGCTCGAGCTTCACGGGCAAATGCGCGCAGATGGTATCGGCTAGCCGGCTGGGATCATCAATGCCACCTAAGGAAGCCAGAATCTCCTGCGGAATCTTTTTGTTTAACTTCACGTACTGATCAAACTGCGCCATGATTGCGCGGCGCAGCGCTTCGGTCTCATGCGCATCGAGTGTGTCGATTGCTTTGGGCGTTGCTTCGCAACTAAAGTAGCCCAGTGCGTCTTCAATTTGGCTCACCTCAGCACGCTGGGAACCCTCAACCAATACCTTCACGGTACCGTCGGGCAATTTGAGCATTTGCAAAATACTGGCGATGCAGCCGACATCGTATAAATCCTCCACCGAGGGCTCATCTTTTGCAGCTGTCTTTTGGGCAACCAATAAAACACTTTTGCCCGTTTCCATGGCAGCCTCGAGTGCTTTGATTGATTTGGGACGCCCTACGAATAAAGGGATCACCATATGGGGAAAGACAACTACGTCCCTCAAGGGGAGCAAAGGCAGTTGAATCGGTTCAGAGGGTAGTAATAAATGGCCAGGCATGGGGCGGATCCTCCAAAGTAGTCAAACACTCAAAAAAGTCTCAAAAGTACCAAAAGCTACTTAAAAGGGGTATTTCTATGAGCAGGATACTACTTATATGGGTTTGGGCTGCGGGATTACAAGAGTAAAAACGCAAAAAAGTGACAAAAACAAGTCAAAAACAGCCGAAAAAAGACGAAATTAGGCTTTTTTCGACAATTCCTGCTTTTCAGCAGGGGATTCACTCTGCTTGTAGACGAGCAGCGGCTTACCTAGACCCTGAATACTGCTTTCATCAATCACCACTTTTTGAACATTGCGCAGGGATGGCAAGTCATACATGACATCCATTAATGCGCCCTCCAGGATGGAGCGCAGACCACGAGCTCCGGTTTTACGTGCAATGGCTTTCTTGGCAATCGCTGAAAGAGCTTCGGGGCGGACTTCAAGCTCAGCGCCCTCCATGGTCAGCAAGGCTTGGTATTGCTTCACCAGCGCATTCTTGGGTTCAGTCAAGATTTGTACCAAGGCCGTTTCGTCGAGCTGAGCTAAGGTGGTTAACACTGGCAAACGGCCAATTAGCTCCGGAATTAAGCCGAACTTAATCAGATCCTCTGGCTCCACTTCCTTGAGGAGCTCGCTAGAGCCGCGGTCATCTTTGCCAGGCACCTCAGCACTGAAGCCGATGCCCGTTTTAGCGGTACGCTGCTGAATCACTTTCTCTAAGCCATCAAATGCACCGCCGCAGATAAAGAGAATATTGGTTGTATCGACTTGCAAGAAGTCTTGATTGGGGTGTTTACGGCCGCCTTGCGGAGGCACAGATGCCATGGTTCCCTCAACCAATTTCAATAGTGCCTGCTGCACGCCCTCACCCGAAACGTCACGAGTGATGGAGGGGTTATCTGACTTGCGTGAAATCTTGTCAATCTCATCGATATAAACAATACCGCGCTGGGCTTTTTCGACGTTGTAATCGCAGGCCTGCAACAGCTTTTGAATAATGTTCTCAACGTCCTCGCCAACATAGCCGGCTTCCGTTAAGGTGGTTGCATCGGCCATCACAAAGGGAACATCGAGCAGACGTGCCAGTGTTTGCGCCAATAAAGTCTTGCCTGAACCGGTTGGGCCAATAAGCAAAATATTACTTTTGGCTAGCTCAACGCCATCGACCATCGCCTTGGCTGGTAATTTGGATTGTTTGGTTTCGGCTGCTGATTTATTGTCTTTGGCATCAGCCGCACCCTCTAACTTCTCTTTTTTGGGTACAGGCAAATATTGCAAGCGCTTGTAGTGGTTGTACACCGCCACTGCTAAGGTTTTTTTCGCTTGATCCTGACCAATTACATACTGATCTAAGTCGGCACGAATCTCGTGTGGTGTAGGTAGGCCGCCATCACCTTTTTCAGACGGGAGATTGGCTAACTCTTCTTGAATGATGTCGGTACATAAGTCGATGCACTCATCGCAAATGAATACCGAGGGACCTGCAATGAGTTTTTTGACTTCGTGTTGGCTCTTCCCGCAAAACGAGCAATAAAGCAGCTTGTCAGCTGAAGCGGGCGTTTTGGAATCACTCAATTAGGGGCGCTTATCAATAACTTTGTCGATTAAACCGTAATCACGGGCTTGATCTGCAGACATGAAATTATCGCGATCCGTATCTTTTGCAATGGTCTCAATCGACTGTCCAGTGCGATCAGACAAAATCTGATTGAGGCGTTCACGTAAATACAAAATTTCACGCGCCTGAATTTCAATATCCGATGCCTGACCGCGTGCGCCACCGAGTGGCTGGTGAATCATCACACGGGAATTAGGCAAGGCATAACGCTTGCCCTTTGCGCCGGCACACAATAAGAAAGCGCCCATGCTGGCAGCCATACCCATACACAAAGTACTCACATCTGGCTTGATAAATTGCATCGTATCGAAAATAGCCAGGCCAGCAGACACAGAGCCGCCAGGCGAATTGATGTAGAGCGAGATTTCTTTATCGGGATTTTCGCTCTCGAGAAACAGGAGTTGCGCAATCACCAAATTAGCCGTTTGATCATTCACTTCGCCGACTAAGAAAACAACACGCTCTTTTAAAAGGCGGGAGTAAATATCATATGCGCGCTCACCGCGGCCCGAGGTTTCAATGACCATCGGAACCATACCAAGACCGCGGGTTTCTAGGTCACCGGCAGAGGCATTGCTGGCATTGAAAAAATGGGAATCAGTACGGTTCATGCGAATGGGCTTTCATGGGCAATCGATTAATTAAGCTTACTTAGTTCTTCAAAGCTTACTGCTTTATCGGTAATTGTGCCAAGGCCGCTGACATACTGAATCACATTGGCCTCTAGCACTACAGATTCCACATCTTTTAAGCGACGGGGATCGCTATAGAACCAACGCACCACCTCTTTTGGATCTTCATAGGTTGAAGCTTGCTCTTCAATCTCGGCTTTGATTTGGTCCGGGGTAGCAACCAGATTTTGCTGCTTAACGAGGTCGCTAAGGATTAAACCGAGGCGAACCCGCTTTTGGGCTTGCTCTGCAAACATTTCTGCAGGAATGGGTGCATCTTTGGCATTCGGGATACCGCGCTGCATTAAATCTTGACGCGCCATTTCAACTAAGCGCTCTTGCTCGCTGGCAATCAGCGACTTGGGTACATCTAGCTCGCAGAGTTTTTCGAGTTGATCCATCACTTCATTCTTGAGCAAAGCCGTCGTGCGGCGCTTAACTTCACGCTCTAAATTCTCACGCACTTCACTGCGCATCTTGGCAACGCCCTCAGTTACACCGAGAGAAAGAGCAAAGGCATCATTCACTTCCGGCATGTGGGGCCAATTGACTTGCTTCACGGTAACAGTGAACTCTGCTGTTTTTCCAGCAACATCTTTGCCGTGGTAATCATCAGGAAACTTCAATGGGAAAGTTTTGCTCTCTCCATTTTTAAGGCCCAGTGCTGCTGCCTCAAACTCGGGCAACATGCGGCCTTCACCCAACACAAACTCGAAGCCTTCTGCTTTACCGCCGGCAAACTCCACGCCGTCAATCTTGCCAACAAAGTCAATGGTGATTTTGTCGCCGCTCTGGGCTGCGAGGTTACTGCCGCCGTCGCCATGCTCACCAACAACGCCTCGTGGGTGGTAATGCACTTGCTGCTTGCGCAATACATCCAGCGCGCGATCGATTTCGACATCGCCAATCGTCGTGGTGTAACGACTGACTGCTGCTTTACTCAGGTCGCCAATCTTCACTTCAGGCAGAACTTCAAAGAAAGCCTCAAACACAATTGGGTCAGCGCCAATTTCACTCTTTGGCTCAAGGCGAGGCTGCCCTGCTAACAAAATGCCCTCTTTCTTACTCAGCTCAAAGAAGAGCTCGGATGCTTTATCAAATTGCACCTCGAAATCGACTTGCATGCCGTACTGCTGCTCAACCACTTTTGGGGGCACCTTGCCTGGACGAAAGCCCGCCATTTTAATGGTCTTACCGACTTTAGCCAAACGAGCGGCACGGGCTTTTGCTAAGTCAGCACGTGGAATTTCCAAGGTCATCTTGCGGTCTAATTGACCTAAATTTTCTATCTGCAAAGCCATTCTCGTCTCTTCTATAAAGATCAGGTTATGTGAAGCCCAAGCCAAGGTAAGCCTTGTGGTGCGAGGAGGGGGACTCGAACCCCCACACCATTTCTGGCGTCAGGACCTAAACCTGGTGCGTCTACCAATTTCGCCATCCTCGCGAATACCGCAGACAATACCCTGCTTAAACTTCACTCTAAGAGGTCGATTCTACAATGATCAAGGGTTTAGGCTGGTTTAAAGCCGTATTTGAGAATCAGAAGAATCTTACTTAGGCTAAATAAACCAATGCAACGGCATGGACAGCAATCCCCTCACCTCGCCCAAGATGCCCTAATAATTCATTGGTTTTTGCTTTTAGATTGACTTGATTGACCGCGACACCGAGGTCAGCGGCGATATGAACCCGCATCTCAGGCAAAAAGCCTGCTAGTTTGGGTTGTTGGCAAATGATCGTGGCATCGACGTTGCCAACCCGGTAACCAGCCTCAATAACGCATTCCAGGGCTCGCCTGAGCAAAATGCGGCTATCCATGTTTTTAAATTGCGGGTCGTTATCTGGGAAAAGCTGTCCAATGTCATTCAGACCTGCAGCCCCCAATAAAGCATCCGTCAATGCATGCAACAGCGCATCGGCATCCGAATGACCCAGCAATCCTTTGCCGAAGGGGACCTTGACGCCGCCCAAAATCAGCGGGCGACCCTCCACTAAGGCGTGGACATCGTAGCCCTGACCAATTCGAAATGGTGGTCCGTTTTGTTCTGCGGGGTGTCCTGAAGCCATTTCTTCTCCTGCTTTCATCGAGTATTAGGGATGTTGTTGACGGAGTACCAACTCCATCAACTCCCAGTCTGCTTGCTGTGTAACCTTAAAATTGCGTGTTGAGCCCTTGATTAATAAAGGTTTTCCACCCAAGCGTTCAACTGCGCTAGCCTCATCCGTCACCTCTGCGCGATCCGAAACAGCACTTTCCAGTGCGTCGTATAAGTCTCTAAGTCGAAACATTTGAGGGGTTTGCGCCTGCCAAATGGCATCCCGCGAAATCGTGCACTCAATCCACTCGCTACTTGGCGTACTCTGTTTTAGGGTGTCTGCCACCGGCATGGCCAAGATGCCGCCATGGAATCGGTCTCCGGAGTCGGCATCCAAGACACCATGAATTAAATCTTGAATAGCGCCAGATGTAATGCCTGGCCTAGCAGCGTCATGCACCAAAATCCAATCTTCACCCGGAAGATCAGCTTCCAGCATTGCCCGCAGGGTATTTAATACGGTTTCTTGACGCGTTGGGCCGCCAGTTGGCAGAAAGTAGTTGGGCTTGGTATTGAGTAAAGCGCTGCTGCTTTCCTGAAACTCAGAAAAATCACCCGATGCGTGCATGCTGGGGCTGACCCCAACCCAAATCGATTCAATCTCTGGTGTTGCAATCAGCGCCTCGAGCGCATACGCCAGCATGGGCTTGCCTGCAAGGACGCGAAGCTGCTTGGGAACCGCGCCGCCCAAACGAGACCCGGTACCGGCGGTCGGCAAAATCGCATGGCATGAAGAAAGAATATCGCGCATGTCTGATTCTATAATGAGGCTAGATGTCGGATGGAACAAATCAAGCGCCCCCCATACCTGCTCCGCGGGCTGGGCAGCGCTTTACCTTTTCCGGCCTGGTTGGCTCTGCTGATGCCGCCCTAATCGCTCAATCTGCTCTTCGGCACCGGGCTGATTTTTCCGTCATGGTGGTGTTTTGCGCTCAAGCACAAGAAGCGCAGCGCCTCCTAGAGGAAATCCCTGCTTTTGCCCCACAGCTAAAAACACGGTTGCTGCCTGACTGGGAGATTCTTCCCTATGATCATTTTTCGCCCCATCAGGATTTAGTCTCCGAGCGCCTCGCTACCCTCTATGAAATGCTGGCGGGTACCTGTGACATTGTCTTAGTGCCAGTCACTACCGCGCTACAACGGCTGGGGCCGCCTGACTTCCTATCCGGCCATACCTTTTTCTTTCGGCAAGGCGATCGCCTCAATGAAAGCGCCCTGCGACTGCAGCTACAACAAGCCGGCTATGACCCCGTCAGCGCGGTAATGCGCCCCGGCGAATACAGCGTGCGTGGCGGCCTGATTGATTTATTCCCGATGGGATCTGCGCTGCCGTATCGATTGGATTTGTTCGGCGATGAAATTGAGCAAATACGCGCGTTTGATCCGGATACGCAGCGGAGCTTGTACCCCGTCAAGGAAATTCGCTTACTACCGGGCCATGAGTTTCCTTTTGACGATGCGGCGCGCACTGCGTTTCGCAATCGCTGGCGTGAAGTATTTGAGGGTGACCCAACCCGTTGCTCCATTTATAAAGATGCCAACTTGGGTATCCCGAGTGCAGGGATTGAATCCTACTTACCTCTCTTTTTTGACGAGTCTGCCACCCTATTTGATTATTTCCCGCGCTCGGGCGATCCGGTTTGGCTCGTTACCGTCGGCGATGCAGAAGAAACGATTCGCGGTTTTTGGAAAGACACCGAGCAACGGTATGCATTCTTAAAGCACGACTTAGATCGACCGATACTCGCGCCTAAAGCACTCTTTTTAGACGTTGATCAATTTTTTAGTCTTTCAAAAATCAGCGCGCGTCTTGTGCTCAATCGCAACGGCATTGTTTCGAATGTAGAAGCGAACGAGCCGCCCCAGTTTTTATCGGTGCCGGACGTGGGCATTCACCGCCGCGAACATGATCCGATTGGGCGACTACGCCATCAGGTTGCGCAGGCGCATCGCCGCATTGTGATTTGCTGCGATAGCGCTGGTCGCCGTGAATCCATTCGCGCACTCCTGGATGAAAGCAATGCGGTATCAGCCAATGGCGGCGGAATTCTTCATCCGCTTGAGCCAGTGCTCCTCGATGATTTAGCCTCCTTTGTTAAAGGTACAGCGCCCTTCGCCTTAGTTGTCTCCCCACTTTTAAATGGCTTTGATTGGCCCAGTCAGGGCCTCCTCTTTATTACGGAGGCCGAGCTATTTACGCTCACTACGCGTCAGCGACGCAAAGATAGCAGTAAGGAAGCAAGTGATCCTGACATGCTCTTTAAGGATTTGGCTGAACTCAAGATCGGCGATCCGGTAGTACATGTGGAACATGGCATTGGCCGCTACCAAGGTTTGGTGTTGCTCAACCTAGCCCCTCCAAAAGAAGCGCCTATTTTCGAAGAATTTTTGCATCTCATTTACGCGAACAACGCCACCTTATACGTACCAGTCCATCAACTGCAATTGGTGACGCGCTATGCTGGCGCAGACCCCGATTCAGCGCCGCTGCATCAATTGGGCTCCGGTCAGTGGGATAAAGCCAAGCGTAAGGCTGCGCAGCAAATTCGGGATACTGCCGCTGAGTTGTTGAGCCTGTATGCAGCCCGAGCAATACGCCAAGGGCATGCCTTTGAATATTCAGCGCACGATTACGCTGCGTTTGCGGAAAGTTTTGGCTTTGAAGAAACGCCCGATCAAGCCAATGCCATTGCAGCAGTGATTGGCGATATGACCAGCGGCACTCCAATGGACCGCTTGGTATGCGGTGATGTGGGATTCGGCAAAACCGAAGTTGCCTTGCGGGCCAGTTTTATTGCAGTCATGGGCGGCAAGCAAGTCGCGATACTCGCACCAACCACCCTCCTCGCCGAGCAGCATGTGGCTACCTGGAAAGACCGCTTTGCCGACTGGCCAGTCCGCATCGTCGAGCTGTCGCGCTTTAGGACCAGCAAGGAAATCAATGCCGCCTTGCAAGCCATTGCGAGTGGTGAAGCCGATATCGTCATTGGCACCCATAAATTGCTTTCGAAAGAAACGCAGTTTGCACGCTTAGGTCTCGTGATCGTCGATGAAGAGCACCGCTTTGGGGTGCGCCAAAAAGATGCACTCAAAGCACTGCGGGCTGAAGTTGATATTTTGACGCTCACCGCTACCCCGATTCCAAGAACCTTGGGAATGGCGATGGAAGGATTGCGGGAGTTTTCTGTCATCGCAACCGCACCGCAAAAGCGCCTCGCAATCAAGACCTTTGTGCGACGTGAAGGCGATGGGGTTGTGCGCGAGGCAGTACTGCGCGAAATTAAACGCGGCGGGCAAGTTTACTTTTTACACAATGAAGTAGAAACCATTGAGAATCGCCGCCATGCTTTGCAAACCTTGATCCCGGAGGCGCGCATTTGTGTTGCGCATGGGCAAATGCATGAACGTGAGCTGGAGTCGGTGATGCGGGAGTTTGTAACCCAGCGCAGCAACATCTTGCTCTGCACCACCATCATTGAAACCGGCATTGACGTTCCCACTGCAAACACCATCATCATGCACCGCGCCGATAAATTTGGCTTGGCACAGCTGCATCAATTGCGTGGCCGTGTTGGTCGATCACACCATCAGGCTTACGCGTATTTATTGGTGCCAGATCCAGAGGCGCTCAGCAAGCAAGCCAAATTGCGACTCGATGCGATTCAGGCAATGGAAGAATTGGGCTCCGGCTTTTATCTGGCAATGCATGATTTAGAAATTCGGGGTGCGGGTGAAGTGCTGGGCGATAAACAATCGGGTGATATTCATGAAATTGGATTTCAGCTCTATACCGAGATGCTCAATCGCGCAGTCAAATCTCTGCGTAGTGGAAAGGAGCCTGATTTATTAGCCCCTCTCCAGGTCACAACCGATGTCAATTTGGGCGTTCCAGCGCTACTGCCAGAAGATTATTGCCCCGATGTGCATGAGCGTCTATCGCTGTATAAACGCTTTGCGGGAAGCTCCGACTTTTCCGAGTTAATGGGTTTGCGCGAGGAGTTAGTCGATCGCTTTGGCGATCTGCCAGATCCCGCTAAATCCTTTTACGAAACCCATCGCCTCCGCCTTGAAATGAGTGGCTTTGGTATCAAGAAAATTGATGCTGGGCCAACTGCCATTCAGATAACCTTTATCCCCAATCCCCCGATTGATTCGCTGCGCATTATTCAGTTGGTGCAATCCAATAAACAGGTTTTACTCAACGGCCAAGATCGCCTCAAGGTATTACCCCAAAAGGCGGGCGACTTTGATAAATTAGAGCAGCGCTTAGATCAAATACGCCGGCTTTTAAAGCACCTGAATGCATCCGCAACATTGATGAGCGCCTAAACGTGGAAAGCGTACAAAAGCCATCCCTTTTTAAAGCAAAATTCGCTTACTATGGTGTTATGAGTAGCCCACTATGAGTCTTGGTCAAATTATTGTTGTCCTATCCACGGCCCCGATCGATCGCGGCTTATCCAATACCTTGGGCAATTTGGCCACCAATTTAGGTCTATCCCTCAAGCCCTACGATCAACTGGGCTCCATCGCGGTTGGCAACACCCACGCACAGCGCTGGCAAGTGTCCCGCGAGCTTGCTCCAACCGAGCGTGAGGCCTTTCGAAAGCTGGCCTCTACCCTTAGCCTTGATCTGGCATTTTTAGCCCCCGCCTTTAATCCCAGTCGCCTACGGATTTTGGCGATGGATATGGACTCCACCTTAATCAATATTGAGTGCATTGATGAGATTGCCGATTTTGCTGGCAAGAAAGCGGAGGTAGCAGCAATTACCGAGGCCACCATGCGCGGTGAGATTGCCAACTTTAGTGAAAGTTTGCGGCGCCGTGTTGCACTACTTAACGGCATTTCAGAATTGGTACTGGAAGCGGTTTACCGAGAACGACTCCGACCTAATCCGGGTGCAACTGAATTGCTAGGCGCTGCCAATGCAGCGGGTTTGCATACCATTCTGGTCTCTGGTGGCTTTACCTTTTTTACGCAGCGCATGCAGCGCGATCTCGGCTTTACAGAAACGCATGCCAATACCTTAGAAATTCAGGATGGCAAATTAACCGGTGTAGTGCTCGGCGATATCGTGGATGCGAGCGGCAAGGCGATGCATGTAAAAAATGCATGCAAGGCCTTGGGCTGTAAAAAGACTGCGACTATTACCATCGGTGATGGCGCTAATGATTTATTGATGATGGATGGATCGGGTCTCAGCATTGCCTACCGAGCCAAGCCCTTGGTCAAAGAAAAAGCCGACGCGGCGTTTGACCGAGTCGGCTTAGACGCCACATTGGCGTTGATTGCGTAACGCGTTTCCTTACGCAATCGATCCAGTTTTACAAACGCTCGAATACCACCGCGATGCCTTGACCGCCACCAATACACATGGTGACCAAAGCGTACTTGCCATTCACGCGCTGTAATTCATGAATCGCTTTGGTTGCAATCGCAGCGCCTGAGCAACCAATCGGATGACCAAGGGCAATCGCACCGCCGTTCACATTCGTCTTAGCAGGATCTAATCCCAGACCTTTGGTAACCGCCAATGCCTGAGCAGCAAAGGCCTCATTGGATTCAATCACATCAATCTGATCCAACTTTAATCCCGCGCGCGTCAATGCAATTTTAGATGCAGGGATGGGACCCTCGCCCATAATGTGATTGGGCACACCAGCAACAGCGTAGGACACTAAGCGGGCAATCGGCTTTTGACCGGCTTTCGCAGCAGCATCAGCAGCGGCCAAGACAAAGAAGGCTGCGCCATCATTAATGCCAGATGCATTACCTGCAGTCACGGTACCGCCCTCTTTTTTGAAAACTGCTTTCATCTTACTTAGCGTTTCCATCGTAGTGTCAGGCTTGCAATGTTCGTCGGTATCAAATACCACATCGCCTTTGCGCGACTTAATCGTAATTGGAACGATTTGGGACTTGAAGCGACCCTCTTTAATGGCAACGGCAGCACGGCGATGTGACTCAACCGCAAACGCATCTTGCTCTTCACGCGTCAGCTTCCATTTTTCAGCGAGGTTTTCCGCAGTCACACCCATATGTCCAACGCCAAATGGATCGGTTAACACAGCAACCATCAGGTCAATCATTTTGGTATCGCCCATGCGTGCACCACTGCGCATTGCAGGCGAACCGTACATACCGCGCGACATCACTTCAACACCGCCGCCAACGCCATAGTCGCAATCATTGAGCATGATGGCTTGCGAGGTCGTAACAATCGCTTGCAGGCCAGAGCTGCACAGGCGATTTAAAGACATCGCTACCGACTCCATTGGTAAGCCTGCCTGAATCGAGGCAACGCGCGCAACGTAGGCATAGCGACTATCGGTTGGAATGGTATTACCGACCGTAACGTAATTGATATCTTGGGGATTAACGCCGGACCGCGCGACCGCTTCTTTCATGACGATGCCGCCGAGTTCGGATGGCTCCATGCTACTCAGACTGCCATTAAAGGCACCAATGGCGGAACGGACCGCACTTAATACAACGACTTCACGACTCATAGTAATCCCCTTAAATTAAGCATTGCATCTGAAAAGCATTCATTCTCTAAAGGCTTTTTTACCTGATTGCCTACAATTGAGCAATTAGGTCGTGCCCCTGTGTATCTACGATTGTTCCGCGCACAAAATCCCCCACCCGATAGCGCTTGGACGGCTTACTGATCGGCAAAATCCGCACGATTCCATCGATTTCGGGGGCATCGCCCGCGGTGCGGCCAAATCCACCCGCCTCGCTTACCTGATCAACCAAAATGGAGATGCGTTTGCCCACCTGACTTTTGAGTCGATTAACCGAAATTGCTTCGGCTTTGGCCATAAATCGGGCCTGGCGCTCATCCCGAATCGACTGATCCAGGGCGCCTTCCAGTGCATTGGCTGTGGCACCCGCCACCGGAGAATAGGCAAAGCACCCCGCTCGATCAATTTGCGCTTGATCTAAAAAATCCAATAAATAGCTAAACTCTTCTTCAGTTTCCCCGGGGAATCCAGCAATGAAAGTGCTGCGGATGACTAACTCAGGGCAAGTTGCGCGCCATGCCTCTATGCGATCTAAATTACGCTCACCACTAGCAGGACGCTTCATCCGCTTGAGCACATCGGGATGGGCATGCTGCAATGGAATGTCAAGGTAAGGCAAGAGTCCATAGCCATGCTCTTTAAACTCAGCCATGATCGGCAATACATCATCGACGTGCGGATAGGGATAGACGTAATGCAAGCGTACCCACGCTTGATGTTCACGCGCAATTTGATTAAGGGCGCTGACTAAATCCAGCATCTTTGTTTTGAGAGGCTTGCCATCCCAGAAGCCGGTGCGGTATTGCACATCAACGCCATAGGCGCTGGTATCTTGCGACACAACGAGTAGTTCTTTCACGCCAGATTCAAATAGACGCTTTGCCTCGAGCAGGACTTCGCCAATCGGCCGAGATACTAAGTCACCACGCATGCTAGGAATGATGCAAAACGTACAGCGGTGGTTACAGCCTTCCGATATCTTTAAATAGGCGTAATGTTTTGGTGTGAGCTTGACGCCAATAGGCGGCAGTAAATCAGTAAACGGGTCGTGGGGCTTGGGTAAATGCAAATGAATTGCTTGCATCACTTCGGCTGTGGCATGAGGCCCCGTTACTGCAAGCACTTTAGGATGAATGCTTTTAATTAAATCAGAGCCATCGTCATTTTTACGCGCGCCAAGGCAGCCCGTCACAATCACCTTGCCGTTTTCAGACAAGGCTTCACCAATGGCTGCAAGAGACTCTTCGACAGCCGAATCAATAAAGCCGCAGGTATTGACTACGACTAGATCGGCGCCGGAGTAATCCTTTGCGGTCTCATAACCCTCCGCGCTCAATTGCGTGAGGATGAGCTCTGAATCAACTAGCGCCTTAGGGCATCCTAAGGAAACAAAACCAACCTTGCCCGCCACAACTAGTCGTTTTCTTTTTTAGGCGTGGGAGGTGTAAAAGGAAATCCCTTAAACATACTTTGCGAACTTTGCATCTGCTCTTGCATCTTCATAAACAGATCTTTGCTTTGCTCCATGTAGTTGCCCATGAGGCCTTGCATCATCGGGTTCTGCATATTCATGGCTTGCGCCCATGCATCGGCACCGCCAGTAACACCTTTGGATTGATCGTGTAGGGTCCCATGAATATCAACAAAGGACTGCATGGTTTTTTCCAAGTAATTGCCCATCAGGCCTTGCATGGAGTTGCCATAAAAACGAATAATTTGCGATAGCATCTGTGAAGAAAAGACCGGAGAACCGCAGGCCTCTTCTTCCAAGATAATTTGCATCAAAATATTGCGCGTCAGATCGTCTTCGGTTTTGGCATCGACTACTTTGAATGCCTCATTTGCCATCACCAAGCCTTTGATATCGACCAAGGTTACATACGTGCTGGTTTGCGTATCGTAAAGGCGGCGATTAGGGTACTTCTTAATCAGCCGCTCTTCACCCGCTCGTTTTGTTCTGGTTGCCATATCCCCAATCCTCCGCACTACATGAATGCAATAAACGACAGTTTAGCTCCAGAATTATCCGGTATGGATGCCGCCGTTGAGGGAGAAATCGGCTCCGGTAGCAAATGCAGCGTCATCTGAAGCGATATAGGCGCACATGGAGGCGATTTCATCGGGGGTTCCCAGGCGTTTTACTGGAATGGCGGCAACAATCTTTTCGAGCACATCGGGCCGAATTGCCTTGACCATATCGGTTGCAATATAGCCAGGGGAGACCGTATTGATGGTGACCCCTTTTCCGGCCACTTCTTGCGCCAGAGCCATCGTGAAGCCATGTAAACCGGCTTTAGCGGTGGAGTAATTGGTCTGCCCAAACTGCCCTTTTTGGCCGTTGACGGAGGAAATATTGATGACCCGACCCCAGTTATTGTCGATCATGCCCTCGATCACCTGCTTGGTGACGTTAAACAGGGAATTGAGGTTAGTGTCGATGACCGCCTTCCAGTCCTCTGGCGTCATTTTGCGAAAGACGCTGTCCCGTGTAATACCAGCATTGTTGACCAGAATGTCAACGCGGCCTACTTCGGCTTTGACTTTGTCAAACGCCGCTACAGTCGACGCCCAATCTGACACATTGCCTTCAGAGGCGATGAAGTTATAGCCCAGGTCTTTTTGCTCGCCAAGCCAACGATCGCGGCGCGGGGAATTTGGGCCACAGCCCGCAATAACCAAATGCCCTTTTTTAGACAGCCGCTGGCAAATTGCGGTACCAATTCCGCCCATACCACCTGTTACATAAGCAATTCGTTGTGTCATCGTATTACCCTCTTCTCTCTATATGTGCTGCGTCTAAAAGATATTGCATTAATTGATATTGATTACTTAACTTGATTCATCCACTTTTTCTTTGACATACTTACCTGGGGCTGCTATCCCTTTTTTATACTTTGCATTACCGAAAGTGCTGCTCGCCTTTACTTGCTTGCCGCCAAATTGGGCAAGCCATTCCACATAGTCAGGCCACCAACTACCGCGAACATCTTTAGCGCCGGCAAGCCAATCGTCTGCCTTTGCTGGTAAAGCTGGGTTAACCCAGTAGTGGCGTTTATTTTTTGCGGGCGGATTAATCACGCCAGCAATGTGACCCGATGCGCCGAGTACAAAGCGGTTCTTACCTTTGAGAATTTGAGTCGAGCGATAACCGCTATGCCACGGAACAATATGGTCATCGTGTGATGCATAAATATAGGCGGGGCAATCAATTAATGACAGGTCAACTTTTTCGCCACAAACCTTGAGGTTGCCCGGCTTCACCAATTCATTTTGCAGGTAGGTGTGGCGCAAATACCAGCAATACATTGCGCCTGGCAGATTAGTGGAGTCACCGTTCCAATACAGCAAATCAAAGGGCGGCGGTGAATTGCCTTTGAGGTAATTTTCAACTACGTAGTTCCACACCAAATCATTGGGGCGTAAAAAGGAAAAGGTATTGCCGAGATCCAGTCCAGACATCAAACCAAACTGGCCTTGCTCGCCGCCGATGGTGTTTTCTCGAAGCTTAACTGTGTCCTCATCAACAAAAATATCTAAGATTCCGGTGTCACTAAAGTCGAGCAAGGTCGTTAACAAAGTTAAGCTGGCCACCGGCTTTTGTTTGCGGGCCGCCAATACCGCCAACGCATTACTCACCAAGGTTCCACCAACACAGAAGCCCAGCAAATTAATTTGATCTAGACCGCCGATCTCTTTCGTTACTTCGATGGCTTTAATCACGCCATCGCCAATGTAATCATCCCAGGTCACCTTTGCCATTGATTTGTCGGGGTTTTTCCATGACACCAAAAAGACCGTGTGGCCCTGGCTCACCATGTAACGTACTACCGAGTTATCGGGCTGCAAATCAAGGATGTAGTATTTATTGATGCACGGCGGCACCATCAAAAACGGGCGCTCGTATACATTTTCAGTGAGCGGCTTGTATTGAATCAGTTCAAACAAGTGATTGCGAAAGACCACAGCACCTTCGGTGGTGGCTAAATTTTTGCCAATCTCAAAAGCCGTTTCATCGGTTTGCGAGACTTTGCCTTTTTTTAAATCGCCCAGTAAATTCAAAATACCGTTTTGAATTGATTGCCCTTGCGAGCTAATGATGTGCTCGAGCACTTCTGGATTAGTCGCCATGAAATTCGATGGCGAGAGCGCATCCACCATTTGCAGAGTGCTGAACAAAATGCGCTGCTTACTTTTTGCATCAGTCTCGACTGCTTCCGCCAATTCCATTAGATGCTTGGAGTTCAGCAAATACATTCCAGCAATGGCTTTGCTCCACGGCGATTGCCAGGCATTGCCTGAAAAGCGCCGATCTTTAATTTCCAAGGCGCCTGGATTACTAACGTAGGCGGCTAATTCCGTCATGTAATGCTGCTGAATTTCAGATAAGCGCTCAGGCGGAATTAAGGCCATGTGTTGCGGTGCCAAACTTGGCGACTTTCCAGACGGTATTCCAGTAAACATGCTTTTCTCTATTCTCAACCAGGCAGGCCGTACCGGCTTGCCGCACATACTCATTCTCGTTTGAATGGGGCGCAAGGGTTATAAGCACTAACCCTAGCCCTAGAGCTTATACCCTGGCCTAGCGGCGCCAGATAAAAGCAGCAAATCGCCCAGATAGGCCATCGCGGCGATGGGAAAAAAAGTCAGTTTGATCACGAACCGTACAGAATTCCCCGCCATCAATATGGGTCAGGCCTTTGCTCTGAAGGCGCTGCCTAGCCAGTTGGTAGAGGTTGGCCCAATACTTGCCCGGCTTGCCATCGACTGCCATAAATGCCTCAGCGGGCACTGGTAGGCCATGGTTTTGGCCAAAATCATGAAACGCAGAACGCACCTCCTCACCCACCTCAAACGCCTTGGGGCCAATCGCCGGACCAAGCCAGGCAAGGTATTGGGTCGCATTACCGAGCCCTGTTTTTGCCTGCATTGCAACTACGGTATTTTCGAGAACGCCCCCCAATAAACCCCGCCAACCGGCATGGGCGACGCCAATCACCTCACCATCCGGACTGCTGATCAAGACCGGTAAGCAATCAGCAGCCATCACTGTTAGAACGGTATTGGACTTGGTGGTCACCGCCGCATCGGCCTCAATGACCTCTTCGGTTGGAGCCAAATCGGCGTCCCAAACCCGAGTGCCATGGACCTGCTTCAGCCATACCGGCTCGGCTGGGAGCAAAGCCCGCACACGAGCGCGATTTTCGCTCACGGCCAGGGGCTCATCGTTGACGTAGCGGCCTAAGTTGAGGCTATCAAAGGGTGCCTTGCTAACGCCTCCAGCTCGGGTCGTACAAAAGGCTCCAATCTGAGGTGAAGCGGGCCAATTCGGAATAAGTAGCCGAAGCCCGTCCATGGTTTGAAATTGACTGCCGTGCTCACTCATCATGCTGGGGCACCTCTAACTTAGGCTCATCCGGCAAATCCGCAGTAGTCATCCCGACGACTGGCAATAGCGCCATGAGATCGTCTGGCGGCAGACGGTACCACTGGATGACTTGATTGCTTCCCGGATGAATCAGGCTTAAAGCATAGGCATGCAATGCTTGTCTATGCAAGGGCAAGTCTTTGGCCACATTCGGCGCTTTCTTACGATAGACCGGATCGCCCAAGAGGGGAAATCCCAATGACTCTAAATGCACCCGAATTTGATGGGTACGCCCTGTTTCCAGGCGGCACTCCAAAAGCGATACGGGCGCTTGTGCAAAGTGGCCATTAGCCAATCGACGGTAGAGCGTAATTGCAGGCTTACCTTGAATCGAGTGGACGGCCATTTTGAGCCGGTCGCGTTGATCACGCGCCACCATGGCTTGTATTTTTCCCTGCGCTGCGGGCGTTCCCCATACCCAAGCTAAATAGCGGCGTCCCACTGTGCGCTCTTGTAACTGGCGTACCAATGCTGTTTGCGCCAGATCGGTCCGCGCCACCACCATCAGGCCCGATGTCTCTTTATCGAGGCGATGCACAATACCGGCACGCGGCAACTGCGCGAGCTCCGGGTAACGAAATAGCAAACCGTTTAGCAATGTTCCCGACCAATTGCCCGCAGCAGGATGAACCACTAAGCCTGCGGGTTTATTAATCACAATCAGACTAGCATCTTCGTGCACCACATCAAGGGGAATATCCTCCGCCTGAAACGCAAATTGCTCAGGCATTTCTTGGGGATAGACTTTGACGCTCTCGCCGCCCCGCAAAAGGTAACGGGCTCGCGTGACCTTGCCGTCTACGGTCACCGCCCCTGCCTCAACCCAGGTTTTTAAGCGATTTCGGGAATAATCAGGCAAAGCACCTGCCAAAACCTTATCTAGACGCTCGCCAGATGCCTCCCACGGAATTTCTAGGGCAATGAAATCCTCTTCATCGATATAATCAATTGGATTCGAATCAGGAGTTTTCGGCAATGCCACGCTTGAAGTACCCATATGTAGTTATAGCCGACAGTGTAAGGCCTACCAAGGTAAGCCCAAATGCTTTGCCATTCACGTCCCGCATCAGCTCCTTGCTGCTCGGCCTTGCTCTGCTTGCCACCTTATTAATCAGTGGCTGTGCTAGCGATGGCAATAAAGATGAGACCGATGGTTGGTCTGAGACCAAGCTCTACAGTGAGGCTACGGAAAAACTCAAAGACAATGATTTTGCAAAATGCGGAAGCTACTTTGAAAAACTCGAGGCTCGATTCCCGTTTGGCCCTTATTCGCAGCAAGCCCAAATCAATGCCGCCTATTGTTACTGGAAGGCGAGCGAACAAGCTCAAGCCTTAGTAGCGGTTGATCGCTTCATCAAGCTCCACCAAGGCAGTCCAAATCTTGATTACGCTTTCTACCTTAAAGGCTTAATTACCTTTAACGATGATCTGGGATTTTTAGGTAAGTTCACTGGTCAAGATTTAAGCGAGCGCGATCCCAAGGCAGCCCGTGAAGCATTCGAGGCATTTAAGGTAGTGGTGGATCGCTTTCCAAACAGTAAATACGCACCCGATGCGCTGGACCGGATGCGCTACATCGTCAACTCCTTGGCTGAGGCTGATGTCATCGTTGCGCGCTACTACTTTCAGCGCGGCGCCTACCTTGCTGCAGCAAACCGCGCGCAGCTCGTACTCAAAGACTATGACCGTGCACCCGCAGTGGAAGAGGCGCTTTACATTCTGATTAAGTCATACGAGCGCTTAGGCATGACCGATTTAAGTACCGATGGTATTCGGGTGTTTAAGCTCAACTTTCCCGATAGCCAAATGCTCGTTACCGGACAGCGTGCCAAAAAAGAGCGCTCGTGGTGGCAAATCTGGAATAAATAACCTCAGTTATTCCCTTTAGGATTTGCGAATTAATTCGACTGGCACTCGCGGCGCTAGTGCGCAAATGAGTTCATAACCAATCGTGCCGGCAGCGGCAGCAACGGTGTCTGCAGAAACCATCTGCCCCCATAGCTCCACCTTACTTCCGATCTGTGCATCCGGCGCATTGCGTAAATCGATCGTAATCATGTCCATGGATACGCGACCGGCAATCGGACAAATCGCCCCAGCGCTGCCGGACTCAACCCATACCGGAGTACCGTCCGGCGCCTGGCGTGGATAACCATCCGCATAACCACAGGCAATCACGCCAATCCGCATTGCTTCAGGCGCAGTGAACCGACCGCCATAGCCGACATGCTCACCAGCGGCTAAATGCTGGATATCAATGATTTCACTGGTTAGGGACATCACCGGCTGAAGGTGTGCATGTTCAATATCCGCATGGATACCAGTCGGTGAAAGTCCGTACAGCATGATTCCAGGGCGCACCCAGTCACCGAGGGCGGTACGATGCCACAGAATGGCAGCGGAATTTGCCAGGCAAGTCTGGCCAGCCAGACCATCAGTGACTGTCGTAAAGCAATCCATTTGTTCGCCTACCGTTGGCTTCTGATCGATCGCATCGGCATTGGCAAAGTGGGTCATGTGGTGCACCTGATGCCCTAATGAATGGAGCCGGTGGTACATATCCCGATAAGTCGTAGGGGAAAAGCCCAGTCGGTTCATTCCCGAGTTGAGCTTGAGAAAAACCTGAAACGTATGACTAGATTGCTGGGCCAGGCGCTCAAGCAGTCCCACCTGTTCCTGACAATGGACCACCAAATCACAGTCCAGTGACACTGCTTCTGCGAGCTCTTCAGCCTCAAATAAGCCCTCGAGCAATAGGATGCGGCCCTGCCAGCCTTGATTCCGCAGCCACTTCGCGTCCCGCAGATCAAGTAACGCAAATCCATTGGTCTGGCTTAAGCCTTCTAAGATGGACTCTAGGCGATGACCATACGCAGCGGCTTTGACAACCGACCAAATTTGCGCCCCTGGAGCGAGTGCACGCACGCGAGCCAAATTATGGCGAAAGGCCTCAATGTGAATGGATGCCAAAATAGGCCGATTCATATCTGAAACCCCTTTCATGTTTTAATGCTGTAAATGACTCGATTGTACGAATGAACCGTAGTTTTTACACCATTATGGCGGCGCAATTTTTTTCGTCGCTGGCTGATAACGCACTCCTCATTGCGGCTATTGCACTCCTAATCCAGCTGGACGCTCCGGACTGGATGACCCCTTTGCTCAAGCTTTTCTTTGTCTTGTCTTATGTCCTTCTGGCCGCCTTTGTGGGTGCGTTTGCAGACTCTAGGCCCAAGGGTAATGTGATGTTCATCACCAACACGATTAAGTTTGTAGGCTGTGCGGTCATGTTGTTCGGCAGCCACCCCCTGCTATCGTATGCCATTGTCGGCCTTGGTGCTGCTGCCTATTCGCCCGCCAAATACGGCATTCTCACCGAACTGCTCCCCCCGGAACGCTTGGTAGCGGCCAATGGCTGGATTGAGGGCCTAACTGTCGGCTCCATTATTTTGGGCACGGTTTTGGGCGGAGTCCTCATTAGCGTCGGCGTCTCATCGCGCTTACTCGGGTTTGATCTGCCGATGATTGAAACGGGCATCGATACACCGGCCGAAGCCGCTATTTTGGTCATTATGATGATTTACATCATCGCCGCACTCATTAACCTCAAAATTCCTGATACCGGTGCTCGCTACGTCGCCCAAAAAACAAACCTAATCGATTTGATTGTGGATTTTGCCCATTGCTTTAAAACCCTATGGAATGACCGTTTGGGTCAGATCTCCTTGGCCGTAACCACGCTCTTTTGGGGTGCTGGCGCCACCTTGCAATTTATCGTGCTCAAGTGGGCTGAAGTCGCGCTCAATATGAGTCTTTCCCAGGGGGCTATTTTGCAGGCCATCTCTGCAGTAGGCGTGGCCGGAGGCGCAGTCTGGGCTGCCAGCCGCATTCCCCTAAAGCAATCCTTGAAGGTATTGCCCTATGGCGTTGTGATGGGCCTTGTGGTTTGCGTCATGGCCATCTATCACATCGATATGATTCCGCCGATTGTGCTCATCGAGTTTGACAAAATGAAACTCACGCTCAATCTGATTCCGCCGTATGTGCTGCTGATCTTAGTCGGCTGGCTTGCAGGCTACTTCGTCGTGCCAATGAACGCCCTCTTGCAACATCGTGGCCACGTATTGCTCTCCGCAGGCCATTCCATTGCGGTACAAAACTTCAATGAAAATCTGTCTGTCCTCAGCATGCTGCTGCTCTACGCCTTACTCATCTGGCTTGATGTGCCAATTGCCTTTGTCATCACTGGCTTTGGTTTGTCGGTCAGCATCATCATGATCCTCATCATGCGCCGGCATGCTCGCAACCAAGCGGAGTATGACTCCCTGCACCTGATCGGCGAAAGCAAACACTAAGAATCAGTTTATAAGTTTGGTGTTTAAAGACTTTGCAATACCGAGCGGGCAAGTAGTAAATCTTCCCAAAGTAAAGCCTTCTCTTGTGGCTTTGCTAAGACTTGTGCCAATTCCAGCGTTGCAATCAAAGGTACCTCTGTTTCGCCGTGCATCAGGGAATGGATAGCACCACGCAACTCAGTTAAGGGGGCATTTTCCCCCGTTAAGCGCTGCGCACTGGCCGCGCCAAATGCAATTGCTACCAGCGGTACTGTGCTTGATTCGATCAGCGCATCGATGCTCGCCTTTTGGTCTTGCCAGGCCCAAGCGTCATTCGGCAAGCCCAGCGCCCGCACGATGTTTTGAAACAAAGTGAGGGCATCCCCTTGGGGTTTGGTGCCAATAAAAATCCAGCGGCCGCTAATCTCAGCTGAATGCGCCGATGGGTTTGCTGTGAGTTCAGGAGATGCTTGGGTATTGCTTTGAGGCACTGCTGAGGTACTCAGGGTAGCGCTGAGGCCGGAGCGATCCACCCACTCTGTAATGCCCATTTCCCTCAAAAAGGAAGAGCGCATGCTTGCGTTATTGGATGGAGCGGGATTCATGGCGCCTCAAGGGTAATCGATTTTGCCATGACGCCGGCATCTTCACGCTTCCCCGTCACTTCATCAGCCGGGTAATATGCCCTCCGCACGCCAATGATGTCGTAGCCCATGTGCTCATACAATTTCACCGCAGGAATATTGGAGGGGCGCACCTCGAGAATAATGCGACTCATTTTTTGCCGCATCGCAATGCCCTCAATGGCTTGCATCACACGGCTGCCAATGCCATTGCGTCGCAATGCAGGATCGATGGTGATGTTGAGTAAATGCAATTCGTCAACAGCCGGATACAAAATGCAATAGCCCCACAATTCAGGTAAATGACTTGCTAACTTTGTATTGGGTGTCATCTCTGGCCGAATGCAATAGGCCCAATGCCCTGCAGTCAGCGAATCCAAAAAATTACCTTGTGTCCACGGATGGCTATGCGATATTGCCTCCAAAGCCATAACTGCGCGCATATCCGATGGCTGCATCGGCATGAAGGTTAACTGGGCATCCTGGGTAGTCGTCATTTGAGGCATTAATTAAAAAGATTGCTGCAATCCAAAATAGAAGCTTCTATTTTGCACCACGTTCAGCGCTGGTTAACGCTACTTTATTGCGAACATACAAGGGCTCCAATTGATCTACGGCAATGAGCCGCCCTTTAGCCAACATCGCCTTTGCGCAGCGTAATACGCCGCTCGCACTCACCCCAAGAGATCCATCCAGCTGACTGGATGGCAAATACTCCTCAAAATGACTGGAGTATTGCGTGACGGCGCTGCCAAATACGCATTCGCTTATGCCGATTTGGACATCTTCTGGCCTACTCAGCTGAATATCGCCCGTGCGCTCTGGCAACACCGTATTGCCGCCACTCGCTTGTGCAGCTTTCATTACGCTGTAATTGGCCCAATACACTTCACCCATGCGGGCATCAATCGCCACCGTGAATTGATGTTTGCTAACATCCATTGCCTGTATCCAGGGGTGATCGATTGCACTGGCAGCGATGGCATCTAGACTTGCAACCGGTGCTACTGGTAAATGGCTAGCAAGGGCTAAGCCTTGCGCTACTGCAACCGCTAAGCGCACTCCGGTAAAGGCGCCTGGGCCAATACCCACGGCAATCGCTCCCAAGTCCCGTAAGGTAATTCCTTCTTGCTGCAGTAATTCTGTAATCCATGGCAAGAGATGCTGGCTGGCTCCTGGTCCCAGTAATTCATGGCGTAGCACCACGCCCTCAGCCGACGGATCAAGTGAGAGCGCAACCGAACACCAAGCCGATGAAGTGTCGATCGCTAGTATGGGTTTCAAGAACAGTGCCTTAAGACGACAGTGCTTGAATGATGTCTGGCGGCGCTTGAACCAGCTCAATCAGAACACCCTCACCCCCGAATGGAAATTCATCATTACCTTTGGGGTGGATAAAAATAATATCGTGGCCTGCAGCCCCTTTACGTATTCCACCAGGAGCAAAGCGCAGGCCTTTACTGCTGAGCCAGTCATGGGCTATCTGTAAATTATCGACCCAAAGGCCAATGTGGTTCAGAGGCGTTTGATGTACTGCGGGTTTTTTAGCGATATCCACCGGCTGCATCAAATCCACTTCAACCTCATACGCACCTTGACCGATGGCGCAGATGTCTTCATTGACGTTTTCGCGCTCCGATACATAAGTGTCTTTGAAGGTAAAGCCAAGCAAATCGACCCACAAGGAACGCAAACGCACTTTATCTTCGCCACCAATAGCAATTTGCTGGATACCTAAAATACGAAATGGCCTTGCGTCACTCATCCTCTGTCCTTTACTCAAAACGAATAATGATTTGGTCCACCGCGAGGCTATCGCCCTCGTTGGCCAAGATTTCAGAAACGACGCCGTCCTGCAATGCCGAGAGGGTGTTTTCCATTTTCATGGCTTCTATCGAGGCGAGTTTCTGGCCTGCTGTAACACGATCGCCCTCCTTCACTAATAACTTAGTTAAAAGACCTGGCATCGGCGATAAGACCATTTTCGAGGTATCTGGCGGCAACTTGACTGGCATACGTGCCTGCATCTCGGCACCAAGCGGACTTAAGACGATGCATTCGTATTGGGCGCCATCGAGCACTAAATAGTAACGAATACCTCGGCGCTCGACTTGTGCCGATATGGACTGCGTACCGTTGATGGTGGCATTGAGGACAATTTGGCCTGGGCGCCATTCACTAGCAATGTCGTAGCGACTAATACCCTCTGCAGTTTCGACATAAACCGAGTAGACGCCATCTTTGTGCTCAACCCGCGTTGGTATGTTGATGGGATCATTCATCGAACCCACCCGCTTGCCGGTTACCAATACAAATTGTTTGGCAATTTGCATCTCATGGCCTGGCAGCTGACCATCAATCACTTGAATGTATTCCAGGTAGCGTGTACGCATGAAAGTGGCGAGCGCAGCCAGGCGATTGGGATCGGCCGGCTGAACGGAATCCCGCTGAAATCCATTGGGGTACTCTTCTGGAATAAAGCCAGTTGTGAAGTCGCCAGAAACAAAGCGCGGATGTTGCAAGAGCGCTGCCTGAAACGAAATATTTGAATGAATTCCGCGAATCACAAATTGATTGAGTGCGTGGCGCATTTTATGAATCGCATCCATCCGATCACGACCATGCACAATCAGCTTGGCAATCATCGAGTCATAGTACATTGGGATTTCTCCGCCCTCGTATACACCCGTATCAACACGTACGCCATTTTCTTCTGCTGGAGGACGGTATTTCACGAGGCGGCCAGTGGATGGTAAAAAGTTGCGGAAGGGATCGTCGGCATTAATCCGGCACTCCATGGACCAGCCATCGAGCTTGATCTGGTCTTGAGTAAAAGAGAGCTTTTCGCCAGCAGCAACCCGAATCATTTGCTCTACTAAATCCAGTCCCGTAATCGATTCCGTCACGGGATGCTCCACTTGCAGGCGGGTATTCATCTCCAGAAAGTAAAAGGATTTATCTTTTCCAACGACAAACTCGACCGTGCCGGCCGATTGGTAATTGACGGCGCGTGCCAAGGCAACGGCTTGCTCACCCATGGCTTTGCGGGTGGCTGGGTCAATAAAAGGCGATGGCGCTTCTTCAATCACTTTTTGGTGGCGGCGCTGAATCGAGCAGTCACGCTCCCAGAGATAGACGATATTGCCGTGGGCATCGCCGAGTATCTGAATCTCAATGTGGCGCGGACCCTCGACAAACTTCTCAATAAATACGCGGTCATCGCCAAAGCTATTGAGGGCCTCGGTACGGCAGGCCGCAAAACCTTCAAACGCCTCTTGATCATTGTGCGCAACCCGCAGGCCCTTACCGCCGCCGCCAGCCGATGCTTTGATCATCACGGGATAGCCGATGTCCTTAGCAATGTTGACCGCGACGTCTGGACTATCAATCGCCTCGTTAAAGCCAGGAATAGTATTAACCTTTGCTTCCATCGCAAGTTTTTTAGAGGCAATCTTATCGCCCATGGCAGCAATCGCCCCAAACTTAGGCCCGATAAAGACAATGCCCTCTTCTTCGCAGCGCCGTGCAAATTGCTCGTTCTCGGATAAAAATCCATAGCCCGGATGCACTGCTTGAGCGCCAGTCTCTTTACAGGCCTGAATGATACGGTCCATCACCAAATAGGATTCGCGCGATGGCGCAGGCCCGATGCAGACTGCTTCATCGGCCAGCTGAACGTGCCTTGCTTCGCGATCGGCTTCAGAAAAAACCGCAACGGTTTCAATGCCCATGCGTTTGGCCGTTTTAATCACGCGGCACGCAATCTCGCCACGATTGGCGATCAGTATCTTTTTAAATAAAGTGGTTTTCATGTGATCATGCCTATCCATTACAGGGGAATATTGCCGTGTTTACGTTCTGGATTTTTGAGGTCCTTGTCTTTGAGCATGGCCAGTGACCGTGCAATACGCTTACGTGACTCATGCGGCAAGATCACATCATCGATGTAGCCACGCCGACCTGCTACAAAGGGGTTAGCAAACTTGGCTTTGTATTCCGCCTCACGTGCAGCGATTTTTTGGGGATCACTTTTTTCTTCGCGGAAGATGATTTCGACAGCGCCTTTTGGGCCCATCACCGCAATCTCAGCGGAAGGCCATGCAAAGTTCACATCGCCGCGCAGGTGCTTGGATGCCATCACATCATAGGCACCGCCATAGGCTTTACGGGTAATCAGGGTAACTTTGGGTACGGTGCAGTCTGCATAGGCGTAAAGTAATTTCGCGCCATGTTTAATAATGCCGCCGTATTCTTGCGCAGTACCTGGCATAAAGCCAGGAACATCGACTAGGGTAACAACAGGAATATTAAAGGCGTCGCAAAAACGCACAAAACGGGCAGCCTTAATCGATGCTTTGATGTCTAAGCAGCCAGCCAAAACCAGAGGTTGATTGGCGACGATGCCAATCGTTTGCCCTTCGATCCGACCAAAACCAATCAAAATATTTTTGGCGTAATCGGGTTGCAACTCAAAGAACTCCCCATCGTCTGCAATCTTGCGAATCAACTCATGCATGTCGTAGGGTTGATTGGGATTGGCGGGGACCAAGGTATCCAGTGAATAATCCAGCGCTTCATCGCGCCGAGCCGAGCGCAAAATCGGTGGTTTTTCTTTATTCGATAAGGGCAAGTAGTTGAAGAAGCGGCGCAGCATCATGATCGCTTCAACATCATTTTCAAAGGCCAAATCACACACACCTGAAACCGTCGAATGGGTTACTGCTCCGCCCAGCTCTTCTGCGGTTACATCTTCGTGGGTCACGGTTTTGACAACCTCAGGACCCGTTACAAACATATAAGAACTGTCTTTCACCATAAAAATAAAGTCAGTCAGTGCCGGTGAGTACACCGCGCCGCCAGCAGACGGGCCCATGATTAAGGAGATTTGTGGAATCACGCCCGAAGCGGTCACATTGCGCTGAAAGATATCGGCATAGCCACCCAGGGACGCAACCCCCTCCTGAATGCGGGCGCCGCCCGAATCATTTAAGCCAATGACGGGAGCGCCAACTTTCATGGCCTGGTCCATGATCTTGCAAATCTTCTCGGCATGAGCTTCGGATAAAGAGCCGCCCAGAACCGTAAAGTCTTGGGAAAACACAAATACCAGCCGTCCATTAATCATGCCGTAACCCGTGACAACACCATCGCCAGGTACGGTTTGATCTGCCATCCCAAAATCGGTGCAGCGGTGCTCAACAAACATATCCCATTCTTCAAAGCTGCCTGCGTCCAAGAGCAATTCGATGCGCTCACGGGCGGTTAACTTGCCTTTGGCATGCTGTGCCTGAATCCGTTTTTGTCCGCCACCTAGGCGCGCGAGTTCGCGCTTGGCTTCGAGTTGATGGATGATGTCTTGCATACTGACTCCTTAGAAAGAGGTGTGGCCCATTGCCTCGAGTAGGCGCCTTGCAGCAACCGAGGGGGCGATGGTTCCGAGATTGACGGCATTGCTCAGTTCGGGAAGCAAAGCCTGAACCGCAGGATTATTTTTAAATATACTTTTCAATCCAGCATCGATACGTTCCCACATCCAGGCACCTGACTGGACTTGACGCCGGGCAGCCAATCGACCATTGGCCGTTTGTAGTTTCTGGAAGCGCAGAATGTGATCCCATAAATCGGGGATGCCAGTCCCTTGCAATGCCGATAAGGACATGACCATAGGATGCCAATACTCGGCATCGTACGAGGCGTGATCCGGATTTCCCTGAAAGCCCAATAATCGCAGTGAGCTGGTAATAAATGCTTGTGCACGCATGGCAGCATTAGGATCAATGTCGGCTTTATTAATGACGATCAAGTCAGCCAACTCCATGACCCCCTTTTTAATCGCCTGCAAATCATCGCCTGCATTGGGTAATTGCAATAGCAAAAATAAATCGGTCATGCCAGCCACAGCAATTTCACTCTGACCAACACCGACGGTTTCCACAATCACGACGTCGTGCCCAGCCGCTTCTGCAACTAAAAGCGCCTCACGGGTTTTTTCAGCAACGCCGCCCAATGTTCCGGAAGAGGGGCTCGGCCGAATAAATGCACATTCATGTACCGATAGCCGCTCCATGCGGGTCTTGTCACCCAAGATTGATCCGCCCGATAGGCTTGAGGATGGATCGATTGCTAGAACAGCCACGCGATGCCCGCGCTCAATCAAATAGAGTCCTAGGGTTTCAATCAGGGTTGACTTCCCTACCCCCGGAACGCCGGAGATACCCAACCGAAAGGACTTGCCAGTCTTTGGCAGCAAAGCATTCAGCAATTCATCTGCACGCTTGCGATGATCCAGGCGGGTCGACTCAAGCAAGGTAATGGCCTTGGCTAAGGCGCGGCGCTGCGCTGGTCCTGATGGACCCGTAATTGCATCAAACAAGGCTTGATCAGCGGCAGGCAGCATGGTGAATTAGAGCGGCTTTGCCTGTTTGCGAATTTGCTCGAGTACGTCTTTGGCAGATGCCGGAATCGGGGTGCCTGGACCGTAAATTCCTTTTACGCCCGCCTCATACAAGAATTCATAATCTTGTCGCGGAATGACGCCGCCAACGAAGACTATGATGTCATCGGCGCCCTGCTTGCGCAATTCAGCGATGATCGCTGGCACCAAGGTTTTATGGCCAGCTGCCAAAGTAGAGATGCCTAATGCGTGAACGTCATTCTCAATTGCCTGACGCGCACATTCCTCTGGAGTCTGAAACAGGGGTCCAATATCCACGTCGAAACCCAGATCCGCAAATGCAGTAGCGACGACTTTTGCGCCGCGATCATGGCCATCTTGACCAAGCTTGGCAATCATCACGCGAGGTCTGCGTCCAAAATCGCTCGCGAATTGAGCGAGCTCCCCTTTGAGTTTTTCCCAGCCCTCGGCTGAGTCATAAGCAGCTGCATACACTCCGGTCACCTTTTGCGTATCGGCGCGATGGCGCCCGTAGACTTGTTCTAAAGCGTCAGATACTTCACCGACGGTAGCACGCAAGCGCATTGCTGCCACCGCTAACTCCAATAAATTGCCGGTTTGATCTGCCGCTGCCTTGGTTAGCGCCTCCAGTGCAGCCGCTACCTTTTTACTATCGCGCGATGCCTTAATCGAATTTAAGCGCTCGATTTGATTGACGCGCACTTTGTCGTTATCAATCACCAAGACATCGACTAATTCTTCTTTATCCAGTTTGTATTTATTCACGCCCACGATGACGTCGGCGCCCGAATCAATTTTGGCTTGCTTTTCAGCAGCAGCGGCTTCAATTTTGAGCTTAGCCCAACCGCTTTCAACCGCTTTGGTCATGCCGCCCATGGCGTCTACTTCGAGCACAATTTCCCATGCCTTATCGGCCATCTCTTGCGTGAGGTTTTCCATCATGTAGGAGCCGGCCCAAGGATCAATCACGCTGGTGATGTGGGTTTCTTCCTGAAGAATTAACTGGGTGTTGCGCGCAATTCGGCTCGAGGTTTCCGATGGCAAGGCAATCGCTTCGTCAAACGAATTGGTATGCAGGGACTGGGTGCCGCCAAACACTGCTGCCATCGCTTCCACCGTGGTGCGCACCACATTGTTATAGGGATCTTGTTCAGTTAAAGACCAACCCGAGGTCTGGCAATGGGTTCGTAGCATCAGTGATTTTGGATTTTGCGGATTGAACTCTTTCATGATGCGCCACCACAGCAAACGAGCGGCGCGTAATTTCGCTACCTCCAAATAGAAGTTCATGCCGATCGCAAAAAAGAATGAGAGGCGTCCAGCAAAGCCGTCGACATCTAAGCCCTTGGCTAATGCGGTTTTAACGTACTCTTTGCCGTCGGCTAAGGTGAAGGCAAGTTCCAATACTTGATTGGCGCCAGCTTCTTGCATGTGATAACCCGAGATCGAGATCGAGTTGAACTTAGGCATGTGCTTTGCGGTGTACTCAATGATGTCGCCAATGATGCGCATCGATGGCTCTGGCGGATAGATATACGTATTGCGAACCATGAACTCTTTCAGAATGTCATTCTGAATCGTCCCGGAGAGCTGAGCTTGGCTCACGCCCTGCTCTTCGCCTGCTACGATGTAGCCAGCAAGCACTGGCAATACAGCGCCATTCATGGTCATGGATACCGAAACGGTATCGAGCGGAATGCCATTGAAGAGGATTTTCATATCCTCGACGGAGTCAATCGCAACGCCAGCCTTACCCACATCACCAGTAACACGGGGATGATCGGAATCGTAGCCCCGGTGGGTTGCTAAATCGAATGCAACCGAGACGCCCTGACCACCGGCTGCCAACGCTTTACGGTAAAACGCATTGGATTCTTCTGCGGTCGAGAAGCCAGCGTATTGGCGAATGGTCCAAGGCCTAACCGCATACATGGTGGCTTGTGGCCCGCGTACAAATGGCTCAAATCCAGGCAAGGTATTGGCATACGGCAGGCTGGCAGAATCTGCTGCCGTATACAGGGCTTTTAAGTGAATGCCATCTGGCGTATTCCAGCCCAGTGCATCAGTATTGCCATTGGGGGCTGATTTTTGCGCTGCTTTTTCCCAATCGCTCAATCCCACTTGTTTGGAATCAGGCCATGGATTGGGCTTAGCACTGGATGAACTCATTTCACTTACTCCTGTTGGCTTAGTGACGACATCATGTTTAATTATTGCTATTTTGCTTGACAAATGGACTTCTGTCTAGATATTGTATACATAATTATGAATACAATTTCAGTAGAAATCCATGAATTTAAGCAATAAACCCCTTTACCATGACGTCGCAGAACGTCTGCGCGCGCAAATTTTCGCGCACACACTACCGCCCGGCAGCTGGCTGGATGAGCAAAGCTTGGCGATCACCTTTGGTATCAGCCGAACGCCCATGCGCGAAGCAATCAAGGTGCTCGCCTCCGAGGGCTTGGTGACCATGAAGCCGAGACGCGGCGCTTACGTTACCGAGGTGGAGAGCGGCGATTTAGAGCAGATTTTTGCTGTTTTAGCCCAATTAGAGGGGTTTGCAGCCAAGGAAGCCGCGATTAAAGCCAGCGAAGCACAACTCAATCAATTGGATAATTTGCACTTAAAACTTGAAAAAGCCGCTGCCGACCGTGATGAAGAGCAGTTTTTTGAGATCAACGTGCGCTTTCACGAGCTGATCATGGAGATTGCAGGTAACCGCTGGATGAATGGAGTGGTTGACGACCTACGCAAGGTACTTAAATTACAACGTCGGGATTCTTTAGGCCGTTCCGGACGATTACAGAGTGCCTTAAACGAGCACCGTAACATCCTGAAAGCATTGATAAAAAGGGATGGGGCTGCTGCACAAGACGCCATGCAAGCCCACCTTGCGCGCGGGCTCGAGGCCACGCGCTAGGCTTTTACTGAATTACTTCTTAATCACCATGGTGCCAGGCAATGAGGCAATGTAAGCAGCCATGTTGCGTAAATCCGCATCGCTGTACTGGGCGACTTGGGATGTCATAACGGCATTTTTACGGCCGAATTGTGGGTTATTCGACACCTGGTAGGAGCGTAAAGCGTAATACAGGTAATCAGCGTACTGTCCGGCAATCTTGGGGTAGGCCGGAGCAACCGGCTCATTCAAATTGGCGCCATGGCAGGCGGCACAATTGTTCTTTTCAACCAGCTCTTTTCCTTTAGCGAGATTGGAAGCCTGAGCAATACCAATGCTGGAAAGTAAAAAAGAAATCAGGAGTGCAACTTTCATAAATAGACCTCTAAATCAAAATTACTTTAAGGGATTTGTGGGAGAGGTCGAATTTTGTGCGGCGTAATACGCGCTCACATCGGCCATATCTTGAGGAGTCATGCTGCCAGCAATGGAGCGCATCGTGGGATGCTTACGCTCCCCTGACTTGTACGCCTCTAAGGCAGCGTAAATATAGGCGGCATTTTGGCCACCAATTTTCGGTACGCGATAAACCAAAGGATAGTCAGCGCGGTATTCAGGAATGGCATGGCAGCCAGTGCAAAGCCAAACTTTGGCCTGGCCAGCCTCGGCAGAGCCTTTGACATCCTGTGCCTGTACATTCACAGAGAGAACAGAAAATCCAGCGCCGACAGTGAATATCAGTGTGGACAATAAACGGGTCACGGCAGTTTTTTTCATGGAAATCATCAATATATAAAAAACAGACTAATTTGCTTGCAAGAGTATAGCGGACAGCGCTCAATTACTCATTTTTACCGCATTTAGCGGTAAGATTCTACCCTCTCCTTTACCCCTAAAAAGTACCTAAATATATGTCTACTAAACCCATCAGCGATCGCCTTAAAGACCTCGGTATTGAGCTCCCCGCCACCGCAAGCCCTGCTGCCGCTTACGTCATGGCCGTGACCACCGGCTCTACCGTCTTTGTTTCTGGGCATATCGCCAAGCAAGGCGGTAAGCCCTGGGTTGGTAAATTAGGTCTTGATATGGATACTGCTAGCGGTAAAGCCGCAGCGCGCTCGATTGCGATCGATTTAATGGCCACCTTACAGTCGCATTTGGGTTCACTGGATCGCGTCAAGCGCATTGTGAAAGTGATGGGACTGGTTAACTCGACCGACCTCTTTACTGAGCAGCATCTGGTGGTCAATGGCTGCTCCGAGCTGTTATTTGACGTCTTTGGCGAAGCCGGCAAACATGCTCGTAGTGCCTTTGGGGTAACTCAAATCCCCCTAGGTGCCTGCGTTGAAATTGAACTCATCGCCGAGATTGAGTAAGGCCCAGTAAAAAAGCCAAGTTAATCATCGCTCAGCCCGGCTTTATCTGTTCCAAGGCAGTGACCTAATTCGGGCTTAGCTTTCCATCTCTTAAGCGTGGCTCTAAATAATGGCCCTTGCGCGCGCGGTTACCCGCAAACGACTTCAAGGTCTTACTATCGAGACTTAACTCAGTTGGCTTTCCAGCCCGGCCTGCGCCAGAATAAGTGGCGCCATCTGGGCCCACGGCAACCGCCGACGCTAGGCGCTCTTTATCATCAAGCCCCATCAAAATGACGCCCTTACCGCCGGTTGGTAGGCGCTTGAGCTCATCCAGCGGGAAGACTAATAGCCGCGCACTTTCCGATAAACAGGCGACCTGTTTCATACCAGGGCGAACCTTGCTGGCCCCCAGTGGGGCATCGCCCGGGCTGAACTTGCTGTCAACGCCAATAAAGGATTTGCCCGCCTTATTGCGGGTCAGCATATCGGACACATTTGCTAAGAAGCCATTACCAGCCCGCGTTGAAATCAACACCAAATCATCCAATTGGCCGGCGTAATAGGCCACCATTTGCGAGCCTGCTGCTAAGTTAATAAAGCTAGTCAAGGGGGCGCCATCACCGCGCGCTCCGGGCAACTCGCTAACAGGAACGGTGTACACACGACCGTCACTGCCGAAGCCTTGCATCACATCAACCGTGCGGCACTCATATGTGGCGTAGAGCGCATCACCCGACTTAAACGAAAACTGCTGTGCGTCGTGTTCATGGCCTTGGCGAACGCGAACCCAGCCCTTTTGCGACACGATGACCGTGACCGGCTCATCAATTACTTTAGCTTCAGCGATTGCGCGCTTATCTTCCTGAATTAAAGTACGACGCTCATCGCCAAACTCTTTGGCATCGGCTTCAATTTCCTTGATGATGCGTTTACGCAAGGTGCTATCACTCTGCAACAGGCCATCTAAATCCGCTTTTTCGGTTTGGAGTTCTTTGAGCTCTTGCTCAATCTTAATTGCCTCCAGCCGTGCCAATTGGCGCAAACGAATTTCAAGAATATCTTCGGCTTGGCGATCGCTGAGCTTAAAAGCAGTAATCAGATCAGCCTTTGGCTCATCACTATTGCGAATGATTTTGATGACCTTATCAATATTGAGCAAAATAATCTGGCGGCCTTCCAGAATATGAATGCGGGCATTGACTTTGCCAAGGCGATGCTCGGTGCGGCGCGTTACCGTTGCAACGCGGAAGGCAATCCACTCGGAAATGATGTCTTTTAAATTCTTTTGGCGTGGCCGGCCATCATTGCCAATCATCACGAGATTAATTGGCGCATTGGACTCAAGCGAAGTGTGTGCAAGCAGCAAATTGACGAAGTCATTGACTTCCACATTCTTGCTCTTGGGTTCAAACACTAAGCGTACCGCGGCGTCTTTGCTGGATTCGTCACGAACACAATCGAGTACATTCAAAATGGCTGCTTTGGTATTGCTTTGATCGGGCGTTAATGATTTTTTGCCCAATTTGATTTTGGGGTTAGTCAGCTCTTCAATCTCTTGCAGTACCCGCTGCGTCGACGTTGCTGGTGGCAACTCATTCACCACAATTTGCCATTGACCGCGGGCCAATTCTTCGACTGACCAGCGTGCCCGCACTTTTAAACTGCCGCGACCACCCTCGTAAATCTGGGCAATATCACTGGCAGACGAAATAATTTGACCGCCACCTGGAAAATCTGGGCCCGGCACAATCGCCAGCAAATCAGTGCTGCTCATGTTCGGCGACTTCATGAGCGCTATGGCAGCTGCAGCCACCTCGCGCAAATTATGCGATGGGATTTCCGTGGCCATGCCCACTGCAATGCCAGATGCGCCATTCAGCAATACAAAAGGCAGGCGCGCCGGAAGTAATTTAGGTTCCTGAAACGAGCCATCGTAGTTTGGCGCAAACGCAACCGTACCTTCATCGATTTCACTCAGCAGTAAGTGGGTCGCAATCTTGGTGAGGCGCGCTTCGGTGTAGCGCATCGCTGCAGCCCCATCGCCGTCACGTGAACCAAAGTTGCCCTGACCATCAATCAGGGGGTAACGCAATGAGAAGCTTTGGGCCAATCGAACCAAGGCATCGTAAGCCGATTGATCACCATGCGGATGAAATTTACCCAATACGTCACCAACCACCCGAGCGCTTTTCACTGGCTTTGCATCCGAACGCAAGCCCATCTCGCTCATCGAGAAGAGAATACGCCGCTGTACAGGCTTTTGACCGTCGGCCACTTCAGGCAGAGCGCGGCCCTTCACTACGCTAATTGCGTAATCTAAATAGGCTCTCTCCGCATAGACCGCCAGCGTTAAGCCTTCGCTTCCATCGCCTCCGTCACCATCCATGCTGCCAGATGATGCGCGTGGTGGAATAGGAGGTGAACCGACGCTTGCGCCAGCACTGTCTATCGCAAATAAATCCGCTTGCTCTTGCATGCTGGCTTCTGAACTGGGTTTGCGCGTTGCCATTAAATATCCGCCTCTACTTCATTGCCACGCTCTTCAAGCCAATCCCGCCTTGCACCGGATTCGGATTTACCCATCAGCATGTCCATGGTTTTAAATGTATCTTGCTCACTTAATGCGCCCAAGGTAACTGGGAGTAAGCGGCGCGTATCGGGATTAAGCGTGGTATCCCACAATTGCTCGGCACTCATTTCGCCAAGACCCTTAAAGCGGGAAATTTGCCAGGCATTGTCACGAACACCATCTTTACGTAACTTATCTTCGATCGCATTGAGCTCGCTGGCATCCAGGGCATAAATCTTTTGCGCTGGCTTTTTACCGCGCGCAGGTGCGTCAACCCGAAAGAGTGGTGGCCGAGCGATATACACATGCCCTGCATCCAGCAGCTTTGGAAAGTGTTTATAGAACAAGGTGAGCAATAAAACTTGGATGTGCGAACCATCCACGTCGGCATCCGACAGAATGCAGATCTTGCCGTAGCGTAAATTAGATAAGTCAGGCGTGTCATTCAGGCCATGGGGATCAACACCAATCGCTACCGCAATATCGTGCACTTCGTTATTAGCAAACAGGCGGTCTCGCTCTGCTTCCCAGGTATTGAGAACCTTGCCGCGCAGCGGCAATATCGCCTGGTACTCTTTATTACGACCCATTTTGGCTGAACCCCCGGCAGAGTCACCCTCAACTAAAAAGAGTTCATTCATGGCAACGTCTTGACTCTCGCAATCCGTTAGCTTGCCTGGCAGTACCGCAACGCCGGAAGATTTTTTCTTTTCAACTTTTTGTCCAGCACGGGTGCGGGCTTGCGCTTGTTTGATGACCAGTTCAGCTAATTTGCGACCATAGTCGACGTGCTGGTTGAGCCAAAGCTCAAGTGCGGATTTGGAAAAACCAGAAACCAAACGCACGGCATCGCGTGAGTTCAGACGCTCTTTAATTTGCCCCTGAAACTGGGGATCGAGTACTTTGGCAGACAAAATAAAGGAAGCGCGTGCAAAGACATCCTCAGGCATTAACTTCACGCCCTTAGGTTGCAAGGCATGCATTTCAATAAAGCCTTTAACCGCGTTGAAGAGGCCTTCACGCAGACCGCTTTCATGAGTACCGCCGGCAGGAGTCGGAATTAAATTCACATAACTTTCGCGAACGGGTGGGCCATCCTCGGTCCAGGTCACTACCCAAGCAGCGCCCTCGCCTTCAGCAAAGGTATCTTCATCGGCATTACCAGTAGCGTATTGCTCGGCTTCAAATGCGGGAATCACTTCAGCGCTGTGACCCGCCTGAGCCAAGGCTTCATTCAGGTAGCCACGCAAGCCCTGCGCGTATTGCCAGGATTGCGTCTCGCCACTTTTTTCTTGGATCAAGGTGACTTTGACGCCAGGCAGTAGCACCGCTTTGGAGCGCAGTAGGCGAATCAGATCCGCCATCGGGATGGCAGCACTGTCAAAATATTTGCCATCGGGCCATGCCCGGACACGCGTACCGTGGGCTTTATCGCCCTTATCGGCCGGTCTGGTTTTGAGTTTCTCGATGACATTGCCATCGGCAAAACTCAAGGTAGACATTTGGCCCTCACGCCATACCGTGACATCCAGGCGCTTCGAAAGAGCATTCGTTACCGACACGCCAACGCCGTGCAAACCGCCGGAGAAGGCATACGCCCCGCCGCTGCCTTTTTCAAACTTGCCACCCGCGTGCAGCTGGGTAAAGACAATTTGCACCACGGGTAATTTTTCGGTGGGGTGCATGCCCACCGGAATGCCGCGGCCATCATCCTCAATGCTGACGCTGCCATCGGCATGCAAGGTCACCATGATTTGCTTGCCAAAGCCGCCCAGCGCCTCATCGGATGCGTTATCCAGCACTTCTTGGATGATGTGGAGGGGGTTATCGGTCCTGGTGTACATCCCAGGGCGCTGACGGACGGGCTCAAGTCCTTTGAGAACTTGAATCGACGATTCGCTGTATTCGGAGGTTTTACGGGTTGCCATGCGCAGAAATTGTAGCCATGTCTGGGATTCGCTTCTTTTTTTACCGTTGCGCGGGCTTCGCTTGCGCATTTTGAGGCGATCTTGGGCACTTGCGCGCGATTATTTGGCCATTCATGCCAAAATTGGGCCATGGGTGCACTTAGTCATATTCGAGTTTTAGATCTCAGCCGAGTTCTTGCGGGCCCTTGGTGCGCCCAAAATTTAGCCGATTTAGGCGCTGACGTGATCAAAGTCGAGCGCCCTGATGTTGGCGACGATACCCGCCATTGGGGGCCTCCGTTTGCGCAAAACCCGCAAGGTGAAGATACGGCGGAAGCCGCTTACTTCATTTCGATCAATCGCAATAAACGCTCGATTACCGTCGATATCAGCACGCCCGAGGGTCAAGACATCATTCGCAAACTCGCTGCCGAATCCGATGTCGTGATTGAAAACTACAAGGTGGGCCAGTTAAAAAAATATGGGCTGGATTACGACACCCTCGCCTTACTAAAACCCGATCTGATTTATTGCTCCGTCACCGGTTTTGGTCAAACTGGCCCCTATGCTCAGCGCCCTGGCTACGACTTCATTATTCAAGGCTTAGGCGGCTTCATGAGTGTCACGGGTGAAGCAGATGATTTACCGGGTGGTGGACCGCAAAAGGCTGGGGTTGCGATTGTCGATTTATTTACCGGCATGTATGCCAGCTCAGCCATTCTGGCTGCGGTGATCCATCGTGACCGCACTGGTACGGGTCAATACATCGACATGGCTTTACTCGATACCCAAATTGCGGTCATGGCCAATATCTCGAGCAATTATTTGTGCACCGGAACTGCGCCGCGACGCTGGGGCAATGCCCACCCCAATATCGTTCCGTATCAAACTTTCCCTACCTCCGATGGCTGGATGATCATCGCCGTTGGTAATGACAGTCAGTTTCGTCAGTTTGTAAAAGCGGGTGGGCAAGAACAGCTGGCAGACGATGTCCGCTTTGCCGACAATCCATCGCGCGTTGCACACCGCTCTATTTTGGTTCCCTTGCTGACAGAGATGACGAAGACCAAAACCAAGAACGATTGGATCACCACCCTCGAAAAAGCCAACGTGCCCTGCGGACCGATCAATGATTTGAAAGAAGTATTTGCCAATGAGCAAGTGGTCTCCCGCCAGGTTGAACTGCAAGTGCCTCACCCTACTGCCGGCACCATGAAATTAGTTGCGAGCCCCATGAAGTTATCGGCAACGCCGGTTGAGGTACGTATGCCGCCACCGACATTAGGTCAGCATACCGACGAGGTGCTGCGCGAACGCCTTGGCCTGAGCGCTGAAGCGATTTCAGCACTGCGCCAAAAGCACGCCATCTAAGCTCCCCATCGCATGGCAAGCACGCAATCCAAAGCCATTATCCCGCTGAAACACCTCCTTATTTATGGTGGCCTTTTAGTCACCCTGTCGATGGGCATTCGCCATGGCTTTGGTTTATTTAACCTCCCCATTACTGCCGCCAATGGTTGGGATCGCGAAACCTTTGCGCTCACGATTGCCCTGCAAAATTTAGTTTGGGGAGCGTTGCAGCCGGTTACTGGGGCTCTCGCCGATCGCTTCGGCGCTTTTCGCATCATGATGGCTGGCGGCATCCTCTATGCTTTGGGTTTGGTGGGCATGGGCCTTTCAACCGACATTCTTCCGTTTACCGTGGCGGGCGGTCTTTTAATTGGCTTAGCCCAAACCGCCACCACCTACAGTGTCGTCTATGGAATTTTGGGCCGCAATGTAGCCGCTGAGAAACGGGTTTGGGCAATGGGGGTTGCAGCAGCAGCTGGGTCCTTTGGCCAGTTCCTGATGATTCCGGTGGAGCAAGGGTTAATTAGCCACTTTGGTGCAAGCGACGCACTCCTGCTGCTCGGTTTAATGGCGACTTTAATGTTGCCCATTGCCTTTCAACTCAAAGAGCCTGCAGGATCAAGCCAATTGCAGTTAGGCAATCAAACCATTGCAGAGGCGCTGGGCGAAGCCATGCATAACCGCAGCTTTCAGTTACTCACATTGGGTTATTTTGTCTGCGGCTTCCAGGTCGTATTTATATCGGTGCACTTGGCGCCTTACCTTAGCGATCTATCTAAGGCAGTCCCCGCGGTTGGCTCTCCCGCGGTTGCCAGCACAGCACTCGCCTTGATTGGGCTCTTTAATGTATTCGGTACCTTTTATGCGGGCGTTTTGGGTCAGCGCTTTCCAAAACGGTATTTACTATCCGGCATCTATGCGAGCCGCGCTATTGCGATCGCGCTCTTTGTTTTTATGCCAATCACGCCATTCTCAACCTATCTGTTTGCAGCGGTGATGGGATTTCTTTGGCTCTCGACTGTACCCCTCACCAATGCCATCGTGGCACAGATTTTTGGTGTGAAGTATTTGAGTATGTTGTCTGGCCTTGTGTTCTTTTCGCACCAAGTAGGGAGTTTTTGCGGCGCTTATTTCGGCGGCCTTTTGTATGATCGCAGCGGCACCTATGAAGTGGTGTGGATGATTGCGATTGCGCTAGGTATTTTTGCCGCACTCATTAACTTACCAATCCAAGAGCGTGGCCTTGGGCGACTGCAGTCTACCTAAGCGCTTACCCACCAAGACGGCCCGTCTGAGTACAATCATTTATGCGCACCCTTTTTAGCACGCCAGTCCGCAAGCCAAGGTGGCAAAGTTTTGCCGCGGCAATGCTATGCGGTCTTGTTTTAGCCTTGACCTTTATGGCTTACTTTGCACCCGACCTCATGGTTGCCTTAACCAATACCGTTTGGGCGCTGTGCGGCTTTTAGATGCAAGTGATTGAATCGCATTACTCGCCGTAGCACAATGGATAGTGCACATGCCTCCTAAGCGTGGGATACAGGTTCGATTCCTGTCGGCGGGACCACGGTCCACACACTTCACTCTAAGTGGTTCGCATATTTTTACTTCTCAAATGATTTAAAAAGTCAATCGGATTATTTACTCAAAAAGTTATCCACAGCGAATGTGGATAAATTACAGAAAGTGTTGCTAAGTGTTGAATTTTTATAGGCCGATCTGGAGTGCTTAAAAAATAAGCAGCGTTTATTCGGCGGTTTTTTGTTTTGTTTCACCATTGACTTTTGTTTTTTTAATCTAGTCGTTCCGTATTAGCGATCATCGCAATACCAATTCATGACTTAAAAAAACGGTCTGCATTTCATCCCCTGCCTTCGCACGAATGGATTTCTCGTACACTTAATCACCATGAATGCACTTACGCCCAGCACCCGCGCCGCCCTAGAAGAAATGCTCCAAAATACGGCGCGCTCGGTTCCGTCGGAATACGTGCCCATTTTTCTTGCAATTCCATCAGGCAATCAAGCTGGTCAAACGGTAGGCCATCTGCACTTGGATTTTTTTACTTTTTTAAAGCAATCCCTGACCACCAGTCCGATCGCCGGGGTGCACATCGAGCCACATCGCGTGCTGCTTGATGGCTCTCGTCCTGCCTTGCTCAGCCAAACCATGCGGGCCTTGGCCGATCGCATGCGCCAAAGGGGGTTTATTCCCGGCTGGCGTAACGAAGAATTTGCCTTTATTGATGCGCAAGGGCATGCCTTATTTCAAGTAGAGCGGGCTGCTTTTCGTACATTTGGATTCAAGAGCATGGCTAGCCACATCAACGGCTTTACCGAACATGGCCAAATCTGGCTGGGTCGCCGCAGTGAAAACAAGCAAATTGACCCTGGAAAACTAGATAACTTGAGTGCTGGCGGCATTTCAGCAGATGAAACCCCCTGGGTTTGCGCCTCCCGTGAGCTTTGGGAGGAAGCTGGCGTCCCCAAAGCCATTGCGAGCGAGATTCAGCCCGCAGGCCGTATAGAGATGCGTAGGCCTACCCCGCCCTTGGGATTCCATGCGGAATCGCTATTTGTCTATGATTTAGTGCTGCCAAGCAATCTATTGCCCACCAACCGGGATGGCGAGGTCGCTGGCTTTATTGCGGTTTCCTATGCAGAGGCGGCTGCCCGGATCTTAGCCGATGAATTTACTGCCGATGCTGCCCTGGTCACCGCTGATTTTATTTTGCGGCGCAGCATTATTTAAGTTTGACTCAGGTCAGGACACTTGTCCTCGAATCATGGTTAAATATAAATAAGGATGAAACAGGGGTGCCCTCCGTAATTGGTGGCGCTGAGAAAGACCCTATTACCCGATCCAGATAATGCTGGCGTGGGGAGTATCATCAAAACCGGTACCCGGTTTCGTCCATCGAATAATCAGTTAGGAGATGGATATGAGCACAGCAGACGTAAAAACAAAACCCGCAAAACCAGAGATCCCCACCCTCAAAAGCCTTGAGCGTGACTTTGGGCAAAAGTTTGCGTATCCCGCTTCAACCAAGACGTACTTAGAGGGCTCGCGCGCAGACATCAAGGCACCGATTCGCATGATTGAGCAATTGGCTACCGCGGTTGGTAAAGAGATGGTTCCCAATCCACCTGTGCCTGTCTACGACACTTCGGGTCCCTACAGTGATCCGGATATTGTGATTAACCTAGAAAAAGGCTTGCCAAAACTGCGTGCCAATTGGATTGCAGAACGGGGTGATACCGAGCAATTAGCTGGCCCTACTTCAGAGTATGGTGTCGCGCGCTCCAAAGATGCTGCTACCCAACACCTGCGCTTTGCCCACATCGGCGCGCCGCGCGTAGCGAAGTCTGGCGCTAACGTTAGTCAAATGCATTACGCCCGCCAAGGCATCATTACACCTGAGATGGAATACGTTGCCTTGCGTGAGTCGATGGGTCTGGAGCAATTACGCAAAGACCCTCGTTACACCCAATTGCTCAAGCAACATCCTGGTAAAGGCTATGGCGCGAACTTACCAGAGATCGTGACCCCTGAATTTGTTCGCCAAGAAATTGCTGCCGGTCGTGCGATTATTCCAGCCAACATTAATCACCCCGAATTAGAGCCGATGATTATTGGCCGCAACTTCCGCGTCAAGATTAACGGTAACTTAGGTAACTCTGCCGTCACTTCCTCGATTAATGAAGAGGTCGAAAAGATGGTGTGGTCGATTCGTTGGGGTGCAGACACCATCATGGATCTCTCCACTGGTAAACACATCCACGAAACTCGCGAATGGATTATTCGCAATTCCCCTGTACCGATTGGTACGGTACCGATTTATCAGGCCCTGGATAAAACCGGCGGCATCGCCGAAGACCTTACCTGGGAAATGTTCCGTGACACCTTGGTAGAGCAAGCTGAACAAGGCGTGGATTACTTCACCATTCATGCTGGGGTCTTACTCCGTTACGTTCCGCTCACAGCCGATCGCATCACTGGCATTGTGTCGCGCGGTGGCTCGATCATGGCGAAATGGTGCCTCGCTCACCACAAAGAGAATTTCCTCTACACCAAGTTCGATGAAATTTGCGAGATCATGAAGGCCTATGACGTGTCCTTTAGCTTAGGCGATGGTTTACGTCCAGGCTGTATTGCGGACTCCAATGATGCGGCCCAGTTTGGTGAATTGCATACCTTGGGCGAGCTCACTGCGAAAGCCTGGAAGCACGACGTTCAGGTCATGATCGAAGGCCCCGGCCATGTTCCGATGCAGCGCATTGAAGAGAATATGACTGAAGAGCTCAAGCATTGCTTAGAGGCGCCCTTTTATACCCTTGGACCACTGATTACCGATATTGCACCAGGCTATGACCACATTACCAGCGGCATTGGCGCAGCGCAAATTGGTTGGTACGGCACAGCGATGCTTTGCTACGTCACACCGAAAGAGCATTTGGGTTTACCAGATAAAGAAGATGTGCGCGAAGGGATCATTACCTACAAGATTGCAGCGCATGGCGCAGACTTAGCCAAAGGCTTGCCCGGCGCTCAAGTTCGCGATAACGCACTATCAAAAGCGCGCTTTGAGTTCCGCTGGGAAGATCAGTTCAATTTAGGCCTCGATCCGGAGCGTGCGCGTGAGTATCACGACGCCACCTTGCCTGCGGAAGGAGCCAAGATTGCCCACTTCTGCTCGATGTGCGGTCCGAAGTTCTGCTCAATGAAGATCACTCAAGAGGTGCGTGACTACGCTGCTACTTTAGATGCCAATGGCAATCCAAAAGTAGTGGAGGCAGTCAAAGGCATGGAAGAAAAGTCGATTGAGTTCCGCAAACGCGGTAGCGAGATTTACCAATAAGGCATTGGCTGTACACACCATGCTCGTTGACCAGAGTCCATCTTTTGCTGGCAAGCGAATAGCCATCGTCGGGGCTGGCCTCATCGGCCGGATGATGGCTTACGCCCTAGCAAAAGGGGGTGCGGATGTATCACTCTATGACCGCGGCGGAACGGATGGCGAGCATGCTGCTGCAACCATTGCGGCAGCAATGCTGGCTCCACTTGCAGAGTCTGCAATCACCGAGGCCAATGTGGTGCAAATGGGCATGTACAGCTTACCGCGCTGGCAAGCCCTCACAGCCGAACTCAGTCTTCCGGTTTTTTTTCAGCAAGAAGGGACGGTGTTTGTTTGGCACCAACAAGATGCTATCGAAGCCAAACGTCTTAGCTCGCAACTCATCCGTAATTGCCGTGAGAGTCAGCAGCCGGGTGCTTCCGCCTTTCCGCTAGAGCAGCCACAACAACTCGATCGTCACTCCCTAGAAGGACTTGAGCCCAGCCTAGCCGACCGCTTTCATCAGGGTTTGTTTTTGCCGCACGAAGGCCAACTCGATAATCGGCAACTGCTGGTCTCCTTATTGCATGCACTCGGTGCCATGCAAGTGAAGCTGCATTGGAATCAGGCAATCGATCCCGATGATTTGCATCGCCAAGGAAAGCATGACTGGGTGATTGATTGCCGCGGCCTAGGTGCAAAAGAGGCTTGGGAATCGAATCCCTTGCGCGGCATCCGCGGCGAAGTGATTCGACTGCATGCGCCTGAAGTCAAACTCAAGCGCCCTACTCGGCTCATTCACCCACGTTACCCCATTTACATTGCTCCTAAAGAGGATGATATGTATGTGGTTGGTGCTACTGAAATTGAATCCGAAGACTTATCGCCCACCAGCGTTCGCTCGGCAATGGAATTACTCAGTGCGGTCTATACCGTGCACAGCGGTTTTGCTGAAGCACGTATTCTGGAAATGAGTACGCAATGCCGCCCCACCCTCAAAGATAATTTGCCTGAGATTCGAGTCAGCAAGCCTGGGCTGATGTTAATTAATGGTTTGTATCGGCATGGCTTCTTAATTGCGCCCGCAGTAATGGATTGCGCTATTGAGCTACTGAGGTCTTCGGCAGACCAGTCGTCTGCCAGTAGTGCATTAGCCAAGCGCCTCGATTTGCGGGTGACGCAGGACCCCCAACGTGAGTTACTCGCATGCGCATCATAGCCAATCAAATTCCGCGCGAGCTACCCAGCAATAGCCGCATTACCGATCTCTTGGTGATGATTGAGGCAAAGCCGCCCTATGCGGTTGCTGTTAATTTGCAATTTGTGCCTAAGACGCGCCATGCGGAATATATCCTGCAGGACAACGATCAGGTTGAAATCATCGCTCCGGTCACCGGCGGTTAATCTACCTTCGACAATACATCTGTTCCCATGACGACTTCACTTCCCCTTTCTACCAGCGATGCATTGGTTCTCTATGGCGAGACCTTTGCAAGTCGCTTGCTCCTTGGTACCTCACGCTATCCATCGCCGCAAATTCTGGAAAATGCGGTTGCACTAGCAAAGCCCGGAATGATCACTGTGAGCCTCAGGCGCCAAGGTACTTCAACTACCGAAGCGCACAGTGGCTTTTGGGATTTACTGAAAAAAATGGCTGTCCCCGTTTTGCCAAATACCGCTGGCTGCCATAGCCCACAAGAAGTCATTACGACAGCGCAGATGGCCCGTGAAGTATTTGAGACTGACTGGATTAAGCTCGAATTAATTGGTGATGATTACACCCTGCAGCCCGATACCTTGCGTTTAGTTCAAACTGCTGAAACCCTGATTAAAGATGGCTTCAAGGTCTTGCCCTACTGCACCGAGGATTTAATCCTCTGTCAACGCTTAGTAGACGTTGGCTGCCAAGCAGTGATGCCCTGGGCAGCGCCCATTGGAACTGGGCAAGGGCCACTTAATCCCTATGCCATGAAACTCTTGCGTGAGCGCTTGCAGGTGCCGCTCTTGGTGGATGCCGGTCTTGGCCTACCATCCCATGCCTGCACTGTCATGGAGTGGGGCTTTGATGGTGTTTTGCTCAACACCGCCGTAGCCTTGGCCGATAATCCAGTAGCAATGGCGACGGCGTTTGCAAAAGCCGTCGATGCCGGTCGGGCAGCCTATTTATCTGGTGCCATGCAGGCGCAGAATTCAGCGCAGGCGAGCACCCCCTTGGTTGGCACCCCGTTTTGGCATCAGACCTCATGAGTCTGATTCGCGATCTTGCGGAGCAAATCATCGCCTGCCATCGGCAAGATGATCTCGCCATTCCTGTTCCTGAATCCAGCATCAATCAACTGCCACCTGCATTAGATAATACGCACGCTGGCGATCATTACGAACTAGCTGGCGCTCTGGCTGCAATCCAGATGGGGTTTATTCAAACCGATGCACAGGTCTTAGGTAAAGCGTGGTCACGCATGGCGCACCATGCGGGCGGCTTTCATCCGGCGAGCTGGCCAAGCCTGCCCGACTACTTTGACTTAATGCCAACGCCGCACCAGGCGCATTCCAAAGCCTTTCCTGCATGCCCTCATGCACTCGGACTATATGCTGTATTGCCCAATGCCGAATGGGTTAAGCGCATGGTCGATGCCGAAGTGCCGACAGTTCAGTTGCGCTATAAAGCCGAAGGCACCCTTGACCGCGGACGCCTCATAGCAGAAATCAATGCTGCCGTTGCTGCCGTCAAAGGAAGTAAGACCCTTCTGTTTATTAATGACTATTGGCAAGAAGCGATTGATGCAGGCGCTTATGGCGTTCACTTAGGTCAAGAAGACCTGGCACTGGCTGATTTGGATGCCATTCGTAAAGCCGGTTTACGTTTGGGTTTGAGTACGCATGGCTATGCTGAAATGGTGTACGCCGACTCATTTTTACCGAGTTACATTGCGATGGGCGCCGTCTTTCCAACGCAGTTAAAGAAGATGCCTACTGCTCCGCAGGGACTCGGGCGACTGCGCAAGTATGCCCAGCTCATGCGCCACTATCCCCTGGTTGGTATTGGCGGCATTAATGAAAACACCATTCAAGCGGTAGCGCAAACCGGTGTGGGTTCCGTTGCGGTAGTGCGGGCAATTACAGGGTCAGACGATCCAGAGGCTGCAGTAAAGCGACTAAGTCAGCTAATGCGCTTGGATCACTGATATATTTATTACTTATAAAATTCCTACAATATTTATTAATTAATAAAAATGACTTTAGTCTATTTTTTCTAAATTAAGTCTATAAAAAACCCTATTTTAAGGGTAAATACTAATTAAAGAAGTGCTGAAGCACATCATAATGTGCGGTCAACTTAATCCAATGGCGCCCTATAAAGCCATTGATAAACCAAAAAGACTGCATGACAAATAATGAACCCATTGCTATTGCTATCGTTGGCGGCGGAGCTGCTGGCACAGCCAACGGGTACTGCAAAATTTTGCTTCAAAAAATGGCTGCGCAAAAGAAATCTTATCCATGGTTCGCAAACTGACAAACAGACAGTTGCCCATGAATAAGATAGAAAAACACGTAGTGAGCAATCCCCGATTACTAGTTTTTCTACTCACATTACTAGTAATACTGCCAATGCTGGCTACAGACGTTTATCTACCAGCACTCCCCTTTCTTCAGGAAAGTTTATCGACGAATCAAGCCAATGTGATGCTGACTCTCACAGCCTATATGATCGGCTACTCTAGCAGCCTCATGATTTCTGGAGTTATTTCAGATCGATATGGCAGGCGACCAATCATTCTTGCTGGGATTGCTATTTTTGCAGCAGCCTCTGTTGCCTCTATTTTTATAGAGTCAATAGGCGGTTTAGTATTACTGCGATTCATTCAGGCCTTTGGAGGTGGATCTGCAACGTTACTGGCCCGTGTTGTAGTTCGCGATTTATTTGACTGTAATGATCAGGTTCGAATACTGAGCTATCTTTCAGCCGGCCTAGCTCTATCGCCGACTGCAGGTCCAATTCTTGGAGGAATGCTGGTAGAAAGTGTTGGCTGGCGCGGCACATTTGTCTTTATTGCAGCATTTTCGCTAATCTTATTTACACTTGCCTTTTTGCTTTTGAGGGAGTCTCATACTCATTGCAAAAACAAGTTGAGTCTTTTGGATACGCTTATAGAGCTGAGATTACTTGGTACGCATCGGGAATTTATTGCCTACACTCTAATTATTAGCTTGGCATGGTCCATTTATTTTTCATTCATAGCATCATCATCATTTTTATTGCAGCAGTATTTTGACTTAGGGCCAGTTGCTTATGGTTTTTCATTTTCTGCAGTTATTATTGGCTATATTGCGGGAACAGTATTTACACGTAAACGTGGTGCACATACATCACTTGACAGCCTAATACGGCGAGCAAGCATCTTGGTTTTATTGGCATCCAGCCTAATGCTGCTTTTTTCGGCATTAGAGGTAATCAATTTATTCTTCTTGCTACTTTTAGTTGCCGTTATCCTTTTTGGAGTTGGGGCTATATTTCCGGCGACGCAGGTTGCAGTAATGCGCCCATTTAAGTCAAATTTTGGCCTTGTAGCCGGCAGTTTTTACGCGTTTGAAATGTTTTTTGGAGCCATCACCGGGGGCATATTAGGCCTTTTTAAAAGCATTAGCCCATTAATTGCCTCCTGCATGATGGCAATTGCAGCACTGCTCATGTATGTAACTATTCGGATTATGTTGCCTCACAAATAAATGCCTACGGTGAACTTGATCAATGCCCTAAATCCAGATCGTCAAGTAATACCGTAGGATAAAAGGCATGCATATGCCATAGTGGTCCCGGGCCTACGCCAATACTCAGATAAACGCCCGCTTCCAATCCAGCCTCAACATAAGCAATTCCTTTTGCAACAGCATGACTAAGGTGATGACCATCTGCTAAATAGGTCGCAATTGCCGATGCAAGAGAGCAGCCAGTGCCATGGGTGTTGGGTGTATTGACACGGTAATGCAGGAGTTTTTTCTGTTCTAGGATTTTTTTGCCATCCCCATCGATTGCTCGCCACATCAAAAAATCCATTAGCTGCGTATGCTTTGCATCAAGGTGTCCGCCCTTAATCAATACCGCGGCTGGGCCCATTTCGATCAAATCCCGTGCCGCCTGCTCAAAGTCGGTAGGCTCTGAAATTGGGCGGCCAAGCAATATGGAGGCCTCTTCCATATTGGGTGTAATCACCGTTGCCAGCGGAAATAAAACCTCACGTATGGCGTGTGCAGTTGCATCGCCTCCTAAGCTTGCGCCCGATGTTGCCCGCAAGACAGGATCTAGCACAATGGTTTTGATTGCATGGCGACGCAGTGACGCAGCAACGCAGTGCACAATCTCCGGGCTGGAAAGCATGCCAATCTTCACTGCATCTACGCCGATGTCGCTGACTACCGCATCAATTTGCGCCTCAATTACATCCAGATCGATCCCCTGAATTTTAGTCACGCCAAGGGTGTTTTGCGCAGTGATTGCAGTCACCACTGTCATGCCGTATCCACCTAGGGCGGTAATCACCTTGAGATCCGCCTGCAGACCCGCTCCACCGCCGCTATCCGAGCCGGCAATCGTCAGTATTTTAGGAATGCGTACCGAGGTTTTTTTGCTGGTTTCCATGCTGCTATCTTAGTTCGAAATACGCTCTTTTGGTTTTAATGTTGCCGACAAGCCAATTCCGATCACAATCAATAAAAAGGCGTGTCCATGAAAGCCCTGAGGGGATTCTCCCAGAATCAACGTTGAGAGGATGGCAGTAAAAAGGGGTATGAAATTAGCAAAGAAGGCAGCAACCGTTGGCCCTGCTTTAGCAACGCCCAGACCCCAACAGCGGTATGCAATCAGGGATGGGCCAATGGCCACATACAAAATCAGCAGGCAGACCAACAGACTGGGCTCAAAATGCATATAACCGCCCTGCCACTCCACAACAGAAAATGCAGACGACCACAGTAGACCCACCAAAACCTGCGCTAATAAGAAATCATTCCAAGGCCAACGACGCTCGGAGCTATTTCCCGGCTTTGTCAGCATCCAGCTGTAAAACGCCCACAAAACCGTTGCCAAGACCATGAGTAAATCACCGTACACAAATTGGACTTGCAAAATGGCCAGCCAATCTCCTCTTGAAAGAACGATGCAAACCCCAAGGATGGAAATCAAGGCCCCGATCACTTGGTAGCCGCTAGGTCGATTGCCAAAAAATAAAGCGCCGATTAAGAGCATCCAAATGGGCATGCTTGCCCCGATTAAGGTCACATTAATGGGAGTAGATGTCTGAATCGCCAAATAGAGCAGCATGTTATAGCCGCCCACGCCGAATAAGCCCAGTAGCAAAAAGCGCTTTTTGTTTTTCCAAAGATCGCTATTGGCACGCAACACTGAGACACCGAATGGCAATAACACGGCCGCGGCCACCAAGCAGCGGACGGTACTCAGCAACAATGGGGATATCTCCCCAACGAGCAATCTCCCCACGACCGCATTACCAGCCCACAGTAAGGCAGCTAGGATTAGGTACAGGATTACTCGCAGGTCGATAAAGCGCATATTTAAGGCAAAAATGGAAGATGTTGTATGATATTGGCTTACGCAATTCCTCGATAGCTCAGTCGGTAGAGCGCCGGACTGTTAATCCGTAGGTCCCTGGTTCGAGCCCAGGTCGAGGAGCCAAATACATCAAAAGCCCCTTTTTAAAATAAGGGGCTTTTTCTTTTACATCTTTAATGTAATATTTACTTTACACAACTGATGTGAGGTAAAAATGATGACCGACACGACTTTTATCAGTCTTTACATCCTCTTTGGTGCTTGTTTTGGATTTGTAACGTTTTCACAGCGGCACTTGTTTAGCGAAGGGCCTCATACGGCAAAAGAGTTGGATGGGAACCCATTTTTTGAAAGTCGCATTTTTTGGGTCCTGCTTTGCGCGATGCTGTGGCCGATCATGGCACTCACCCGAATCCATACTGCCTGGTTACTGAAAAAACGCAGAAAGCTTGCTCAAAAAGCAGTTGCGCATTAATTCTTAGGAATCGTAGAAGCTAGTCTTTTTTTAGCCAGATACTATGCGCACTCTGCGAGCATCTTTCGCACCACTGTCTCTGCAATCAACATAACGGGGGCATTGGTGTTGCCAGAAGTAATGCAGGGCATAGCAGAGGCATCAATCACCCGCAACCGAGCTACACCCCTCACACGGCATTCTGAGTCAAGCACGGTATGGGGATTTTCTGCTTTGCCATGCTGATCTACCTTCCCCATGGCGCAGGTACTAACAGGATGAAAGATGGTGGTCCCTAAATTTCGGGCAGCCTCTTCTAAGTCCGCATCGCTTTGAATATCCGCTCCAGGCAATACCTCTTTTGGAGCAAAAGGCTGGAGTGCGGGGCTGGCCATAATCGTTCGAGTAAGCCTTAAGCTGGCAACAGCCACCGCCATATCATCGGCAGTAGATAAGTAGTTGCACTGAATCTGCGGATCTTGCAGAGCGTCGGGCGATACCGCCCTCACCCAGCCACGTGAGCTGGGGCGTAAATTGCATACGCTTGGCGTAATGGCATTAAATGGGTGCAGCGGCTCACCAAATTTAGGTAAAGATAGAGGCTGCACATGCCATTCAATATTGGCACTGGTTTGACTGGGGTCGCTTTTCGTAAAGGCACCCAAGGTAGATGGCGGCATCGTTAAGGGCCCAGTCCGCTTAAAGACATACTCTAGGCCCATACCAATTCGGGTTAGCCAATTCTTATAGAGTGTATTGACGGTTTTACAGTTGTCTACCTGATAAACCGTCCGAATTTGCAAATGATCTTGCAGATTTTCACCAACGCCAGGGAGCTCAACCTGCGTTTTAATGCCGATACTCTCCAGATGCGCTCTTGATCCAATCCCTGAAATCTGCATCAGGTGCGGCGATCCGATTGATCCAGCAGAGAGGATGACCTGATCTTGGGCTAAGGCCGTTTTGCGAACGCCATCGTGCAAAAAGTCCAAACCGTAGACTTCGGTTTGGGCGCCGTGCCAAGCCGATTGTGTGAAGCGATGTTGATTTAGGCTTGCATCGCTAATGGGGCGAAGTTTTAATTGCAACACCTGGGCTTTCGTCAGTATGGTGAGGTTCGGTCGTTGCCGAATGGGATGTAAGTAAGCATCGGCCATTGACCAACGCTCTCCTCGTTTTTGCGTCATCTGAAAGTAGGCGCAGCCCTCGTTATCACCCCGATTGAACTCCTCAATCTTGGGTATCCCTTGTTGATTAGCTGCCTCGCGCCACGCATCCAGAATGTCCCATTGCACACGAGGCCGCTCCACGCGCATCTCGCCAGAGTCGCCGTGCCATGCATTGGGGCCCGCATAGTAATCTTCGAGCGATTTATAGGTCTCAAGAGTTTGATCCCACTGCCATATCGGATCGCCCGTGAGCTCTGCCCAGCGCTCATAATCACTCGCCTGCCCGCGCATATAAATCATGGCGTTGATGGACGATGATCCGCCGATGCCCTTGCCTCTGGCGTAATGAATCGAACGCTGATTTAGACCCGGATCAGTCTCTGTCTTAAAACACCAATCGGTTCGTTGATTGTTAATCGTAAATAAATAACCAACAGGCACTTTGATCCAAAACCAATCATCCTCACCACCAGCCTCAAGTAATAACACCCGGTGTTTTGGGTCGGCAGATAGCCGGTTAGCCAAAAGGCAGCCCGCGCTGCCGGCACCGACAATAATGGTGTCAAATTCAAGAGAGGAAACCGATACACTCATTGATTGGTTTATTTGATGATGGACAAAAGGCTGCTGTAATCATCGCGCCATAAATTAAAGTCTTTTGGCGTATCAATTTCCTCGGCATTGACAAACTGGATCTCCCGGAAGGATTTTTTATCCTTACTAATCAGCGCCCACTCGGACCGGTAGCCCACTTTGGTTTCTGAGGCAGCAAAGCGCACCACCTTCACATCTTGATCAAAAGCATTCGTAGCGGTTTTGACTACGGGCTTTAAATCCAAAAAGCGATTGGTAATGTGCAGCGCTAGGATGCCATCGCTCTTTAGGTGCCTAAAGTAATGCGTAAAGGCTTCCTTGGTTAACAAATGAATCGGCACGGAATCGCCCGAGAAGGCATCAATCACGAGGACATCGAATTGCTGATTGGGCTCCTGCTCCAACTGCAAGCGCGCATCACCTAAGACATGCTGGATGCTGGCAGCACTATTGGATAAAAATGTAAAGTGCTTTTGAGCAGCGTCAATCACCTGCGGATTGATCTCATAAAAGCGATACACATCGCCCTTGCGTGCGTAGCCAGCTAGGGTGCCAACCCCGAGACCGACCACGCCCACTTTAATCGGCTCACTGGATTGGGACTTGATCACGATGGCCTGACCTACCCCACTCTCGCGCACATAATATGTCGTGGGCTCTTGGGCTTTAGCAGGATCCGTAAATTGACTGCCATGGCTAATCTGACCGTGCTGCATGGTTTTATAACCACGAGCCTCATCAACATAGACTTTGAGGGTGCCATAGAAATTACGTTGCGTTAACTCAATGCCAGCAATGTCATGCGAATGATCGTCAATCCGAATCACGCTAATGAGCACTAAAAAGGAAGCAATGCCAGCGGCAGCTGTAAGCTTAAGTTGCTTAGTTTTAAACCGTGTATTCGACAAAAACACTAGCGCAACCACAATGCCAGTTAATACGATGCCAACCGATAGTTCATAGTTTTCGGTAAACCAATATGGCGCAATGATGCCCACAAAGAAGCCGCCCATCACACCGCCAACGGCCAGCATCAAATAATAGGTAGTCAGGTAACGTGAATTTGGCTGCTGGGCTGCCAGCTCGCCATGGCAAACCATGCACACCACAAAGAATGAAAATAAATTAACCCCGGTCGAAATCATCACGGGCAGCTCATTTAAGCCAAGGGTGGGCAGATAAGCCAAGATAAATAGCGATGCAACAAGCAAGGGCAGGAAAAGCTTGCGCTTATACCAGCCACTCCCCTCAAAGCAGATAATGAAGGACAGCAGGTACAGGGCCAAAGGAGCAACCCAGATCATCGGAACTGGGGCAATGTTTTCAGTTAAGAAGCTGGTATCCGCCACCATCAGAATCGAAGGGCACGCTGCCAATAGGATCCAAGTAAGCAAATGGAGTGCAGTGGGTGCCGGCGAATTATCTTTTTCTGTCTCTACCAGGGCGACGCTATTGCGATTGCGCCATGCCAAGAGGCCGCAGGTCAAGACAAAAATGACATACAAGCCTGACCAGCAGTACGATTGCCACTGGGTTGGCAGCATGGGCTCAAAGGCAATTGGATAGGCCAATAAAGCCAGCATCGATCCAAAATTAGATAAAGCGAATAAGCGATATGGAATGCCGCCCGTGCGCTCCCGCGCAAACCAAGCCTGGATCAGCGGGCCGGTTGTCGATAGCACAAAGTAAGGCAAACCAATGGAAGCAAATAAGAGGCCCAAAATTTGCAAGGTGGGATTTTCACTACCGGTGGGCTTCCATAACTCACTAGCAGCTAGTGGCAGCAATGACAAACTAATTAATAGCAATGCGATGTGCAGCATGCTCTGCCGATACGGACTGAGCGCTTTCACAATCCAATGCGAATAGATATAGCCAAATAGCAAAGTGGCTTGGAAAAACAGCATGCAGGTCGTCCAAACCGATGCAGAGCCACCAAACCATGGCAGGATCATTTTTCCAATTAAGGGCTGAACCTGAAATAATAAAAATGCACTCAAAAAAATAGTGAGCCCGTATTGAAAAGTTAGCCGTACGTTGTATTTCATGTTGTTATGTTTTTGTGGTGGTTTGGTATTTTTTTAATGAAATGGCGTGGTATTGCGTTTCGTATTCTGCAGCAACCTGCGCCCATGGCCGCAGATATCCTGCCGCGGGTTGTGTACTCCGGAGCAATGCATCTCCGGCTTGAACCCATTCGCTGACTGAATTTTGGATAGATAGAACTGTTCCATGGCGCTCGGATACATCCACTGCTGCCCCGCAGGCATCCGATACCAATACCGGCACATGGCAGGCCATAGCCTCAGCAATGACCATGCCATAGGCTTCGCTGGAGGCTGGGTGAATAAGTAAATCGAGATCCTGAAAAAAAGACCCGCTGGATTGCCAGCCCAAAAACGCAATCGCGCCGGGATAATTGCGGCACTGATCCGCTACCTCCGCCTGCTCTGGCCCCAATACGACGAGCCGCAAATGAGGGCGTAGCTGTTGTAACTGCGTGGCGATTTGCATAAAAAGAGCAAAACCCTTACGACCCCACTCTTTTCCAATAAAACCAATCGTGCCGCCGTCCATGGGGACGATACGCTGTGGTCGTTGTGGCATGGCCATGACACCCGGAGAGATGGGGGAGACGATTTGATTGACCACCGAGGGGTAATACTTCGAAATCGCTTTGGCAATGACAGCGGACACGGGAACAATAGAAACAGCAGGATTTGGCGATACGCCAAGCTCACGCGCCTCCATCCGCAAATAAGCCCATACCCGAATCGATAGTCGACGCCAAATGGATTTCTCTTTTATTCCAGCAAACGGCATCGAATGAAAGGTGGTGAGATCGTGGCTAACCGAGCGCTCGTGGCTATGCACAATGCACTGACCTCGAATCGATTGAATCACCGCCTCCACTTTATTTGCAAAACGCCAATACAAAATCCAGCGTGGCTTTGGTGGCAACAAACCCGTCTCAATAACCTCAATATTGCAAGCGGCCGTTACTTCATGGGATTTTTCGCAAACGATGGTGACACGGTAATTGTGCTGCGCTAGCGCATGGCTTAAATGCCAAACATAAGACTCCATGCCGCCCACAGGACCCCAGTTGCGGACGACCTGAATAATATGCTGACCAGTAGGTGCTGGCTGGGGTGGATTAAGGCCGGTTTGCATGGCTCAGATCATACACTTTGAGGGTGCTAACCAAGCCATTCATACTTACTTGCAAAACTATCCCTTTAAGCCTCTACTATTAGGCCAAATGCCCTACCTTGACGTAAATAAGCGCACCCTCCTGCCGAGTAAATGGAGCATGTTTGCTGTACCGGGGGCTACGAATCCAGCTTCCCTTGGGATAGACTCCAAACTCGTCATGAAAGACGCCATCCAGGACATAAATTTCCTCGCCGCCCGGATGAACATGGGGGTTAAACACCGTATTGGGAGCCCAGCGCACTAAGGCCGTACTAATGCCCTGATGCTCATGCAGGGGCATCACTGATAGTCCAGGCACTAGCCCAGGATACCAATCGCTGGTTTTCGTATTGATACGAAGTTCCTGGCTATCCGCTCGCTCAAACTGCCGTAGCTTTACAAATAGGGTACAGCCAGCATTCGAAAAGGGGGTGTGATGGCTACCCGGCGGATTGCGTAAATACGTTCCCGCGGAATAATCACCCTTCTCGTCTGAAAAGCAGCCATCGAGCACCAAAATCTCTTCACCCCCATCATGGGTATGTTGTTCAAATGATGTATTAGGCTCGTATCGCACAATCGAGCTTGCGCGTGCGACCTCATCGCCCACACGATCGAGGTATTTACGCCTCACTCCAGCGACGGGTGACGCTTGCCATACCAGTTCATCCGCATGCAAAACAATGCGCTCGGCAAAATCACTGTGGATATTCATCCCATAAGAATAAATCAAAGTAATCAGCCCGTAAGAAGATCGTTACAATTCAGCGATGAATAGCCTGAATCCCCCTACCCAAAAGGCCAAAGAAGGTCTACGTCACCGGATCAAGGATGAATTTGTTCAAGCTGCACTCTTGACTCTGTATTTTGCTACCTGGTTTTGTGCAATCGCCTTTTTTTCGTTTGCGCTCCTGCGGGAGGCGGCAATACCAATTACCCCGTTTGGGCTTGCCATTATTAAAGCGGCTTTATGCGCTAAATTCATGATGATCAGCAAAGCAATATTTCCATTACGCGTGGATACCAATCGCGGCCTCATTAAATCCATCGTCTGGCACTCCATAGCCTACCTTGGCATTGTGCTCGCACTGAGTTTTGCCGAGGCAGGAATTGATGGACTTTTGCATGGCAAATCATTTTTAGAGTCCATATCGTCATTTGGACACGGCGACCCAATTTACATTGCAGCACTAGCGTTGATGTATTGGCTGATTCTCTGGCCTTACTTGATTTTCTTAGGATTACAACAATCGATTGGCAATCAAGCCGTTGCTGCCATTTTATTTGGTTCTAAACCAAAGTAATACGCGTTAAAGCAACGTTCAGTATCCGCCCTCTCCTTTATTGCCCCTTTAAAAGAAATCAGGATCGCATAGCGATCCTGATTTTCCTGATACGTTACCCCGAGAGTATTACGTCACCAACCAATCGTCTTAGGTAGCCACAATGAAATCTGTGGGTAATAGAACACCAAGAACAAAGCAACGCCCTGCATAAAGATAAATGGAATGACGCCTTTATATAGATGCTTGATCTTCACCTCCGGTGGCGCCACCCCTTTTAAATAAAACAGGGCCCAGCCGAATGGTGGCGTTAGGAACGATGACTGTAAACATACCGTGATCATCATGGCAATCCAGACAGGATCAGCACCTTGCGCTATGAGTACTGGCAAGAAAAGTGGAACGGCGATATAGCTAATCTCAATCCACTCAATGAAGAAACCCAGAATAAAAATCAGCAGCAACATAAACCAAATATCGCTATTAACGCCGCCTGGAATCACCTCAAACATGCCGGCAATCAGTTCCTCACCATTGAGGCCGCGAAATGACAGTGCAAACACTTGAGCGCAAATCAGAATGAACATCATGATGGCACTAATTTTGGTTGTATCCAGCGCAACCAATTTCAGCTTTGCCCATGAAAAGCGTCCAGAGAAAATGGTGACGATAACGCCGCCAATGGCGCCCATCGCTGCCGCTTCGGTTGGGGCAGCTATACCCGCAACGATTGAGCCTAATACGGCGACGACCAACATAATGGGAGGAACCACCACCTTCCAAAAGCGGATGGTGAGCTCCTTACCGGAAACCCGGCTACGCTCTTCCTTGGGAATGGGAGGCATTAAGTCGGGCTTAAGCCATCCCAGAATCAGAATGAAAACGATATAGACCACCACCAACATCATTCCAGGTCCTACTGCGGCTGCAAATAGAGTTCCTACGGACAGTTGCATGATGTCGGAGAGCAAAATCAAAATCAAACTAGGTGGAATGATTTGCCCTAAAGTTCCGGACGCACAAATGGCGCCGCACGCAATACTTTTGTCATAGCCCCGCCGAATCAAGGTAGGTAAAGTTAATAATCCCAAGGTAATGACCGTTGCGCCAACGATACCCGTAGTAGCGCCCATTAATGCGCCAAACAGGATGATGCCAACCGCCATGCCGCCCTTAATACCGCCAGCAACGTGTCCGATTACGTCCAATAAATCATCCGCTAGTCCAGACTTTTCTAGCGTAATCCCCATAAAGATAAATAAGGGAATGGCAAGCCACTGATAACCTGCCACCACGCCAAAGACTCGCGCCGGCAAGAGGTTGAATAGGACTGGCCCAAAACCCAGATAACCGAATACAAAACCAACGGTTGCTAGGGAAATTGCTACTGGCACACCAATCATTAGCATGACAAAAAAGCCAATGAGCATAAAAATAGCCATGGTTTGCATCTCAAACATGATTGCCCTCGCCTTTTGTTTGGTAGTTCACAATCACGCGACAAAACTCACCCACACCTTGCAGTGCTAAAAGGGAGAAGCCAATCGGAATGAGCGCCTTCACCATCCAGCGGTATGGAATCCCCCCGGGGTCCGGCGACATTTCCCCAATCGAAAACGATTGGTTAACGTACTTAATGGAGAGCAATATAAAAAAGATTGCCACAATGACGGTTAATGTTGCTGACAAAAGGTCAACATATAACTTAGTTTTTGGTTTGTAGTTGGCATAAAACAAATCAACTCGGACATTGTCACCACGAAGCAATGCATGGCTCATGCCAAACAAAATTAATGCTGCTAAGAGGTGCCACTCCAGCTCCTGAGCCCAAACGGTTCCCAGACTCATGCTGTATCTCAATGTTACGTTGATGACTATCAAGACAACAATGGCTAGGGCCACGTACGACGTGGCCCTGCCAATGTGATCAAGTAAGCCTTCAATACGCGCTGCGATTGTATCTAAGGACTTTTGCACACGAATTCCTAACTCAAATAATTAAAAAACAAATTAGCCGCGAACTTTGTTGTGGTAAGTGGCCTCACTGTATGAAGCCCAAATGTCATAGTTCCGCTTAAACGCAAAATACGAGTCGTGCACTTTCTTTGTCATTGGATCAGCAGCTGCGGCGGCATCCAAAATCTTCTTCGTCTCTGTACGCATTGCAGCCACAACTGAATCCGGCAGTGGAAGCGCAGTAACTCCCTGCTTCTTAACCAAGTCCTCCATTGCTTCCGCATTGTTGCGCTGGCACCATGCCTCGCCAATGACATTACATGCGGCAGATGCGTTTTGTACTACTGCCTGGAGATCCTTTGGTAGCTTCTCCCATGCGGCCTTATTGATGAGAAGTTCAGAAGTGGTTGCGGGCTCATGCCATCCGGTGGTGTAGTAAAACTTGGCTGCTTTTTGCAAACCGAGACGACGGTCTTGGAATGGGCCAACGAACTCCGCTGCGTCAATAACGCCACGCTCTAGCGCAGGGAAAATCTCGCCGCCTGGGAGCACCTTCACGTCGACACCTAGATTAGCGTAGACCTTACCGGCCAGGCCAGGGATACGCATCTTCAGGCCCTTGAGGTCTGCAACGCTATTAATTTTCTTTTTAAACCAACCGGTCATTTGTACACCAGTATTACCGCAAGGCATAGCCACCATGCCAAATGGAGCATAGGTCTCATTCCAGAGATCAATACCGCCGCCGTCATACAGCCAGCCGTTCATACCTTGGAAATTCAGGCCAAAAGGTACAGCTGTGAAGTATTGGGCAGCGGCTGTTTTGCCAGTCCAAAAATAGCTATTGGCGTGATTCATTTCCACGGTGCCCGATCGCACCGCATCAAAACCCTCAAATGCTGGAATTAACTCACCCGCTCCAAAAACTTGAATCTTCAACCGGCCATTGGACATCTCGCCGATGCGCTTTGCTAGATCGGTAGCGCTTCCGGGGCCATCCATATAAAAAGGCGAGCCCTTAGGATAGGCGCTGGTCATTTTCCAGTTAAATGTTTGTGCTGATTGGGCTTGCACGATGGCTGGAGCACCTAAGGTAGCCCCAACAACACCTGCACCAATACCGGTACTAAGAAACTTACGGCGGTTTGATTCCATATTAAATCTCCTAAGAAGTTGAACTAAATTAAAAAATAATGTGATTAATATTGTGCGGTGCAACTAAAATATCGAAAATAAATGCTTCCAATTCAATTTAGTACAAACCCAACTTGTTCTAATCGGGATATTCCCTAGTTAGGTGCATTTATTGCACTATTTTGGTAGCGGATGTTGTTCATGCATCAATTTGGTGAATGCAACAATTTAAACTGTGTCTTTAATTACGCGTTAACAGCAGAGAGCAAAAAAAAATGCAAGCAAAATGGGGTATTCAAGGAATGGCGGTAGCGCCACACTCACTCGCGTCTGAATCAGCGCTTGCGGTCTTACGTGAAGGCGGCAATGCACTAGAAGCCATGATTTCAGCGGCGGCAACCATTGCTGTGGTCTATCCCCACATGAACTCCATTGGTGGTGACTCGTTTTGGGTAGTGCATGCTCCAGGTAAAGCCATGGGCGGTATTGATGCGTGCGGTGCATCAGCAGGATTAGCCACAAAGAAATGGTATGCAGACCAAGGCATCACTAAAGCTATTCCCTTTCGTGGCCCAGTCGCAGCCAACACGGTTGCTGGAACCATTTCAGGCTGGGGTGCTGCGCATGCTTTATCCAAAAAGGGCTTGGGTGGTAAATTGCCCTTATCTCGCCTGCTAGAGGATGCGATTCATTATGCAGAGGCCGGCGTACCTGTCACCCTCAGCCAATCCAGTTTGACAGAAAAAAAGCGCCCCGAGTTATCGTCCATTCCAGGCTTTGCTGAAACTTTTTTAGTGAATGGAAAAAGTCCAGAAGTCGGTAGCATTTTTAAGCAAGGCAGGCTTGCAGCCACTCTGCGGCAGATTGCAAAAAAAGGAACCAACGACTATTACCGCGGTGAACTGGCTGAGCTGCTCGCAAAAGAGCTAACAGCCATCGGCAGTCCATTGCGACTAGCGGACTTGCAGCGCCATCAGGCAAAACTAATTGACCCGCTTGAACTCAAACACAGCTTGGGAAATGTGTACAACATGACGCCACCCACTCAAGGTGTTGTTTCCCTCATGATCTTGGGCATTCTGGATCAGCTCAACTTAAAACGTTTTAATGTGGACAGTGCTGAGTACGTTCACCACTGCGTTGAAGCAACCAAGCAAGCTTTTCAAGTGCGCGATCAACACGTAACGGATCCGGCCTATATGTCGCATCATGCCCAGCACTTTTTAAGCCCTGATTTTTTAAAGAATTTAGCATCCAAGGTGGATGGTCAGAAAGCCCTGCCTTGGGGCGCTGGACGGGGGCCAGCCGATACCATTTGGATGGGCGTAGTGGATGGCGAAGGCCGATGCGTCTCCTTCATTCAAAGTATTTATCACGAGTTTGGCGCCGGTATTGTCTTGCCTAAATCTGGTGTGAATTGGCAAAACAGGGGTTGTAGTTTTTCATTGGACCCGCATAACTTAAACACCTTAGAGCCCCATCGCAAACCCTTTCACACTCTCAACCCTGCGCTGGCACTATTTAAAGACGGCCGATCGATGGTCTACGGAACGATGGGTGGCGATGGCCAGCCCCAAACACAATGCGCTGTATTTACGCGAACCGCGACCTACGGCCTCAATCCACAAGATGCTATCAGCAGACCACGCTGGTTACTTGGCAGAACCTGGGGTCAAACCAGTGACAGTCTCAAACTAGAGTCCCGCTTTGATAGCAAAGTGGTGTCACAACTTGCTGCCATGGGTCACGACATTGAAATGCTCAGTGATTTTGATGAAACAGTTGGTCATGCGGGCTGCATCATTCGGGAACCATCCGGCGTATTGCGTGGTGGATGGGACCCTCGTAGCGACGGCTCGGTTGCGGCTTTTTAAAAAACGGGGATGCTTCAGTAGATCCAAGGGATGAGTTTGCGTACTCGCCCTTGGTAGTCGGCATACGTAGAAAAACACTCTACCAACCACCGCTCTTCTTTGCGCGATTTGATATCAAAAAAGATAATTAAGGCTATTACGTAAATCCAGACCAATAGGGTTTGCTGTATTAGCCCCCAGCCCAAAGCCAACACAATCACCCCAAAATAAATCGGGTGGCGAACCCAGCCATATAAGCCAGTTTGCACGAGCTCAGCATTATCTTTTGGCTTAGGCAGTGGTGTGAGGTTTTTGCCTAAATGAACTGCTGCAATGATTGCAATACTGCTACCAACGATAAAAATAGCATAGCCAAGCCATTGAAGAGACTCATTTTGCACACCGCAAACTTCACTCGCATTGAGGCGAACCGGGCCAAAGAAAAGCATACCCAATAAAATAGCTTGCACCAGAACAAAACCAATTCCATTGCCTTTAAGTGATTTTGTTTGAGGCGCCATCGCTATATATACTCGGCTACCTCAACTAAGTTACCGTCCGGATCACGTAAATAAACCGAACGTATCGGACCCAAAGCACCGCGACGTGAAACTGGGCCAACATCAATTGGGATTTGTTGTGCCTCAAGGTGTTTGATGAAGTCATCCAATGGTACTGATGCAATCAAGCAAAAATCGCCAGAACCAATCGTCGGGATGCGTGCCTTGGTAGGCGTTTCTGTATTGCGGTCTTGCAAATTTATTTTCAATTGACCAAAGAGCAAAGCATGACGGGGCTGCCCTTCCGGCCCTCTAAAAAACTCACGCTCAAAGCCAAAGGCTTTTTCATAAAACTGAGTAGTGACTTCAATGTCCGTAACGGTGAGAACAATGTGGTCAATGCGATCAATTAAGGTATTCAAGGGATGCTCCTGTAATGGGGTTTACTTAAGGTAAAAAGGCGCCATCGGCCTCAAAGGCTTTGAGCGCGTCGCCCGTAATGCCAATTTCGGCTAAGACTGAATTCGTATGTTCACCTAATAAAGGCGGGTGCATGCGAACCTGTTGAGGTGTGCCCGATAACTTCACTGCAAATCCAATATTCGGAACCTTGCCTTCAATCGGATGATCAATTTCCATGCGCATTTGGCGGTGCTTGCCATGCTCGCTCTCGAATGCCTCGGGGTAGGTGTTGATTGGACCTGCCGGAATACCTTCAGCCAGCAATAGATCAACCCACTCTGCTCCCGTTTTAGTCACAAAGGTCTTTTCAAGCTCGATGACTAGCTCTTCACGGTTCGCAAGTCGCAATGGGTTCGTCATAAAGCGAGCATCGTTCATGAGCTCAGGCCGATTTATTTTCTCGCACAGCAAAGCCCACAACTTTTGATTTGTGGCGCCCATCACAAAGTAACCATCCGCTGCTTTCATTGCCTGGTATGGAGCGCTCATGTGATTGGCGGTACCTAGCTTGTAGGGTTCAACTCCAGTTCCCCAATACTGCGAGGTATCCCAAATGGAAAACGCCAATGCCGCATCAAATAAAGAGGCGTCAATAAACTGCCCTTCCCCGGTATTTTTCTTACCAATGTGCGCCGCCAAAATGGCATAGACCGCAAAGAGTGCGCAGCCAATATCAGCAACCGGAACACCTGCTTTTACCGGCGGGCCATCGGGATAGCCGGTGACGCTCATGACCCCCGACATCGCTTGAGCCATTAAATCAAAACCGGGGCGCTCTGCCCAGGGGCCGGTTTGACCAAATCCTGAAATGCTGGCGTAAACCAAGCCCGGGTTAATGTCTTTTAAAACCGCATAGTCAATCCCCAGTTTTTTCATGACTCCGGGGCGGTAGTTCTCAACCAAAATATCAGCAGTCTTCACTAGCTCAAAAAAGACTTGCTTGCCCGCTTTGCTTTTCAAATTGAGAGCAACGCTGCGCTTATTGCGGTTCATGTTTAAAAAGCCCATGCTATCGGAGCCTTTCATTTTGAAACCCATCGCGCCCCGGGTTTGATCCCCGGTACCCGGCGGCTCAATCTTGATCACATCTGCACCGAGATCAGCTAAGAGCATGCAGCAGTATGGTCCTGCCATCACTTGACTCACATCTAAGACGCGCACTCCGGCAAGTGGCAGTGGTCGATTGGCGGCCTGCAGCGGCTTATTTACATGTTGCGTGGAATTTGTCATGGTCTCACTTACTTAAACCGGTTCTTTTATATTTAGAATGAACCAATCGTCTAATATAAATCATTTATGAACACTTCGGCCACACCCCCTTCTACCGCACCTAAGCTTGCTCAAGTCCTGTTTTCTGTAGAAAACAATGTGGCACACATTACCTTTGATCATGTGGCTGCGCGTAACGCCATGACCGTGGGGATGTATGAGCGTCTGCGCAGTATTTGCCTGGAAATTGCCCAGACACCAAGCATTCGGGCGGTAGTTCTGCGCGGCGCGGGTGGTCAATCCTTTGTGTCTGGTAGTGATATTGCCCAGTTCAGCAGCTTTACTAGCGGCGCTGACGGCATTACTTATGAGGCCTCGATTGATAGTTACTTTGCGCCTTTAATTGACTTGCCGATTCCAACCATCGCCGTAGTGGAGGGTTTGGCCGTGGGTGGTGGTCTTGCAATTGCTAGCTGCTGCGATTTTCGGATCGCTACGCACGATGCTCGTTTTGGCGTCCCCATCGCCCGTACGCTCGGAAATTGCCTATCGGCTGGTAATGTTGCATGGCTGACGCATCATCTCGGCGTTGGTATCGTAAAGCGCATGCTGCTCTTAGCTGAGCTCGTGCCTGCGAACGAACTGCTTGCTAATGGCTTCATTCTGAAAACCTACTCCCCCGAAGAAATGGATAGCGCAGCAAGCACTTTAGCCAGAAAACTCAGCTCACTTGCCCCTGTGACGCAGAAAGCATCAAAAGCAACCATTCACCGCATCCTTCGGAGTCAATTACCCAATTGCGACGACTTAGTACGCGAATGCTATGGCAGCGCTGACTTTAAAACCGGCGTAAATGCCTTTTTAAGTGGAATACCCCCTAAGTGGGAAGGTAAATAGATTTAGACTACCGACCCGGTAAAAAAAACATATCACCGTCCTGACCACATAACACAGGCCTTTCTTTGTATTCAGGGCGGAGTTCTTATAGGCCAGTCCCTATCTAGACGGCAGTCCAGTTGCTAGGGGTAAACCGCTATATGGCTGAGAAGAAATTCAATGAAAAATAGCCTTTTGTTACAAGAACAACATGGCGGAAGACCGCTAGGATGAGACAAGATCATTAAAGGCACTGGGGTTTAATTGACCCTTGTCACTTTTTTAATATTGATTCTCAGCTAGACTGCTTTCGTTCCTTGAACTCCTGTATTGAATTTTTGAAGTACTGAATTACGTTAGAGCCAATTTTTTAATGAAGAAGGAAGAAGAATAATGATCAAAAACGCATTGATTGAGAAGTTACTAAAGACTGCGCTTTGCATGTCCTTGGTAACAGGTACTGCAGCAATTGCACAAGAATGGCCAGCTAAGCCCATTACATTTCTGAACCCATTCCCAGCAGGCGGTGGTACTGATGCGTTCGCACGCCCTCTAGCTGCCCAGTTAACCGAGCAACTTGGCAAGCAAGTGATTATTGATAACCGCGGCGGTGCTGGTGGTACCGTTGGCGCCTCTGCTGCAGCTAAAGCAGCACCTGATGGTTATAACTGGTTTGTGGGCGCTACGCACCACACCATCGCTCCTTCGATGTATAAGAATTTGGACTATGACATTGAGAAGAGCTTTATTCCAGTAGCCATGCTTGCAAACGTGCCCCAGGTCTTAGTTGTGAACCCACAAAAAGTGAGTGCGCGCAATGCCAAGGAATTCGTTGAGCTGATGAAAAAGAATCCAGGTAAGTTCAACTTCGCTAGCGCCGGCAGCGGTACAGTGCATCACTTGGCTGGCGAGCTCTATAAAATTCAAACCGGTACCTTTATTACTCACATTCCTTACCGCGGTGCAGGTCCAGCAATGAGTGACTTGTTAGCCGGTCAGGTTGATCTGGAGTTTGATGGCTTGGCAACGTCCGCACCGCAAATTAATGCTGGTAAGTTGGTGGCGATTGCAGTGGCATCGAAGAATCGCAATCCAGCTATTCCAAATGTACCTACCTTTGTAGAAGCTGGCATGCCTGACTATATCGTGTCAACCTGGTATTCGCTGTTTGCTCCACGCGGCACACCAAAGCCCATCGTTGACAAGATGATTGCTGAAGTTCAAAAAGCACTCAACACACCAAAACTCAAAGCAATTTGGGCGGCGAACGGCTCCGAGATTCCCAACCTCTACGGTGAAGAATTCGGCAAGCAAGTGAACGCAGACGTGAAGCGCTGGGCTGCTGTTGTAGCAAAATCCGGCGCTAAGCTCGATTAATTCGATCTAGCCCCACTGAAAAAGCCGCTGCATCAGCGGCTTTTTTCATGCCCGCTGTGCTATTCTCCGTACTGAGGTCTTATTGATCTCACGCGCTCGAAGAGCCAGATCGCCTAGAAACACGCAAGGGATCCATTTCTGAAAACGCCAGTCGTTTCAGCTCCATATCCTTCTTTCTGATTTCCTTTTTTTGTTCTTCCTGTTTTTTTTATTTGGTTTATTTTTGTATTGGTTTACATGTTATTTACAGAACTCGGTTTATCCGACCCTATCCTTTTAGCCATCAAAGAGCATGGCTATACCACCCCAACCCCAATTCAAAGCCAATCGATCCCTGCGGTTCTCAAAGGCGGTGATCTATTGGCAGCAGCCCAAACAGGTACTGGCAAAACCGCTGGCTTTACCCTGCCCATCTTGCAGCGCCTCATCACAGGAGCTCCACCAGCAGCAGGTAGTCGTCGCACGATTCGTGCGCTCATTTTGACGCCTACCCGTGAGTTAGCTGCGCAGGTCCATGAGTCTGTGATGACCTATGGCAAGTACACCAAACTCAAGTCCGCCGTCATTTTTGGCGGCGTTGGCCCTAACCCGCAACTCAAAGCCATCCAAAGTGGTCTCGATATCTTGGTGGCGACCCCTGGCCGTTTATTGGATTTCATGGGTCAGAACGCAGTCTCACTTAAAGGTGTTGAGATTCTTGTTTTGGATGAAGCAGATCGCATGCTGGACATGGGATTTTTGCGCGACATTAAAAAAATATTGGCAGCCTTACCGCAGCAACGCCAAAACCTCCTATTCTCAGCCACTTTCTCTACTGAGATTAAAGCCTTGGCCGACGGCCTTCTCAATTCGCCGGCATTGATAGAGGTGGCACGCAGCAATAGCACCAACGATGCCATCGCCCAAAAGATTCATCCGGTAGACCGTACTGCCAAACACCCTTTGTTAGCACACTTAATTAAATCGAATCAATGGGAGCAAGTGCTGGTCTTCACGCGGACCAAGCATGGGGCCAATAAACTGGTAACGCAATTAGAAAAGGATGGCATTACTTGTATGGCCATCCATGGCAATAAAAGCCAATCTGCTCGGACCAAGGCCTTGGCTGACTTTAAGGCGGGTAAGTTAACGGCCTTGATCGCCACCGACATTGCTGCCCGCGGTATTGATATTGATCAGCTGCCCCACGTGGTTAACTACGACTTACCCAATGTGCCAGAAGATTACGTCCACCGCATCGGCCGCACGGGCCGTGCTGGCTCTAATGGTGTTGCAGTTTCCTTGGTTTGCGTTGATGAGCATCAAATGCTACGTGACATCGAGCGACTAATTAAACAAACCTTGCCACAAGAAGTAATTGCTGGATTTGAGCCAGATCCGCATGCTAAACCGCAGCCTATTCAATTACGTAGTGGTCAAGGCCAGCGGCAAGGTCGAGGTCAGGGGCAGGCAAGTAAGAAGCCGACTGGAAATGCGCCAAGGCCGAGTAACGCACCACGACGCCCGCAATCGAGGCCAGCACGCAAGGCTAGTTAAGTATCTAAACTACGCAGCAGCTGGAAGATCTCGCGATACGCTTTGGGAGGCTTATTCAGCTCCTTTTCTTTTCGTGCGTTGCGAATAAGCGTACGAACATTTTGCACATCTAGGTCTGGAAAGCGCTCGATTAACTGAGTCAAGGCAGCATCATTGGCAATGAGTCGATCGCGCAGTGCCTCAAGCTGATGCAACTTTGCTGTCTCTACTTTGCCAGGCCCTTCAATAATCTCTAAGCGCTTTTCAATCGCAGCAATTTCCTCGGCATCGAGTGCGCGCATCAATTTACCTAAATACTGCTTATGGCGCCGCAGGGCTTCAAATGTTTTAATCTTTTGGGTTTGCGCAATCGCATCACGAATGTTCTCTTCCAGCGGAACGCTCTTGAGTGCATCGCTACTTAACTTCGATAACACTTCGGCCAATTTTTGGCGCTCGGTCATCTCGCGCTTTAATTCTGACTTACTCGGGCCTAGATCGTCTTCTTCGGGTTTCAATGGCATAAGGCGTATTTTAGTCGCAATCCCGCCCAGTGCCGATAGCCCGGCCTAAGCCTTTGGCTTGGATGAAGTATTGGGTGAAATTAAATCACGTACGTGGTGCGCTATCTTTAGCGCACTCACCGCAAATACCACGAGCTTACGAGCGCCTGCTGGCTTGTAACTTGCCAATAAGGCAAAAGCAGCATACATCAAAACACGGTTGTTTTGCATCAACTGAACCACGCCGAGACCGCGATCAACCCATGCCATTGGCCTTTGCCACACACGCATATCGGCCGCAATGGAATCCCGCTGTGCTGCCGATTTGGCAATCAAGCGCTGTTGCCGCTCCAAGAGTTTATTTAAGCGTGCGCTCATGCCAAATGATCCCGGTCTTTAACCAACTCGCCCAAACTGGCCTCAAACAATTTCGGCATCGAATTTATTTGGGCACGCACGAATAAAGCCAGGATGATGCCGATGGATAAAAAGCCGGCCGCCATTAATGACAACACGAATACGCGATGGGTATCCCAGTACAAAACCACAATCAAGATGGCAAGCAGCACTAGACCAAACAACACACTAAAGAGTGCGACGATGACAAGCACTAGAACCGAAAGAAGGCGCTGCCAGCCAATCTGAATATCACTCGAAAACAACTCCAAGCGGGTTTGAATAATCTCGAGTGCAGTCGATCCTGCATTTTTAAGCGATGAAAGCATTGCCTCTACTGACATGCGGATCCTCTTAGCGACGGCTAATTAATAGGCCGATCAGCAAGCCCAGGCCTGCTGCAATACCGATGGATTGCCACGGCTTCTCATGCACATACGCATCAGCATCGGCTGCTACCGCTTTGGCTTTTGCAGTTAACTCATCCTGCACGTCCATCAAATTGGTTTTTGCTTGCGCTAGCGAGTCCTGTGCCTGCGCTCGGATCTGCGCGATACCCTCACCGCCCTGGTCTGCAGTCGCCTGAAGTAATGCCTCGGCATCGGCTACCAAGGTCTTAAAGTCGGTAAGTAATTGCGCTGTATCAACGGGCTCCTTAGTCGACTTATCTACTTTGGGTTTGTGGTGGGTAGTCATTATGTGTTTTCCTATTCAGTGCATCAGCAATACGGTCATGCCAGCGTTGCCTATCTTAAACTGACTCAAATGCGGTTTGAGACTGGAGCGGCGTTTAATGACGGCATGGTAGCCATTGCTTCCAAACGCCAAGTCCTCACCAAAATAGTACTCGTCTACGCGATCTGAGAAGTAATTATTTTCTAGGGCGTCGCGCACTACCCATTTAATCTTGCCCCCAGAGCCGCTCGAGCCATAGCCATGGATCACAATCAAAGCCCGAATACCAGCCTCACTGGCAGCACGCACATGCTGGGTAAGGCGCTCCAGGGCCTCTTCTGCCGTTGGACCGCCCGCCTCTAAATTAATGACTACGGTATCAGTGAGGGCCTGCGGCAAATCGGTACTGCCGCAATGCGTGCAATGCCCCATTAATGGTCGGGGATTGCCGCACTCAAGGCATTCCGCAGGTAGCGTACGCTGGATTTTAGGCATTGGGGCACTATACCGAAGGAATATGCTGTAAGCGCAAAAGAAGAAGGGGTGAGTCGCAACCGACTCACCCCTTCTTTGGATCTCGCCATTTAGCCTAACTTAGGCCGATGCGCTGCTTATTCCCAGCCACCACCCAAAATGGAGTGCTTTTTATACTGCTCTTTTGCTTCGGCCGAAGACTCCTGGATAATGCTCACTAAAGTACTGAATTTATTGATTATTTCAGATAAAAATGAGGTATTTAATTCAATTTTTACTGAAGGGCTTGTAATAGTCTGGTTCATGAAATGCTCCGATTTAAGGGTTAATATCTAAGGGTTAATACTTAGATCATACCTGATTTCGTTGCAGTGCGTCAGACTACGATGATTTTGCCAGCGGGAGGTTAAACAGGAGGTTTTGGGGCTTTAATTTGAGCTCATTTTTCTCGTTCATTGCAATTGCCATATACACATTCCGTCCTGCAAACTCAGGTCGTGTATCGGTCGAATTAATAAACTCCAAACGAAATAAGCACAGTAAGCGCGCCATATCAGGCTCATCAACCGATTCTTTGTTGTACAGCGCATTGAGAATTTCAGTCGAAGATGCATCGAGGCCCACATGCCAGACCCAATTGGGATCGCTAACCTCTTTCAGGGGCTTGATTTTGACGTCGACCCCTAAAAAATGGTGAATCCATTTTTGCAGCACACTGCAAAAGCTACGTGTTGTAGGCTGACTATAGTTAAGCTGAACCGCAAAATCAAAGTCTTCATTGCGCTCCCAATAGTTGCTGGCATTTTCTTCATGCAACACATCCAAATCGACCGATTGGGAAGCCATCGTGCCTTGCTTGAGTAAATCCACAATGCTACCGAACTGATCGGCCTTCGCACTGCGCTCAATCGTCTGGGCATCGGCGGCCATCACTACCCCGCCCTCCTGAATGGAAATCGCCTGCGTTCTAAAAAAGAGCTCTGCCATTCGTAGCTCAAGCGGTGCGGCGTCTTCACCCAAGATGTGTTGTAAAAAGACCTGGGTTAGCTGAGTAATAAATAAAGGGGGTACATCAACGCCCTCGCCCTCAAATAAGCTCATGTAAAAGTTTTCGAGTGAGGTCGCCTTGAGGAGCTTAGCGCGGTAACGTAACCAAATGCCGTAATTGACTTGGATGTCAGCATCCTGCATCTGGACAATTTCGGCTTCACTGATTTCTGCGCGGGGGTTTTCAAGCAAACGCTGATGAAGGGCTCGCTCAGCCGCACACGACTCGGGAATTAAGGCAAGCTCAGGCCGCTCCAAATAGGTACGCAAAAAATCATCCGTCACGATTAACTGGTTATCGGGACTAACACGAAGGTGGCGATACGGGCTACTGGACCAATAAGAAGGCATAAAAACTCGCTCAGCAAACAATCAAAAGAAATACAACACATGCGATTGTCACCTAATTTAGGGCGCTTTCGAATGTAGGTATGTTTAATTTAGTAGATTACATAAAATAACGGGGCAATAATCACCAAAAATGTAACAATAATCCGATGAATGCCTTTCGCTCCCTTCTAATTGGCCTTGTTTTATTTGCTTCGGCCGCAATCGGTGCTACCCCCCTTACCCCTGGCCTCGTGGTTGCCATCAGCGATGGCGATACCATTACCTTGCTAACGGAAGACAAACAGCAGCTCAAAATTCGCTTGGCTGGAATTGATACCCCGGAAAAAAAGCAAGCCTTTGGCACAAAGGCACGCGATCATTTGGCCAGCCGCATTTTTAAACACGATGTGGAAGTAGATTTACGAAAAAAAGACCAGTATGGACGCCATCTTGGTGTGATTTACCTTGGTGGGGTCGATATCAACCAAAGTATGATTCAGGATGGTTACGCCTGGTTCTACAAACACTATGCCAAAGACCAGCCTAAGGAAGAAGCACAGCGCTATGCAAAGGCAGAGGCGGATGCGCGCTCAAAGCAACGGGGCTTGTGGGCAGACCCCAATCCGGTACCACCTTGGGAATTTCGTAAAGAAGCTAAAGACCAGGCCCGCGCAGCGAAAGCAGCAACCAGCTATCGCTTCTGAATATAGTAGCCATACACGCAGCGGGTCCCGCCTCGTGCAGGATTATGCGTATCGTGAATTACCCCATCGATCACCGCACTGAGGTGTTTGGATACTTTCACAATCAGTCTTCCAGCGGGAATTTCGTGCTGGCGCAAGTGCACTTGACAACCCTGCCCTACTGCCATGGTTGGCACCCATTCAAAGCCTAAGCTCAAAATGTAATCATGAAACACAGCACGATGATTGCCGTTGCGCGGCGTAGAGCCCCGCACTGCAATGTGCTTAGCGAGGCGACTGGTGCGGCCCTCAGCATAGTTTGCATTGGCATTGCGCAGGGCCTCATAGACCTCAAGGTAGGGACGCTGTGCGGCGATGGCAATGGCCCTGACCACACAATCACCCGCATCGCCCTGAAAACCCGCAGCCATTCTGCCGCCGTCATGGCGAACATAGCCAAGGGCTGCAGTAGGTTGGCCAGCAAGAAAACGGTAAATGCGCTTGAGCATTACTTCAAAGGTGGGTAATTATGGCTTGCCCAAATAATCCCGTTTACCAATCTCTACGCCGTTATGGCGCAATATGGCATACGCAATCGATACATGAAAGTACACATTGGGAATGGCATGGCCTAGTAAAAATTGCATACCGGTGTAATGGGTTTCTTTATCACCCCGCTTGGTCACGATGGCCTTCTCTTCGGTTCCGTCGAGCTGGGCTGGTGTGAATCCTTCGATAAAGGCGATAGTCTTTGCAATCCGTGCCTGCAGTTCGGCCACGCTCGTTTCATTGTCTTCATATACTGGGATATCGACACCAGCCAAACGGGCAACAACCCCTTTTGCGGTATCGCTAGCGATTTGTACCTGCCGAGTGAAATTGAGCATATCTGGAAAGAGTCTAAATTGCAGTAGCGCTGCCGGATCGATTTTCTTGGCATCAATGTAGGCCTGAGTTTTATCCAAAATGGCAGATAAATTGCGCATACTGTTAATCAGGCGTGGCGCGCTGGCCTGGTACATGGAAATAGTCATAAAAAAGGGGTTGATCCAGTGAGTTGAGTTGCTATCAGCATACTCGACTTAAAATACGGTTTTCACTTTCTTACCAAAGCAACCATGGAACTCCTGCCCTGCATTGAAATGCAAACCTCCGATAACCCAAGCGCTGCCATTATCTGGCTGCATGGCCTTGGCGCCGACGGCAATGACTTTGCCTCCCTTGTCCCCCAATTGGACTTAGGTGGCCTGCCCGGAATCCGCTTTGTCTTTCCAAGCGCCCCAAGCATGCCCGTCACGGTCAACGGCGGCTATGTAATGCCAGCCTGGTACGACATCATTGGCAGAAGCGATAGTGACCCAGAAGATGCGAGCGGTATTCAGAATTCAGCTAAAGCCATTGGCGCCCTGATAGAGCGGGAAGCGAGCCGCGGCATCGCCTACCAGAACATTGTGTTGGCTGGCTTTTCCCAAGGCTGCGCGATGGTACTGCATACAGGACTTCGCTTTCCACGGCGCCTGGCCGGCATTATGGCGCTCTCCGGCTATCTACCTTTAGCTTCGAGCTTGTCGGCCGAGCGCAATCCGGCCAATCAAGATACGCCTATCTTTTTAGCGCATGGCGACTGGGATGCGGTAATCATTCCAGAGCGTAGCGAACGGTCGCGTGATTTTCTGCAAGCCAATGGCTACGATGTGCAGTGGAAAAACTACCCAATGGAGCACTCTCTGCACCCCATTGAGGTAATTGATATTGGGCATTTTTTACGGCGCGTACTGGCATCATGATTGGACCTTCACGGTCCAATACAGCGCATCTCTTTAGGTAGTTTTGCTGTGTTTTGCTGCGATGAGCAACAAGGCAGTACCCACTAAGCCAGACAATAAGGAGCCGCACAGAACACCAATTTTGAGTTGCAAGGTGTAGCTCGGATCGAGGCCAATAAACGCCAATCCGCCGACAAAAAGACTCATCGTAAAGCCGATGCCGCACAAAATGCTGATGCCCAGTAATTGCAAGGTGTTGGCGCTAGCAGGCGCCTTTACCCAGCCCATCCGAATGAGTAAGTAACTTACACCAAAAACCCCAACGGTTTTGCCAACAAACAAGCCAAGAATAATTCCGAGCGGAATGGGTGCAAGCAATGTATCGAGCGTCACACCCGATAAAACAACCCCCGCGTTCGAGAACGCAAAGACAGGCAAGATCAAAAATGCGACCCACGGATGCAATCCATGTTCAAGCGTTTCCAGTGGTGAGTGGCCCTGACTATCGCGCATTGGAATCGCTAATGCAGTAGCAACACCAGCCAATGTGGCATGCACACCTGACTTCAATACAAAAAGCCACATCACAATGCCCACCACAATGTAGACATCGACCCGAGTAATCTTGAGTCTATTGAGAATAAATAAAACGAATCCAGCACCAAAGGCGCCGAGCAGCATCGTGAGCGATAAAGAAGAGGTATAGAACAGCGCAATAATCACAATCGCCAAGAGGTCGTCAATAATCGCAACTGCGGTTAAAAATACCTTAAGCGAGAGCGGTACTTTGCTACCCAATAAAATAACGATGCCCAATGCGAAAGCAATATCCGTGGCAGCGGGTATCGCCCAACCCTGCAAAGCGGCAGCATCTCCTTGATTGAGTGCAACGTAGATCAAGGCAGGAACAGCCATACCGCCTAGAGCCGATAGTGCTGGCAACGTTAATTGGCCCGGGCCAGATAATTCACCGACCAAAAACTCCCGTTTGATTTCTAGGCCGACCAAGAAAAAGAATGCAGCCATCCATAGGTCGTTGACCCAAACAATCAGGGGTTTTGATAAAACCAAACCACCATCGCCGATAGCTATCTCCCCTGGAATGGCTAAAAAGGCTTGGTACCAATCGCCATAAGAGGAATTACTTACAAGCAGAGCAGCGATCGCGGCCAGCGCCAAAATAATGCCGCCGGATGACGCATTGGAAAAGAAGGTAAAGAGCGATTTGTGTTTATTTTTATTGCCCATGGCAATGGTTTTCCAATTAGTAATGATGCAGTTAGCCGCATGAAATACAAACTGTATTAAAGCATTCTGGCGTAAATATAAATAACCCTTGCATTTATAGTTATTGCAAGCAAGGTCAGATACCGACTGGGAGTTACACCTTAAGCACTCCCAGCAAGGGGTAGATTTGTTTCCTGAGCTTCAACTACCGCTTATTTTCAGCATCGGATGTCCACTCCAGAACGAGATGATAGGTCACTGCCAGCAGAACAGGCCCTAAGAATGCACCAATCACTCCAAACGCAATCACTCCGCCCAGCACACCTAAGAAAACCACCACAAAGGGTAAGTTCGAGCCCCTACTAATGATGAAGGGTTTAATGATGTTATCGACTGTGCTGACAAGTAAGAAGCCCCACGCTAATACGAAAATAGCCCAGCCCGTTTCGTTCTGCTGAAACAGCCAGAATGCAGCCCCACCCCAAACTAAAGGCGGGCCCACTGGCACCACCGATAAAAAGAACGTAATTAAGCCCAGCAAGATCGAGGATGGTATCCCTGCTATCGCAAATCCAATTGCTGCGAGCACGCCTTGAGCCAATGCAGTACCTAATACACCGTAGATAACACCATGCACTGTCTCAGCGGCAACGGCAATCAGACCTTCACCCCGTTCACCGCTCAGTCGTTTTGCAAAGACCGAGAGTTTGCTCGATAAACTACTACCGTGTAAAAAGAAAAAGAAAGTCAAGAATACCGACAGAGCCATGTCCAGAACGCCCTGCAATGCAATCCGTCCGCTGGCCAACGCAAAAGCCTGCAAGGGTGCCGCCAAGGTCTGCAGTTCGACTTTAAGCCGCGCTTTATCATGAACAAATTGCTGCAAGTAATTTGCGATCGCATCGCCAAAGATAGGAACATAGTGCGGCCACTGCAGCACCTCCTCTGGCAACCCATCCTGAAAGTTAAGAATGATATTGGCAGTGATGTCGCTGATGTTGTCGGAGAGCGCGAGCGCAACTGCCGATATGGGGCCTAGTAATACAACCGTTACAAGCAAAGTCATTACCAAAGCCGTCAGTAGGCGGCGATTACCAAACCAGCGGTCAAGGCGCTTAAAGATACCCCAAGTACTCGTTACTAAAATAGCGGCCCAGGCCAGTGAGGTTAGAAAGGGCCAAATGACCAATAGGCAACCAATACCAAGACCAAGCGAGGCTATCAAAACGGCAAGGCGATTCGTAATGAATGGGTTCACGATTTGGATTTTGCTCTTATCAATTACTACGACCTCAGTGAAGCAATCAAGTGCCTAGAAAAACAAAGAGCCCCAATACAGGGGCTCATTTGCACAATCTGGCGGAGACGAGAGGATTCGAACCTCCGATCAGAGTTTTAGCCCCGATGCTCCCTTAGCAGGGGAGTGCCTTCGACCAGCTCGGCCACGTCTCCGTATTTCAAAACAGCCCACAGTTTAACGGATGCGCCGTTTCTATGGGATTTTCTTACTTTTGATCGAGTTCAAATGCCTTATGCAGGGCACGTACGGCTAACTCCATGTACTTTTCATCAATCACGACTGAGATCTTTATCTCACTTGTCGAAATCATCAGAATATTGATGCCTTCTTCCGATAAGGTCCGGAACATTTTGCTGGCTACGCCAACATGCGAACGCATACCAACACCAACGACAGATACCTTCGATACTTTAGGATCACCCGCGATTTCTTTGGCCTCAATGTGGGCCTGCACGGTATTTTTGAGCAGATCCATGGCTTTTTGGTAATCGGCCCTGGGTACGGTAAAGGTAAAGTCCGTTTTGCCATCCACCGACTGATTCTGAATAATCATGTCAACGTCGATGTTAGCATCGGCTATGGGGCCCAGAATTTGATAAGCAATACCAGGGCGATCCGGTACGCTGAGTACGGTAATTTTCGCTTCATCGCGGGCAAAGGCGATGCCTGAAATAACGGCGGCTTCCATGGTGCTGTCCTCTTCAAATGTAATCAAGGTACCCGACTTCATTTCCATATCGAGGGGTATCAGTGGGTCGGTCAACGACGACAGAACCCGGGTTTTGACTTTGTATTTACCAGCAAACTCAACCGAACGAATTTGCAATACCTTCGAGCCGAGGCTGGCCATTTCCAACATCTCTTCAAAAGTGATCTTATCCAGGCGTCGGGCATCTTCACACACTCGTGGATCGGTGGTGTAAACCCCATCCACATCGGTATAAATCAAACACTCGTCTGCTTTGAGTGCGGCCGCCATTGCTACCGCGGAGGTGTCGGAACCGCCACGACCTAAGGTCGTAATATTGCCGTTGGGGTCGACCCCCTGAAAGCCGGTGACGACGACTGCCCTGCCGGCGTTGAGATCGGCCATGATCTTTTGATCATCGATGCCCATAATGCGCGCTTTCGTGAATGCCGAGTCAGTATGAATGGTGACTTGCCAGCCCGCGTAACTGACTGCATCGATGCCTTCTTTGTGAAGCGCCAAGGCTAATAAACCCGAGCTCACCTGCTCGCCAGTGGAGGCAATTTGATCCAACTCCCTTGGATTGGCGCTCGGGTTAATGTCGCGAGCAAGGCCAAGTAAGCGATTGGTTTCACCGGACATTGCCGATGGAACGACCACGACCTGGTGGCCAGCACGCATCCATTTAGCGACGCGTTTGGCGACATTCTGGATGCGCTCAACCGAGCCCATCGAGGTGCCACCGTATTTGTGAACAATTAATGCCATAAAGTGTGCAGTTTTAAAAGAAGCAAATTGCTAAAAAAGCTATTTTACAGTCTTCTTCTCCCAATCGACCCTGATGGCTTGACGACAGTCTGCAGACTAACTAGAATAAGTGTTACTAAAGTAACACCTTAAGGCAATCATTTTGCATTTACACCGGTTCTTCTCAATCGCTTCATACTGCAGAAAGTATCCATGAGCAAAATCAGCAGCAAAACAGATAGCAAATCCAGTACGACCTCGATCAAGCTGAGCGAGACGCTAAAGAAGCATTCTGCAACGGCAGCGAAGGAGCTGGGTATGACAACCCATGCCTTTATGGTCGAAGCCATTAAGCGCGCAACAGAGCAACAATCCATGCGACATAGCTTTATCAGGGATGCAATTGAATCGCGCAAATCGACCATCAAGACGGGCAAAGTAACTCAGCTGGAAGACGCATTGGAGCGCATACGATTACAGGTAGCAAGCAAAAAAACGTTGAAGGTCAAGCAAGGGTGAAGGTTGCGCTCACAGAACGCGCCTACAACGACCTTATCCGCCTGACTGACTTTTTACTTGAATATGACAAAAGTGCAGCAAGCAAGGCACTTGATCTGATCGAAGATGGCCTATTAGTACTAAAACAGCATCCATTTATTGGCAGGCTGATTCAAGGCGATCAGGCAATCGAAGGCGATTTACGCGAGCTGGTGATTTCGTATGGCAAAACAGGCTACGTTGCCTTGTACAGCATTGAAGATGAGGCGCAGGTTTGGATTTTGACAATCCGGCACCAACGTGAGGCTGGGATAACGCTCTAGGAAGTAGCGCCCCTCGAATCGGATAATGGCTTCCACTCGGGTGCCATCCGCCTGCCCGTGTAGACCAGATGGGGGTAACTCACCCCCACTCCTGCTACCGCGACCAGTTCACCATCGATATAGAGAAGCGGAGCCTGGCGCTCCCAAGGGGGTACCGCATTTTCTTGGTAAAGATTTTTCAGTGTTTTGCGTGGCCCACTGGCGGCGACTTGCAGTCGTTCAGCACCGCTGCGCTCACGAAGCTCCATAGAGCCAGCTTTCTTCGCCTTTGTAAGCCATGCGGCTGGTAAGCCTCCTTGCGCACTCCTCGCAGAGACGGATACAAAAATCCACTCACCCTGCGCGCGCTCTTCTGGATTTGCCGATGCACTGATCTGGAGTTGCCCACGCCACAATCGAATACTGTGCTCATCGTGAAGCCACTCCAGTTTGGCATCGCTGCGAGCACGCTGTAAATCAAGCCACCACGCCTGGAGGCGCTCATGGGATGGCATGGTCAAGCAGGCAACCTTAAGCCAGTAGCGCAACACATTATTTGCCGCTGCTGAATCACTCGCATGTAAGTCCAGCAATGGCTGTACGCTGAGGGTATAGTTCTTGAGCCTGAGCATTTTTTTGCCATCCTGCTGGGCGAGGCGATCAAGCAATTGCTGAGCCTGCGCCAACACCTCGGCACTGCGCGCCAGATTGGCAGTGGCCCCAGGTTGAATGCCTTCCAACTTAGGCAAGATGCTCTTGCGAATCGCATTGCGCCGATATTTACTACTGCGATTACTGGGGTCTTCAATCCATTTCAGTTTATGTTCGCGGGCATAGGCCTCCAGCTCCTCGCGACGTAAGTGCAGCAAGGGTCGCCAGAGCGTAATGCTGCTGGCCTGTTCCTTAGATATCGCCAGCATCCTACTCTCGGGCATGCCAGATAATCCCGCAACGCCAGCGCCACGCATCAATTGCAGCAACACGGTTTCAGCTTGATCGTTTTGGTGGTGCGCAAGCAAGAGGTCTTCGATGCCGTGATACACGCACAGCTCGGTCAGAGCCTCATAGCGTGCAGCACGGGCTCTAGCCTCGATGTTTCCAGGATTTAATGTGGTATCGATGTGCAGCAAACGAAAGTCAAAACCGATCTTATATTTTTTGGCGAGCGCCTCGCAAAACAAAAGCCAATCATCGGCAGCCTTTTGTAATCCGTGGTGAATGTGAAAAGCGAAGATCCTTGGCCTGGCCGATTTTGTCGTCTGGGCCTGATGCAATCGGCAAATGGAATCCAGCAATACTACGGAATCTAGGCCGCCACTTAAGGCAATCGCTAATCTTGGCGGACCACTTGTTCGGTTGTCGACCCCCAAACGCAAAGCATCGCGGGTGGATTGCGCCAGCCCTACTGTGGGCTTAGGCCTTGGGATTGGTTTCCTTAAACTTGCCATAACTCATTAAGCGCTCATGGCGGCGCTCGAGAAGCGCATCGACATCCATTGACTGAAATACCTTGAGTGACTCCGTCAATGCCTTACGCATATTGTCCATCATGCTGGCGTAATCGCGGTGCGCGCCACCCGTGGGCTCCGCAACAATTTTATCGATTAAGCCCAGACCCTTTAAGCGCTGTGCGGTTAGGGCAAGTTGCTCAGCGGCCTCAGGCGCTTTGGCTGCGGTCTTCCACAAAATAGAGGCACACCCCTCCGGTGAAATAACGGAATAGGTTGAGTTTTGCAACATTAGCACCACATCCCCCATTGCAATTGCCAAGGCGCCGCCCGAACCGCCCTCGCCAATGATGGTGGCAATAATAGGTACAGTTAATTCTGCTTGCGTGTACAAGTTGTGGCCAATTGCTTCAGACTGATTACGCTCTTCAGCATCGATGCCTGGAAACGCACCAGGCGTATCTACAAATGTAAACACAGGAATCTGAAACTTCTCTGCAAGGCGCATCAAGCGCATCGCTTTGCGATAACCCTCGGGCCTACTCATACCAAAGTTTCGTAAGGCCCGTTCTTTAGTATCACGTCCTTTTTGGTGACCAATCACCATACATGCCGCACCATTGAAACGGGCTAAGCCGCCAATAATCGATTGGTCGTCTGCAAATGTCCGATCGCCATGGAGTTCATGGAAATCAGTAAATAGACCGCCGACGTAATCTAAGGTGTAGGGGCGCTGTGGATGGCGTGCTACTTGCGATACCTGCCATGGAGTCAGGTTGGCATAAATATCTTTGATGAGTTGCTGGCTTTTTTCAGAGAGCGTCTTGATCTCATCGGAGATGTCGACCGAGGACTCGTCCTGCACAAAACGCAATTCGTCGATCTTCGCCTCTAACTCGGCGATGGATTGCTCAAAATCCAAAAAAGTAGTCTTCATACCTTGATTTTAGTATTCCACGGGGATGGGGTCGATACTTCGCCACATATACCAGGTTGCAACCGTTCTCCACGGGGCCCAATTGGCAGCTACTTCCCTCGCTTCATGGCGGCTGACCGGCTCGCCACTGAAGTAATTGAGGGAAATCGCCTTAATCAGTCCTATATCGTCCAAAGGCAGGATATCCGGCCGGATCATATTGAATATTAAGAACATTTCGGCAGTCCAGCGACCAATACCCCGAATCGTACTCAGCTCCCGAATCACGCTTTCGTCGTCCATATCGCGCCATTGGTTGGCATGCAGCCGTCCCGAGGCAAAGTGATCGGCCAAATCGCGAATGTATTCCACCTTCCGACCGGAAAGCCCTGCAGCGCGAAGTGCTTCAGGCGTTGCAGCCAAAATGCGGGCGGGAGTCACCTTTTTGCCAACGGCAATCACCATGCGATCCCAGACGGCTTGGGCAGCCGATACCGAGATTTGCTGGCCGACAATCGCCCTTGCCAAGGTGGTAAATGGATCCCCGCGCGTCACTAAAAAACCAGTCCCATATTTGGGAATGAGCTTTTTCAGAATGCGGTCATTTTTCATGAGCTCCTGGCAGGCTTGGTCCCAGTAATCGGGGGCCATCAGGCTTAAGCTGGGCTCACCTTGGTTGGGTGGTAGAACACGCTCCGCTGCTTTGCCTGCCGCTTTAGCTGCAGCGGTTTTGCGCGCCAGCGGTTTTTTTGCTGCTGGTTTTTTTACGCTCGTCGCCATTCGGTGACCCCTCCTGGCTTATCTTCCAAGACAACGCCCTGCTTTAGCAAATCCGCACGGATCGCATCTGCCTTATCAAATGCTTTTGCTTGCTTTGCTGCTGCCCTAGCAGCAATGTATTCCTCAATGGCGGGCGCATCCAATTCACCTGCATTACCGCCTTGCAGAAAAGCGGATGGGTCCCGCTCTAGAAATCCTAAAACACTGGCAAGGCTCTGCAATGCTTGAGCAAGCGCATGTACCGCATCAAAATCACCTGCAGCATGCTTTCGGTTAAGTTCGCTAGCGAGATCAAATAAAACTGCAATCGCATCGGGCGTATTGAAGTCATCATCCATCGCCGCATTGAAGCGCTGGACCCATGGCGCAGCCAGCTCTGCATCCTGCTTTGCTGGCGCAGTGGTCCCATTTGCTTGGGCTAAGGCGGTGTAAAGACGAGCGAGACCCGAGCGGGACTCATCGAGCTGGACATCGCTGTAATTGATGGGACTGCGGTAATGGGCACGCAGCATAAAGAAGCGAATCACCTCAGGGTCATATTGCTTTAATACATCGCGGATCAAAAAGAAATTGCCCAGGGACTTGGACATTTTTTCTTGATTTACGCGAATATGACCATTGTGCATCCAGTAATTTACCCAAGGTGCGTCGCTGTCACCGCGCTCTTGGCCGTAGAGCGCCCCTTCGGTTTGAGCTATCTCATTCTCATGGTGCGGGAACTGCAAATCAGCGCCGCCACCATGAATATCAAAATGCTGACCTAACAGCGCGCATGACATTGCCGAGCACTCGATATGCCATCCTGGCCTACCCTCGCCCCACGGGGATTGCCAGCGGGTATCGCTGGGCTCATCCTCTTTTGCACTTTTCCACAACACAAAATCGAGCGGGTCACGCTTTCCGCTTCCGACTGCAACACGCTCGCCCGCATTGAGATCATCGAGGGATTTGCCCGATAGGCGGCCGTAACCCGGAAAGAGGCGAACCGCGTAGTTCACATCACCATCGTCTGCCTGGTAGGCGATCTCTTGCTCCATTAGGCGGCCAATCATGCCCTGCATCTGCTCAATATAAGCAGTAGCCCTTGGCTCTTGATCAGGTCGCATTAGACCGAGCGCATCGGAATCCGCATGCATAGCGTCAATAAAACGCTGCGTCAGGGCTGCAATCGGCTCCCCATTCTCAATCGCCCGATTAATTATCTTGTCATCGATATCGGTAATATTACGAACATAGATCACCTCGTAGCCGCTGGCACGCAACCACCGCGCCACCATATCAAACACAATCATCACGCGGGCGTGACCAATGTGGCAAAAATCGTATACCGTCATGCCACAGACATACAGCTTGACCTGTCCTGAAACTAGGGGGGTAAAGACCTGTTTGGAGCGATTAAGGGTGTTATAAATTTGCAGCATAGGCGCTAAAGAAGGGGCAAGTCGGATAAAACAAGCGTGATTTGTTAGACTGAGCGCTGAGTATATCGAATACGCCCCCTCTTTACCCCTTTAAGCCCTGCCACCATGACCTCAAGCCCGCCATTGCAGACACCCCCGCATGCGAACGCATCTGCCTTGGGTATCGGGCTCGGATTACTGCTGATTGCATTAGCGCTACCTAGCCATGTAGAGGCGCAGGCTTTTGGCAATCCAGCGCCAGTCCAGGATCAGCCTAGCACGGTCCTAGCCCCATTTTTAGGCGGCTTTGGACCCAATGAACCCCCACGGCTTTCCACCAATTCCGGATTCGATCCCCTGCCGCCGGAACTCTCTGAAACCGTTGCTCTGCCTTTCTTATCGTTTTTGATCATTGAGCCCGATCCCATCGTGCGCAATGGCATTCCCACTGAAATTGAAAAGCTGGTCAAAGCCCAAAAGTATCCCGAAGCAATCAAGCGCATTAATGAACTGCTGCTTAAAAATCCCCGCAATGTGCAATTGCGTTTTGTCCTAGCCCGCCTGCAGATCGAGTTAAAGCAATATGCAGCAGCGCAGAAAACCTTGATTGAAATCACCCAGCAGTTTCCGGAGTTGGCCGAGCCGTACAACAATTTAGCCGCACTCGCTGCGAACCAAGGTCAATGGATTGAAGCGCGAGACTATTTGGAGCTCGCCCTCAAACTCAAACCCAGTTACGCGATTGCATCTGCTAATTTGGGCGAGGTATATACCCGCCTCGCTGCAAAATCCTATATTGATGCTGCCAAACAACGCACCAATCAGCGCGAATACCAACGCCGTGCGACCGCCCTGCTTGGCATTTTGAAGACGCCCCAGGCCAGTAACGCCCCATCTGCGCCCAATCCATCTAACGCATCCAAACCCATTACCAACCCTCAAGAAAGTAAACCTAGCAATGGCACAAGTACTCCTCAAAACAAATAAAGGCGACATTACTCTCACCCTGGATGCTGCAAAAGCGCCCAAGACTGTCGCCAACTTTTTAGCCTACGTCAAAAGCGGCCACTACGATGGCACTATCTTTCATCGCGTGATTGATAACTTCATGATTCAGGGTGGCGGTATGGCGCCAGGTATGAAACAAAAACCAACCCAAGCCGAGATTGAAAATGAAGCCAATAATGGCCTCAAAAATGTCAATGGCTCGATTGCGATGGCGCGTACTAGCGAACCCCATTCCGCCAGCTCACAGTTTTTTATTAACGTGAATGACAATGACTTCTTAAACCACACTGCACCAACGGCACAAGGCTGGGGTTATGCCGTGTTTGGCGCTGTGAGCGATGGCATGGATGTCGTCAACGCCATTCGTAAAGTGAAAACCGGTAGCTCGGGATTTCATCAGGATGTGCCAACTGAAGATGTGGTGATTGAGAAGGCAACCGTACTTGCTGAATAATTTCAATATGCTATCGATCGTTCGGCTGTGGATGTAATTTTCTGATGCACAGTCACGCCAGTGCTTTTCTGATTTCGGATTTGCATCTGACGCCGTCAATGCCCTTGACGGCGCAGCGCTTTTTTGACTTCTGTGAAAAAGAAGCGCGCGAAGTCGAAGCTGTATTTATCTTAGGTGATTTGTTTGAGTACTGGGTGGGTGATGATGCGAATGCGCAATCACCGTTCCACAGCGAGGTCAAAAATGCCTTGGCAGCCCTTTCTAGTCGAGTAAAAACCTATTACATGCACGGCAATCGGGATTTTTTAGTCGGCACTTCGTTTTTGAAAAAAACAGGCATGACTTTATTGGCTGATCCATGCACCGTTCAGATCGCTGGCGATGAATACATCCTAAGTCACGGTGATGGCTTGTGCACTGCCGATAGTGGCTACCAGCTGTATCGCGGCTGGACGCGTAAACCATCGACTCAAAAATGGTTTCTACGCCTGCCACTGTCTTGGCGTCACGCGATTGCCGATCGCCTACGAAAAAATAGCAAAGCGCAATACCGCCGTGACACTCGCTTTAGTCTCGATGGCGTAAACCCAAAAGGCAATGTCACGCTAGAAGCCTGCGCCGCACTAGTGCGATCGCAATCAAGCCGCAAACTCATTCATGGTCACACCCACTTGCCGGCACGCCATCATGAAAACCACCTCGATCTAGAGTGGCAACGCTGGGTTCTGTCCGACTGGGATTTAGATCATCCTGAAACCTACCTACCCAAAGCCAGTGCCTTGCGCATTGATCAGCAGGGCGTGCGTTACTTGGATTTAGTTAAAAACTAAATCCGTCTGCACTGCATTACTGCGTTGAGATTTAGGCTTTACTGTACTTAGCCAATTGCTGTGCCAGCTGAGCAAAAATACGGGGGTTGCCCGCCATAATTTCACCGCTATTGAGGTAATTTTCTTCGCCGCTGTACGTACCTACTAAACCGCCGGCTTCGGTGATGAGCAACGCTCCCGCCGCCATGTCCCAGGGCTTTAGTCCGCTCTCGAAAAAACCATCGTAACGCCCTGCGGCAACATACGCCAAATCCAGCGAGGCGGCACCAGGGCGACGCAATCCAGCGCACTGCGCCGTCATATCAGCAAACATTTTTAAATAGGTTTGGAGGTCTTGGTCTTCGCGATACGGAAAGCCTGTGCCCAGCAAGCAACTGCTTAAGCGGGTTTGGCCGGCTACGCGTAAGCGCCGACGATCCAAGTAAGTACCGCTACCGCGGGTGGCTGTAAAGAGCTCGTCGCGATTCGGGTCGTAGACCACCGCCTGCTGAGTTACACCAGCAACCGACAGGGCAATCGATACCGCGTATTGCGGAAAACCATGAATGAAATTAGTGGTGCCATCTAAGGGGTCGATGATCCAAACGGACTCGGCACCAGGATTATGTTCACCGGTTTCTTCTGCTAAAAAACCATGCGTCGGATACGCATCGCTCAGGATTTCGATAATGGCTTCTTCGGCGGCTTTATCGACCTCCGTTACAAAATCATTGTGCTGCTTACGGTCAACCTGTAGCCGCTCTAAATTCAGAGAGGCACGATTTATCACGTTTCCGGCACGACGGGCAGCCTTGATGGCCACATTTAACATGGGGTGCATATATAGTGGTGAACAAATTAAATAAGAACAAGCCCAAAGCGCATAGCGAGCTAACAGCTTGATTCTAAACGATCGGATAGCCATCCCATGAAAAACAAGGACGCCATGACCCCCGCACCCCACGACGATCAGCCATTGGCAAATGCATTTGCCCAGCTTCGCACGATCTTGGTCGAAACCAGCCACCCCGGCAATGTGGGATCAACCGCACGGGCATTAAAGACCATGGGCTTTCAGGATCTGTGTCTGGTTAACCCCAAAACACCGGGGATAGCGCAGGAGCCGGAGGCGATTGCTCTGGCCAGTGGGGCTCTCGATGTGTTGGATGCCAGTTCAGTGATGGCTGACTTAAGTGCCGCCGTCAGCGGCTCTACCCTGGTATTGGGCCTCACCAGCCGCGATCGCGAATTTGGTCCGCCCGGTTTAGATTGGCTTGAGGCTCGCAGGCGCATCCTTGAACAATTAAGCCAAGGAAAACAGGTGGCCTTGATGTTTGGACCCGAGCGCACCGGCCTCGATAACGCCCATTTAGCCTTATGCAGCCACCGTGTTTGGCTCGAGGCCAACCCAGCCTACCCATCCCTGAATTTAGCCCAAGCGGTCATGGTGTGCGCCTACAGCCTGCGAGAGGGCCTCATCCAGGAGTACGGCACCGCTGGGGCTGATTTGGCACCCAAGCTGGCTGCCAAAGACCGAGCGGATCCCGCTGCCGTTGCCGCAATGCTGGAGCATTTACGTTTAGGGCTAGAGTCGATTGGCTACTTGAACCCTGAAAACCCCAAGAAACTGATGGTCCGGCTTTCGGCGCTTTTTGCCCGAGCAGAGCTGCAAAGCGAAGAAATTGACTTGCTGCGGGGCATCGCAAAACAGATGCTTCTGAGAAAATAGGCAGTTCGCTTTAAACTGAAGCCATGCTGAACGCCCTTTTTGACGAAGTTGATTCGATTATTGCTCGCGATCCTGCGGCCCGACACCGCTGGGAGGTCATTACCTGCTACCCTGGCTTGCATGCCGTTTGGCTTCACCGCGTTGCCCATTTTTTATGGAACAGTGGCCTGCAGTGGATTGCCCGCTTTTGGTCCATGCTCGCTCGGCTCTTAACCGGCATTGAAATTCATCCGGGGGCAAAAATTGGTCGGCGTGTTTTTTTAGATCACGGCCTCGGGATTGTGATTGGTGAGACCACCGAAATTGGTGATGACTGCACTATTTATCAAGGCGTCACATTAGGCGGCACGTCACTCTACAAAGGTGTTAAACGTCATCCAACGCTAGGTAAAGGCGTTGTGATCAGCGCGGGCGCCAAAGTACTAGGCGGCTTCACCGTGGGCGATGGTGCGCGCGTTGGATCCAATGCCGTTGTACTGAAGGAAATTCCAGCGGGAGCTACTGCAGTTGGTGTGCCTGCGCGCATCTTGCATCCCGACTTACCTTCTGGCGAAGGTGGCAGCGATGTCAACGACAAAAAAGCCTACTTTTCCGCTTATGGGATTACACCCAACGTCGATGATCCAGTATCAATGGCACTGAAAGGCTTAATTGATGCAACCTTAGAGCAAGAAGCCAAAATCAAGTTGCTCGAGGCCCAATTAGCCAAACTCAGTGGCACTGCGGCGGTAGATGGCGGCGATTCCTCGAAGTCAAACACTGGCGCGGAGACCAAACACGATCTCGACACTATTAAACAGTGGCTAAAAGAGTAATGTCCTCTTAATGCAAGGTACGCGGATTATTTTTTCCGGTACCTGCGGCCGCATCAATTAATTGGTCTAAGTCAACATCGTCCTCGTCGTCGTTTGGCATCCCAAACGTGATAGCGTCAACACCCTCTGGATGACGATTCTGAATCTCTTCTTCGGTGGCCAAGCGGACGTCGGTCACTAGCAAGGTAAATCGCAAAGCCATGCCGGCCAGAGGATGATTGCCGTCGAGCACAACCTGGTTATCGGCAACATCCGTCACGGTATAGATTAAAGGCTGCAACTCATCGTCGTCTTCCGAGTCATCATCGCTAGCGATAATTTCACCTTGCTCATCTAAAGCCTCGGGGATCCCTTCAAACTGCATGCCAATTTCAATTGGCTCCGGAAAACGTGCACGGGGCTCAATTTTTAATAGCTCGGGGTCGTATTCGCCAAATGCATCGCCAGGCTCAAGCTGCACGGTAGTTTCAAAACCCAGCTCATGGCCATCCAATAGCGCCTCTATTTTTGGGAAAGTGCCATCGTAACCGCCGTGGAGGTATACCATCGGGGAATCAGGCTCTTCGATGAGGTTGTTTTGCGCATCGGTTAATTTATAACGAAGCGACACGACGGTATTTTTTTCGATCTTCATGCGCGTTGTATGAAAAGCCTATGGTCAGATTAATTGTGAACTGCAGATGAAACCATTTTACTTGAGCACGCCCTACCAGCCGCCAACACCCCCTTATCCCTTGCCCATCAAGGCTCCTTGGGCCCTATTGGGCGGAATTAGTCCTGAACAATTTATGCGGCAGTACTGGCACAAAAAGCCTTTATTGGTGCGCGGTGCCATTCCCGCATTTCAGCTGGCACAGGCTGCGGGCGAACCGATCGATAGCCCGATTTCTGCAGCGGATTTAGTCATGTTGGCAAGTCAGCCTGATAGCGAATGCCGCCTGATTCAAAGCAAGCCCTGGAAAATGGCTAGCGGCCCCTTCTCCCCGAAATCGATTCCAGCGATCAGCAAAACCAATTGGACGCTATTACTGCAAGGCGCAGATACACTCCACCCCGCAGCTAAAACCGTTTTGTCTTGGTTTCGATTTATTCCCGATGTCAGGCTCGATGACCTCATGATTAGCCTGGCAGGGCCCGGCGGCGGCGTGGGCCCGCATGTCGACTCCTACGATGTCTTTTTAATCCAGATGTCAGGCCGTCGTCACTGGAAAATCTCTACTCAAGATGATTTAAGCCTAAAGCCCAATCTACCTTTGAAGATTTTGGCGCAGTTTGATCCCTCCGAAGAGTGGGTTTTAGAGCCAGGTGACATGCTGTATTTACCGCCCCATGTGGCACACGAAGGCGTATCCCTTGATGCGGGCTGCCAAACCTGGTCAGTCGGTTTCCGAGCAGCCACCTATCGAGAATTACTACAAGAAGGCTTATGGCGCCTAGCCGAATCATTAGAGGCTGTACCGGCACTAGATCAGCGCTACCAAGACCCTCGGCAGGTCGCCAGCGATGAACCGGATACCTTGCCGCCAGAGCTCGTCAAGCAGTTAGGCGCGCACTTAAAAAGCCTGAGGCTTGACTCCATCCATGGCGTGCTGCCCGGCATTGCGTCCTACTTAAGTGAACCTAAGCCACATGCCTTTTTTAGTGGCCCAGATCGACCCCTATCTGCCAACGCATTTGCTAACCATCTGAAGAAAAACCCCCTCCACTTACACCCTCAAACACGGCTCATGCGACTGGGTAACACGATCTTTTGCAACGGCGAGAATCAAACGGAAGGGGAATCCTTGGCCGTGAAACTCTGTTGGAATGTTCTTTCTGAAAGGCATACCTTGCCGCCATTGGGAGATAAAAATAGTGCCTATGTAGCCGATATTGCTACTGGTCATAATTCCCTTTATGAGGCCTACTGTGCGGGGTGGGTATTAACAACAGGAAAAACGAAGGATCGCTATAATATTAGGTGAATATTGTGCGGGGAAACCCGAACTGTTTTCACTTTGTATTTAGGCCAAGGCCCTAGTCATTCATTTTTAAAGGATCAATCAAATGAAAAAATCGCTCTCACTCGTACTCGCAGCCCTCTTCGCAGTTACTTTAGCTGCTTGCGGCAAAAAAGAAGAAGCAAAACCAGCGCCAGCACCTGCTGCTGCCCCAGCACCCGCAGCCGCTCCTGCTGATGCAGCTCCTGCAGCAGCTCCAGCTGCCCCTGCTACTGGCGCCGCTCCTGCTGCTGCTCCAGCGCCAGCCGGCAAGTAATTTCCAGCTGAAAACAAAAAAGCCGCTGCAAAGCGGCTTTTTTTATGCCCTAATCGCAGCTTACTTGATCAACTGCTCATCCAATAAAGTCAACAAACGATAACCTGCAGGGGTATTTTCTGGTTTTCCGGCATCGTCCTGCACATAAACCTGAGTTAAGTTGTCGCCGCTCGACCTGAGAACCACTCGGTAGCGCTTTGCTTTCAGGCTTGAGTCATCGCTGCTACTAAACAGTTTTGAAAAGAATCCTTTTGATTCACCCACTTCTTTGGGGTTTACGTAACGTACAAAGTAAATGCCCTTGGAACGGTCGCGGTCCTCTACGGTGAAGTTGGAACGGTCAAGCGCCAGCCCAACATCGCGCCAGGCACGATCAAAGCTCGAGCTCATATCAATGCGACCGGTGTTAACGCCCTCTTGAACAAACTTCGCTTTTGGAGTTTTTACCGGAGCGGCTGCAGCAGCTGCCACCTGCGCCCGAGCCGATTCTTGCGATACACCTAAACGCTCCATCAGACGGGCCAAGAAAACAGCTTCGAGCTCAGGATCATTGGGGCGCGGCGTCCAAACAGTGGAGATACAGGAGCCCGTCGAATCTGATACGCATTTCTCTAAAGCGCCGCGCTGAGTAATATATACCTCGGTCTCACCAGGCCTTGGCACTTCAAGGCGGGTTTTGTACTTATCGCGCTCACCGGTATCGTAGAGCGAGTCCAGCACTTTACCTAAGGTCTTGCGAATAAAATCCTGAGGAATTTTGGAGCGATTTTCGGCCCAATCGGTTTCCATGATGCCGGTAGAAGGCGAATCGACTACCAATAAGAAACCATTTTCTTGCCAAAAATCCTTAATGAGGGGGTACAGCTCTGGTGCTGGTCTCTCTACTACAAGCCAACGCTTTTCACCATCCCGCGCAATGCGCATTCCTGGAATTCCGGTGAGTACGTTTTGACGCGTCTGGCTAATTTTTTTGGACGCAGCATTGAACTCCGACATAGTTGCAGTGCCATCTTGCACAATGTAGCGGCGGTCGGCTTGGGCCGTAATCAAATCCGGCGGCAAAGTTAAATTAGGTCCGCGCACTGCACCAGCCGCCTTATAGTCAACGGTATCGTTTTTAGAAACCGAAGTACAGGCAAGCAGACTGGCAATACTGGCAGCCATTAATGTACGGCGCGTGAACAGAAATGCGTTTTTCATAATAGTCCAGCTTGAATAAGTGCTTTTTTAAGCGGATCGCGCAATGCGGGACTGAGTGGCGTTAATGGCAAGCGGATGCCTGCTGTAATCTTGCCCATTTGATGCAGAGCCCATTTCACTGGGATCGGGTTAGCCTCAATAAACATAGCTTTGTGCACCCCAAGTAACTGGTACTGAATGGCTCGCGCCTTTGCAACATCATCGGCCATTGCAGCAGCGCAGAGTTCGTGCATCAAGCGTGGGGCAACGTTCGCAGTAACGGAAATATTTCCTTTGCCGCCCATTAGCATGAGTAATATGGCGCTTAAATCATCGCCAGACAACACCGCAAAATCGGCATGCCCTGCTGCTTTTAATTCAGCCAGCAGTACACTACCGCGCTCCAAATTGCCGGTGGCATCTTTAATGCCGACAATGCCAGGCACCCCTGCTAAACGCACGGTAGTCTCGCCAGCCAAATCCGCTACGGTACGACCAGGGACGTTGTACAAGATGACCGGTAAGTCGACTTTTTCAGCAATCGTTTTGAAGTGCTGGTACATGCCCTCTTGCGTTGGCTTGTTGTAATACGGAACCACTTGGAGGCTGGCATCGGCTCCCACTTTTTTTGCAAACTCAGTAAGCTCGATTGCCTCACAGGTGGAATTACCACCGGTTCCAGCAATCACTGGAATGCGGCCGTGAATATGATCAACTGTGACTCGAATCAGCTCACAATGCTCTTCGACTGAAACCGTAGGCGACTCTCCACTCGTGCCCACGATAACGATGCCATCCGTACCTTCAGCAACGTGCCAATCGAGTAGGTTTTTTAAACCGGGGTAATCAAGACTTCCATCCTCTAGCATAGGGGTGACAATAGCCACCATACTGCCGTGCATCGGCTTCGAATTAGGCATTGGAGCACCTCGCAGGATGGGCTTGGGATTGCACTGTCGTCATCCTTGAAATTGTAACGGATGGCGCCCTTTTAGCACCCCCTTTACGGCGCACACGCTCTGCACCATGGCAGGCTTGGGCTCGGCCTGATATAAGTCACTGTAGGCAAGAACATGAAGGCCATGGTGGGCTGCAAAATCAAGCAATTCCCCTCTTTGCAGAAGGAAATCGGGGTTGCTCGGCTTACCAAAAGCGGCATTACCCTGCGCAAACGTCTCATAAATCAGTATGCCGCCCTCCGCCAGTAGATCTGGGAGAAGCGGGAGATAGGGTCGATAGAGGTAGTTAGTTACCACCACGGCATCAAAAAGCCCCGACCGATCCGCCAGGGGCCATGCGGGGCCCTCCAGGTCTAACTGCTCGATTTCGATGGCAAGGCCTGAATTTAATTGTGCAAGGGTTTTTAGCGCTGCCGCATCACGATCCACTGCCAATACTGAAAATCCCAGCTTAGCTAAATACACGCTATGACGACCCGATCCGGCAGCTAAATCCAGCACTCTGCCACCCTCAGGAATCAGAGGGCAAAAACGCATGACCCAATCCGATGGATGGGCAATGCTTGCGTGTGTTGGCACAGTACCTGCCGGTTTAGAGGCGGTCACGTAGCTTAGGTATAGGCTAGGCCCATGGCCTCACGAACGTCGCGCATGGTTTCTTTTGCAACTGCGCGCGCCTTGTCGTTGCCATCGGCAATAATCGCCCGCAGCAAGCTGGGGTCATCCAGGTATTGCTGGGCACGCTCAAACATCGGCTGCTGCTCACGTAAGATGCTATCGATCACCGGCTGCTTACACTCTAAGCAACCAATGCCCGCAGATTTACAGCCTTTTTCAGCCCATTCTTGCGTTGCTTTATCCGAATACACCAAATGCAGTTGCCATAGAGGGCAGCGCGCTGGGTCGCCCACATCGGTTCTGCGGATGCGTGCCGGGTCGGTGGGCATCGTTTTAATCGAGCGCTCAACTACAGCAGGCTCTTCCCGAATACCAATGGTATTGCCATAGGACTTGGACATCTTTTGTCCATCTAAGCCCGGCATCCGTGAGGCTGCCGTGAGCAAGGCCTGCGGCTCGGGCAGAATCACTTTGCGTGACCCCTCAAGATAACCAAAGAGGCGCTCCCGGTCAGTATTAGAAATGCTTTGGGCTTGCTGCAGCAATTCTCTGGCTCGCTCCAGCGCTTCGACCTCGCCGCGCTCCTGGTAGGCCACACGGCACTCGGCGTAGAGCTTGGCAGCTTTGCCGCCGAGTTTCTTGATTGACTCTTGGGCTTTGACTTCAAAGCCAGGCTCACGACCGTACAAATTATTAAAACGGCGGGCCACTTCGCGGGTCATCTCCACGTGCGGCACTTGGTCCTCACCAACGGGAACGTGCTGTGCGCGGTAAATCAAAATATCAGCCGATTGCAGCAAGGGGTAGCCTAAAAAACCATAGGTCTGTAAATCCTTTTCCTTGAGCTTTTCAATTTGGTCTTTGTAGGTGGGAACACGCTCCAACCAACCTAAGGGCGTACCCATGGATAAAAGCAAAAACAGCTCAGCATGCTCGGGCACACGGCTCTGGATAAACAGGGTTGCTTGTTTTGGATCAACGCCAGCAGCGAGCCAGTCAATCACCATCTCCCACACCGACGCCTCAATCACATCCGGGGTTTCGTAATGGGTAGTGAGCGCGTGCCAATCCGCCACAAAGAAAAAACAGGGGTACTGGGATTGCAACTGGACCCAGTTTTTTAAAACGCCATGGTAGTGGCCTAAGTGCAAATGACCTGTTGGCCTCATTCCGGAAAGTACGCGCTGAGCAAACATAATTAAGTGGCCTTCTTCGGCAATTTAGTAAATAGCAATCTGGAGTCTAATGGAACACGGACCACACTGGGGTTAAGTGCTCGGGAAGATGCGGTAACTTGCCCAGGTCAATATAGCTTTCCTGGGGATCATGAAAATCAGAGCCGCGCGAAGCCATGAAGCCATAGTGTTCGGCAGCCTTTGAATAAATTTGATATTGCGCAGGACTATGACTCCCAGTCACTACCTCAATTGCTAGGCCGCCCAATTCTTTGAAATGCTTAAAGAGCTCATCCAGTTGCATGGCGCTTAATTTATAACGCCCAGGGTGCGCAATCACGGCAACACCTCCTGCCGCTTTGATCCACGCTAAGGCGTCATCTAAGCTGGCCCATTGATGCGGGACATACCCGGGCTTATGCTCAACCAAATAATTCTTAAACACCTGATCGGTATCGCGGCATACGCCTTGCTCCACCAAAAAACGAGCAAAGTGGGTACGTGAAATTAGTTCGGGGTTACCTGCGTACAGGAGCGCGCCTTCATAGCTCCCCGCAATGCCCGCTTTAGCCAATTGTTCGGCCATCATTTTGGCGCGATTCTGCCGACCATCGCGAGTGCGTCGTAGGCCTTCCAAAATACCGATATGGGCAGCATCAATACCCAGACCAACAATGTGAATCGTGTGGCCCATCCAGGTCACCGAAATCTCAACCCCAGAAAGGTAATCCATTCCTAAGTCACGCGCTGCGCACGCTGCGCGTTCCTGGCCACCCAACTCATCATGGTCAGTTAGAGCCCACAAATGAACGCCATTTTCGAATGCACGCAGCGCCAAGGTTTCAGGCGTTAATGTGCCATCCGAAACCACGGAATGACAGTGCAAATCGGCATTCAGAATAAAAGGGGTCGACATCCCCCTATTTTAGGTCAAGCCGGCATGAACCACACGGCGCGGGGCATCTAAATAGTCACGGGACTGCATTTCAACCAGCCGGGACACGGTTCGGGCAAACTCACCCACAATTTGTCCTTCGGTATAAAGCTCATCTGCTGGCAGTTCAGCACTCATAATCAGTTTAATTTTATGGTCGTACAGCACATCAATCAGCCAGATAAAGCGCCGTGCCTCATTGGTCATGCGGGGCGGCATGTAAGGCACCCCGGATAAAAAAACAGTATGAAAGAGATTGGCGATCTCTAAATAATCGTTTTGTGAGCGCGGCCCCATGCACAGGGTTTTGAAATCAAACCAAACGACGCCGGCAGCGCGGTGCATTGGCCTGATTTCGCGCGACTCAATCCGTAAAATCGGATTCTTTTCTTCGGGCTCCTTACCTAATACCGAACGGAACGTTTGCATCATCAGCACATCGTTCACTGATGTTAAAGGCTGGAAATAGGCTTGCACTTGGGCCATTTGCATTTGCCGGTAGTCGGTACCTGCATCCACATTGAGCACGTCCAACTTGCTCTCAAGCAAGGCAATAGCGGGCAATAAGCGATCTCGATGCAGGCCATTCGGATAAAGCTGATCCGGCTTGTAATTCGAGGTCATGATGAATTGCACCCGATCCTCAAATAGCGCGCTCAATAGCCGATACAGAATCATCGCATCCGCAATATCGTTAATGTGAAATTCATCAAAGCAAATTAAACGGTAGCGCTGAGCAATACGCTTCGACAGTTCATCCAGGGGATCCGACATGCCGGATAACTCATGCAACTCACGATGCACCTCGCGCATGAATTCATGAAAATGAATGCGAATCTTTTTTTCTAGGGGTGATGCAGCATAAAAGCAATCCATCAAAAAGGATTTGCCGCGACCTACCCCACCCCAGAGGTAGACCCCTCTGGGGAGCGCTGGGTGAAACAACTTTTTGGTGAGCGCATTGCTGCGAACATCCTTGTACGCAACCCACTCATCCTCGCAGCGCTGCAGACGTTCAACTGCGCGCTCCTGCGCGGGATCGGAATGGAACCCGCGCGCCTCCAGCTCTTTTCGGTAAAACGCGAGCGTACTCAACTTACATATTTAATGCGCGTTGATCCGTTGCTAATGCCGCCTCACGCATTACCTCCGACAGACTGGGGTGAGGATGGCAAATGCGTGCGATGTCTTCTGCCGCCGCCTTGAACTCCATCGCAACCGCAGCTTCCGCAATCAGATCCGATGCATTTGGCCCGATGATATGGACACCGAGAATTTCATCGGTCTTTGCATCGGCTAAAAACTTCACAAATCCATCGGCGCGGGCCATACCAAGTGCACGTCCGTTTGCGGCAAATGGGAATTGACCTGCTTTATAGGCAATGCCAGCCGCTTTCAGTTGCTGCTCAGTTTTGCCTACCCAAGCAATTTCAGGATCGGTGTAAATCACCCATGGAATGCAGTTGTAGTCGATGTGGGGCTTTTGACCTGCGATGATTTCAGCAACCAGGACACCCTCATCTTCTGCCTTGTGGGCCAGCATCGGACCACGCACTACGTCGCCTACTGCATAAACCCCAGGGGCCGCCGTGGCGCAAGTGTGGTCATCGATCGGAATAAAACCACGCTCATCGACTTTGAGGCCAATCGACTCGAGATTCAATTTGTCGGTATTGGGTACACGACCGACCGAAACAATTAAGCGATCGCATTCGAGCTTTTGGGCCTTGCCTTCAGCATCTTGGTACTGAACCACAACGCCTTTTTTATCCGCTTTGACTTCACCAATCTTGACGCCCATATTGATCTTGAGGCCCTGCTTCACAAAAATCTTATGGGCCTCTTTCGCAATGCCTTCATCGCATGCACCCAGGAAAGTAGGCAAGCCTTCCAAGACCGTTACCTCAGAGCCAACCCGGCGCCAAACCGAGCCAAGCTCCAATCCAATCACGCCAGCTCCAATGACACCCAAACGCTTGGGAATGGAATCAAACTTGAGTCCACCAATATTGTCACAAACGAGTACGTTATCCACCGGAATGTTCGGCAGATGGCGCGCCTTCGATCCGGTAGCAATGATTACGTTCTTTGCAGTCACTGTGCCGGCATCTTTGCCGTCTATCTGAATCTGATACCCATCCGCTGTTTTGCCAACAAAAGAAGCGTGGCCTTTAAGGGTTGTGATCTTATTCTTGCGAAACAGAAACTGAATGCCCGCCGTCATCTTGGTGACGATTGCATCTTTGCGCGCCAGCATTTTGTTGGAATCGAGCTTAACCGAACCCACCGTAATGCCATGCTCAGCAACATGATGGCTAACCTTTTCAAACTCCTCTGAAGATGCCAGCAAGGCCTTCGAGGGAATACAGCCCACATTCAAACAGGTACCACCTAAGCGTGGCTCACCCTTCGGATCATCGTAGGCATTGGATTCTGCGCAAGCCACTTTAAAACCCAGCTGCGCAGCCCGAATCGCTGCAATATAACCGCCAGGACCCGCGCCGATAACGAGCACATCAAATGCTTGACTCATGTGTTCGCTCCTTACAGATCAAGCAGGAGACGTGAAGGATCTTCTAATGCTTCCTTCATGGCAACCAAACCAAGTACCGCCTCGCGACCATCAATAATGCGGTGGTCATACGATAAGGCCAAGTAATTAATAGGACGAATCACAATTTGCCCATCCTCCACTACAGCGCGTTCCTTCGTAGCATGAATGCCCAAGATTGCAGACTGGGGTGGGTTGATGATTGGCGTCGACAGCATCGAACCAAAAACGCCGCCGTTGGAGATAGAGAAGGTTCCGCCAGTTAACTCTTCAATCGACAGCTTGCCGTCACGGGCTTTCGCGCCATACTCCGCAATCTTCTTTTCGATATCAGCCAAGTTCATTTGGTCGACATCACGCAAAATTGGCACTACCAAGCCGCGTGGCGAGCTAACTGCAATGCCAATATCAAAGTAGCCGTGATACACAATGTCATTGCCATCTACCGATGCGTTCAGCAAGGGGAATTTCTTTAGGGCATGGGTTGCTGCTTTAACAAAGAAGGACATGAAACCCAACTTAACGCCATGGGTCTTTTCAAATACGTCCTTGTACTTATTGCGCATCGCAATCACAGGGCCCATATTGACTTCATTGAAGGTCGTGAGAATGGCATTGTTTGCTTGGGACTCGAGCAGGCGCTCCGCAATCCGCGCACGCAAACGACTCATCGGCACGCGCTCTTCTGGACGCTCGCCCATCGGCACCGCAACTCCAGGTAAAGCGGGCGAAGCTACTTTTGCTGGCTTGGATCCACCAGCAACAGCACCAATCACATCGCCCTTCGTAATGCGACCATCGCGTCCTGTACCAGCAACCTGCGCTGCGCTCATATTATTTTCCGCCATCATTTTGGCGGCTGAAGGGGCAGCGCTAGCGCTTGCAATCGGAGCAGCAGCGGGTTTTGTAGCAGGCGCTGCACTTGCTGCAGCGGCCACCGGTGCAACTGCAATCGCGGGGGCTGCGGTAGCAGAAGCAGTAGCCGTGCTATCAATCTTCGCAATCACTTGATCAGCAACTACAGTACCGCCATCATCAACTAACAGCTCAACCAGCACACCAGCAGATGGGGATGGCACCTCTAGCACCACCTTATCGGTTTCAATCTCAATCAGGATTTCATCCTGACCCACGGCCTGCCCTACTTTTTTCTTCCACTGCAATAAGGTTGCCTCGGCAACCGACTCAGATAACTGGGGAACTTTAACTTCGAAAATAGCCATGATTCTTCCTAATAAATAATGTGATGTGAATTTGTCTGTACTTATTTAGTAACGACATATCCCTTGAGTTTGGCAAAGGCCGCATTGATCAGCGACTTTTGTTGTTCTTGATGGAGGTGGGCATAACCAACCGCCGGTGAGGCAGAGGCGGGACGGCCGGCATAAGCCATACGCATACCCTCACTCATGTTTTCCAAAATATTGTGCTGAATAAAGAACCATGCACCTTGGTTTTGCGGTTCATCCTGACACCACACCACCTCTTCTAGCGCAGGGTACTTTTTCATTTCAGCAGAAACGGCTTTGTGCGGGAATGGATACAGCTGCTCGATGCGAATAATCGCCACATCACCAATCGACTTATCGGCGCGCGCTTTAGCAAGGTCGTAATAGACTTTGCCGGAACACATGATGATGCGCGTGACCTTTTTCGGATCAATCGATTCATCGCGCTCAGGCAATACCGTCTGAAAGGCACCCTTTGTAAATTCAATTAAGGGCGATGCGGCTTCCTTATTACGTAGCAAGGACTTGGGCGTCATCAAAATCAGGGGCTTGCGGAACTGGCGAATCATTTGACGGCGCAACACATGGAAAATCTGTGCCGCCGTTGTTGGCTGAATCACCTGCATATTGGTATCTGCGCACAACTGCATGAAACGCTCGAGGCGTGCGGAGGAGTGCTCAGGACCCTGACCTTCATAACCATGCGGCAACATCATGACAAGACCGTTTACGCGGCCCCACTTCACTTCACCCGAGGCAATAAACTGATCAATGACCACCTGGGCGCCGTTGGCAAAGTCACCAAACTGCGCTTCCCAAATCGTTAAGGTATTTGGCTCGGCCGCAGCATAGCCGTATTCAAAACCCAATACCGCCTCTTCCGAAAGAATGGAGTCGATTACGGTAAATGGGGCTTGGTCTTTTGCCACATGCTGCAGCGGGACGTAAGTACCGGTGTCCCATTTTTCGCGGTTCTGGTTGTGCAGTACCGCATGGCGGTGCGTAAATGTGCCACGACCACTGTCTTCGCCAGATAGGCGCACGGGATAACCGCTGGCAACTAAAGAAGCAAATGCCATGTGCTCGCCCATGCCCCAGTCGACATTGATTTCACCGCGACCCATGGCGGCACGATCCAGCAATACCTTTTCAACCAAGGGGTGTACTTTGAGATCAGCTGGAATAGTGCTAATTTTTTCTGCCAAACGCTTCCACTCGGTTAGCGGAATTGCAGTATCCGCACTATCGGTCCACTTCTTGTTCAAGAAAGGAGACCAATCCACCGCAAACTTCCCTTTGAAATTGCTCAGTACAGGGTCCGATGTTTGTACGCCGGCATCCATCGCAGCGCGGTACTCTTTAACCATCAAGTCACCCGTGCCAGCAGGTACCACGCCCTGCGCTTCTAGTTTTTCGGCATAGAGCTTTCGTGTACCAGGATGTGCGCTGATGATTTTGTACATCAAAGGCTGGGTCATAGCCGGCGAATCTTGTTCGTTATGCCCTAATTTACGGAAGCACACGATGTCGATGGCGACGTCTTTCTTGAATTGACTACGAAACTCAACGGCCAACTGCGTAGCCAGAACAACGGCTTCTGGATCATCGCCATTGACGTGTAATACCGGGGCGTCAATCACTTTCATGATGTCGGTGCAATAGAGGCTCGAGCGCAAGTCGCGCGGATCGGACGTGGTAAATCCAATCTGGTTGTTAATCACAATGTGGATCGTGCCGCCCGTGGAATAGCCGCGCACCTCCGCCATAGCTAGGGTTTCTTGCATCACGCCCTGACCTGCGATCGCAGCATCGCCATGGACCAAAACGGGCAATACTTGGCTACCGGTTAAATCACCGCGGCGCTCCATCCGCGCACGTGCAGAACCTTCTACGACCGGATTAACGATTTCTAGATGAGATGGGTTAAATGCCAAGGACAAATGCACTGGGCCGCCTGGCGTTGAAATATCACTCGAAAAACCTTGGTGGTACTTCACGTCACCAGCCGGCAGATCTTCAGGAGCTTTGTGCTCAAACTCGGCAAACAAGTCCTTCGGCATTTTTCCAAGGACGTTGACGAGAACATTCAAGCGGCCTCGGTGAGCCATGCCAATCACAATTTCTTGGACACCGCGAGCACCCGCATCGCGGATCAGCTCATCCATACAGGCAATGAAACTCTCACCACCCTCGAGCGAAAAGCGTTTCTGTCCGACGTACTTTGCCGAGAGGTAACGCTCAAGACCCTCTGCCGCAGTCACGCGATCCAGAATTTGCCGCTTTTCTTCGACATTAAAGTATGGGGTCGAGCGAATCGATTCTAATTTTTCTTGCCACCATTTTTTGATGGTTTGATCGGCAATGAACATGTACTCGGCACCAATGGTGCCGCAATACGTTTCACGCAAGGCTTGCAGTAAATCGCGCAAGGACATATTGTCTTTGCCGAAAAAGGTATTGCTGGTGTTAAACACGATGTCCATATCGGCATCGGTAAAGCCATAGAAGGCCGGATTGAGTTCTGGAATATCAGGGCGCTCAGTGCGCTTGAGTGGATCAATATTGGCCCAACGATTACCGACGTTGCGATACGCTGCAATCAGCTGTTGAACGGCAACGCGTTTGCGTCCCATCTCAGAGTCGACGGAGTCCGTAACTGTGCGAATAGGGCCCTGCTTCGCGCGCTCAGCAAAGGAGGCAACAATCGGCGCATGGGCAATATCGGGGCCACTAGAGCCATCGACCGCAGGAACTTGATTGACGTTATCGAAGTAGTCGCGCCAGTGATCGGCGACAGACGTTGGATCTAATAAATAGGATTCGTAGAGTTCTTCTACATAGGGGGCGTTTCCGCCAAACAGGTACGAACTTCCCCTAGAGGATTGAATCATGATGCTCACCTTTCATCGGGTTTCCCGAAAAAAACTGTGGATTAAACCGTCTGCACAAGGGCTTCACCCTCTGCAGATTGATCATTGCGTATTCAAATACAAGTCCAATTTAACACGAATAATGGCTTCTTCCAACTAGCCTTCCCTATTTCCTTCCCGAATTATGGAATTTCCTGACCATTAAATAGGATCTTTCCTACGCTTATTTCATCCGATCCTGATAGATCCAAGATGAAATGCTTTTTATGCTTTGAATCTCCTACAACATTAGCAAATTAAGGAAAAATGAAAGCCATAACCCCCGATTTGGAATACCTCAGCACCCGTCAAAGCGCTAAAGTACTTAATGTATCCCTCGGCACCGTTCAAAAAATGGTGGAACTGGGTGAATTAATCGCCTGGAAAACCCGAGGTGGTCATCGCCGCATCCTAGCGAGCTCTCTAGAGCAGCAATTGCAGCGCCGCCAACGCACCATGCGGCAAAAGGCGAGTACCCATTGCGTATTAATGGGCATCTTTCGCCGTACCGAAAATAGCCTTGAATTGGCGAATGCCATGCTCGATTGGCAACTCAAAGTAGATATGGAGATATCCATGGATAGCCTGGAGGGGTTAATGCAGGCTGTTTCCATTGCTCCCGATCTGATTTACCTGGATGCATTAATTCCGCCAGTGGAGCAGGTCCATTTAATCCATTATTTAAGTAAAAACAGCCGCACGCAACGCATCCCCATATTGGTCGATGAGGGATTTATTCAGTTGCATCCTGGGGTATTGCAGTTGGCAGGAGAAAATGCAGGCGTTCTAAAACCAGCTCCCAGTGAAAAAGAGGCTTTAGAGGCAGAAGAAATGGTGCTCACTGAAAACCCGCTGATTCTGGGTTATCCGGCAACTAGCGTTGATTCTGGACTCAGCAATCAGAGCCCAAACCGGTTTGCTGCACTCGAATCCGTCTTTTTAGAGGGAATGGGCCGTAAATGCGAATGGGGCCAGCGGGCGATGACTTAATCTAAAACCTTAAAAGTAAAAATAAAGGCCGTCAACGACGGCCTTTATTCAATAAAACTATTTAAATCAATTAGATAGCGTATGAACTTCGGTTTTTACCTTCAATCCATTTTGGGGCTTTACCGCGGCCCGTCCATGTCTCGCCGGTTGCAGGATCACGGTATTTGGGAGCAACCTTGCCACTGGGTCCGCGTGTTCCGCCGGCCTTACGACTAAACAAATCCGATGCATTTAAGCCGTATTGCTCAATAATTACCTTCGCCTTGGCAATGCCATCGGCTTTTTCACGCTGCACTGCTTCTTTAATTTGCTTGTCCAGCTGTTCCCGCTGGGCTAATAATTCCTGATAGGAAGGCATAGTCTGAATATCTCCGGCATTGGTTAATAATGAATAAGCCATCTAAATAATGGGTAATTAATTATAAACACATTATTAAATAAAAGGATGATATTAAATAATTAATTCATTACCAAGGGGGTATTTTTAACGCAATTTATATATGATTATTACCAATGAATTATATAATTTGATACATAATCGTTATAAATATTATTATTTATTTCAGATTGCTGAGAATAGTTACCGGCGCATCATAAAGCTACCTAACGCCTTGGCAGTAATCACCCCAGATTCATTAATCACCTCACCTTCGCAGTAATTAATATTTTTTCCTGCCTTCAGGAGCTTGCCTTCAATGATGAGCTTGCCGGTGGATGGGCGCATGAAGCTGACGGTCATATCGATTGTCACCATACCCTTGGCATCGGGATGGGCGCTGCGAGCTGCTGCAGCCATGGCAAAGTCAAGCAAAGTCATGCTAAGACCCCCATGACCCACCTGAAAGCTATTGAGATGCTCTGGACGAAGGTCTAGGCAAATGCGGGACTTGCCGTTCTCAGCAAAGTCTGGAACCACGCCAATAAAGTCAAGAAAAGGGATGGTGAGCCCAAAATACGATGTGGGCTGTTTTTGGGAAAGGCTCATGAATGTGCTCGCAAAAAGGCGAATGAAGAAAACGGATGGTCGGGGCGAGAGGATTTGAACCTCCGACCACATGCACCCCATGCATGTACGCTACCAGGCTGCGCTACGCCCCGACTGAAACTAAAATTGTAGCAGTTGCTTACTTGGCAAACAGACGATCCGGCTGAGCCATCGCCTTGAATTCGATAGCATTGCCCGATGGATCCAAGAAGAACATGGTTCCCTGCTCACCGACCTCGCCCTTAAACCGAATGTAGGGCTCAATTACAAACTCAACACCAGCCTTTTTGAGCTTGTCGGCCATGGCCTCCCACTCCGGCATGGATAAAACAATTCCAAAATGCCGAACCGGGACTTTTTTTCCATCCACATCGGAATGGACATCATTGATGGCCTCGCCATGGGCTAAGTGGGCAACAATTTGATGGCCAAATAAATTGAAATCAATCCACTCATCGGAGCTACGACCCTCGGGACAGCCCAAAAGACCGCCATAAAACTGGCGGGCAGATTCCAAATTGTCGACCGGGAAAGCCAAATGAAATGGGTGCATTGCGTTCTTTCTGTTTTGTTATTTACTGGATAGCATGTGCAAGATTGACTCGAGCTCATCGCGGAGTTTGAGCTCGCCACGAACCTCATCCAGACGGTTGCGGGCACCGCTGATGGTAAAACCTTCTTCATAGAGAAGTGCCCGAATCTTGCGAATGAGAACAACCTCGTGATGCTGGTAATAGCGGCGGTTGCCTCGGCGTTTTTGCGGGCGGAGCTGGGCAAACTCTTGCTCCCAATACCGCAGTACGTGCGAGCGCACTCCGCAGAGTTCGGCTACTTCACCAATCGTGAAATAACGCTTTGAGGGTATTGGTGGCAGCTGCGAGACCAGCAGCACCAACCCAGAATCAAGCTCTGTTTTCTCGAGCATGCGACTCGACCGCATCTTTGAGTTTTTGACTAGCGTGAAATGTCACCACGCGGCGTGCTGCAATCGGAATCATTTCCCCAGTCTTGGGATTACGACCAGGCCTTGCTGACTTATTGCGCAGCTGAAAGTTCCCAAAGCCAGAAATTTTGACCTCGGTACCTACCTCTAAGGATTCACCAATGCGATCAAAAAAAGCATCGATCATATCCTTAGCTTCGCGCTTATTTAAGCCCACTTGATCAAATAAGGCTTCGGATAGTTCATTTTTCGTCACAGTCTGATTACTTACATTCATGAGGGGCTCTTATCTATTTCAAATGGCTTAACTATTATGACGATGTCTAATTTCAGTGTAGCAATATTTTTTATCGTAGCCGAGCATTGCAGCACTTTTCGAGTGCCTTGAGCAATGCTGCAATTGCAGCATCGATTTGTGCGTCCTGCAATGTTTCTGCTGGATTTTGCAATGTAATACGAAACGCGAGGCTTTTCTCGTCCGCAGCCATGCTGCTGCTACCAGGCCCGGGTCGGAACTCATCAAAGACTTCAACTTGACGCACTAAGGTCTGCCCGGCAGAACCCATCGCATCCAGCAAGGTTTGCGCCGCAACAGTCTGCTTTACCACCACAGCTAAATCACGCTGCACTGCAGGGAATTTACTAATCTCCATGGGTGCTGGTAGGCCGATTTCAGCCAGCGCATCCCAATCGCATTCAAATAGAACTGGTGCTTGGGGCAGTTCATAAGCCTGTTGCAAGGCTGGATGCAACTCACCAATCCAGCCAACCGGAATGGTTTTTTTACCCACCTTAAATGCAATTTGCGCTGATCGCCCGGGATGCAGGGCTGGGTGTACGGCGGCAGCAGTAATAAACTGCAGTGGTGCAAACGCACTTTCCAGGTCGCCTTTCACATCAAAAAAATCAACTGCCCTACTTTTGCTAGCCCACTGCTCTGGCAAGGCTGAGCCATACGCTAAGCCACCAACGCGACGGGGCTGATCGTAACCGGCAACCATCCCTGGCGACTCACCTTGCGAGGGATTACGCATAAATACACGGCCAATCTCAAAGAGACGAACGCGGGTGCTGCTGCGGTTCAGGTTAGCCCGTAGATTGCCCAATAAACCACCCCATAGGGTGCTGCGCATCACGGCATACTGATTGGCGATGGGATTACGCACTTGAATTGTTTGGCTTTCATCGCCTTGGTGCATTGACAAACGCGCTTCACTCTCGCGATCGGTAAAGCCAAAGTTGACCGCCTCTTGATAGCCCGCCTGTGCCAAAGCATGGCGTAAGCGATGAACACTGCGACGCGCCTCGGGTGGAGCGCTCATCTTCAATGCGGCTGTCGGCGGATAGTCTGGAATGTTTTCAAAACCATAGAGGCGCGCAACTTCCTCGATTAAATCTTCTTCGATCTCCATATCAAAACGGTAGCTGGGCGGCGTCACTACAAAAGTAGTCTTCGCAGCATCAGCGCCGTCATTGACGGTAAATTCAAAACCAAGCCGTGTGAAAACATCACTCACAATCGCGGTTGTCAACGGAATACCAATCACATCGATAGCGCGTTGCAGGCGCAAGCAAACTGGCTTACGCTCTGGCAATTGCGTAATCTGATCCTGAATGGGGCCGGCTTGACCGCCGCACACATCCAAAATGAGGGATGATAAATACTCGAGGTGCGTAACGGTAGCGGCAGGATCAACACCGCGCTCAAAGCGATGGCCTGCATCCGTTGTAAAGTTAAATCGCCGTGCACGGCCTTGAATTGCAGCGGGCCACCAGAATGCAGCCTCAACATAAATATTCACCGTGTCATCACTGACTGCACTGACATTGCCGCCCATAATGCCGGCAAGACTCACTGGCCCGGTATTGTCAGCAACCACACCAACGCCTTGAGCCAATTGATTTGATACCTCACCCTGCACAATTGGATTCAGCGTTTGCTCGTTCAGTAGCGCAATCTGTTCGCCCGGCTTTGCCCAGCGCACGTGCAAATCACCCTGCAATTGATCGAGATCGAACACGTGGGTCGGTTGACCCATCTCCAGCATGACGTAATTGGATAGGTCGACTAAAGGCGAAATACTCCGCTGACCTGCATGGCATAAACGCTGAATAATCCAATCTGGTGTTTTGGCTTTTGGATTAACGCCGCGAATCACGCGGCCTGCAAACCGCCCGCATAAATCCGGCGCATCGATCTGCACCTTTACGGTATCGGCAATGGTTGGAATTGGCGCGGTCCAACTTGGTCCGCACAATGGCGCACCGGTAATCGCAGCGACTTCACGCGCCAAGCCAGCGAGCGATAAACAATCCGCTTTATTCGGCGTTAGTTTGATCACGTAGATCTGATCATCGAGCTCGAGATATTCACGAATATTGGCGCCAACGGGTGCATCGAGTGGCAACTCCAGGATGCCCTCATGATCGTCCCCAAGTCCGAGCTCACGCCCAGAGCAGAGCATGCCTTGGCTTTCAACGCCGCGTAACTTACCGACCTTAATTTGGAATGGCTTACCACCCTCTTCCGCAGGCGGAAGCAATGCTCCAACGAGTGCGCATGGAATCTTGATGCCAACACGGGCATTCGGGGCGCCACACACAATTTGCAACTCACTACCGGTGCCGGCATTGACCTTGCATACCCGCAAACGATCGGCATCTGGATGCTGCTCTGCCGACATAATTTCGGCAACGACCACCTGAGAAAATGGCGGCGCCACGGAATAATGCTCTTCAACCTCAAGGCCAGCCATTGTCATCGCATGACCCAAGGCCTTGCTATCCAGAGCGGGATTGACGTACTGACGGAGCCAGGATTCAGAAAATTGCATGGGCTAGATCAATTTCAGTATGGAAGTATTAAGCAGGGAACTGCGCCAAAAAGCGCAAGTCGTTTTCAAAGAAGAGGCGTAGATCGTCGACGCCATAACGCAGCATGGTCATGCGCTCAAGACCCGAGCCAAATGCGAAGCCGGTATAGCGCTCGGGATCAATGCCCATATTGCGTAATACATTCGGATGCACCTGCCCTGCTCCTGAAATCTCCAGCCAACGTCCTGCTAATTTGCCGCTCGCAAACGCCATGTCAATTTCGGCGGAAGGCTCGGTGAATGGAAAATACGATGGACGAAAGCGTACCTCTAAGGCATCGGTCTCAAAGAAAGTCCGCAAGAAATCGGTGTAAACACCCTTGAGATCAGCAAAGGATACTTTTTCAGCAATCCACAAACCTTCTACCTGATGGAACATCGGTGAATGCGTGGCATCGCTATCGACCCGGTAGGTTCTACCCGGGGCAATCACTTTAATAGGTGGCATCACCTTCGCGCCCGCGTACTTTTTAACGTGCTCACTCGCGTAGCGCACTTGAATCGGACTGGTGTGGGTACGCAGCAATAAAGGCTTGCCCTTGGTATCGACACCATCAACGTAAAACGTATCTTGCATCGAACGCGCGGGGTGATTTTCGGGGCTATTGAGCGCTGTGAAATTAAACCAATCGGTTTCGATCTCAGGACCATCAGCAACATCAAAGCCAATCGAATGAAAGATCGCTTCTACCCGTTCCCAGGTTCGCATCACCGGGTGCAGACTACCTACTGACTGAGTCCGACCTGGCAGCGATACATCGATGGATTCAGCTGCGAGACGGGTTTGCAATACCGCATCGGCCAATGCCTGACGGCGCTCTTGTAGGGCAGCCTCTACTGCAGATTTAACTTGATTGATTAATGCGCCGGCACTTTTGCGTTCTTCAGGCGACATTCCACCAAGCGCTTTTAAACGCTCAGTGAGAACACCTGATTTACCGAGGTACCTGGCTTTCGCGTCCTCCAAGGCGGCTGCATCAGCAGCCCCGGAGAAATCGCGTTTGGCATCCTCGACAATGTGGTCGAGAGAAACCATTTCAGCTTGTAATTAAGCTGCGGCGTTAACGACGGACTTAATCCGTGTGACCAAAGCGGCAAATGCCTCTTTGTCCATGATCGCCATATCGGAAAGCACTTTGCGATCGAGTTCGATCTCCGCTTTCTTCATACCGTTCATGAATACGCTGTAGCTCAGGTCATGCTCACGTACTGCGGCGTTGATACGCGCAATCCACAAAGCACGGAATACCCGCTTTTTGTTACGGCGATCGCGATAGGCGTATTGGCCTGCGCGCATAACCGCTTCTTTAGCGATACGGAATACGTTTTTACGACGTCCACGATAGCCAGTTGCGGCGTCGGTAACTTTCTTATGACGGGCTCTTGCTGTAACCCCACGTTTGACTCTTGGCATTGAATTCTCCTAAATTAGTCTGAGGTTAAGCGTACGGAAGCATCGAGCGAATGGACTTAACGTCCGCTTTCGCTACTTCAGTGGAGCCACGCAAGTGACGCTTGTTCTTGGTTGTTTTCTTCGTGAGGATGTGGCGTTTAAATGCCTGACCTCGCTTGATGGTGCCGCCTGCGCGGACCGTGAAGCGCTTTTTGGCGCTACTCTTACTCTTCATTTTGGGCATGAAGTTCCCCTTCTTTCATTCGCACTACCTAGGTGATAACCGACGGTTATTCTTCCTGTACCTAGCAGCACTTCAAACTGCCAGCGCCTTACGACGCCTCCCTACAAAAACTAAACTACTTAAGCCTTGGCCTTACGGATTGGTGCTAGCACCATTACCATCTGCCGACCTTCCATCTTCGGAAACTGCTCAACTTGGCCATGCTCTTGCAAATCCAACTTCAAGCGTTCCAACATCCGTACTCCGATTTCTTGGTGGGCCATTTCACGACCCCGAAACCGCAGCGTAATCTTTGTCTTATCGCCATCTTCTAAAAAACGGATCAGATTGCGTAGTTTCACACCATAGTCACCATCATCGGTACCCGGGCGAAATTTCACTTCTTTCACCTGAATTACCTTTTGCTTCAGCTTGGCTTCATGCTGACGCTTGGCTTCTTGGTACTTGAACTTACCAAAGTCCATCAATCGGACTACGGGTGGCACGGCTGTCGGAGCAATCTCAACCAAATCGGTTTCTTTCTCTTCTGCCAAAGCCAAAGCTTCGTTCAACTTAACTACACCGAGGGCTTCCCCATCGATTCCAACCAAACGCACTTCAGGAGCAGTTATTTCCCGATTAATGCGTTGCAATTTTTCAGTAGCGATCTTCTAATTCCTTCATCAAAAACAATAAAAACCGTCATCCCCCAGGCTTAATTCAGCTCGGGACCGACCTTCTGGGATATATCCTGCTGGAGTCGGGCAACGAATGCGTCTAAAGGCATTACGCCTAGATCCACTCCGCCACGGGCACGAACGGCTACCGTATTACTTTCACGCTCTTTATCGCCAACAACCAGCAAATAAGGGAGCTTTTGCAATGCGTGCTCGCGTATTTTATACGTAATTTTCTCATTTCGCAAATCCGCATCCACTCTAAACCCTTGTTTTTTCAGCAATTGCTGGACTTGCTGAGCGTAAGCAGCTGAATTTTCTGAAATATTGAGGACAACTGCTTGGGTTGGAGCAAGCCAAACGGGCATGTTTCCAGCGTGGTTTTCGATCAAAATCCCAATAAAACGCTCGAGGGACCCCACAATCGCCCGGTGCAACATCACCGGTACTTTGCGAGCATTGTCTTCCGCCACGTATTCCGCGCCTAAGCGAGCCGGCATGGAGAAATCCACCTGCATCGTGCCGCACTGCCAAGAACGGCCAATCGAGTCCTTCAGGTGGTATTCAATCTTCGGACCATAAAAGGCGCCCTCGCCCGGCAACTCTTCCCAGGTTTGGCCGGATGCCCGGAGGGCCCCGCGCAAGGCTTCCTCGGCTTTATCCCAAATCGCATCATCGCCCACGCGCTTAGCTGGCCTTAAGGCTAGCTTGACGTCGACCTCAGAGAAGCCAAAATCAGCATAGACCGCCCGGACCGCTTTATCAAAACTGGCTACTTCCGACTGAATCTGGTCTTCGGTACAGAAAATATGACCGTCATCTTGGGTGAAACCGCGTACCCGCATTAATCCGTGCAGTGCGCCGGATGGCTCATTGCGATGGCACTGACCAAATTCGCCGTAGCGCAGCGGTAACTCGCGATAGCTATGGAGGCCCGAGTTAAAAATCTGAACATGCCCTGGGCAGTTCATGGGCTTGAGTGCATACGAGCGATTTTCCGACTCGGTCGTAAACATATTCTCTTTGTAGTTTTCCCAATGGCCTGATTTTTCCCACAGGCCTCGATCCAAAATCTGCGGCGCCTTTACCTCGTGATAGCCCTCGTCCTGGTAAACCTTGCGCATGTATTGCTCAACGGTTTGCCAAATCGACCAGCCTTTGGGATGCCAAAATACGAGGCCCGGCGCTTCGTCCTGAAAATGGAATAAATCCAGATAACGCCCTAAGCGGCGGTGGTCGCGCTTCTCAGCTTCCTCCAGCATATGCAAATAGGCATCTTGATCTTCTTTTTTAAGCCAGGCCGTGCCATAGATCCGCTGCAACATCTCATTCTTACTGTCGCCGCGCCAATACGCGCCAGCCAGCTTCATCAGCTTAAAGACCTTGAGCTTGCCAGTTGAGGGCACATGGGGGCCGCGGCATAAGTCGGTAAATTTACCTTCGGTATACAGCGAAACATCCTCACCCTGCGGAATACTGGCAATGATCTCGGCTTTGTAATGCTCGCCTTGATCTTTAAAAAATTGCACGGCCGCATCGCGTGGCATCACACTACGCGTTACTGGCTCATCTTTTTTAGCGAGCTCCGCCATGCGCTTTTCAAGGGCAGTTAAATCATCTGGCGTGAAGGGGCGATGAAAGGAAAAGTCGTAGTAAAAACCGTTCTCAATCACCGGACCAATCGTGACTTGAGCCTCGGGGAATAATTCTTTTACAGCGTAAGCCAAGAGGTGTGCCGTAGAGTGCCGAACAATATCAAGGGCCTCGGGGCTTTTATCGGTGATGATGGCCAGTTGACTATCGCGCTCAAGCAAAAAGCTGGTATCGACCATCCGGCCGTCGACTATCCCGGCCAAGGCTGCTTTAGCAAGACCGCTGCCGATGCTTTGCGCAACGTCCAGAACACGCACCGGTGCGTCGAACTCGCGTTTGGATCCGTCCGGTAGAGTGACTGCAACCATGAAATTCCATCTCCATTGAATTTGGCTTACTGCGTCATACATTACTAAAAAGGCGCGGATGCTTTGCGGCAACCGCGCCTATCTAGGTATTTCGTTGGTAGGCTCGATTGGACTCGAACCAACGACCCCCACCATGTCAAGGTGGTGCTCTAACCAGCTGAGCTACGAGCCTATAAAGATCAAGAGTTTATCACCGCCGGCGTACTTGGGTCACGCCTTTCAACTCTTCTAGGCTATTTTGGACTTGCCGCAGGGCCTCGGCATCGGCAATTTCGACCGTCAGCAAAATTTGTGCGATCCCGCGACGCACCGATTTACGCAAATCAATCACATGAATTCCTTGGCGGGATAGGCCTTCAAACAGCTCGCGCATTAGCTCGGGGCGATCAAGACCGGTCACCGCCAAATCCGCCGGAAAGACCTTGGATCGGTTTTGGGCACCCTGTTTTGTTGACGATGGCCCGCTTTCAGGCTCGGGCATGGCATTCCATGCGGTCTGAATCACACGCTCTGGAGCACGTTCCAGCAAACCTCGGAAGGTGCTGCAGGAGCGCCGATGAATCGATACACCCCGCCCTTGCGTTACGAAGCCAGCAATCGCATCGGGCGGCACTGGGCGACAGCAGCGCGCCAACTGTGTCAATAAAGAATCAACCCCGACAACCAGGACATCGCTGGATGACTTTGTAGAGCGGGTCTGTTGGTGCAATACGACCGCCAAGGGCTGCGCATCCGGTTTATTGTCCTTTGTGGGTCCTTTCGCTTCAGCGTTTGACTTCGTTGCATTACTTGCGCCCGCCTCCTCATCATCGAGTGCATTGAACCAAGCCCGTACGCGGCTCCGAGCACGCTGGGAGCGCAAATACCCCCGATCAGGGCTAATCCAATCGCGCGATGGTCCACCGTGCTTTACCGCAATGATCTCTACCGTTTGGCCGTTGGATAGGCTCGTATCGAGCGGCACCATCGAGCCATCAACCCGCGCGCCGCGGCAACGGTGGCCTAAATCAGTGTGAACCGCATAGGCAAAATCAATGGGTGAAGATCCCTTTTCCAGCGCAATCACTTTGCCTAGCGGAGTTAATACATAGATGTGATCGTCAATCGCATGGTTCTTCAGTTGGTCCCAGGCATCCTCTTTCCAGGAAATTAATTGCCTGGCCCAAGCAATTTGGCGCTCATAGGCTACCGCCGCGCTGTGGGTGCCCCCCGCATTTTTAGGTACAGGCGCTGCGCCCTCTTTGTAACGCCAGTGTGCCGCCAGACCATACTCTGCCTGTTGATGCATCGCGTGCGTGCGAATCTGAATTTCAAACGCAACGCCATCCACATCCATGACCACGGTATGCAAGGACTGGTATCCGTTAGGCTTAGGCCTTGCAATGTAATCATCAAACTCGCGCGGAATGGGCTGCCAGACGTTATGCACTAAACCAAGCGCAGCATAACAATCCTTCACGTCTTCTACCAAAATACGAAATGCCCGCACGTCATATAAATTCGCGAAGTCCAAGGACTTGCCCTGCATTTTTTTCCAAATGCTGTAAATGTGTTTCGGTCTGCCCTGCACATCTGCCGATATGCTTGCCTCACCCAATACCCGCTTGAGCTCTTCAATGATGCTGACGATAAAGCCTTCGCGCTCAGCACGCTTGGCATCTAACATGGTGGCTATCTCGCGGTAAACCGGCGGCGCTAAAACGCGAAAAGCCAAATCCTCCATTTCCCATTTCATTTGCCAGATACCCAAGCGGTTGGCTAAGCTGGCATCAATATCCAAAAAGGCCTGCGCCCAGGCAGCCTGCATCGGAATTTTTTCCTGATTAATCCAGCGCAAGGTTTGCAAGCGCGAGGCAAGGTAAATCAGTACAACTCGCAAGTCGTCACCAAAGGCCAAGAGCATTTTGCGCAGCACTTCCTCTTGGCCGGCCACGCTAATCCCACCATCGGCTTTGACTATTTTGGCTTGGGCTTGCCGTAGGCTGCGATAACCCGCCAGCAAACGGGCAGACTCGTCACCTAGTTTTTTGGCAAGCGCCTCTTTACCTACAGAACTATCCAGGTGGCTTGCGGCCAGCAAACTGGGTTCATCCAAATGCAGTAACTGCAAGATGCTGAGAACACCAGCCTGATGCTCTTCAGGCGGCTCGCCCTGCCATGAATCCACTAAAGCCGACTGCGTTGGCAAAAGCTCAGCGGAAGACTGGTCCTTCTTCACGCTCATGAAAAGAATTCAGCGGCAAGGGCAATTTGCTCGGGCTTTAAAAAGGCAGGCGCATGACCCACCCCGGGAATCGTGATGCTGCGTGCATGGGGATTACGCTTGAGCATTTCTTCAACAGTAGCGCCGGACAATAAATCCGAATCACCGCCGCGCACAATCAAGATAGGTACCGTAATCGCATCGAAGTGATTCCACAATGCCATCTCCCCGGCTTTCGCTAAAACGGGATTAACCGCTGCAAATGGAATCACAATCTTGGGGTCGTAATGCAGCGACCAGAGGTCATTGACTTCTTGCAACAGCGGGCCATTTAAGCGTTCCCACTCTTCTGGTGTGTGGGAACCAAAGCTGGCGCAGATCCGATTTAAAACCGTTAATGCCTCAGCCCGATTGGAGTAGGCAAAGGGTTGACCCACATAGGAACTTAAACGCTTGAGTGATTCAGGCTCAATCCGCGGACCCACGTCATTAATCAAAATGCGACGTATCGGTGAATCCGGCATACCGGCATACACCATGCCAATCAAACCACCCATCGAGGTTCCGAACCAATCAATCGACGTGACATTTAAACGCGCTACTAAGGTGGTCATATCCGCAACGTACTGCGGAATGCCGTAGAGCATGGGGTTTTCTAAAAAATCTGAATCGCCTCGCCCAACTACATCCGGGCATACAACGTAATAGTCTTTGCACATGGCCTCAGCCAAGGTTCTAAAGTCACTGCCCCGGCGCGTGAGGCCATGCACGCAGATCAATACCCGAGGATTGGAAGGATCACCCCAGGTGTGATACGCCATGCGATGTAAGCCGCTGGCATTACTACTAGCGCACTCGACATAAAAACGTTCACCACGATGAATTAATTTTGGCGCTACCGCTGATGCTGGTGCTGGTGCTGCATTATTGATGGCATTGTCGTCATCCTGCAGATCGGATACCAGCTCCGGTTGCAAGGTCACATGATCAATGCCATGCCGCTCCAGGAGCATCGCATTAATCCGTCGCATGAGCGCCGGCCATTGACGCAGTGAATCGACTTCAATATGCCCAATTAAGGCGGGCTGATTAGGCGACATCTCCCACACGTGCAAATCATGGACGGCACGTACGCCCTTCACGGCATGGAGATCTTTGCCAACCGCAATGTAATCAATGCTCAGCGGCACCCCTTCCATTAAAAAGTGATACGACTCTTTGAGAATGGCGAAAGTGGATTTCAGAATTAACAAGGCTACCAAGATCGAGAGCCACGCATCGATTTCCATCCAGCCTGAAAAATAAATCACGACGCCCGAGATCAGCGCGGCAATTGACCCCAATAGATCGCCCATGACGTGCACTAAGGCAGCGCGGGTATTGACGCTCTTTTTATCACGCGACAATATCGCCGCAACAATCACGTTCATCACAAGGCCAATCGCAGCAACAATCGCCACCGTTAATCCATCGACAATGTGTGGTGTGTAAAAACGGGTGATCGCCTCACCCACAATCCAGGCCACCAGTAGCAACATGGCAATCGCATTTACAAACGCAGCTAAAGCCTCAGCCCGGCCAAAGCCAAAAGAATGGCGCGCTGATGGCGGACGTCGGGAAATGATTTGCGCAAAGAGTGCCAAGCCAAGTGCGGCGGCGTCGGTCACCATATGCGCCGCATCGGATAGCAAGGCAAGTGATCCCGCTAGGTAGCCGGCAATCGCCTCAACTATGGCAAATGAAAAGGTAATCGCCAGCGCTAAGCCAAGCAGGGATGCATTGGATGTTTCGCGGCGGTGGGAATGCGCAGCATCGCCACGCTTATGAATATGGAGCAGGCTGTACTGATCAGCGTCGCTTGCTGATGCTGCTTGGGAAGGGGAAGAACGGGGATCAACCATGGTTGATCCCATTATTTCACTAAATCAAAACCCTGTAACGTCTACCGGGGCGCCTGTTTTGGCAATGATCTCTTCTTTTGTCACACCAGGGGCTAGCTCCACTAGCTTTAAGCCCTTGGGAGTGATGTCGAGCACGCCTAAATCCGTAATGATGCGGTTAATTACACCCAATCCGGTCAGGGGCAATGTGCACTTAGGCAATATCTTGAGCTCTTCGGTGCCGTCTTTTTTCTTAGCAACGTGCTCCATCAAGACCACCACATGCTTCACGCCCGACACTAAATCCATCGCGCCGCCCATGCCTTTGACCATCTTTCCTGGAATCATCCAGTTGGCTAAATCACCGTGCTCGCTGACTTGCATGGCGCCCAAAATAGCAATGTTGATTTTTCCGCCCCGAATCATCCCAAAAGAATCTGCCGAAGAAAAAATGGCAGAGCCAGGAATCAAGGTAATGGTTTGCTTGCCCGCATTGATTACATCGGCATCCACCTCCGCTTCAGTCGGAAATGGGCCAATCCCCAATAATCCGTTTTCAGATTGCAACCAGACTTCCATGTCTTTGGGAACGTGGTTAGCAACCAAGGTCGGCATACCAATACCGAGGTTAACGTAAAAACCATCTTGTAATTCTTTAGCAGCGCGCGCTGCCATCTCATCTCTATTCCACGGCATCTTCTTTTCCTTTAAGCGGCTTGTGTCAATGTGCGTTGCTCAATCCGCTTTTCGGGATTGGCATTGAGCACCAGGCGAGTCACGTAAATACTGGGGGTATGAATTTGATCTGGATCGAGCTCGCCGTTTTCCACAATCTCTTCTACTTCCGCAATGGTTACCTTGCCAGCCATGGCGACGACTGGATTGAAGTTACGTGCGGTATAGCGATATACCAAATTACCGGCACGATCGGCCTTCCACGCCTTAACTAATGAAACATCCGGAATCAATGCACGCTCTAAGATGTAATCTTCGCCGTCAAAAGAGCGCACATCCTTGCCTTCAGCAACCAATGTGCCAACGCCTGTCTTGGTAAAAAATCCCGGAATACCGCAGCCCCCTGCCCGCAGCTTCTCAGCGAGAGTGCCTTGGGGCGTAAATTCCAGTTCTAGTTCGCCCGCCAAATACTGGCGCTCAAATTCTTTGTTCTCGCCCACGTAGGATGCGATCATTTTTTTAACCTGACGCGATTCCAGTAGCAGGCCAAGGCCAAAGCCATCAACACCGGCATTGTTTGAAATAGCCGACAGGTTTTGCGCCCCCAAGTCACGTACGGCAGCGATCAACGCCTCAGGGATGCCGCAAAGACCGAAGCCGCCTACGGCAATGGTCTGGCCATCTTTTAATACACCGCGCAAGGCTTCGATTGCCGATGGGTAGGTCTTATTCATGGGCTTTTGTCCTAAAAATGTATGCAAAAGTAGAAAAACACAATCATAACCCTAGAGCGCATCTGGGATGTGACTACCAATTTTGTCCCCGCAGGGCGGCAAATGCATGCACGCTCCAAAAAGCGTCCCAGAATAGAACTAAACTAGCGCTATGAGTGAATTTGACACAAGTAACAGCGCCGTCCGTGAGGCAATGGAGTATGACCTCGTTATTGTGGGCGGCGGCCCAGCCGGACTCTCGGCTGCAATCCACGCCAAACAGCTGGCATCTGCCCGTGATCGTGAGATCAGTGTCTGCGTTCTTGAAAAAGGCTCTGAAATCGGCGCCCATATTCTGTCGGGGGCTGTTATGGACCCCCGAGCGCTTACCGAATTGTTTCCCGACTGGCAAGAGCGCGGCGCACCCTTAAATACCCCTGTCAGCACCGATCAATTTCTGTTTTTGACCGAGCAAAAAGCCTACCAATTCCCCAATTGGATTTTGCCAGCGTGCTTTAAAAATGAGGGCAACTACATTATCAGTCTGGCTCACCTGACCCGCTGGTTAGGCACGCAAGCAGAAGCGCTTGGCGTTGATGTATTTCCGGGCTTTGCCGCAGCGGAAATTTTGTACACCGAACAGGGCGCAGTCCGGGGCGTTGCAACGGGCTCCATGGGCATTAGCAAATCAGGCACGCCCGGTGATCACTTTCAGCTTGGCATGGAGCTGCATGCGAAGTACACCCTCTTTGCCGAGGGCGCCCGCGGCCATTTAGGCAAGCAACTGATGCAGCGCTTTGATTTAAATCGAGGCCGCGATCCACAGAGTTATGGCCTTGGCATTAAAGAGCTCTGGGAAGTAAAGCCCGAAGAGCACCATCCTGGGCTAGTAGTACATACCGCAGGGTGGCCACTCGATGCGCAAACCTACGGCGGATCATTCTTGTATCACTTTGGAACAAATTTAGTAGCCGTTGGCTTGGTAGTGGGTCTGTCCTACAAGAACCCTTACTTGAGTCCGTTTGAAGAGTTTCAGCGCTACAAATTGCACCCTGCTATTCGTCCCACCTTTGAAGGTGGCAAGCGCCTCGAGTACGGCGCTAGAGCCATCGCTGCGGGCGGCTTAAATAGCTTGCCGCAAACGGTGTTTCCAGGTGGCGCGCTGATTGGTTGCGATGCGGGCTACCTCAATGCATCTCGCATTAAAGGCAGCCATGCCGCGATTAAAACGGGGATGTTGGCGGCCGATGCCGCAGTAAACGCCATTGCGGAAAATCGTGCCAACGACATCTTATCGGCCTACCCGAGTGCGTTTGAAAACAGTTGGTTGCATACCGAACTCAATCAAGCCAGAAACTTCAAGCCATGGATGGCCAAAGGGCTTTATCTGGGTACGGCTATGGTCGGCCTTGAGCAAAAGCTCTTGGGCGGCAATCCACCATGGACCATTCATAATCGCCGCGCCGATCACGAATGCCTTGAGCCGGCGGCGCAGCACCGTCCGATTGATTACCCCAAGCCAGACGGCAAGATTACCTTTGATCGCCTCTCTTCGGTTTTTATCTCCAACACCAATCATGCGGAAGATCAGCCAGCGCACCTTACACTCAAAGACGCATCGGTGCCAGTACAGGTCAACTTAAAAACCTACGCCGGCCCGGAGCAACGCTATTGCCCCGCTGGCGTCTACGAGTACGTTGAAAAAAATGGTGAATCGCAATTGCAAATCAATGCGCAAAACTGCGTGCACTGTAAGAGTTGTGACATCAAAGATCCCACGCAAAACATTATTTGGATTACGCCCGAAGGCGGCGGCGGTCCCAACTATTCATCCATGTAGTTTTAATGTAGTGGCGAGGTCCCTGCATGGGACCTTCTTCATGCTAAATAGTGCGCGGACGTACTTTCTGAATCGCCAGGCCCGCGAGACCGCAAGCCAAAGCGGACATCACAAAAACATCCCGTGGCTGCAGTGCCTCCCAAACCCAGCCGGCAGCAAGGCCACCCAGCGTACCGCCTAAGCCATACGACACCGTGGTGAATAGCGCTTGACCGCGGGCTTGCAAGGGGCCTGAGAACCAGCGCTGAATCAGTTTGACGCTGGCACTGTGGTGCGCAGCGAAGGTACCGGCATGCAATACCTGCGCCAAGATTAATACGGCAGTCGTCGGATACAAGGCGATCAACATGAAGCGCACCACCCCCATACCGAAAGTGGCTTGCAACACCACTTCGGGATCAAGGCGGCTGAGCACTTTGCTCTGAAAATAAAAGAAAACCACTTCCGCAAAAACACCGAGCGCCCAAAAAAGGCCGATCTCCCATTTGTCGTATCCAAGACTCACCAAGTACAAGGAGAAAAAAACGTACAAGGCGGCGTGCGCAAAGATCATAAAAAACCCGGAGACCAAAAACCACCGAACATCGGGATTAACCAAAACACTGCGCAACTCGCCGCGCACCATGGGGCGTCGATCGAGCTTTGGTTCACGCATGCACCAGGTATCGATTGCCAGCAAAAAGAGTACTGCTGCGCCAATCCAGGGAAACCAGGCAATACCAAAGCGATCAAAAAATTCACCGGCGAGCAGCACCATGCAGATAAACCCAATTGAACCCCATAAACGCAATCGCCCGTAGCGTTTATCAAAGGAGTCATCTTTAAATAAAGCATGCACTGTAGCTGCCTCCCCTAGCGGAGTCAGGCTACTTAAGATGGTATGCAAAATAAACATCCATACAAAAAAGGCAATGTAGCTTTCGAGGAAGAAGATACATAAGAACACGAGGCTAGCAAGGGCTGCGCAGAAACGAATAATGCCAATGCGATTCGAGAGATAGTCGGATAACCAGCCCCACGAAAATGGCCCTAAGATGCGAGTTACCTGCAGCATCGACATCAGCACCGCAATCTCAATTGCGCTAAATCCCTTATCTACAAAATACAGACTCGCAAAAGGCGAAATCAGGCCGACGTAAGCAAAGTACAAAAAGAAAAAGGACCCGAAGGCCCAGCGTACCGATAGCGTCATTCGTGCTTGTGCTTTAGGAAGATTGTGCGCCAGGACGAGCGCCTGGAATAGCTGGCATCGCTACCTGAACATCAGCGCACTGTGCACGGTGACGCAAAGCATGGTCCATTAATACTAAGGCCAACATCGCCTCGGCAATCGGGGTTGCCCGAATACCCACACAAGGATCATGCCGCCCTTTGGTTTGTACTGTCATTGGCTTGCCATCCAGATCAACCGATTCCTTTGGGCTCATGATGCTCGAGGTTGGCTTGATCGCAATCGCAACACGCAAGTCTTGGCCAGTGCTAATGCCGCCCAATGTACCGCCCGAGTGATTACTTGCAAAGCCATCGGGATGCAACTCATCGCCATGCTCACTACCGCGCTGCGATACCGCAGCAAAGCCAGCGCCAATCTCAACGCCCTTCACGGCATTGATGCCCATCATCGCATGGGCAATATCGGCATCGAGCTTATCAAATAAGGGTTCGCCTAAGCCCATGGGTACATGGGTTGCTCGCACTTCAATCTTAGCGCCGCAGGAATCCCCTGCCTTGCGCAAGGCATCCATATAGTCTTCGAGCTGAGGCAGCATCGAGTTATTGGCCACAAAGAAAGGATTGCGCTCGATGTGCTCGGCATTCTCAAAAGGCACGGCAAGTTCGCCCAATTGGCTCATGTAACCGTAAATGCGAGTGCCATACTGTTCGTTTAGCCATTTTTTTGCAATCGCTGCCGCGGCTACGACAGGCGCCGTCAATCGCGCTGAAGATCGGCCGCCCCCACGCGGATCGCGCAAGCCATACTTATGGTGATAGGCATAGTCGGCATGACCAGGCCTAAAGGTTTGCAAAATGTTGCCGTAATCTTGGCTGCGCTGATCCGTATTGCGAATCAACAGAGCGATCGGCGTTCCAGTGGTTTTGCCTTCAAATACGCCCGACAGTATTTCGACTCGGTCCTCTTCTTTGCGCTGGGTGACATGGCGTGAGGTACCTGGCTTGCGACGATCTAAATCGTGCTGTAAATCTGCCTCACTCAGAAGCATTCCGGGTGGGCAGCCGTCCACCACCGCACCAATAGCGGGGCCATGGGATTCACCAAACGTGGTGACGCTAAAGAGAAGGCCTAAGGTATTTCCAGACATACCGCCATTATGGCATTGCTGGCATTGGGGGCTTAGTTTGCGGTTTTTTCCGTTTCATCGCTCGGCCAATCCCGAATATAGGCCTTGAGCATCGAGTTTTCGAAGTCTTGGGCCTCGACGACGGCCTTCGCTACGTCGTAAAAGGAAATGACCCCCATCAAGACCTGCTGATCAACTACCGGCAAATAACGTGCATGCTGTGTGAGCATAATGCGGCGGACCTCATCGAGTTCCGTGTCCATCGAGCAGGTTAAGGGCTCTGCACTCATCACCGAGCGGACGGTCAGTCCATCCACAGTGCCGCGATGCAATGCCAAGGTTTTAATCACTTCGCGGAAGGTCAGGATCCCAACGAGCTTCTCGTAGTCCATCACGACCAATGAACCAATATCGTGTTCACTCATCACCAAAATGGCAGTTTGCAAGGGCGTATCCGGGGCGACGGTATAGAGCACACTGCCCTTCACCTGCAAAATATCACTGACTTTCATGATTGCTCCTTGATCGATTACTACCCACTGAATCCGCCAAACTGATTCCAATATAGCCCTAAGCTTAGCTGCTTGCAAGGCGGAACACCCTACATCGATTGCTCCGTCTGCAGTAATCCAGACCGAATCAGGGGCATATTGGCTACGAGCAAAGCCCCGGCCAAGGTCACCCACCACGTTACGTAAATCCAAATGAGTGCCAAGGGCACGATGGCAAAGGTGCCATAGACGGTTTTATAAAACGGGACTTTAGTTACAAAAAAGCCAAAGCCGTACTTCATCAACTCAAAGACGATGGCGGCCAACAAAGCGCCAAAGAGTGCATCGCGCCATGCAACAAAAGTAAATGGCAGCACTTTGTACACCAAGGTAAATAAACTGATGGTGAGCAAGAGCGGAATAATGAGGGCAAATACCTCAAATCGCATCGAGACTGCTTCGGTAAGGCCCTGGGTTTCGCTGAGCAGCCATCCGCTGAGGTAGATCCCAACACCCAATACCAGCGGGCCTAGCACCGTAGCTGAAAAGTAGATTGCCGTCCGTTTGAAAAATGGCCTCTTGTCTTTAATCTGCCAGATGTGATTAAAGGCTTTCTCAATCACCGCCATCGTGAGCACGGTCGTCACAAATAAGCCCGCCAAACCGAATAAAGTTAAGCCCTTGGCTTTTTCGGAAAACTGATCGATGTAACTCAATATGGGCTGATTGATGCCACCAGGCAAATAGGTATTCAATATCCACTCTTGCAGGGCGTATTTCATCTCAATGACCTGCGGCACATAACCAATCAGGATCGATCCGACGGTAAACATCGGCACCAGGGCTAGGGTCGTCGTAAAGGCCAAACTGCCCGCCACTTGATTTAGCAGCAGGTGGCGATTGCGCTGACCTAACTCGCGGGCCAAAGCAAGCCATAATTGGGGATTACGAATGAGCTGCATCGCCGTATCATAAGAGATTGCAAGGGCATATGGCCATCATTGAACAAAATGAAATAAGAGAAATGGGCTTTGGTTTATGAATACCGCTAACATATTGGTGCTGTTTTACTCCCGCTACGGCGCCACCCGAGATTTGGCAAGGCTAATTGCGGAAGGCATTGAATCCGTACCAGGTGCCAGTGCTCGGCTACGCTGCGTACCTGCCGTCTCGGCCGTCTGCGAAGCAACGGAGCCTGCAGTGCCCGAAGACGGAGCGCCCTACGCCGAATACCGTGATTTAGAAGAATGCATTGGTTTGGCGCTGGGCTCGCCCACTCGCTTTGGCAATATGGCCGCCCCCATGAAGTACTTCTGGGATGGCAGCAGCGCGCAGTGGCTCAGCGGGGCGCTAAGTGGCAAGCCCGCGTGCGTTTTTACTAGCACCGGCAGCGTGCATGGCGGCCAAGAAACGACGTTGTTGAGCATGATGATTCCACTACTGCACCACGGCATGCTCTTAGTCGGCTTGCCGTATAGCGAAGCGGATCTGATGACCACCTCCACAGGCGGTAGTCCCTACGGCGTCACGCACCTCGCCCATGCCGATGGCCGTGCCCCCATTAGTCCGGAAGAAAAACGCTTAGCCATTGCCCAAGGCAAACGCTTAGCGCAGATTGCCCTGCAACTTAAGTCAGCATAATCAATGCCAAATAGCGACCCTTCCTTGCTGCAGTCGATTGAAGCAAAAGATAAATACGTCTTAATAGCAACGGCTGCATTTGCTGCACTCTTCCTGCTTTGCGTAGTATGGGAATGGTTTATTGCGCCACTCAGGCCCGGTGGCTCATGGATGGCACTCAAAGGCCTGCCTTTGCTCTTTGCTATACCGGGCATCTGGAAAGCCAAGAACTACACCATGCAATGGGCCTCGATGCTGATCTTGATTTACATGACCGAAGGCTTAGTGCGCTTATTTGAAACCGGTGCGAATTTTTGGATGGCGGTTTTAGAGACCCTGCTTAGTCTGATTGGATTTATTGCCGTACTGATGTATTTAAAGCCACTCAAGCAAGAATACAAACGGCAGAAAAAAGAAAAAGAATTGCAATCCAAGCAGCAGTCCGACCAGCAACCCACACCGTAGTCAATCAAGCCATGCATACCGAATCGTTTATCGCCGAATTGCAATCGATTGTGGGGCCCAACCATGTCCTCATCAGTGCAGACGACAAGGCGCCTTTTTTAACCGACTGGCGTAAGCGCTTCACCGGTAAAGCAATAGCGGTAGTGATGCCTGCCAGTACAGAAGAAGTGGCTGCCATTGTGAAATGCTGTATCGCTGCTAGGGTGCCGATCGTGACCCAAGGTGGCAATACCGGCTTTTGTGGCGGCGCTACTCCTTACCCCAGCGGCCATGAAATCGTCCTCAGCCTAAAGCGCATGAACCGTATTCGTAGCACTGACATTGCCAATCAAACTATGACGGTGGAAGCCGGCTGTATTTTGCAATCGATCCAAGTGGCAGCGGTCGAAACAGGTCACCTCTTTCCCCTCAGCTTAGGAGCGGAAGGCAGCTGCATGATCGGTGGCAATTTAGCAACCAATGCCGGCGGCACGAATGTACTGCGCTATGGCAATGCGCGGGATCTGTGTTTAGGCTTAGAAGTCGTCACTGCACAAGGAGAAATCTGGCATGGCCTCAAAGGGCTGCGCAAAGACAATACCGGATATGACTTGCGCGATCTCTTCATTGGCTCAGAAGGAACGCTCGGCATTATTACTGCAGCCGTATTGAAGTTATACCCCCTCCCCTTATCGCAATGGACCACTCTGGTTGCTACGAATGACATTCCCTCGGCGATTGCCCTCTTGGGTTTATTTCAAAAGCGAGCGGCATCGCTACTCACTGGATTTGAGATGATGACGCAGGAGTCCTTGGATTTATGTGCCAGTCATTTTCCGCAGATGGCCAATCCGCTGAGCAATAAGCCACCCTACACCATCCTGATTGAGCTATCCGATCATGAGAGCGAAGAGCATGTACGGCTCTTGCTGGAGCAAATATTAGAGACCGCCCTGGAAGACAGTTTGGTGTCGGATGCCATCATTGCTAGCAATCTATCGCAAGCGCAGGCCTTTTGGCAAATGCGGGAGCACATTACCCTCGCCCAGGCCCAAGAAGGGGCAAACCTAAAACACGACATCACCCTGCCCCTATCGAGCTTAGATCAGTTTATGCAAAGTACGGATGCGTTGATGCGTAGCGCATACCCTGGCATCCGCATTATTAACTTCGGACATCTCGGGGATGGCAATTTGCATTACAACATTGCGCCGCCAAAGGGCGTTGACCCCCATGCATTTAATCAAGCTGAAGAAACGGCGATTCATGAGCTGGTCTATGCCCAGGTCGAGCAATACGGCGGCTCGATCTCTGCCGAGCACGGAGTTGGTCAACTCAAACTCGGTGGCTTACGTGCGCACCGCGGCGCAGTAGCCCACGACATGATGAAAGCGATCAAGCGTGCGCTCGACCCAGACAACATCCTCAACCCCAATAAAGTGGTCTCGATTTAAACGCGCCTACCTTACGGCGTTTTAGCGCAGGGGTAGCGGCTGCTTAAAAAACGAATAATGGTTTTGGCAGCATATTCCCCGTTGTATTGGGGGCGAGCTTGCGTCCACACTAAAAACTCAGACAGCACCGTATCCCGCGACATCCCTTTGGGCACACAAATAGTCGGCTTGGCACTCGGGCTACGCTGCATCAAGGACGATTGGTAAACGCCTTCACCAAAACCAAAGCAAAAATTTTGTGCTTCCACGTCGGCTCGGTTTTGACACAGCGCGACAAACGCAGCGGTAGATGCATCGCTATTCGGTAAAGGGGTTTGTGCGAATACACCAGTGCTAATCACACTAGTGGCCGCAAAGACCAATGCGGCGCGCCGCAGAGGCTGAAAAAAATGGAGGGTATTCATATGGAGATCTGTTTTATTGATTGATTAGCGCCGAAAGCCGCCAAAATGGCCGCCACCAAAACCACCTCGACCGCCGCCATAGCCACCGCGGTCACCACCAAAGCCACCGCGGTCACCACCAAAGCGGTCTTGGTTAGCATCGGAGCGAGCTTGGCTACGTAAGGCATTTTCTTGCAGGCTTTCCCGATCGACATTGGGGTTGGCTCGATCTTGCGCTGCATCGGCCCGGGCTGATTGGTTTAGCTGACTTGCTTGCTGGCGCTCTTGGGCTGTGGCATTTTTCTGAAAGTCACTATTGGCGCGCTGGCCTAACTGCCGTGCATCCTGCTTTTGCTGGGCAGTGGCATTGTTCTTCCAGTCATTGGCCAAACGCTGCTGATTCTGAATACTGCTTGGACCAATAACCCCCCGATTCGGACGGATCGTATCGCTGGTGTTATTCACATTGATCGTGCCGTTGCTCCAGCTGGGGGTTGACCAAAAATCGGCGCCGATGGCCATGCCAACGCCGAAGGACATCATGCCCCATGCAGGGTTGTAGGCTGGGTATGGCGGGTAATCTGCGTAAGGCCATGGGCCATACACATCATTGGGGTTATAGGTGGGGACATACACCACCTGCGTGCTTGCCGGCATGATCAGAATATTGGAATTCGGATCCGTTACCACCGTCATTTGCGAAGTGGTTTTTAGCGTACCTGCTTGCTGTGCCCGCTTACGCAAGGCTTGAACTGCCTTCATGGTATCGGCAGGCTGCAATTTGTATGCATTGCCTAAATTCTGCGTCCACTCTAAATTGCTGCCCATCATATTGAAGGCTTGGGGAAACGAGATTAGCGACTTGACGCTGTCATTCCATGTTTGGGCATTGAGTGCGTTTTGCAAGGCTGTGCCACTGAGGCTAGCATTGCTTCGCCTCCAGTTATAGGCCTCTGCAATTTCCAGAGGATAGGTCGAGCCCAGCAACATAAGGGACAAGAGAGAATCGGGATAAAGTGCAATCGAGGAAACCAGCGATTGCAATTGCTGCTGCGAGAATGCCGGAGATTGCACCTGACCAGGGTCATATGCACTTTGCATATACGACTGCCCTTCGTTAGGCATAGTGTTGGTATTCGATGCACAGCCCACCAAGAATGCCGATGTGCTCAGTGCAGTGGTAGCCAATACGGCTAATCGGGTAATTCGCAAAATAAAACCCCTTTAATTGCAAGTAGGATCTTATTTTGTCATGAATTTCAATAGCTGCGCAAAGAGATGCTTTAGGTCTTTTGATTGACTCGCTGCATCAAGGCTTCGGCACTTTCTTTGCGCTCACTGTAGCGATCGACTAAATAGTCTGCATTACCCCGGGTCAGCAGGGTAAATTTATATAACTCTTCGAGCACGTCCACGACGCGATCGAAATAAGCCGAGGGTTTCATCCGATCGCGCTCATCAAATTCAAGGAAGGCTTTCGCAACCGATGATTGGTTGGGGATCGTAATCATGCGCATCCAGCGGCCTAAAACGCGCATTTGATTAACTGCATTAAACGATTGCGAGCCACCACAAACTTGCATTAGAGCCAAAGTCTTGCCTTGGGTAGGCCGTACAGCACCGATGGTGAGTGGTATCCAATCGATTTGTGCTTTCAGAATGGCAGTCATCGCGCCATGGCGTTCGGGCGAACACCACACCATCCCTTCAGACCATTCGCAAAGCTGACGCAGCTCCGCTACCTTGGGATGGGTTTCAGGAGCATCATCGGGCAAAGGCAAACCACTCGGATTAAAGATCTTGACCTCTCCACCCATTAAGGTGAGGATACGAGCTGCCTCTTCCGTGAGCAAGCGACTAAAGGAGCGCGTTCGCAGCGATCCATAAAGCAATAAAAATCGTGGCGCATGAGAAGGCTGCGGATGTTGCAATTGAGCGGCGCTTGGAATGGAAAAGCTAGCAGTATCGAGCTGCGGCAAATCAGCCGCCATAGTAGGATCAAATGCAGTCATGGCGCTGATTGTAATGAGTGCATGGCCTTACTGCGCTGGCCGCCACTTATTCACCATCGCCACCAAGGAGAGCATGACCGGCACCTCGACCAAGACACCCACTACCGTAGCCAAAGCAGCACCTGAGTTCAGTCCAAATAAGGAAATCGCCACCGCTACCGCGAGTTCAAAAAAGTTAGAGGTACCAATCAAACATGCTGGGCCAGCAACGTTGTGCGGCAAGTTCAGTCGCTTAGCGGCCCACCAACTAATGAAGAAGATGCCGTAGGTTTGCAATATCAAGGGAATTGCAATCAAGACAATGACGAGGGGCTTTTCAATAATCGTATTAGCCTGAAATCCAAACAACAACACGACGGTTGCAATCAAGCCCACAATCGACCAAGGCTTAAGCTGAGCAACAAACTGCCCTACTGCATCGGCTGAGCGCTTAGCCAATACAAAGCGGGTAGCAATGCCCGCGACGAGAGGCAAGACCACATACAAGATAGTCGAAATAAGGAGCGTTTCCCAAGGCACTGTGACATCGGTAACACCCAATAGAAAAGCGGCAATTGGGGCAAAGGCAACCACCATAATCAGATCGTTGACCGACACCTGAACTAAGGTGTAATTCGCATCCCCCTTCACCAATTGGCTCCAGATAAATACCATCGCAGTACACGGTGCTACGCCAAGCAAGATCATGCCGGCGATATATTCTTGCGCCGATTGGGGATCTACCCAAGGCGCAAAGATGTACTGGAAAAAAAGCACACCTAATGCGGCCATCGTGAACGGCTTAACCAACCAATTAATCACGAGCGTTAAAAATAAGCCCTGAGGTTTTTTATGAATGTCCTTTACGGCCCTCCAATCAATTTGGATCATCATCGGGTAAATCATGATCCAAATAAGGACAGCAACCACGAGATTCACGTGCGCAAACTCAATCAGTGCAATGGCCTGAAACACTCCCGGCATGAGTAAGCCCAGCATTACGCCAGCGGCGATGCCAAGACCAACCCAGATCGTCAAATACCGTTCAAATAGACCCACCTTAGACCTTCGCTAGTTTGTTGATTTCAGCTTGAATGCTCATCGCATCGAGCTTCTCTAATGGCAAAGAGCCGAGCATATCAATACGCTTTTTGAGTCCGCCCATAACATCGCGAAAAGCCCGGCGCTTGTCCTCATCACTGCCGCTCACTTGGGATGGGTCTGGAAAGCCCCAGTGGGCTGTTGCCGGATTACCCGGCCAGACTGGGCACACCTCGCCAGCCGCATTGTCACAAACCGTAATAATGAAATCCATCTTAGGCGCATCCGGCAAGGCAAATTCATCCCAGTTTTTGGAGCGTAGTTTGCTGTTGTCGTATCCCAGCTCACTTGCGATCTCAGCGGCAAACGGATTGACCCGGGTGCCTGGCGTAGAGCCGGCAGAGTAGCCGATAAAGCGGCCACTCGGGTGGGTTGAAGCCAAAGCCTCACCTAAAACGGAACGAGCTGAGTTGTGTGTGCATAGGAATAGAACGTTGTATTGCTTCATAGCGCTTTCACCTTTCGGGTCAGGGGTTTGGGAAGGCAGGATTGACCGCCGCAGCAGTTATCCAGTAAAAATTCAACCAAGGCAGCGGTGTGCACTGCGTTGGGTCGGTATATGAGATTACGGCTTTGACGCTCTTGCGTAATTAGCTGAGCTTGCATTAACTCTTTCAAATGAAAGCTCAGCGTGGCATTGGGTATGCCCAGCATTTCATGTATTTGCGTTGGCGTTAAGCCAACATCGCCTTTTTGCACTATCAGGCGAAAAACATTCAATCGGGACTCCTGCCCTAGGGCGAGGAAGGCATTGACTGCATCATTATTTTTCATATTTCGATAATAATGGAAATATATGACGACTTTATGACAGCCGAAAAACAAAGGGCTATGACGATCGCATAGCCCTTTTGTTCGTACCGAGAAACAGTTTAGCTTTTGAGTGCCTTGCTATTGAGTTGACCGCCCCAGCTAAACACCGAGTTCGCAATACTACCGATGTCTTTTGCCATGCGCTTGGGCGAATGCGCAATCATGGGCTTGAGATTGCTGAGCATTTTCTTTGCCTTCTTTTGATCGACTTTTTTGTGAATCAAATTGGCATCGGGCAAATCCGGCGAGCTGCTCTGGGGCGGCAATAAGGTAGCCAACGAAATCGAGTCCATGTACGACTCCATCTTTATAGCCAAATCACGCCAAATTGCGCCATCCAAGCCATCTGTAGACCCTTTGCTGTGATCAACCGCACGCATAATGTCGCCAATCGACACCTCTTGCGGTGAGCGCGTTAACCAGTAACCTCCACCAGGGCCCTTGTGACTATCAATGAGTTGGGCGGTTTTCAGATTACTGAAAATTTGCTCTAAGTAGGAAACAGAAATATCGGTCTGCTTGCTAATATTTTGCAAGTTAATCGCATACTTGCCCTGAGACTGACTGGCTAAACTGACCAAGGCTTCGACGGCATAACGACTTTTGGTGGTGATTTTCATATTCATCTACTCCTTATGGATCTTGATGAATACACTTTAGACTTAAATTCATTCATTAAAAAGAAGATAATTAGGTAATATATTTTCGTTATTTACTGAATGTTATCCTATAATACCTAGGGATTCTTCATACAATCATGGGCGCAAAGGCATGACACAGCACTTTAATTACAGGCACTTACACTACTTTTGGGTGGTGGCCAAAGAAGGCAGCATGACTAAGGCAGCCAGCAGGCTCAATATTGCCGTTCAAACAATCAGCTCTCAAGTACATGAGCTGGAAAAAGACTTAGGGCATTTGTTGTTTAAACCAGCCGGGCGCGGCCTAGTACTTACCGATGCCGGCTTTGCTGCCATGAAATTAGCCGACCAAATCTTTCAAATCGGCGAAAAACTCCCCAGCATGGTGAGTGGCTCTGCCGCCACCCCACGAAATCGACTGGCACTCGGTGTTGCAGATGGCCTACCTAAGTTAGTGAGCAAAGAATTGCTCGATAGCATCATTCATGAGCAGCAAATTCAGCTGGTATGTCATGAAGGGGAATTCGAGGATTTGCTGGCTGATTTAGCGCTGCATCGCTTAGACCTCGTATTTGCTGATCGCCCTGCTCCCGTTAATAAAAACATGAGTCTCTACAGCCAGGAGCTAGGCCATTCGCCGGTCAGCTGGCTTGCTTCAGCCGAATTGCTCGAGCAAGCAAAAGAGAATTTTCCCTACAGCCTTGCCACCATTCCCGTCATCATGCCAACCTACCATTCGACCGTACGCTTTAAATTGGATTTGTGGTTTGAAAAATTGGGCATTACACCGAACATCGTTGGGGAGTTTGAGGATAACGCTTTAATGGTCACCTTTGGATCGAGTGGCTTTGGTGTATTTCCGGCGGCATCCATTTTGTTATCGGAGCTCGAACACCATTACCAAGTTCATCCGGTGGGTGCCTGCGAAGACATTCATGAATATTTTTACGCCATCCGATCTGAAAAACGCATACAGCATCCTTTGGTGCAATCGATTCTGGCAACACCGATGCGCAGTATGTCCCTCAGCAATCGCTAGCACATTACAGTGAGATAAAAAAACGCCTGGGGTTGCCAGGCGTTCTCTGAATGAACGGGGCTATGCCCGCATCAGTCTTCCAACTTACTTCGCAATAAATCCAGCTTCTTGCATCAGCTGCTTGTGCAATGCAGCGTTCGCGTCTAACCACTTATCAAACTCTTTGCCGCTCATGAAGGTTTGGTTAAAGGCGCCATCGGCCATGAACTTCTTCCATTCTGGGGTGGCAATGACCTTTTTGAAGAGGTCCACGTAGTAATTGACCTGATCTTGGGTTACGCCAGGGGGCATGAAAATGCCGCGCAGCATCACGTAGTCGGTTGGAACACCCACTTCTTTACAGGTAGGCACGTCATTCCAGGACTGGGTCGGCGTGATTTTCTCTTTGTAAGGCATGCGGGTATCGTCAAACACGCACTGGGCGCGGAGTTTACCGGCGCGCCACTGGGCTACCGCTTCGATTGGGTTGTTCACGCTGGAGTCAATGTGGTTACCCACGAGCTGAACTGCCACATCACCGCCTCCCTTAAAGGGAACGTAGATGAACTTGGTGCCAGTGGCCTTTTCTAGCGCTACGGTAATGATCTGGTCTTCTTGCTTGGAGCCAGTACCGCCCATCTTGAACTTATTGGGGCCAGCCGCTTTGGCCGCGTCAATGTACTCTTTAGCGGTTTTATAGGGCTTATCGGCATTGGTCCACAAAACGAACTGATCTAAAGCCAGCATCGCGACCGGGGTCATGTCTTTATACGAAAAAGGCACGCCAGTAGCTAAAGGAGTGGTAAAGAGGTTCGATAAGCTAATGACGATCTTATGGGGGTCGCCCTTGGCTTCTTTAACCGACAAGAAGCCTTCTGCGCCTGCACCTGCCGATTTATTAACTGGAATCAGGGATTGCTTCATCAGGTTGTTCTTGCTGATGATGCCTTGGATCATACGGGCCATCTGGTCAGCGCCGCCGCCAGGACCAGCAGGAATCACAAACTCAACGGGTTTAGTAGGTTCCCACGCCAAAGCGGGGCTAGCAGCAAAGCCAGCCATGCCAACAACAATGGCAGTGGACAGTGCGGTGCGTTTAATCGAATGCTTCATGAATGCTCCTCCGGAAGAATGG
>NZ_JAUXZY010000002.1 GCF_030693775.1 Polynucleobacter sp.
GGAATCACAAACTCAACGGGTTTAGTAGGTTCCCACGCCAAAGCGGGGCTAGCAGCAAAGCCAGCCATGCCAACAACAATGGCAGTGGACAGTGCGGTGCGTTTAATCGAATGCTTCATGAATGCTCCTCCGGAAGAATGGTTTACCAATTGTGAATCTGGTTTTTTTATATGCAACAACACAGACAGGATTTTTAAACAATTCATCCGGGTAAGTCTTGATTACCATCAATAAATAAGAAAATCTCACTAAGGACTTACGCTATCTACTCGATAGCCTTCAGAAGTACTAGTAGAAACCCGTAGTGTTCGCGAACTATTGCGCTGCAATGTGGTGCCGGAAAGAGGAATCGAACCTCCGACCTTCGCATTACGAATGCGCTGCTCTACCAACTGAGCTATTCCGGCGAGATTCTTATTTTAAAGCATGCTTCTCGGGTGATGCATTGAAGGCAAAGTTGCTTATAAAAAACGATCCAATAGTTTGCGGCTTTGTTTATTTAATTGACTTGAATCGCGTACCAAATACTGCACGCCATTGGCATCCGATATCAGCAAGGTATTGCCAGCAACGCGGCGAATGTTTTCCTCACCATTGAGGCGCAGTCGCGTCTCACCGCGGTCCGTCTGCACTACCCAAATACTCGGAGTAGCGTAGCTTGATACGCTGCTAATTTGCTCTATTACAGGCATGAACTCACGAGCAGCCAGTTCCTCCAACAGCAGCGCACGATCTTCTTCGGGTATCGCTGCAAGGGATGCAAACCAAAACAGCTCTTTGCCAGCTGAATCCATCAGCGAGATACCGGCGTTCGGAGCGGTAATCGGGAAAGCGCGAACTGCATGAACATCGATATGCTCTATGCCGGCATCATCGATAAAGACAAGGCGTCCGAGCGAATCACGAATCAAGCTAGGCTTTTTCAAGTGTCTCTCCAATCGCGCCGCCCTCAACTAATTCGGTAGCGTGGCGAATTTGTGCCTGATACAACTGGTAATAGGCGCCTTGCGCCTCCATCAGATCATCGTGCGAACCAATCTCCACAATCTCGCCTTTATCTAATACCACCAAGCGATCCGCTTTACGTAAGGTAGAGAGGCGGTGGGCGATGGCAATCGTCGTGCGACCCTTGACCAAATTATCCAAAGCCCGCTGGATTTCTTTTTCGGTGGTGGTATCAACCGATGAGGTCGCCTCATCCAAAATCAGAATGCTGGGGTTAATCAATAGGGCACGTGCAATCGAAATGCGTTGGCGCTCGCCGCCCGAGAGGGACTGGCCGCGCTCACCCACGAGCGAGTCATAACCTAGGGGCAAACGCAAAATAAACTCATGAGCGTGCGCCGCCCTCGCCGCCTCAATGATTTCCTCACGCGATGCGTCGGGCTTGCCATAGGCAATGTTATCGGCGATGGTCCCAAAAAATAAGAAAGGCTCTTGCAGCACAAGGCCAATGCACTTGCGGTAATCGGCGATGCCAATGCTGCGAACATCACGCCCATCCAATGTAATGGAGCCTTCACTCACATCATAGAATCGGCAAATTAAATTAACTAAGGTACTTTTTCCGGAGCCACTATGCCCCACTAAGCCAATCATTTCGCCAGGCGCAATGTGCAAGTCAATGCCTTTGGTAACCGCGCGATTGCCGTAGCGAAAGCCAACGCCACGTAAATCAATTTTTCCTTGAATCGGGCCGAGTGGTGCCGGATTGACGGGCTCCGGTACGCTGGAGACGTGATCCAAGATATCAAAAATTCGCTTCGTACCAGCAGCCGCCTTTTGCGTATGAGAAACGATACGACTCATGGTATCGAGGCGAATGTAAAAGCGGCCGATATAGGCCAAAAAGGCAACCAATACACCGACCGAGACATTGTTATTGGCAACCTGCCAAATACCAAACGCCCATACCACCAATAGACCAACCTCGGTTAACAAGGTCACGGTGGGCGTAAACAAACTCCAGACGCGATTGACGCGGTCATTGATTTGTAAGTTATGGTGATTGGAATCCACAAAGCGTTTGAGTTCACGCTTTTCTTGGGCGAAGGCCTTCACTACCCGAATACCTGGAATGGTGTCGGTCAGCACATTGGTGACCTCTCCCCAAATGCGGTCGATCTTTTCAAAGCCGTAACGTAATTTATCGCGCACTACGTGAATCATCCACGCAATGAATGGTAGCGGCGCTAAGGTCACCAAGGCGAGCAGCGGATCAATTGACGCCAAAATAGCGGCAGTCATGATGATCATGATCAGATCGGTTATAAAATCAAGCAGGTAGAGCGACAGAAAAACACAAATCCGATCCGTTTCTGTGCCGATGCGTGCAATCAAATCGCCAGTTCGTTTACCGCCAAAATACTCCAGCGATAGTTTTAATAGATGCTCAAAAGTGGTATTGCGCAGATCCGCACCAATGCGCTCGCTCACCAAGGCCAGTAAGTACGTGCGCCACCAGCCCAAACCCCATGCCAGCAAAGCAGCTGCCAGCAGCGCGCCCAAGTACAAGCGCGCGAGATCAAAATCGATGGGCTGACCGCGCTCATACGGAATCAAGATGTTATCCATCAGCGGCATCGTCAGGTATGGGGGCACTAGGGTTGCGCCTGTTGACGCTAAGGTCAGAATTAATCCAAAAAACAACTCTTTTTTATATGGCTTCGCAAAACGCCACAACTTAAATAAGGTCCAGGTGGAAGGTGGCTTATCGTCTAAGAGATCGTCATCGCTAAGGAAGCCCACTGGCATTTGTGATGCGTGTTGCTCATTCTGAAAGGCAGCCTGCAAGCGAAGCACTTGGGGATTAACGGCGAGGGTGTAGTGCCATAGCGCAAGCAAGGTATCGCTCTGCTGTAAACGCAAGCAACCTACGCCAGCATGGTCTGAATGACTTAAATCCAGTCCGGCTTGAATGGGCCATGTTTGACACTGCGTGCCATTAACCCACACCAGAAAATCGCCATTAATTAGCAGGAGCGATTTATTAAAACGTAGGCCTGCATCCAGATCGAGCTCGATCCAGGCTCGGGGCGACAAGGGCTGTAATGCTGGGAGCGATTGGGCCGCCAAGCTATCTTGCCAATGCGCTGGAAGCGGCGGCGAAAGTGCGGAAAAATCGGGTTCCATGGGTAGTCAAAGTATAGTGGAGCGCAGATCTTTTCAATTTATTGAATTTGTCAACTTATGGAGCTGATGCGGCGTTTAAGCATGAATCTGTCATTCTTTTCACTTCTAACCCTTTTTCCTTTGGCCATCGCCCTGAATCAAGCCCCACTCTCTGCCCATCCGATGCTGCGAAGCGCAACCTAGCCCGAAGTGAAAATATCCCGTTTTTATGCCCCAATTACTCGATAAAACCATTGAGATCCTGAGCGTCAAGCATCTCCGTGGCCCCAATATGTGGACCTACCACCCGGTGATCGAGGTTTGGGTCGACATTGGCGATTTAGAAGACTACCCATCCAACCTCATCCCCGGGTTTTATGAGCGGCTAGTGGCGTGCATGCCCGCCTTAGTGGAGCACCGCTGTAGCTATGGCGAGCATGGTGGGTTTTTAAAACGGATTCAGGAAGGCACTTGGCCTGCCCACATCCTCGAGCACCTTACCCTGGAGCTGCAAAACATGGCCGGCATCCCTGGCGGCTTTGGTAAAGCCCGCGATGGTGATCGCCGTGGCGTCTATAAGGTGATTGTCAGCGCAATCAATGAAAAAGTAACCTTGACTGCCTTGGAGTACGCGCGCGACCTCTACTTAGCGCTAGCGCAAGATACGCAGGATGCTTCGATTCTTTTAAAGCAATTGGTTGAGCAGTTACGTGACGTCGGCGACGACCTCTTACTTGGCCCGAGCACAGCGAGCATTGTTTATGCCGCAGAGGAAAAAGGTGTTCCATGGATTCGTTTATCGAGCGGCAACCTGGTTCAGCTGGGTTACGGCGCAAAACAGCGCCGCATTTGGACAGCAGAAACTGATCGCACTAGCGCCATCGCAGAAAGTGTATCGCGCGATAAAGACCTCACCAAAAGTTTATTGAATAGCGCAGGATTACCTACACCCGAAGGGCGCATTGTCGCGACCGCACTAGACGCCTGGGATGCAGCAGAAGACATTGGCTTACCGGTGGTAGTCAAGCCGATTGATGGCAATCATGGCCGGGGCGTCTTCATTAATCTCTACACCCAAGAGGAAGTGGAAGCAGCCTACGCCGTTGCGGTGCAGGAAGGTAGCGCCGTATTAGTCGAGCGCCATATTTTGGGTGATGAGCATCGTCTTCTCGTAGTAGGCAATCAGGTCGTTGCTGCAGCCAAAGGGGAAACCGTTTGGATTGTGGGCGACGGCAAGCACACTGTCATTGAGCTAATCAACCTGCAGATCAATTCAGATCCACGGCGCGGTACTGCAGAAGAATGTCCATTAAATCCGGTACGCGTTGACTCTGCTGTTGAGCTTGAACTGACTCGGCAAAAACTCAGCGCAAAGGCGATTCCGGCGGAAGGCCAGCGGGTATTTATTCAGAGTAATGGCAACGTTGCTTTTGACGTCACCGATCAGGTACACCCCGAAGTGGCGCGGCAAGTTGCATTGGCAGCACGGGTAGTTGGGCTTGAAATTGCGGGTGTCGACTTAGTAGCGCAAGACATTAGTAAGCCGTTTGAGGAACAAGGGGCTGCCATTGTCGAAGTGAATGCCGGTCCTGGCCTCTTAATGCACTTAAAGCCAGCCAGCGGAACCCCTCAGCCGGTTGGCAAGGCGATTGCCGATCACCTCTTCCCAGCCAATGTCGATTTCAGAATTCCACTCGTTGGCATCGCCGGATCCAAAGGCAAAACCCTGGTCGCTGAAATGGTTGGCCACTTCCTCAGGCTGACAAACCAGTATGTTGGTGTGTCGTGTGGCACTCAACTCTATTTTGGCAACCGCATCATTAAAAAAGAGAAGCCATCGGATTGGGAGAACGCCCGTCGCACACTTCTCAATCGCGCGGTTGAGGCAGCGGTAATCGAAAATAATCATTTGTCGATGCTGATTGAAGGCCTCGCTTATGACCGCTGTCAGGTTGGCGTCGTTCTCAACATCGATTCGAGCACCCGCTTTCCAGAATATGCGATCTACGATGAAGATCAACTCTACAGCATCGTGCGCACCCAAGTGGATGTGGTGTTGCCCAATGGTGCCGCCGTTCTTAATGCAGATGATCCCTTAGTGGCCAAGATGGCTGAGTTATGTGATGGTGAAGTGATTTTCTTCTCCAGCAATGAGGCCAGCCCTTTAATCGAAGATCATTTGAAACAAGGCGGTCGTGCCGTGCTGGTGCGTGACCAAGAGATTGTTTTAAAAACGGCACGACGGGAAGAGCAAGTGCTACGCTTACCCAAAAATCCAAAGAGCACTCCCGATAGCGCGCAATGGAAGTCTATCAATCTCGCTGCGGCGATAGCTACAGCATGGGCCTTAGGCATTCCTTTTAACATTATTCTTGCTGGTACAGAAACGTTTTATTCTGCCAGCGCATCCCAGACAGAGGTGTAATTGAAAGTATCTCGGATTCGCATGTTGCGTGGGCCCAATTTGTGGAGCAGGCACACTGCCCTGGAGGCGATTGTTGATTGTGATCCCTCGGAGCGTGCCATTGATCAGCTACCCGCTTTTGAAGTCAAGCTGCGAGAGCGTTTTCCCCAACTTGGTTTTATGCGCTTTAGTGGCAAAACCGAGGTAGTCTCTCTGGCGCACGTGATTGAACATGCTGCACTAGACCTACAGGCGCAAGCAGGTTGTCCCGTCACGTTCAGTCGCACCATTCCAACATCCGATGCGGGTGTTTACCAGGTAGTGGTCGAGTACACCGAAGAAGCAGTTGGTCGAATGGCGTTTGACTTTGCTCTCGCCTTAATACAGGCCGCTCGGGATGAGGCGCCGTTTGATCTCGCAACCGCCTTGCATGAGTTAGCTTCCTTGTATGAAGAAGTTCGTTTGGGACCAAGCACTGGCTCAATCGTTGATGCCGCCATCGCGCACCAAATTCCATATCGGCGTATGACTGAAGGGAGTATGGTTCAGTTTGGTTGGGGCAGTAAACAAAAACGCATTCAAGCTGCTGAGACCAGCGATACCAGCGCGATTGCTGAATCCATTGCGCAAGACAAGGAGCTCACTAAAAACTTGCTGCATGCTGCCGGAGTGTCCGTTCCCCACGGCGAAGTAGTGACCAGTGCCGATGAGGCCTGGCGCGCAGCCCAAGCGATTGATGGGCCAGTCGTATTAAAGCCCAAAGACGGCAATCAAGGTAAAGGTGTGGTTGCCAACATTCGCAGCGAAGAGCAAGTGCGCGCTGCTTTTGAGGGAACCCAAGCGTATGGCAGCCAAACCATTGTTGAGCGCTACTTACCGGGCCAAGATTACCGCTTGCTGGTGGTAGGCAATCAGCTGGTTGCAGCGGCAAGGCGTGAGCCGGCCCAAGTGATTGGTGATGGCATTCATACGATTGAGCAATTGGTTGCCCTCGAAAACAAAAACCCCTTACGCGGGGATGGTCACGCTACTGCATTAACTAAGATTCGTTTAGATGCGATTGCAATTGCGACATTGGCTGCAGTGAATTTAGATATTGCCTACATACCTAAAATAGGTGAGCGCATTCTGTTACGCAATAACGCCAATTTAAGTACGGGCGGTACCGCAACCGATGTCACCGAAGATGTCCACCCCGATGTGGCAGCGAGCGCGGTCGCTGCGGCACAGATGATTGGACTCGATATTGCCGGCGTGGATATTCTGTGCGAGGCAATTTATAAGCCCTTAGAGGCTCAAGGTGGCGGCATTGTTGAAGTGAATGCAGCACCGGGCTTACGGATGCATTTGCAACCATCTTATGGCAAAGGTCGCCCCGTCGGCGAGCACATTATCAACATGATGTTCCCGGGCGGTGACAATGGTCGCATTCCAACGGTGGCAGTAACTGGCACCAACGGAAAAACCACTACGGTTCGTTTGATTGCCCACCTAATTCATGAGACTGGTCTGCGTATTGGCATGACCACCACCGATGGTGTTTATATCGAAGGCCGACGAATTGATACGGGTGATTGCAGCGGCCCCAAGAGCGCCCGCAATGTCTTAATGCATCCCGATGTCGACGCAGCTGTGCTTGAAACTGCGCGTGGCGGTATTTTGCGTGAAGGATTAGGGTTTGATCGTTGCGACGTAGCGGTAGTAACCAATATTGGTGAAGGCGATCACTTAGGAATGAATTTTATTCACAGTGTTGATGACTTAGCGACTGTGAAGCGAGTGATTGTGCAAAATGTTTCCGCTACCGGGGTTGCGGTTCTCAATGCAATGGACCCATATGTAGTGAAAATGCGGGAGAGCTGCCCGGGCGACATTACCTTCTTCTCCTATGACCCAACCCACCCCGTGATCGTGGCACACCGCGCTCAAGATAAACGCGTTGTATTTTTTGACGGGACCGACATTGTTGCCGCCAAAGGGACCGAGGAAATCCACCGTATTCCAGTCAAACGTATTCCAATGACTAATCATGGCTTACTCCCCTTCCAGATTGACAATGCCATGGCCTCAGTAGGCGCTGTCTGGGCCCTTGGATTGCCCTGGAGCGCCGTGAGTTCTGGACTGGCAACGTTTGATTCGAACGCAAATTCTGCACCAGGTCGTTTTAATCTATTTCAACACCGCGGCGCAACCGTGGTGGCCGACTATGGGCACAACCCGGATGCCATGCGCGCCTTAGTCGATGGCATTCATGCCATGAAACCTAAGCGCAGCCATGTCGTGATCAGTGGCGCAGGCGATCGCCGTGATGATGACATCCGCGCCTTGACCAAAATCCTAGGCAATGCGTTTGATCACGTTATCTTGTATCAAGACCAATGCCAGCGTGGCCGCGAAGATGGTGAAGTGCTAAAGCTCTTGCAAGAAGGCCTGATTGGCACTACCAAAGCAAAACACGTTCAAGAGATTCGGGGGGAGTTCTTAGCCATCGACACCGCACTCGAGCAACTTGAGCCCGGCGATGTATGCCTGATTTTGATTGACCAGGTTGAGGAGGCGTTAGCTTACCTCTCCAGCAAGGTCAAAGCCTAAACTGTTTTACTTTGCGGAGTGATACTGGCGCAGTAAATTCACTTCCTCTTTCGAGCCCAGCATTACGGATACGCGCTCGTGCAAGCCCTGCGGCTGTAAATCCAAGATGGTATCCACGCCATTAATCACGGCGCCGCCAGCCTGCTCTACTAAAAAACCCATTGGGTTGGCTTCGTACATCAAACGCAGCTTTCCTGGTTTCTTCGGATCACGCTGATCCCAGGGATACATAAACACCCCGCCGCGCGAGAGTACTCGATGCACATCAGCAACCATCGATGCAATCCAGCGCATATTAAAGTCTTTCTTGCGGGTGCCGCCACTGCCCTCCAAACATTCATCGACATAGCGTTTTACTGGGGCAGCCCAATGCCGCATATTCGACATATTGATGGCAAATTCACTAGTCGATTCCGAAATTCGCACACCCTGCTTAATCAATAAGAATTCACCCGAGACCGCATCCAGCGTGAATAAATCCACACCCTCACCCAAACTAATCGCTAGGGTTATTTGGGGGCCATAGACGACATAGCCGGCAGCCACTTGGGTTCGACCTGCCTGTAAAAAATCGGCGGTCGTCAGCGGCGCATTGGGATTGGGTTTTTTTAGAATCGAAAAAATAGTGCCGATCGATACGTTGACATCAATATTGGAGGAGCCATCCAAGGGATCAAAGAGCAATAGGTAGTCGCCTACCCCCTTGCCCACTGGCAACGGATCCTCAATTTCTTCCGAAGCAATGCCAGCTAGAGATTGGCAGGATTGCACGCCTTCGATCAATAAGTCATTGGCGATCACGTCTAATTTTTGCTGCACCTCGCCCTGGACATTGCCCGTTCCGGCAGAACCTAATATGCCAATGAGTGCACCTTGCGCAACCTCATCGCTTAATGTCCTGCACGTATTGGTCAGTGCCACCAATAAATCCTGCAGCCCCGGCGGAACTGATGTACCGCGCAATTGCAACTGGCTAAGGTACTGACGAAAAGGTGTCTTTAATGGAATGGGGGTGATCAATACATTCTCCAAATAGGGTCTTGCAATCCGAATGGCTTTATTTTGCCTGTTTCAAAATCAAGCACGGTTTTTTTACTTTGCGCGTCCTACGCTTCGGCACTACCTAAGGCCTTCACAATCACCTCGCGCACATCAGCCGATAGCGTCTTGGAAGCGGCAACCACCTCCAAGGCAGCATGCATTTGCTCCTGGTAAGGCTCTGCAAAAACAGTCCAGCGGTCGAGCGCCCGGGCAAGCCGCGCAGCAATTTGCGGATTAATCGCATCCAGCTTCTGCACCATCTCCGCCCAAAACTGATAACCGCGCCCATCCCGCATATGAAATCCGGCGGGGTTACCCATACAGTAGGAGTGAATCACGCTACGCACCCGATTGGGGTTCGTGAATGAAAACGCCGGGTGCGCGAGCAACGCAGTAACGCGCTCAAGACTTGCGGCAGGATTATCTGGTGTGGGTGGGCAGGTGGCTTGCAGTCCGAACCATTTATCAACGACCAATGGGTCATCGGCAAAGCGCTCATAAAAATCAGCTAAACAGGCGATGCTTTCCGGCACATTGTTTTGAACCAAATGAGCTAACGCGGCGTAGCGATCCGTCATATTGTTTGCCAGACTGTATTGCTGCTGGGCTGGGCCGGCCCACGCCTCTGGATTAGCAATCAAGAGCATTCCTAAGGCGAGGTTCTTTAAGCCGCGCTTACCTGCACTCACTGCATCTGGCTCAAACGTACCAGGCGTTTGCATTGCTGCATACAAGTGCTGCCATTGTGGCAGTAACTGCTGCGCAAGCGCCTCCCGATATGCCTTGCGATTAGCATAGATCATTTGTGGATCAACACTAGCGCACTGCTCATATAAATAGGTCTCGGCTGGCAGTGTCAGAGCCAATTCTTTAAATGCTGGATCTAACTTAGGATCTTGCAAAATCAACCGGTAGGTTTGGAGCAAGGCCTCGTCTGGAGTACGTCCAGCCAATATCACTTGCATGGCTAACTTCTGCCCCGCTTCCCAGCGATTGAAAGCATCGTCGTCGTTGGCAAAGAGAGTTAACAAGTCTGCTTCGCTTTGATCAAACTCCAGCACAATCGGCGCCGAGAATCCACGATTAATCGACAGTACGGGCTCGCTGGGTACGTGATCAAACACCCAAGTCTGGGTGACATCAGTTAGCTCCAATAAATGCTCAGTACGCAGTGACGAATCCACGGATTCGCTATTGGCAAAGACAAGCTGGGTTCGCAGTGGAATGTGAAACGGCTTTTTATCCTTCTGGCCTGGGGTATCTGGGCAGGACTGACTTAAGGTCAGCGTATATCGCTGGAGCTTGTCGTCGAAATGGGTTTGCACCCGAACCCGCGGTGTACCTGCCTGGCTATACCAATGCTGAAATTGACTCAGGTCTCTGCCATTGGCATCGGCCATCGCCATTCGAAAATCATCGCAGGTGACTGCCTGACCATCGTGGCGTGCAAAGTACAAATCCATCCCCTTGCGAAAGCCCTCGACTCCCAAAAGGGTTTGATACATGCGTACTACCTCAGCACCTTTTTCATAGACGGTGACGGTGTAAAAATTATTAATCTCTTGATAGGCATCGGGGCGAATCGGATGGGCCATCGGACCCGCATCTTCCGGAAACTGCAACTGGCGTAACAAACGCACGTCCTCAATCCGCTTCACTGCCCTGCCCGATTCACTGCCCATCTGATCGGCTGAAAATTCTTGATCCCGAAAAACCGTCAAGCCCTCTTTGAGCGAAAGCTGAAACCAATCGCGACACGTAACCCGATTACCGGTCCAATTGTGGAAGTACTCGTGTGCAACAACACTTTCGATATTGGCAAAATCAGTATCGGTTGCCGTCTCGGGCTGAGCGAGCACGTACTTGGTATTAAAGATATTGAGGCCCTTGTTCTCCATCGCCCCCATATTGAAATCACTCACGGCAACAATCATGAAGCGATCCAAATCGAGCTCCAAGCCATAGCGTGCCTCATCCCAGCGGATCGAATGAATCAAGGAATCCATGGCATGCCGGGTTTTGGGCAAGTCCCGTGGCTCGACCCATATCTGCAATAACTTCGAGGCTCCGCTACCCGTTGTAATGCTCTCCTCAATGCAGGCCAATTTCCCTGCAACCAAAGCAAACAAATACGATGGCTTCGGAAACGGATCTTCCCATACCGCGCTATGCCAGCCGTTGGGTAATTCTTCTGTAGCAACCAGGTTACCGTTCGCCAGCAATACAGGAAAGTCCACCTTGATCGCACGCAACGTAACGCGGTAACGCGCCATGACATCGGGGCGATCTAAAAAATAGGTGATCTTTCGAAAACCTTCTGCCTCGCATTGGGTAAAAAAATTGCCATTCGATACATACAAACCCATCAGGGAAGTATTTTTTTCGGGCACGCAGATCGAAATCACTTCCAGAATAAATGGCTCGGTCCCATCCCCAGGTAGCGAATGAATCGTCAGCGTCTCGGGCGTTAATTCAAAATGGCGGTGCGGCGTGCCATTGATGCGCAAACTCATGAACTCGAGATCAATTCCCTGCAAGATTAGGGAAGAGGCTTGCGCCAAGGGATTGGCGGGATTTGGTAAGACCTCAATGCGACTTTTCACAATCGTCTTGGCGGGATCAAGGGCGATGTCTAAATCCACCTGCCCAAATAAAAATGGGGGCGGGCAATACGCAAGGCGCTGAAAGGAATGGGCGAGGTCGGTTTTCATGTTCTGATTTTATGCCCTTGTGGCGCAGTGCATTAACCGTAGAGCAGCGTCAAAATGCCAATCGCGATAAAGACAACTGCAGCAACGGTATGCACCCATTTGATTGGAATGCGCTTGGTAAATTTAGTACCAATCCAGACGGCGGGGGCATTGGCAAGCATCATCCCCAGGGTGGTGCCAATAGTGACGGCAATGACGTCGTCGTAACGCGCACCAAGTGCAATGGTGGCAATTTGGGTCTTATCACCCATCTCCGCCATAAAAAATAAACTCGTAGTCAACAAAAAAACGGGCCAGGCTGCATTTTTAACCCGGGTACCCCCCGCATCATCCAGGCGATCCGGAATTATCAGCCAGAAGCCAATCGCCAAAAAGCCCACACCCAAAATCCAGCGCATAGCATCGGGGCTTAAAAAAGCGGCAATTAAATGCCCGAAATAAGCCGCGCAGGCATGATTGGCCAATGTGGCCGCGAGAATCCCAGCAATAATCGGCAAGGCTTGGCGGGGGTAGCGTGCCGCGAGCATTAAGGATAAAAGCTGGGTTTTATCCCCCATTTCAGCAAGTGCAACCACCCCGGTAGAGAGAAATACAGCAGAAAAGTCCATTCAGTCCAATTATTTAGTTAAATTCTATCGATAACCTTAATTAATACAATTTGGCTATTGAGCAACAAGCCCCTAAACTAAGGGTAATCCCAAATACCAGCGGTAAGCATAGCAACTTACCAGTAAGACCAATCAATATAAATGAGGAAGTAAATGAGTACACGCGAAGGTAGTTTAGAGGCCCCAACCCGGCACCCCTTGGACTGGAAAAATCCAGAGTTTTATGACCGCGAGAACCTCGAGGCCGAAATGGAGCGGGTATTCGATTTATGCCATGGCTGCCGTCGTTGCTTAAGCTTGTGCGGATCCTTCCCTACTCTCTTTGACCTGATCGACGCCACTGAAGATGGCGAAGTTGAGCAAGTGCAAAAGGCAGACTACCAGGCAGTTGTCGACCAATGTTATTTATGCGACGTCTGCTACATGACCAAGTGCCCCTACGTCCCACCACACCCTTGGAACTTGGATTTTCCACACATGATGTTGCGCGCCAAAGCCGTTGCCTTCAAAGAAGATAAAACCACCTTCCGCGATAAGCTCTTGTCATCCACGGACAAGCTGGGTCACTTTGCTGGCATTCCGATCGTCACGCAAGCCGTCAATGCCGTGAACCAAACCGGGGTTGCCCGTTTGGTGATGGAAGGTGCACTGGGTGTGGACAAGAAGGCATGGATTCCAGAATATGCACCAAAGACCTTCCCGCAACTGGCCGAGAAATCCACTGCATTCCCCGTCAAAGATGGCAACAAGACGCCAGGCAAAGTGGCAATTTATGCAACCTGCTATGTGAACTACAACGAGCCGGGCATTGGTCAAGACTTGATCAAAATTCTGCAACACAACCAAATTCCGTATGAGCTGGTCGATAAAGAAGCCTGCTGCGGTATGCCGAAATTGGAATTAGGTGACTTGGAGTCGGTTGAAGAAAACAAGAACAAGAACATTCCGAAGTTGGCTAAATTAGCAAAAGAAGGGTATGCCATCTTGACCCCAATTCCATCGTGCACCTTGATGTTCAAGCAAGAGTTGCCACTGATGTTCCCGGATGATGCGGATGTTCAGTTGGTCAAGCAAGCCATGTGGGATCCATTTGAGTATTTAGTTGCACGTAACTCCGATGGTTTACTCAAGACCGATTACAAAACTGAATTAGGTCATGTGAGCTACCACGTTGCCTGCCACTCGCGCGTACAAAACGTCGGGCAAAAGACCGCTGAAGCACTTAAGATGATTCCGGGCACCGAAGTGAATGTGGTCGAGCGTTGCTCAGGTCACTCGGGCACCTGGGGCGTGAAGAAAGAGTTCCATGCGATGGCCATGAAGATTGGCAAGCCTGTATTTAAGGGCATGGCCGAGAATGAGCCTGATTACATCAGCTCCGATTGCCAGCTCGCTGGTCACCACATTGCGCAAGGCATGGAGGAGCTAGGCCTGCCCAAGTCAGCGATGGCGCATCCCCTCACCTTAATGGCAAAAGCCTACGGTCTCTAAACCGATCGATTGAATACATACTGAATATAGGAATACAAGTACCATGGCAAAAATTACCCGCGATAGCCTCTTAAGTTTGGAGGCGTACCACAAGGATCGCCCAGAAATTCGGGAGAAGGCAATTCAAGAACGCCGTATTCGCACCGTCCATTTGGGCGAGCACCTCACCATGATTTTTGAAAACGAATTCTTAATGCGTTATCAGATTCAAGAGATGCTACGTGTTGAGAAAACCTTTGAAGAAGAAGGCATTCAAGATGAACTCGATGCCTACAATCCACTCGTACCGGATGGCACCAACTTCAAAGCCACCATGATGCTCGAGTACCCCAATGAAGGTGATCGCAAGGTTGCCTTAGCGAAGCTAGTTGGTATTGAAGACAAGATCTTTATCGAAGTTGAAGGTCAGCCGCGCGTTTACGCCTTAGCCGATGAGGATCTGGAGCGCTCGACTGCGGAAAAAACATCGGCAGTGCATTTCATGCGCTTTGAGCTTACGCCCGACATGATTAAAGCCCTCAAAGCAGGTGCGCAAATGATGGTGGGTTGCGATCACAAAGAGTACCCCATGCACGTTAAAACCTTGCCACACGAGACATTGGCTTCGCTTATTACTGACCTGAGCTAAGCCGCTGTCTTCGCGTTACTAATTACTCTGTATTACGCCGCTAATAACTCAACTGCTGGAACAAAATCCAGCTGTTGAGCACTGGCAACTGGCTCTGAAGCCAACTGGCCACGATGCACATTCAGGCCATTGCGCAAATGCACATCGTGGTTCAGTGCAGCGACTAACCCCCTGTTTGCTAAAGCCTCTACAAACGGATAAGTTGCATTGGTTAAACCAAAGGTCGACGTACGAGCTACCGCACCTGGCATATTGGCGACACAGTAATGAATTACGCCATCGACCAAATAACTCGGATCACTATGCGTCGTTGGTCGTGATGTTTCAAAGCAGCCGCCCTGATCAATTGCAACATCCACCACAACCGCTCCTGGCTTCATCTTGGCCACCATACTGGCACTGACCAATTTCGGCGCCGCACCGCCTGGTAGGAGTACTGCACCAATCACGACATCAGCTGCATACACCTCACGCTCGATCGACAACGGATCGGAATAGTAGGTGCGCACGCGATTGCCATAAGCAGCATCGATTTGACGCAAACGATCGAGGTCTTTATCGATGATGCAGACATCTGCGCCAATACCAACCGCCATCTGCAATGCGTTTCGACCCACTACCCCCGCGCCGAGAATAACTACCTTCGCTGCTGCCACCCCCGGAATGCCAGCTAGCAAGATGCCAGGTCCACCATGGCTCTTTTCCATCTGGGCAGCGGCTGCTTGAATCGACATCCGCCCCGCCACTTCGCTCATCGGCGCCAATAAAGGCAAGGTGCCAGCGCGCGAGGTGACGGTTTCATACGCAATACAACTAGAGCCGGAACTGAGTAGCGCTTTAGTTTGCAATGGATCCGGCGCAAGGTGAAGGTAGGTAAAGAGAATTTGATCTTCCCGCAGCATGGCGCATTCTTGTGGCTGCGGCTCTTTTACTTTTACAACCAATTGGGATTTTGCATACACTTCGGTTGCGCTCTCGACTAAAGAGGCGCCAGCAGAGCGATAGAGTTCATCCGTCAGACCAATCTGCTGACCTGCGCCACGCTGAATCAACACAGCATGACCCTGGGCCACTAAGCTACTGACATTGCCTGGGGTCAAGCCGACCCGAAATTCGTTGTCTTTTACTTCGGTTGGTACGCCAATAATCATGTGATGCTCCTTATTTCAGTTTGTTTTTACGATGCAGGCCTAAGACGTAATACATAGCGACATAGACCACCAATAAGCACGGACCCAAAATCAAGGCGGCGCGTGCATCCTCATGAAGCCCCATCAAGACAATGACGAGTGCAATGAAGGCTAGAGCAAACCAGGAGGAGTAAGGCCACCATGGCGTGCGATAACTAAGACTCTCAGCTTGCGCTGAAGTAAGCGATTTTCTGAAACGCATTTGGGTATACAGAATGGCAATCCAAACCATCAGTCCGATAAAGGTCACTGCTGCCATCACATACTGGAATGCCTTATCGGGTACAAAGTAGTTCAATACAACGCCAACCATCGGCACCATGACAGCGGCCATCACAGCACGGTGCGGCACGCCATTCTCGGAAAGATGGGCAAACTTTTCGGGGGCATAGCCATTGATGGACAGCGAATATAGCAAACGTCCGCCACTAAAAATGCCAGCATTGCATGAAGACAGCGCTGCCGTAATCACTACAAAGTTCACAATGCCAGCGGCTTCGCGCAAACCCAAGCGCTCAAACATCACCACAAATGGACTTCCCTGTTGGCCTACCTCATTCCACGGGAAGATCGCCAAAATAACCAAGATGGCGCCCATGTAAAAGATCAAGATTCGCCATGCGAGCGAGTCAATTGCCATCGGAATGGTTTTCTTGGGATTCTCTGCTTCGCCAGCGGAGAGGCCAATCATTTCAATCCCAACGTAGGCAAAGAGGACCATCTGCAAGGACATCAACAGACCGCCAATTCCATTCGGAAAGAAGCCGCCATGAATCCACAAGTTATCAAAACCCAGTGGCACCCAGTCATTGGTAAAACCAAAGAACACAACTGCGGCTCCCATCGCAATCAAGGCAATGATGGCGACGACTTTAATTAAAGAGAACCAAAACTCAAATTCCCCAAACAGCCGAACCGCAATCATGTTGATGAGTCCCATCAAAATAATCGATGAAAGCGCCCAGACCCATTGCGGCATATCCGGAAACCAAATACCCATGTAAATGCCGACGGCAGTCACCTCTGCAATACTCACCACAATCCAATAGGTCCAATAGCCCCAGCCCACCATGTATCCCGCAAGGGGTCCTACATAAGAATTTGCATAGGCAGCGAAGGAGCCAGCAACGGGCTCATGTACTGCCATCTCACCCAGGGTGCGCAGCACAATGAAGGCCACAATCCCGGCCAATAAATACCCCAAGAGAATCGAAGGGCCTGCGAGTTGAATCGCGCTAGCGGAGCCCAGAAAAAGTCCAACGCCAATGGTTGAACCCAATGCCATGAGGCGAATGTGCCGTACTTTCAGATGGCGTTTTAAGCCCGTTTGTTCTGTCTGCAAGAGAAACCTCCTTTTCGTTTTGATGTTGGTCATGTACCAACGCAACGAAGTCTAGGCAGGAGTTGGGCGCAGCACTAGCCCTTAAAAATTCATTAAATATGCAAAGCTAAAAAAATGTCAAAGGAATAAAAAGGGAGGGCCCTGAAATCAGGAGATGGATAGCAAAATAAATATTGCTTCCTACAACAAAATACGAAATTTCTTACAGGGCATTCCCTAGGCTTGTTTGCGCTCTTTGGGAATGAAATGAAATTGATTTAGCCGGAGACGCTATGCTGCATCCGAATCAAAGAGAGAACTTCAGCAGCAGCAACCAAACCGGCTGCTGCTGTAACGGTTACCGCAGAGCCATAGCCAGAGCACGCCAAACCCCCGGTAGCAGCACCGGCGCGGGGTTCTTTTGAATACACCGCCCGAATGCCCATCTTCTTTTTTAAATCCCGCGAGAAGCCATGATCGGTTCGCAGCCCAACACGCACCTTAGCAAGAAGTGCATCTTGCTCTGTTTTTGATAAATCAGCGCAGCGCAGTTGGGTCGGGTCTGCTTTACCGCCAGAGGCTCCGCACATCACGAGTAAACGTTGATTCGCCACACTCCACGCAGCAAGCGCAATTTTGACTGGCACTGAATCGGTTGCATCTAGCACGATGGCGCCCCTTGGTATCAATTCATCGAGCGTATCGGGCTCTAAAAAAGCATCGTGGCAGGTCAGTTGGATTTGGGGATTGATTTGGGTAATACGCTGCGCCATCGCATCCACTTTGGCCTTGCCATACTCACCATCAAGGGCGTGCAACTGGCGATTGGTATTACTTTCGGCGATGTGGTCAAAATCAATTAAGACTAAATGGCCAATTGCGGATCGTGCGAGGGCTTCAGCAGCCCAGGAACCAACGCCGCCCAAACCTGCAACCACAACCGTAGCCTGCTGGAACTGGGCCAAAGCAGCGTCACCATACAAACGGGCGACCCCACCAAAACGGCGATCTGGTGATCCCAGCTCCTGATCCGGCGGCGGTATTTGAAAGTTTTCCATCGTCATTGCATCTCTTTATACTTAAAACATGGAATCCATTGCTGAATTACGTAAAAACTACACCCGCGGCGAACTGTCTGAGCAAGACGTACCGCAGGAACCGTTCGGCCTTTTTCAGACTTGGTTCGAGCAAGCAGTCCAGGCACAATGCCCCGAGCCCAATGCAATGGCATTGGCAACCGCAAATCAAGCCGGCATTCCATCTGTCCGTATTGTCCTATTAAAAGCAGCCGACCACGGTAGTTTTACCTTCTTCACCAATTACGAAAGCCAAAAAGGCAAGGAGCTGGCTGCGCAGCCCCATGCATCCTTACTCTTTCATTGGCATGAGCTGGAGCGGCAGGTGCGCATTAACGGTACCGTTGAGCGCGTGAGCGCCGCTGAAAGCGATAGCTACTTTCATTCTAGGCCTCCAGCTTCACGCATTGGTGCATGGGCATCGCCGCAAAGCGCGGCCATTCCGAGTCGTGCGTTTCTAGAAGAGCAGGAGCGGCAATTTAAAGTGGAGCACGGTGATAACCCGCCTCGCCCACCGCATTGGGGCGGCTACCGCCTGACTCCAAATCAAATTGAATTTTGGCAAGGCAGGCCTTCGCGCTTACACGACCGCATTTGCTATAGCCGCAGCGATAGCGGCTGGTCGATTGCACGACTAGCACCTTAGTTAAAAGCAGGATTGATCAGGCTTTTTAAGGTAGCGCGGAACTTAGCGAGTTTTGGCGCAACAACCGCCATGCAATACCCTTGTCCCGGGTGCTGAACAAAATAATTCTGGTGGTAATCCTCGGCTGGATAAAAAATTGGGGCTGGGGCAATGATGGTGACAATCGGTCTTGGAAAGATTTTTTCATCGCCCAATTCTGCGACCATCGCTTGTGCCGTTGCCATTTGTGCATCGGATTGCGTGAAGATAACCGAGCGGTAACGCGCGCCCAAATCATGACCCTGGTAATTGAGGGTGGTGGGGTCGTGAATCACAAAAAAGATGGTGAGGATTTCCCGATAAGAAACGATCGCCGGATCAAACTGGATTTGCACAACTTCGGCATGGCCAGTAGTTTCCGAGCATACGGCTTCATAGTTTGGGTTTGTGTCGTGACCACCTGCATAGCCAGAAACAACCGAATGTACTCCGCGCACCTGCTGATAAACCGCCTCTAGGCACCAAAAGCAGCCGCCGCCCAGGGTTGCTGTCTCAAAAGTCATTTGTTTTTCGTTCATGGCTTTATCCTAATGCCTTATTGCTATATTTGCACAAACCCACTTAGACCCGTCAAACTGATATTGCCCTCTATGAATCGCCTGACCATCCAGCTTGATGAAATCCGCGCAGCCTATGCAGCGGAACCACACTCCACGATGGAGAAGCGCCTGGAGCGAATTGGCCGCGTAGAGGCAATGCTGCGCGCCAATGAAGAAAAGATTTGCAAAGCGGTTGCTGCTGACTTTGGTCACCGCCATCCGATGGAAACCCAACTGGCAGAACTCAGTCAAATTTATCAGGCCTGCCGCTATACCAAAAAACACCTCAAAGAATGGCTCAAACCCATTCATTTAGAGACGCCAGCCTACCTATCAAGCTCGACCGCTTGGATGCAAGCTCAGCCCAAGGGCATTGTGGGCATCATGAGTCCCTGGAACTACCCCATCTTGTTGGCGCTTGCGCCGGCCATTGCCGCATTGGCTGCAGGTAATCGGGTTTGGCTCAAACCATCGGAGCGCAGTAGCCGTACCTCGGGTTTTTTGGCGACCCTGATTCAGGAGTATTTTCATTTCACTGAATTTAATGTGACGACGGGTGATGCCAACACCGCAGCCGATTTTGCTGCCCTCCCCTTCGATCACCTGTTCTTTAGTGGCAGCACAGCCATCGGCAAAAAAGTGATGCGCGCCGCTGCCGACAATCTGGTGCCGGTGACTTTAGAGCTAGGTGGCAAGTCTCCTGCGCTCGTGGATACCTCAGCCAATTTACGTGATGCCGCGAGCAGTATTGTCTATGGCAAATTACTCAATAGCGGGCAGACCTGTATTGCACCAGACTATGTTTTAGTAGGAGAGAAACAACACGATGCGCTCCTTGCTGAAATCGTGAAGGCTGCACAAGCTCAATTTGGTAAACCCGAAATGCTCACGGGCCCAATTGATCCGGAGCAAACGGCGCGCTGGCATTTTTTAATCGACGATGCGATTGCCCATGGTGCAATAGCGACGCCTTTACTAGAAGCTAGTAGCGAGTCAGGGCGGGTTTTTGAACCGGTTGCACTGAGCAAGGTTTCTCCGGAATCTGCAGTGATGCAAGAAGAAATTTTCGGCCCCATTCTGCCGATCATCACAGTAAGTGATGGTGCGGCAAGCACAACGGCGATGATTGATTTCATCAACGCAGGAAGTTCACCTACGCCACTGGCACTCTACTGGTTTGGAAAAAATAAGGTGAATCTCAATCGCGTGATTGCCGATACCCGCTCTGGTGGTATCACCGTCAATGATGTGCTGTTGCATGCCGCATGCGATGGGATTCCCTTTGGTGGCATTGGGTCTAGCGGTATGGGCGCTTACCACGGCAAAGCCGGATTTGATGCCCTCAGTCACTACAAGCCAGTGCTTCAGGTGCGTGGTTTGTTTGGACTCAATTGGTTGCGCGGCACTAGCGCAGTCCATCCGCCCTATGGAAAAAAAGTAGCGCGTTTATTAAAGCAACTCAAGAAGTAAACGCAGACTAAAGGCAATAAAGAGTACTCCGGTTGCCAGCCATAGGCTGGCTGCAATCCGGGGATGCGCCTTTGCCAAGCCCAAGCAATGCTGACCCGCCGCAATCAGAGTGGCCAAATACGCCATGCTGATCAATTGGGTGACAACTGCAAGATAGAAAAAACCGAGCGCCGGCTGATGAAAGTCGGGATCAACGAATTGCGTAAAAAAAGAAATGAAAAAGAAAATGGCCTTGGGGTTCGTCAGCGCCAGAAGCAGTGCCGCTAAAAAAGGATGGAGGCGCAGGATTGCCTCGGCTTGTGGCAGGCTAGATGTGTTTGCAGTCGCTCCCTCAGCCTGCAAGCGTGCTAACCCGACTCGGATAATGCCAAGACCCAACCACGCTAAATAACCTGCGCCGAGGAGGCGAAGCATGGTGTAGATAAGGGGTGAGGATGCGAGTACGGTTGCTGCGCCCAAGGCAACACTGAGCATGATGATGGCATCGCCCACCACAATCCCAGCCGCTGCATAGATTCCTTTGCGCCACCCTTTTTCTGCGGATAAGGCTAAAACGTAGAGCGAATTGGGGCCTGGCAGCAAGATAATGAGGATCGCCCCCAGCAGATAACTGGGGAAGTGAATGATGCCGAAGTCTGATGAATGCAGTAAAAAGCCCATGAAACGATGATAATCAGATTAAACACCCTAGGGATTGCCCTTAGGGTGGAACCATGCCATAATGGAGGGCTTTTTGAAACATCGTCCCCAGCAATTTACATATTCAGCGAATCAGTTTAGTAGCAATAAACACACCGCTGCCGCTTGTCTGATGGTCGATGCCCTAGACCATCGCGCCCTTTAAAACACTGAGGCGCACAACCGGAGACATCCCCGATGGGGATGTGATTTGCATGACTTTTTTAAATGAAAACCACACTGGGTCAACTGACTCGCATTCCGATGTTCCTGCAGGCGAAAAAGTAACGGTATCTGTCGTTACTTCCAGCGCTAATGCATTTGCATCGTTTGGCTTAGCAGCCCCTCTCTTACAAAACGTTGCTGAATTGGGTTTTACCCAAGCCACTCCAGTACAAGCACAGGTTATTCCTGCAGCCTTGGCTGGCGGCGACCTCTTGGTCAGCAGCCAAACCGGTAGCGGCAAAACCGCTGCCTTTTTGCTTCCTTTATTGAATCAATTGCTGGCGAGCAACCCAAGCAATTCGCCTGTTCCTGGCCGCGCACAACCCAAAGTATTGGTACTGTGCCCAACCCGTGAACTAGCCCAACAAGTCGCTGCCGATGCCATTAACTTAGCCCGCGGCTTTAAAGGCATTCGGATTGCAACCGTGATGGGCGGTATGCCTTACGGCAAACAGATCCAAGCACTCAAAGGTGCATTGCTCGTCGTTGCAACCCCAGGTCGTTTACTCGACCTGAGCGACAGCCGTGCAATTCGCCTGGATGACGTCAAGCAACTCGTAATTGATGAAGCCGACCGCATGTTAGACATGGGTTTTGCAGATGACCTCGAGGCCATTGATGAGCGTTGCAAACAGCGCACTCAAACCCTGATGTTCTCAGCGACCTTTGCGCCTAAAGTGATGTCCTTGGCTACCCAATTGACCAATGATGCAAAGCGCATTGAACTGGCGCAAGCTGGTGATGTGCACTCCAACATTGAGCAAAAAATGCATTGGGCTGACAACATGGCGCACAAGCACCGCTTGTTAGAGCACCTCTTAACCGATCCTACTGTGGATCAAGCAGTGGTATTTGCAAGCACCCAAGTGGAAAGCGAAAAGATTGCTGACACCTTGCGTGCCAATGGTTACGAAGCAACTGCACTGCACGGCGCAATGCCACAAGCGGTTCGCATGCGTCGCCTCGAATCCCTGCGCAAAGGCCACACCAAGATTTTGGTTGCCACTGACGTTGCTGCGCGCGGCATTGATGTACCCCGCATCAGCCACGTGATTAACTTTGGCTTGCCAATGAAGCCAGAAGACTACACACACCGCATCGGTCGTACGGGTCGTGCTGGTCGTAACGGCATTGCTATTACCTTAGTTGAGCACCGTGATCGTGCCAAGATTCGGAACATCGAACGCTTTACCCAGCAAGACATTGTTGCTTCCGTGATTCCAGGTCTTGAGCCACAAGCCAAGCCTAGCTTTGGTGGTGGCGGTGGACGTCCTGGTAGCCGCTCGGGTGGCCGTCCTGGCGCACGCTCTGACTCGCGTCCTGGTAATCGCTCAGGTGGCCGTTTTGAATCCCGTTCGGGTGGCAGTCATTTTGAACAGCGCAGTGGCGGCGATTCCCGTCCAGCGCCACGCTTTGATTCCAAGCCAGCCGGTTTCTCAGGTGATTCCCGTCCAGCCAATCGTTTTGATTCCAAGCCAGCAGGTGCTCGCTCGGGCGATTCACGTCCTACCGATCGTTTTGATTCCAAGCCAGCAGGTGCTCGCTCCGGCGATTCACGCCCAACGGGTCCTCGCTTTGGCAAACCAAAAGCAGCGGGAAGCCAACGGAGATCCTTCGGCGGTAACTAAGCATGCTCCACCGCAATCGCCTCCGTTCTGTTTGGAATCGAGTCGGTTCCGGTGGAATTCACCTTGCCCCGCGACAGTGGCAAACGTGGCTTAGTGACACTGGTTCTTTAACGCGTAAACTCGAAGCGGCTTTTCAAAGTCGCATCGAGGTAAAAGTTTTAGCGGACTGTCTTCAAACCATCCATAGCGACGAAAGTCGCTTTTTTCATGGGCGCACCAAACGCTGTCGTGTACGGGAAGTGCTCTTACTCATCAATCAAGAGCCAGTTGTCATCGCCCGCAGCATCATCCCAATACTTACTGCAAGCGGTAGTAATCACGCCATCCTAAAGTTAGGTAAAAAGCCGCTGGGCGCTGTTTTATTTCAAGGCCGTAACCGCAATCGCAATCGACTTAGAACCCATCGTGAGATTACCCAATTGGATCGTCGCCATACCTTGTGGAAAGACTGTCAGCGTCGCTATTCGGAAATGCCGACCGGTTCATGGGCCAGAAGAACCCTTTACCACCTCAAGGGCCACCCCTTATTGGTTAATGAGGTTTTTTTGACTCTGCCTCCAGCCAAGTAATTGCAGCGCTAACTAAAGCAGCATCACCCGAGTGGCACTCTAGTACAACCCCAAAACCAATCTCGTGTGCGCTACGAGCGATGTTGTGATGCGGGCATAGTGCGCTTGCACTCGCTAAATAATCTTGACGGCACTGCTGTTTTAAAACTGCACCTAAATGCCGCACTGCTTCAGACGAAGTGAGGATCCAAAGCGCGCTATCCGTATCTGCATTGAGGACCTTCTCCCATTGGGGGCTAGATTCACTTAGCGGTATGCGCGAATACACCGCAATTGCCTCAACCTGCGCCCCAACCGATTGCAATTGGTCTGCTAGCCACTCGCGACCACCATCACCCCGAAATACCACGACCCGTCGGCCTGCCCAGCTCGGAAAGCGATTTTGAATCTCCTTCCATAGCCCTTCGGAATCCCACTGCGCGGGATTGCCTGGCATCCAGATGGGGGTGGGTAGATTGACTTCTCTGCCGATGCCATGACGCTCAAGTGCGTGGTAACTACTTTGGCCCACCACTCCAATCGGAATGGGGCGCTGTGCGATCGACTGCCAATCATCGCCCAACAATCGCATGGTGCACTCAATCGCATTCGGACTCACAAACACAGCCAAGTCGGCAGTCTGCATTGCAGTACGGATTGCAGCTGCAACATTCGGATCAGATTTGGGAACAATGGTTAAAAGCGGCAAGGCAAGAATCTGCGGCGCTTGCCAGCCCTGCTCAGGGTGTGAAGCCGCTATGCTTGCGATTGCTGTTTGGAGCGCCTCGGTTAGGGCGCTTGCTTGACCACTTGGCCGAGTGACAACCAGCGTAGTGGATTTCATGATGATTACGGCAGTAAGTCGCTCGCACCTTGGGCCATCAGGTCCTGCGCCACGGAGAGCCCCAGCGCTTCTGCATCGGCAACCGTTTTAATCGTGGCAGCAGCGCTAGCCAAACAAATCTGCGTGCCATCGACGCTCGCCACAAAGGAACGAATGCCTAACTGTGAGCCATTCCACTCGCCATGGGCTGCCAGAGGTACCTCGCATGAACCACCCAACTGGCGCGACACCATCCGCTCTGCCGAAACGGCAAGCAAAGTAGGCAGGTCATTCAGGGGGGCAAGCCAGGCCTGCATATCTGCCCGATTGCTGAGGGTTTCAATCCCGAGGGCGCCCTGACCTGCTGCGGGTGTGTAGGGATCAAGCGGCAAGAAGGCTTTAATACGACTCGCTAGGCCCAGGCGCTTTAAGCCAGCGGCAGCCAAAATAATCGCCTGATACTCACCACGGTCCAATTTACCCATGCGGGTGTCTAAGTTACCGCGCAAGGGTTGGATCTGCAGGTGGGGGAAATGCTTGCGCAGGATAGCCTCACGGCGCAGGCTGGAGGTACCGACAACGGCGCCATGTGGCAACTCATCCAGTGAAGCGTAATCGTTCGAAACAAAGGCATCGCGCGCATCTTCACGGCTCATCACGCACGTTAAAGCAAAGCCGTCCGGCATATCCATCGGCATGTCTTTGAGGGAATGGACCGCCAAATCGGCTCTTCCATCGGCTAAAGCAGTCTCAAGCTCTTTTACAAATAGGCCTTTACCGCCCACTTTAGAGAGCGCACGGTCCAAAATTTGGTCACCACGGGTGGTCATTCCTAAAATCTCGACCTGGCAGTCGGGATAAAGGCTTTTTAGGCAATCGCGCAGGTGCTCAGCCTGCCACATGGCTAGGCGACTCTCTCGGGAGGCAATCACTAAACGCGCTGGGGCGAGGGGGAAAGGGGCAGAATTCGGGTGTTGGGACATAACATTTAAAATAGAGATGACTGACACCAATATACTGCCTTTATGAGCTCCTCTAAAAATTCCCTGGCCAACAAGGCCCAAGCGTGGTCGGCGCGCTTTGCCGAACCGGTCGACGAACTGGTCCAGCGCTATACCGCCTCCATTGGGTTTGACCACCGCTTTGCCCTGGTCGATATCGAGGGCTCCTTGGCCCACGCCGAAATGCTGGCCACCCAAAAAATCATCAGCGCCGCCGATTTAGCGGACATTCAAAAGGGAATGGCCCAAATCAAAGGAGAAATCGAAGCCGGGCAGTTTGAGTGGCAGCTGGCCCTAGAGGATGTTCACCTCAATATCGAGGCCCGCCTGACCGCCCTCATTGGCGATGCGGGTAAGCGCCTGCATACCGGACGTTCACGTAATGACCAAGTGGCGACCGATTTGCGTTTATGGCTACGGAGCAACATCGATGAGATTCAGGTTTCCCTAACAGCATTACGTTCCGCTTTACTGAATCTGGCAGAGACGCATGCAGCCACCATCATGCCGGGCCACACCCATTTACAGGTTGCTCAGCCAATCACCTTTGGCCATCACCTCATGGCCTATTTTGAGATGTTTAGTCGCGATGCCAGCCGCCTAGCCGATTGCCGCAAGCGCATGAATCGCCTACCGCTGGGGGCAGCCGCCTTAGCCGGAACCAGCTACCCAATTGATCGTGAGTGGGTGGCACAGAAGCTGGGCTTTGATGGTATCTGCACCAACTCCTTGGATGCCGTATCGGATCGGGATTTTGCGATTGAGTTTTGCGCCTTTTCGGCAACGCTGATGATGCACGTCTCGCGCCTATCGGAAGAGCTCATCCTATGGCTCAGCCCACGCTTTGGTTTTATTGATTTGCCCGATCGGTTCTGTACGGGTAGCTCAATCATGCCGCAAAAGAAAAATCCCGACGTGCCTGAACTGGCCCGCGGCAAAACCGGTCGTGTGTATGGCGATTTGATTGCCTTGCTGACCCTCATGAAAAGCCAGCCCTTGGCTTACAACAAAGATAATCAAGAAGACAAAGAACCCTTGTTTGATGCGGTCGATACCGTGCAAGATACCTTGCGTATTTTTGCCGACATGATTCCGCACATCGTGGTTCAAAAGGCAGTGATGCAAGCAGCAGCAGAAGAAGGCTTTGCTACCGCCACTGATTTAGCCGACTATTTGGTCAAAAAGGGCTTAGCGTTTCGGGACGCGCATGAGGCTGTGGCTCATGCCGTTAAAGCCTGCGTTGGTCGCAAATGTAACCTAACGGACCTGAGCTTATCCGAGCTCCGCTTTGCCTGCGGCTTGGATACCAGAGCCGATCTGATTGGCGAGGATGTGTTCCCCTTATTGACCGTCACTGGATCAGTACAGTCGCGCCAGCATCCGGGTGGTACTGCGCCACAACAAGTCTTGGCGGCCGTTCAGCGTGGCCGCGCCGAACTCAAACTCTAGTTACCGCTTTTTTCAGTAACGGTGATGGCTTTTTGGCAGCGCATCTCCTCTAGCATCGATAGTGTCAATGCCTGGCTTGGGAAGGCTGCGAGTATCTTCATTTTGCTTTCCTGTGTGATTTCAGCAGGCAATGCAATCATGCGCTACGGCTTTGATCTCAGCGATAACTGGCCCTTGGAATTGCAATGGTATTTGTTTGCCGCAGCGGTGATGCTCGGTGCCTCCTATACCTTAAAGCGCAATGAGCATGTCCGTGTCGATTTGATTTACGCTCGCCTCTCAGATCGCGGCCGCATCTGGGTCGATCTATTTGGCCTGAGCTTCTTTTTAATGCCAGCCTGCATCTTGTTTACCTGGCTATCCTGGACCTCCTTGTTCTACCCCTCACTGTTATCTCTTGAGCATTCGATTAATTCGGGTGGGCTCTTGCGCTACCCGATTAAGTTTGTCGTGCCGATGGGGTTTTTCATGCTGTGCTTACAGGGCCTGTCTGAAATCATCAAGCGCATTGCTTTACTGCAAGGTAATACACTGGGCGCCCCTGCCCTTACTGCTTACGAGAAGCCAAAACAATGATCTCCGTAGAGTGGATGCCGCCCCTGATGTTTGCTGGCCTGATTGTCTTTATGTTGATCGGCTTTCCAGTGGCGTTTTCCTTGATGGCTGCCGGACTTTTCTTTGGTGTCATTGCGATCAGCCAAGGCTTTTTTGATCTCGTCTTTTTACAAGCCATACCGCAGCGTATTTTTGGTGGCGTACTAGCCAACGACTTATTGCTAGCGATCCCATTCTTCACCTTTATGGGGGCCATTCTGGAGCGCTGCGGCCTTGCAGAAGAAATGCTCGAGTCCATGAGTCAATTGTTTGGACGGATACGCGGCGGACTAGGATATTCGGTCATCATCGTGGGCTTTGTGCTGGGCGCAATCACGGGCACAGTCGCGGCCCAAGTCATTGCGATGGCCATGATCTCCTTGCCCATCATGATCCGCTATGGCTACAACATGCGCTATGCCACTGGCGTATTAGCAGCCTCTGGCACGATTACCCAATTGGTACCGCCATCCCTTGTATTGATTGTGCTCGCCGATCAACTCAAAACGCAAACCGGCAGTGCCGATGTCGGCAACATGTACTTGGGAGCCTGGGGTCCATCCTTGATTCAGATTGGGCTTTTCGCGCTCTACACCTTTGCGCTCACACGCCTTAAACCAGATTGGCTACCGGCAGCACCATTAAGTGATGTGCAAACCAACGGCTGGGTGCTGTGGAAAAAATGCCTGCTCGGCATTATTCCATCTGCCGTTTTAATCTTTTTAGTCTTAGGCACCATTTTGCTCGGTATCGCCACTCCCACGGAGTCCGGTGCAATGGGTGCAATGGGGGCTCTGTTACTCGCCTGGCTACGGCGCAGCAAAATTGCTAATCTCAAAAAACAAATTACCGAGTCCTATCAAAACACCATGCGCCTGACCTCGATGGTGATCTTTATTTTGATTGGATCCACCTGCTTCTCAGTGGTATTTCAGGGAGTGGATGGCGGCGTGTGGGTGGAGCACCTCTTTGCCAATATTCCCGGCGGCTGGATTGGATTTTTGATTGTGGTGAACATCCTGGTCTTTTTCTTGGCCTTCTTTTTAGACTTCTTTGAGATTGCCTTCATCATCGTCCCCTTGCTAGCGCCCGTCGCCGAAAAAATGCTTGCGCCGGTTTTACTCGGCGCCATGGATGGCAATCTGCAAGCTGCCGGCAATGCGGCCCTCGTGTGGTTTGGCGTCATGCTCTGCGTCAATATGCAGACATCCTTTATGCACCCGCCCTTTGGCTTTGCCCTATTTTATCTTCGTGGAGTTGCGCCTAAAGAGGTCAAAAGCAGTGACATCTACTGGGGCGCTCTACCGTGGGTTGGTTTGCAACTCATCATGGTTGGCCTCGTGATTGCATTTCCGGCACTGGTCACTACGTTCTTGGATAAACCGCCTCCCGTCGCAATCAATTCAGAGTTTGACTTTACGAGCGGGCAAAGTGGTGAGGGAGATAAGGCCTCCCCCAAAGCAGATGAGAATGCGCCAGTCCGCTTTGAGCTTGAAAAACCCAGCCGATAATCTTATTTTTCTAAACGCACGCAATCGACATAGTATTCGCTGCGACCATCCACCTCGGTTTTTACGAGACCATGGATATCGGTCTCAAAACCAGGAAACTGCGCATTAAAGTCGCGCGCAAAGTACAGATAGTCGACGATGCGTTTATTAAAGCGCTCGCCCGGAATCAGCAAGGGAATGCCAGGTGGATAGGGCGTAACCAACATCGCGGTAACGCGCCCTTCAAGCTGATCTAAAGGTACGCGATCGACTTTTTTGTGCGCCATTTGCGCCCATGCATCCGAGGGCATCATTGCCGGTACCATGTCGGAGGTATACATCTCGGTCGTCATGCGCGCAACATCACGGCCTTTATAGAAGGCATGAATTTGCTGGCAAATGTCATTTAGGCCAACCCGCTCATAGCGTGGGTGCTTAGCCACAAACTCCGGCAATACTTTCCAGAGTGGCGCATTTTTATCAAAGTGATCTTTAAATTGCTGTAGCTCGGTTACCAAGGTATTCCAGCGACCCTTGGTAATGCCAATGGTAAACATAATGAAGAAGGAATACAGCCCGCATTTCTCAACAATAATGCCGTGCTCAGCCAGATACTTGGTGACGATGCTCGCGGGTATACCAGTTGTGCCAAAGTTGCCTTCAATATCAAGGCCAGGGGTAACGATGGTAGCCTTGATGGGGTCCAGCATATTGAAGTCGTTCGCCAACTTACCAAAATCATGCCAGCTAGCGTTGGGCTCTAAAACCCAGTCACTGCGCTCACCAATCCCATCTTCGGCCAAATGATCAGGGCCCCAGACCTTAAACCACCAGTCAGCACCAAATTGCTCATCGACCTCCCGCATGGCTCTGCGGAAATCCATCGCCTCCGCAATCGATTCTTCCACTAAGGTGGTTCCGCCGGGGGCTTCCATCATCGCAGCCGACACATCGCACGAGGCAATGATGGCGTACTGTGGACTGGTGGAGGTGTGCATCAAATACGCTTCATTAAAGCAATCGCGATCCAATTTATGCTCATCCGCATCTTGCACCAAGACTTGCGATGCTTGCGATAAGCCAGCCAACAGTTTGTGGGTTGATTGGGTTGCGAACATCAAGCTTTTCTTAGTTCGCTTGCGGTCTGCGCCAATCGCATGCATGTCTTTATAGAATGGATGGAAGGCCGCATGCGGTAACCATGCCTCATCGAAATGCAAGGAATCCACCTTGCCGTCGAGCATCTCTTTAATCATCTCGACGTTATAAATAATGCCGTCATAGGTACTTTGCGTGAGGGTCATCACGCGGGGTATGGCGTTTTTGTCTTGAATAAAAGGGTTGGCATCGATTTTCTTTTTAATGTTCGCCCATTCAAACTCTTCCTTCGGAATCGGGCCAATGATGCCAAGATGGTTACGCGTTGGCATCAGGAAAATCGGAATCGCGCCCATCATCGTGATCGAATGAATCACCGATTTATGGCAATTGCGATCAACTAAAACAATGTCACCCGGGGCAACGGTCGAGTGCCAAACAATCTTGTTGGACGTGGACGTGCCATTGGTGACAAAAAACAAGTGATCGGCATTGAAAATTCGCGCGGCATTGTGTTCGCTGGCTAGAACTGGGCCGGTGTGGTCAAGCAACTGACCTAATTCTTCAACGGCATTACATACGTCGGCGCGCAGCATATTCTCACCAAAGAATTGATGAAACATGCGGCCCACTGGACTTTTAAGGAAAGCAACACCGCCCGAGTGGCCGGGGCAATGCCAGGAATACGAGCCTTCAGACGCGTAATGTGTCAGGGCACGGAAGAAGGGAGGCGCTAATGAGTCGAGGTAGACCTTCGCTTCGCGGATGATGTGGCGCGCCACAAATTCTGGCGTGTCTTCATTCATATGAATGAAGCCATGCAACTCACGCAAAATATCATTGGGCATGTGGCGTGAGGTACGGGTCTCGCCATACAAGAAAATTGGAATGTCTTCATTGCGCTTACGCACTTCGGCAACAAAGGCGCGCAGGTTATTCAAAGCGGGCAAATCATTGTCTTCGGTATCGCTGATGAACTCCTCATCATCAATCGATAAAACAAAACAGGAGGCGCGCGAGGCTTGCTGTGCGAATGACGTTAAGTCCCCATAACTCGTTAGGCCAATCACTTCGATGCCCTCGCCTTCGATGGCTAAAGCCAGGTCGCGAATACCGGAACCTGAAATATTTTCAGAGCGAAAGTCCTCATCAATAATGATGATTGGGAAACGAAATTTCATGTGTGCCTTTGGAAAATTGCCTAATGCAATTAGGTCTTCGGTAGCGTAACGCCCTGCTGCCCTTGGTACTTGCCGCCGCGGTCCTTGTACGAGGTCCCGCAAACTTCATCGCTTTCAAAAAAGAGGACTTGAGCACACCCCTCGCCCGCATAGATTTTTGCTGGCAGTGGCGTGGTGTTTGAAAACTCGAGGGTGACATACCCTTCCCACTCAGGCTCAAATGGAGTGACGTTCACAATAATGCCGCAGCGTGCATACGTGCTCTTACCAACGCAGATCGTCAGAACGCTGCGTGGGATTTTGAAGTATTCGACCGTACGGGCCAGAGCAAAGGAGTTGGGCGGAATAATGCACACATCTCCTTGAAAATCCACAAAGGATTTTTCATCGAAATGCTTTGGGTCCACAATCGTGCTGTTGATGTTGGTGAAGATCTTGAATTCATTTGCACAACGAATGTCGTAACCGTAGCTCGAGGTACCGTAGCTCACGATTTTTTGTCCAGCGGCGTCTTGGCGGATTTGGCCAGGCTCAAACGGGCTGATCATGCCCTCTTCGGCCATACGGCGAATCCAGTGGTCGGATTTAATAGTCATGGCGGAATTGTAAAACCAACCTGACCCCGAAGACCATCTATTTACTGCTTGGGCGGACTAAAAACAACCCGCTCAGGGGCGTTGTAAATCTCAAAATGGGTTCCAGAGCAACGTGACAGAAGCGTCAGGTGGGTCTTTCGGGCAAGCTCAAGGCCCATCTGGGTTACACCGGAACGCGTCAGTAGAAAGGGGATGCCCATCTGCGCACCCTTAATGACCATCTCCGAGGTTAAGCGCCCGGTCGTAAAAAACACCAAATCCCGACCCGCCTTGTCAGCCAGCCACATCAGCCCAGAAATCGAGTCCACTGCATTGTGGCGGCCCACGTCCTCAATAAAGTGGAGCAATTCCACCTGATCCTCGCCCTTGCGCTCAAATACAGCGCAGGCATGCACTGAGCCGGATTTCTTGTAGATGGTGTCATGCTGGCGAATTTGGTCGATGAGGTCCACAATCGCCGCCTGATTCAAGGTGGGGCCATCCGCCAGGCGGATTTGCTCCATTTCCTCGATTAAGCCGCCAAACATCGTGCCCTGTCCGCAGCCGGTGGTCACAATGCGCTTACTGGTCATTTGATCGATATCGACGGTGCTGCGCCGGGTTTTGACTGCGGCTGAATCCGTTTCCCAGTCAACCTGAATGCTTTCGATGTCATCCGGCGATTCCACCAAACGCTGGTTACGCAAATAGCCCAGCACCAAGGCCTCAGGGGCGCTACCGAGGGTCATGAGGGTGACAAGCTCACGCTTGTCCAAATAAATCGTTAGCGAGCGCTCACCCGGTACATGGACGGTTTTATGACGGCCGGCCTCATCGATGATCTGGACCTCATGGATGAGAGGGACAGAAGCATTGGACATCGCAATTCGGGGATTTACTGCCATACACGTCTTCCTTGATTCATTCTTGTCATTTTAAATGCGAGCTTTACTTTAACCGCAGTCTAAAATCCATGCTCTAGCAGCATAATTCACCCGATAAGCCTAATTTTGCCTTTTTACCCAAACCGTACCCCGCCTACAGTATGAGTCGTTCGCCACGCCGCCTTTTAGTTACCTCTGCCCTGCCTTATGCCAATGGGCAGATTCACATTGGCCATTTGGTGGAATACATTCAAACCGATATTTGGGTTCGCTATCAACGGATGCAGGGTCACGAAGTGCATTACATGGGAGCAGATGACACCCATGGCACCCCCATCATGCTGCGCGCCGAGAAAGAGGGACTGACCCCCAAAGAGTTAATTGCTAAGGTCTGGCAAGAACATAAGCGCGACTTTGATGCATTTTTAATCTCCTTCGATCACTACTACACCACCGATAGCCCAGAAAATGAAAAGTTGGCAGGAGATATTTACCTCAAGCTTCGTGACGCAGGTCTGATTGAAAAGCGCGCCATCGAGCAGGCCTACGATCCCGTAAAAGAAATGTTCCTCCCGGATCGCTTTATTAAAGGCAAGTGTCCTAAATGCAAAGCGCCCGATCAATATGGCGACTCCTGTGAAAAATGCGGCGCCACCTACGCGCCTACCGATTTAATTGATCCCTTCTCGGTCGTCAGTGGCGCGACACCGATTCGCAAAGTATCTGATCACTACTTCTTCAAGTTATCCGATCCCCGCTGTGAAACCTTCTTGCGCGACTGGACTCAGGTCCGCACACCACTGCAATCCGAAGCCCGCAACAAAATGAAAGAGTGGGTTGGGCAAGCTGGTGACAGTAAATTAGGTGATTGGGATATTTCGCGCGATGCCCCCTACTTTGGCTTTGAAATCCCCGATGCCCCTGGCAAGTATTTTTATGTCTGGCTCGATGCGCCCATTGGCTATTACGCCAGTTTCTTAAAATACTGCACTGACAAAGGTCTGGATTTTAATGAGTGGGTAAGAGCGGACAGCACAACTGAGCAGTACCACTTTATTGGCAAAGACATTTTGTATTTCCACACCTTGTTTTGGCCTGCTACCTTGCATTTCGCTGGCTACCGCACCCCCACCAACGTATTCGCGCACGGCTTTCTGACGGTCGACGGTGAAAAGATGAGTAAGTCACGTGGCACTCTGATCTCAGCCAACAGTGTCATTGAGTCGGGCTTTAATCCTGAGTGGTTCCGCTACTACTTTGCGACCAAGCTCAACGACAGCATGGAGGATCTTGACCTCAATCTGAGCGACTTCGTTGCACGGGTCAATAGTGACTTGATTGGCAAGTACATCAATATTGCGAGTCGCAGCGCTGGCTTTTTGGTGAAGCGTTTTGGTGGTGTGGTTGTGGACGATGCCATGCAACATCCCTTGCTGATGTCGATTCGATCAGCCAATACCAAGATTGCTGAACTGTATGAAGGACGCGAGTTTGCGAAAGCCGTTCGCGCCATTATGGAATTGGCAGATCAAGTCAACGCCTTTGTCGATGAAAACAAACCATGGGACATCGCCAAAGATCCCGAGCGCACAGCCGATCTTCAGGCAATTTGCAGCGTGACCTTGGAAGCATTTCGGTGTTTAAGTCTGTACCTCAAACCAGTATTGCCGCAGGTTGCTGCCGGTGTTGAACGTTTTTTATGTGTAGCGCCGATGGCCTGGAGCGACATCAATACACCCCTCTCTAGCCAGCAGCCCATCCTGCCCTATACCCATCTCATGAGCCGCGTTGAGCCGGCTCAAATTGACGCTCTATTAGCAGCCAATAGCTAAAAACGGGATGTCGACACAAATCTGACTTAGGCCATACAAAATCGTTAATAATGAGGGTTGCCCAGTTCCCTGGGATTTTATAAGTTATTGAATTTATTGAGAATTAAGTATCGATATGCGTAAATACCAATCTGACGTCACCGTATTTCTTGAAAAACTCAAAGCGGCTAAACCCACCTTGGAGCAAGAACAGCAAGCTGGGCGCGCCCTCCTTTGGGACAAAGAACCAGTCAGCCTTGATGAGCAGCGCCGCCTAAAGGCCGCCAAAGTGAAACAACGGGCCTACGTTTATTCCAATGAATGACCCCCTGGTTCAGCCGGTAGAGAGTTTGTTTGACAGCACGCCCTCGGTTACCGATGGCATGTCAGAGGCTTTTGCCAAGCTGTATGGCGAGCCCCTGTTTAAGCTCCCGACTGACCTGTATATTCCGCCCGATGCGCTCGAGGTTTTTCTAGAGGCGTTTGAAGGCCCACTCGATTTACTGCTCTACCTGATTCGCAAACAGAACTTCAATGTGCTGGACATTCCGATGGCACAGGTTACATCCCAGTACCTGACCTACATTGATCAAATTCGCCATACCAATTTAGAACTGGCTGCAGAGTATCTGCTGATGGCAGCCATGTTGATTGAAATCAAATCGCGCATGCTTCTGCCCATGAAAAAGGCTGATAGCGAAGAAGAGGTGGAAGATCCACGTGCCGAGTTGGTGCGCCGACTGCTTGAATACGAGCGTATGAAATTAGCGGCACAAGAGTTAGACCAGATTCCGCAGCAAGGGCGTGACTTCCAAATCGCCCACGGCTATGTCGATACAACGGTAGCAGTGACATGGCCCGAAGTTAATTTAGAAGACTTGCAAATGGCTTGGCGTGATGTATTGCACCGAGCAAAATTAAATCAGCACCACACCATCACCCGTGAAACCCTATCGGTGCGTGATTTTATGACGCGCATTTTGCGTCGCCTGCAAAGCACGCGCTTTGTTGAGTTCAGTGAATTGTTTGAAGATGCGATTGCATCTGGCAACGGCGTGCCTGTGGTGATTGTGAATTTCATTGCCATGCTCGAACTCTCACGGGAAGCCTTGGTAGAGATTACCCAAGCAGAGCCCTATGCACCCATTTACGTGCGCCTGGCCTACACCCCCAGCGCATGAAAATAATTAGCGATATCAATGAGTTACGTGATCATTTGCGGGGTCAAAATCGCGCCTCGTTTGTACCCACCATGGGCAATTTGCACGAAGGTCATTTATCGTTAATGCGCTTGGCGCGCCAACATGGCGATCCGGTAGTAGCGAGTATTTTTGTCAACCGCTTGCAATTTGGTCCGAACGAAGATTTTGATAGTTACCCTCGAACCATGCAGGCTGACATCGACAAGCTTGAAAAAGAAGGGGTCTACATTTTATTTGCCCCGACTGAAAAAGACCTCTATCCACAACCCCAAGAATACCGCGTCGATCCACCCCAACAACTTGGGGATATTCTTGAAGGTGAGTTCAGGCCCGGCTTTTTTAAGGGTGTCTGTACGGTTGTTTTAAAACTCTTTTCCTGTGTGCAGCCCCGAGTTGCGGTCTTTGGAAAAAAGGATTACCAGCAGCTGATGATCGTTCGGCAGATGGCGAGTCAATTTGCCTTACCGGTTGATATTGTCCCAGCTGAAACCGTTCGTGCTGAAGATGGATTAGCCCTGTCTTCGCGCAACATCTATCTTTCGGCAAGCGAGCGCGCCGAAGCCCCTGCACTGCAACGCCAGTTAAGTATGATGCGGGAACAAGTCCTTGGTCTCAAGGAAAAGACAGTAAGTGCGCTCATGGATATCGAGGCGAACGCCTTGACGCAAATGCAGGTGCGGGGATGGCAGCCGGACTACATGGCGATTCGCCAACAGCGGGATTTGGCCAAACCAACGCAAGCCGATTTGGATGGCGGTCAACCGCTCGTGATTGTGACCGCTGCTAAGCTTGGCAAAACCCGCCTGATTGATAACTTAGAAATCTAAGCCTAATACTCCGGGCCTATTTCGCTTTTCCTAGGCAGTAAAAAATTGCTCTACCGCTAAGCCAAGGCTTTTAGCTAACTCTGCACCGCTGACTTTACCAGCAGGTCCTTTGGCTTTTAATACCTCAATCTGACCACCATGGCAGGCCACAAAAAAGGATTCGGAACCAATCGCCGTGATTTGCCCAGGCTTACCTTTGACGGCGCCGTAGGTCGCCGTGACGTGTTTCTTGACGTCATAAATCTGTACTTTTTGTTCGCCAACCATGGTCCAAGCGCCAGGCGCCGGATTGCAGGCCCGAATCAAGTTATGGATCTGCGTAATGTGGTTTGACCAATGGATGCGAGCGGCCGCCTGATCGAACCAGCCTTCGTAATTAGCAAGGGCCTCGTCTTGCACAACCTCTTGGTGCTTGCCTGCAGCAACCAGATCAGCAGCCTCTAATAGCGCCTGCACCCCAAGCGGAAATAGGTGATCAAAGTAAACCGATCCCAAGGTATCGTTCGCGCCAATGGCGACCTCTTTTTGCAAAATCACTTCGCCCTCATCCAGACCATCGGATGGCCGGAAAATGGTAAGGCCTGTCTTGGTCTCGCCTAAAGCAATAGCCCAGTTAATGGCGCTGGGACCACGGTACTTTGGCAGCAATGAGGGATGGTATTGAATCGTGCCCAAGCGCGGTATCTTGGCGAGCTCTTGGGGGACAAATTGCAACACATAGGCCATCACGCAAATGTCTGCGCCGCTGTTGCGCATTGCCTCAGCCGCCTCTGGCCCCTTGAGCGAGGCAAATTGCAAGGGCACGAGGCCTTTCGCAAGAGTTGCCTCTTTCAAAATCTCAGGCTTGGTGGCTTTGGGATTGTCCGGAGGACAAAACACCGCAACCACCTCGTCACCACGCTCTAAAAAGGCCTCTAAAGCAGCCTTACCAAAATCTTGACTGCCGATTAGAGCAACTTTCATCTAGATCACTTTCCGATGGCGTAAATCGATCAGATCGTCGATGTTAAATCCGAGCTCTTGCAAGATCTCATCGGTATGTTCACCAAGCAATGGTGAACGCGTGACGTCAGTTTCGCTATCGGACAACTTGATGGGGTTGCCCACGGTTAAGTACTTGCCCCGAATCGGGTGATCGACTTCAACAATCGTGCCGGTAGCGCGCAAGGCTGGCTCTTCGGCGATTTCTTTCATCGACAGAATTGGGCCGCATGGCACATCATATTTATTCAATGTATCCATCACCTCAAACTTGGTTTTGGTCATGGTCCATTTTTCGATCTCACCAAAGATTTGCATGAGCCTTGGCAAGCGCGCCATGGGAGAAGAGAAGTCATGGTCAGTAATCCACTCTTCTTTGCCAATCACCTTACAAATCGCTTCCCATACGGCAGCCTGAACGACGACATAAATGTAGGAGTTGGGGTCGGTTTCCCAGCCTTTGCATTTCAGAATCCAGCCGGGCTGTCCACCACCAGACGCATTGCCGGCACGAGGCACTGCTTCACCGAAATGGCCATTCGGGAACTGCGGATACTCTTGCATGGTGCCATTGCGCTCGAGGCGCTGCTGGTCGCGCAACTTCACGCGGCACAAGTTCAATACGGCGTCTTGCATCGCAGCCTGCACACGTTGACCACGACCCGAGTGGGTGCGCTGATACAAAGCTGTAACGATACCTAAGGCCAAATGCAAACCGGTTCCACTATCGCCAATCTGCGCGCCCGTTACCATTGGCGGGCCATCATCAAAACCAGTAGTGGATGCTGAGCCGCCTGCGCACTGCGCTACGTTTTCGTATACCTTGCAGTCTTCATAAGGTCCTGGACCAAAGCCTTTGATCGATGCCATGATCATGCGTGGATTGAGATGCTGTATGTGCTCCCAAGTAAAGCCCATGCGATCCAAAGCACCTGGAGCAAAGTTTTCCACTAAGACATCGCACTCTTTAATCAAGCGCTCGAGAATATCCTTGCCCTCAGGAGTTTTGGTATTGACTGTAATCGAGCGTTTATTGTGATTCAGCATGGTGAAATACAAACTATCCGCATCGGGTATATCGCGTAATTGACCGCGGGTAGCATCACCCTCACCCGAGCGCTCCACCTTAATTACATCCGCGCCAAACCAAGCCAATAATTGGGTACAAGTTGGCCCCGATTGAACGTGCGTGAAATCGAGGATTTTCACCCCCTCAAGTGCTTTTGCCATAACAGTAGTCCTAATAAGAATTGAAATTTTGAATTAATCAAATTCTACCAGTCGGCACTACCCTGAATTCCAGGTGCGCCACAGGCCCTGTATCCCCTAGTTATCAAGCCCTGAAACTGGATTTCGCATTGTGCGATTTAGCCTGATTCTGGGTAAATTAAGCAATAAAAAAGGCGCCCACATGGAGCGCCTTAAAGGATCAAACTAATTTATTGTTATTAAACTGCTTTTGCCGCGTGCAGCTTGGCAATATCGTCTTTTCCGTAGCCAAGGTCAGCCAAAACCTCATCGGTGTGCTCGCCTAAAACTGGGGATGGCTTCACTTCGATCTTCAAATCAGAGAACTTGATTGGGCTACCAATCGTCAGATACTTACCGCGTACCTTGTGATCGACTTCCACAATCGAACCACTTGCACGCAAGTCTGGTGATGCGGCTAGTTCTTTCATCGATAGTACAGGGGCGCATGGAATATCAAACTTACGCAAGATATCGACTGCTTCGTACTTGGTCTTATCTTTGAGCCAATCTTCAATGGTTGCGAAGATGTCAAAAATCTTGTCTTGACGCGCTTCTGCAGTCATGTAAGCAGGGTCGGTTGCCCACTCTGGACGACCTAAAGCCTTGGTAATTGGCTCCCAAGCGTGACCTTGAATGGTGAAATAAATGTAGGCGTTAGGATCAGTTTCCCAGCCCTTACACTTTAAAACCCAACCTGGCTGACCGCCGCCGCCAGCATTACCGCCGCGGGGTACAACGTCGGAGAATGTGCCATGGGGATACTGTGGGTACTCTTCCAAGTAACCAACGCGATCCAAACGCTGCTGATCGCGCAACTTCACGCGGCACAGGTTTAATACTGCGTCTTGCATCGAGCAAGCAACCTTCTGTCCACGGCCAGTCTTCTCACGGTGCATCAGCGCGGTCAAAATACCAATCGCCAAGTGCATACCAGTGTTGCTATCGCCCAAAGCAGCAGCAGATACGGTAGGAGGACCATCCCAGAAACCGGTGGTGGAGGCTGCGCCGCCAGCACACTGAGCTACGTTCTCATACACTTTTAAATCTTCGTATGAGTGGCCATCGCTGAAGCCCTTTACCGACGCCATAATCATGCGTGGGTTCAGTTCCATGATGCGTTCCCAAGAGAAGCCCATGCGATCTAAGGCGCCTGGACCAAAGTTCTCGACCATGACGTCAGAAACCTTAATCAACTTCTCCAATACTTCCTTACCTTCTGCGGTCTTGGTATCCAATGTCAACGAACGCTTGTTACCGTTGAGCATGGTGAAATACAAGGCGTCAGCATCTGGAATATCGCGTAATTGGCTACGGGTTACGTCGCCAGATCCAGGACGCTCTACTTTGATTACGTCCGCGCCATACCATGCCAACAACTGGGTACATGCAGGGCCTGCTTGTACGTGTGTGAAATCGATGATGCGGATTCCGTCTAATGGCTTGCTCATATTAAATCTCCTTAGGGTTGCGTATGACTTAGCTCGTCAATTACTTCTTTGTAGCAGTACTTGCTGGGTTGAGATTCGTCAGGCGGCCACTTTCGGTGCCTGCTGTTTCATCAATGACAGCATTGATTAGTGCTGGCTTGCCTGCGGCTATTGCCTCAGTCAATGCCTTCTCTAATTCCTGCGGGGTGGTGACGTTGTAACCGATCCCACCAAACGCTTCCATCATCTTGTCATAGCGTGCGTTTTTCACGAATACGGTTGGGGCAACATCAGCGCCGCCGGTTGGGTTTACATCGGTACCACGGTAAACACCATTGTTATTGAAAATCACAGTGGTGATTGGTAAGTTGTAACGGCAGATGGTCTCGAGTTCCATGCCGCTGAAACCAAAGGCGCTATCACCTTCCACTGCGATAACAGGCAAGCCACTGGTAACTGCTGCACCAATCGCATAGCCCATACCAATACCCATAATGCCCCATGTACCGGAGTCAAAGCGCTTACGTGGCTTGTACATATCGACAATCGAACGGCAATAGTCGAGGGTATTCGCACCTTCGTTAACGAGGTTGACATCGGGGTTTTTCTTCACAACATCACGAATCACACGCAATGCACCATGGAAGTTCATTGGCGATGCTTCTTTGGCAAGTGTTTCTGCCATCTTCGCCATGTTCTTGTCTTTCTTCTCATTAATTGCGCTAATCCACTCTGCGCTTGGCTTAGGTACCGATGCGATACCTTTCAAGAGTTCGCCTACGCATGAGCCAATATCACCAATCAATGGAGCGTCGATTTGAACGTTGCTATCGACTTCGTTTGCCTGAATATCAATTTGGATAAATTGCTTACGCTCTTTACCCCAAGTCTTGCCTTTGCCGTGAGCAAGCAACCAGTTCAAGCGGGCGCCAACTAACAACACTGCATCGGCCTCGGCCAAAACGTATGAGCGGGCTGCAGAAGCAGATTGGGGATGGTTATCAGGCAACAAGCCTTTGGCCATCGACATTGGCAAGTAAGGGATGCCGGATTTTTCGATCAAGGCCTTGATGTCTGCGTCAGCCTGTGCATATGCAGCGCCTTTGCCCAGGAGAATCAATGGACGCTTTGCGCCCTTCAATATGTTTAATGCGCGCGCTACTGCATCAGGCGCTGGAATCTGACGAGGCACTGGATCGATTACCTTGAAGATCGATTTCTTGGCTTCAGCAACCGACAAGGTCTGCGATAAGAGTTGTGCCGGCAAGTCCAAGTAAACGCCGCCTGGACGACCCGATACCGCAGCACGAATCGCACGTGCAATACCAATGCCGATATCTTCTGCGTGATTAATACGGTAAGCAGCTTTGGCATATGGCTTGGCTGCATTGAGCTGATCCATTTCTTCGTAATCGCCCTGCTGCAAGTCAACGATCTCGCGTTCGCTTGAGCCGCTAATCAGAATCATTGGGAAGCAGTTCACAGTTGCGTTGGCTAAGGCAGTTAAACCATTCAAAAAACCAGGCGCAGAAACGGTCATGCAGATACCAGGCTTCTGTGTCATATAGCCGGCAATGGCTGCGGCATTTCCTGCGTGCTGCTCATGGCGGAAACCAATAAAGCGCAAGCCTTCAGCTTGAGCTAAGCGGCACAAGTCAGTAATAGGAATGCCCACCAATCCATAAATGGTGTCAATGTCATTTGCCTTAAGGGCGTCGATAACGAGATGGAATCCGTCAGTGAGTTCTTGGTTTTGATTGTCGTTTGTCATAAAAGTTGTATTGGTTAGATTGCTTCACTCCGTTGGCAAGGCAATTTAGCTTCTGTCTTGTGTCTCCGATTAAAAATGCACCTAAACCCAGGGAATTAACAAACTGCATTTAGGTGGATGCATCTTAGGCTTGGGGGTGTAGATCAGCATTGACTTGCGTCAATTTCCTTTTAATTCCAATAAAAACAAGGCTTAGAGCCTGCTGGAGGCAAAGCCAAATCCATATAAAAACTAGACAAATAGATCTTTGTGCTTTGTTTTTAGGCGACTTAGGGTCTCGGGGGACAAATTCAAATAGGCTGCAAGCTCTTTTTTGGGTAAAAGTCCAAAAAGGCTCTCGTACTTACGCAGAAAGCGCTCCACGCGGCCTGGTGCATCGAGCATATGCAAGGTAATGGTGTGGGCCATGATTTCACTCATCAGGCGCATTACCTCAAACTCAAAACTCTCTTTGAGGGGAACATGATTCTCTAGGAACTCAGTCCACTTTTTCATGGGCATGCGCGCAACCCTAGCCTTGGTAACGCAAGCAATACTGTAAGGGGCAGACTTCTTGAGGCGCCATGCGGCATAGCTGGTTTCGATGTCTTTTTCGATCGAAAAACGCAAGATCATTTCTTTTGCATCCGAACTTGAAACGATGCGCTTCAAAATACCATCCAAAATAAAGTACTGCTCCATTTGATGGTCGCCCTGGTGCAACAAAATCTCTGATTTTTTTAGGTCAGAAATCACCAGATGGCGCTCTAGTTCGGCCATGCTTGCTGGATCCAGATGCTGCAAGACGATGTTTTGACTCAGCTGCAAGCGAATCAGGTTTTTTTCGAGGTGTTTGTCTAGTACTGTCATGTTTATTATTGTTTTTACTATGCCATTGTAGGCTCAGTTAGTAAAAACCCCAATATTTGGAGGTCTTAAATGCAGTAGAATTGAAATGTTATGGTGCTTTATTGCATTGCAATAAAGTTAAACGGGAAACACTACTCAAACGTGTGCTGCCCCCGCAACGGTAAGCAAATGTGCCTTGTAGCGAGGTACGGAGAACTTGGATATAGCCACTGTGCGCGTCAATCGCATGGGAAGGTCAAGTTCTTAAATTTGCCAGCCCGGATACCGGCCAAAACAGGTGGAATTTTGCGGACGGGGATCCTTCGCGCGCCGATAGAAGCGTTCGTACGGATTCCGTGCGCCGCACATATTGACGTTCTGGACTCACGCCCATGAAGTTCTGTTCGACTCGGCTAACGGGGAAGTTGGCCTGGTGATTCGACGGCAGAAGGTTCATCATGAAACAGCAGTTCAGAAATACCCAGTGCAGATTTGCGCTGTTAGCAACGCTTTTATCGAGTGCTATTCCATTTCAAAACGCAGCAGCACAAGCATCATCGGTATCGGTATCCAATTCAGCAGACCCGCTCAATCCAATTGTTGTCACGGCAACACGAACACCCACTAAGGCAAGTGATGTTCTTGCAGACAATATCTACATTGGCCCAGAGGAAATTGCACAGGCAGGACAAACTAGCCTAGTGGAATTACTTCAGAGGCAACGGGGCGTCGAGATTACTGGTGGCACGGGTAGCGGGGGTAGCGGCACGAGCGTTTTCTTAAGGGGTACCAGCAACCAACAAACCTTACTCTTGATTGACGGCGTTCGCGTTGAGGCAGGCTTTTTGGGTGGGCCATCATGGTCCGCCATTCCCCTTGCAATCATTGACCACATTGAAATTGTTTTTGGGCCACAAAGCAGTCTTTATGGTTCAGATGCCATCGGCGGCGTCATTCAAATCTTTACAAAAACAGGGGATGGGCCCTTTCAGGCAAGCGCATCGACTGGATACGGCACCTATGGAACAACCATCTCAGAGGCTGGGCTATATGGCCGCGGGGGTGAAGATGGAAAGATAAAGTATTCCATCAGCGCTACTCAAGAAGTTTCATCGGGCTTTAATCTAATTGCAAAAAATAATCCATTTCGCTCAAGCTCCAACACTAGCCAAAATATGGGCTATACAAGGGATGGCGGCACAGGAAAAATTAGTTACGAGCTTGGCAAAGGCCAGGAAGTCGGATTGCAATTTTTTGCCAGCCGACTGAAATCCCAGGCTTCAGCAGATCCAACCACGCTTGCAGAGTCGATAGGTAGTGTCAGTAGTTTTTCAGTTTTCTCTAGAAATCAGATTACAGATATTTGGAAGAGTTATCTACAGGCATCTCAGTCATATGACTCTGGCCAAAATTTGTTTTATAACTCCCTTTACAACACCAAGCAAAATATTTACACATGGCAAAACGATATTCAAATTGGGAAAGATATTCTTCAGCTATTAGCTGAGCGAAGAACGCAAAATGTTTTCTCTGATGATGTCAATTACAACACCTCCTTCCAGCAGGAGCAGTTTTCGCAAACACGAAATACCAATTCGCTCGCCGGCCTATATCAACTAAATCGAGGGCCGCATTTAGCGAATCTTTCGTTTAGGAATGATGGCATTACAGGCTATGGCTCTCAAAATACCGGCGGAGTTTCTTATGGATACTTCTTTACGAAACAGCTGAGAATAAATGTCAATTATGGAACCGGCTTTCGAGCCCCAACATTCAACGACCTCTACTACCCAGGGTACGGCAACACCAATATTCAAGCAGAAAAAAGTAAAAATACCGAGGCGGGTATTCACTATGAGTCCCGTACATATGATGCCCGAATCGTTGCCTATAACAACACGATTACCAATTTAATTCAATCGTCTGGTAGCAATACCAGCGCCTGCGCCCCAGGTGTTTATGGCACCTCTGGATGCGCGACCAATGTTGGGGCTGCCAAAATTACAGGCCTCTCGATTGGCGGGGCTTTAAGAACAGGAAATTTCAGTCTCAGAGGCTCATTCGATCAACAAAACCCAATTAATGAAACATCGGGCGAGGTATTAGCAAGGCGAGCAAAGCAATTTGGAAATGCGGGAATTGACTACCAAAAAGGCTTGATCAAAGCTGGAGTGGAAGGAAGCTTTGTAGGAACACGCTATGACAGCTATCCTGCCGGCGCAGCAATGGGAGGGTATGCAGTATTTAATCTCTATGGAGATTATCAATTAATGCGGGATTTATCTCTTTTTGCTCGCTGGAATAATGTATTCAACAAAGACTATCAATTGAGTTATGGATATAACACGCCAGGTTCAAATATCTTCGTTGGCCTACGTTATGCGATGAAGTAATTTTTGCACATGAATATCACACGACAAAAGCGGAGCAAGAATTTACTGCTTAGTATTGCAGTGTGCTTTTTATTTGTCAGCACTTACACATCAGCAAGCATTGCTATCAATGATGATCGGGGAAGTGAGATTCGTCTGGCGAGCCCCGCCCAGCGCGTAGTCAGCATGCTGCCCTCTCTGACTGAGTCTGTTTGCTCTCTGGGTAAGTGTTCGGTTTTGGTTGGAGTCGATCGATTCTCCAATTGGCCCAAGTCCGTTGATGCTTTGCCACGCTTGGGCGGTATTGCCGATGCAAACATTGAGGGGATTGTTCGCCTAAAGCCAGACTTAGTCTTGGTTGAAAAATCATCCCCTCTGATTGCGCGCTTGCAGTCTTTGGGTGTTTCAGTAATGGCATTTGATGTCCAGTCGATGGCCGATGTGCAGCGCACCTTACGGAAGTTGGATGTGGTTTTAGGCTCTACTGAATCAGGCGCTGTATGGGAACGCATCCAACTGGATATTGCTCGGGCGAGTCGCGCCTTATCGCCTTCGCAAAAAGCTGCGCGCGTTTATTTTGAAGTAAACCCGGCGCCATTTGCCGCCGGCAAAACGTCCTTCATTGGCGAATTACTCGATCGACTGGGTATGCAAAACATTGCTACGGAAAAGATGGGGGCGTTTCCGAAGATCAATCCAGAGTTTGTAGTTCAGTCCAGGCCCGATTTGATTATGACGACTGAAGCTTCGGCGAAACAATTGGCACAGCGGCCCGGCTGGAAATCCATTCCAGCGATTCAGAGCAATCGGATCTGCTTCTTTTCGGCAGCACAAAGTGACGTACTGGTTCGCCCTGGCCCGCGCATGGGTGAAGCGGCAAGCCTTATCGCGGATTGCGCGATGAAGTCACTGCCCAAGTGATAGTCTGCGGTATGCGCCCTACTTTATTGCCCCGTGTTCTGGCCTTGCTGGTGATCAGCATTGCATTGCTATGCTTGGGTGCATTACTGGGTAGTGGTGGATTTGCCTGGAGTACTGACGCTGCAATTGTTTTTGACATCCGTGTGCCGCGCTCAGCCGGGGCATGGCTGGCAGGTGCACTACTAGGCTTAGCCGGTGCGATTGCGCAAGGTGTATTTCGTAATCCCTTGGCTGATCCGTATTTGCTTGGTAGTGCGTCTGGAGCCTTAATGGGGGTTGCGCTTGTTTTAGGTTTTTCTCAGGCGATGACGGATTCTGGGATTGATTTGATTGGACTGAACAGCGGTGCTTTTATTGGTGCACTCGTGGGCGTTGTTGCGGCGCTGATTCTGGCTGGTGGTTATCGCAGTTCCTTGCGACTTTTACTATCGGGTGTCGTAATTAGCGTCATCCTTGGCGCCGGCAATGCACTCTTTACCTTTGTTCGCCCCGACCTCTATCAGCGCTTTCAGGCATTCATGCTCGGCAACACTAGTCTGCTGGATTGGTATGGCGTCTTGCTCATGCTCTTGGTTTGGCTTGCGTGTATCGCAATCGCATTACTCTTGAGTGCGGCATTAAATGCCCTGAGTCTTGGAGAAAGTACTGCTAAAACGCTTGGCCTTCCGATTGATCAAATGCGCCTGGGTTTAATTGCTGTTCTTGCGCTGGCTACAGGTGCGGCCGTTGCGCAAACTGGGCTGATTGCATTCATCGGCCTTGCAGCACCCCACTTGGTTCGGCGCTTTGCCAATGGCTCGCAGCGCATGCATCTGCTGATGTCTAGCTTGGCAGGTGGCATCCTATTGCTGGCCTCCGATTTACTAGCGCGTACGGTCTTAGCCCCCCTGGAACTTCCCGTTGGAATAGTTACTGCAGTACTGGGAGGCTCTTATTTGCTGTTATTACTTCGGCGTCAGACTTTAGGGATGAGCACATGAGCCAAATAGAGCTACGCAATGTGTCTTTATCCCGAAATAACACCGTTATTTTGCAAAACATGAATTTGATCATCCCCGGGGGTGAGTGGACTAGCATTGTTGGTCCAAATGGAGCAGGCAAATCCACCCTCGCTCAGGCCCTTGCTGGACTCTTGCAATATGAGGGCTCGATTCAGATTGGGGGAGCAGAGCTGCATTCGATTACAAACAAGGCACGCGCGCAACAGATTGCATGGCTTGAGCAAGCAATGGCAACACCGGATAGCCTTGATTTTGGTCTGCGGGTATACGACATTCCGATGCTAGGTCGGTTACCCCATCAAAACTGGCTTTCTATTCCAAGTGCTGAAGATCACCTTGTGGTGGAAGAAGTGATGCGTCAAACGGCCGTGTGGGATTTGCGCGAGCGCTTTTTTAGTCAGCTCTCGGGGGGCGAGCGCCAGCGTGTTTTACTAGCTAGGCTCTTTGCTACTCAAGCCAGCATTCTCCTGATGGATGAGCCGATTGCCAACCTAGATCCGCCGCATCAAGCCGATTGGCTGCAATGGCAAACTACGCTCTCCGGTCAGGGCAAAACCAGCATCACCGTTTTGCATGAAATTCAGTTTGCCTTACAGGCCGAAAACCTGATTCTTGTGGGCAATAAAGGGGTCTATCACCAAGGCAAAAGTGATGATCCACTAACCCATCAGGCTTTAATTGACCTATTTGACGGCCGCATTGAGCTAAGTAAGCTAGGCAATCGCTGGGTTGCCCTGGCTCGCTAGTCAAGCTGGCATTTGAGCAATGCTCATGGCCAAATTCAGGGGCTACAATGGAGTTATGAGCGATGCATTCCAGTCCGCCGAGTCCTCCTTGGGTAATTTAAACCAAGCGATAGCTCGCCTAAAAGACAAACTTACTTTGGCTACAAAAGCCATAGAAGAGGCACGCCAAGATCGCGCGCGACTCGAAACCAAGATAGCCGATGCGCAAAATCGCATTCAACACATTTTGAGCCGACTGCCCGAGCAAAACGATACGCGGCAACTGAACTTGCTAGCAACGGACGAACCTAACCCCACCATTTCAGGCGATGATCATGAGCCAACAACGCATTGAAGTCACGCTCGCCGGTCAAAAAATCACGCTTGCCACTACCACTGAGCATGAGCCCCTATTGCGCGAGGCCTGCACCTTGGTTGACGAACAAATTCAGCTAGCGATTACAGGTGGTAACCGCAGCATCGAGCGTGCCACCATGATGGCTGCCCTGAAGCTTGCCGGTGATCTGATTTCAAGTAAACGTCTGGCCGCAGATACTGCTGCGCAGCTATCAATGCAATCCGCTGCAATCCATCCAGATGAGGTAGCTCGGCTCGAAGCGGAAATCAAAGGCCTCGAGTTACAAGTGGATGCATTGCTGCAAACCCTTTCCCTGCCTGGCTCGCCAAGGCCAATAGATCTTTGAACCGATGCGCAAGCATACGGAGCGATCTTTGCAATGTGGGCGTGAGCGTTTCGCAACCGTACAGTGGCAGCCTCGAGCTGTTCACTCCCTGCGCTGCTTAGTGCACCCGAAGCATGGCGGCCGCTCCACCTTGAACCCGAGGGTTCAGGATAAGGGCCTAGCGGCTAAGGCGGGGAATTCAGTTTGGAATTAATCGACATTCTTATTTTGCTTGCATGTGGCGCAGTGTCTGGCGTATTGGCTGGCATGCTCGGCATTGGTGGGGGGATGATTCTTGTACCCTTCATGATTATTGTCTTTAATCACCAGCAATTTGATCAGAGCATTATTGTTCATATGGCCATTGCTACTGGCATGGCAACCATTCTCTTCACATCGCTTTCCGCGATTCGGGCACACCACAAACATGGCACCATCGATTGGAAACTGGTGACCGCTTTGGCACCCGGCATTATTGCGGGCGGCCTCATTGGCGGCAGTGAATTGTTTGATGCTTTTCCAACCAGCTGGCTCTCCTTGTTTTTCGCGCTCTTTATTGTCTACACCTCAATCCAGATGTTTATCAATAAAAAACCAAAACCAGGGCGTCAACTGCCGGGAAAGCTTGGTCTCTTTTCGTTTGGCGCTTTTACGGGAGCATTGTCCAGTCTTTTAGGCGCGGGTGGCGCATTTGTCACAGTGCCCTTCATGATTTGGTGCAACGTGAGTACGCATACAGCGATGGCATCCGCTTCGGGCCTAGGCTTTCCAATCGCAGTCGCAGCTACCATTGGTTACGTGGTGGGCAGCTGGAACCACCCGGGGTTACCGGCAGGCTCTATCGGCTACATCTACTTGCCTGCTGTTGCCTGCATTGTTGCAGCAAGTATTTTTACCGCACCGCTTGGCGCCAAAATGGCGCGGAGCATGAATACCGTAAACCTCAAGCGGGTGTTTGGCGTCATGCTGTTTTTCCTTGCGGCCTTCATGTTTAATGAAAGTCGCAAGGCCTTTGGCATGTAATTGACTTACGTGGTGTATTGCTGACGCAGAATATTTTTTTGTACTTTGCCCATCGCATTGCGCGGCAGATCTGAAACGATTTCAATGCGCTTGGGCACTTTGAAGTTGGCAATTTGCCCCTTTAGTGCATCAATCATGGCTTTCGAATCCAGCTTAGCGCCTGGCTTAGCAACTACGATGGCCATAACTGCCTCACCAAAATCCGGATGCGGCACACCAATCACCGCACTCTCATCGACGCCATCCATGTCATCAATAAAACTTTCAATTTCTTTTGGATAGACGTTGTAGCCGCCTGAAATGATTAAGTCCTTGCTACGACCGACGATGCACAAATAATTGTCTGGCACTTTGGCGCCGTTGGCTATGCCGCCGAAACGACCAACGTCGCCGGTTTTAAACCAGCCATCGGCAGTAAATTCTTCGGCTGTTTTTTCTGGCATGCGCCAGTAGCCCTTAAATACATTCGGTCCTTTAACCTGAATGCTGCCAATCTCGTTGACTGCACATGGCTTATTGTTTTCATTCACCACACGGACTTTCACGCCTGTGAGGGGCAAACCTACCGAGCCGCCAACGCGCGCGCCTTTGTATGGATTCGAAACCAACATAACGGTTTCACTCATGCCATAACGCTCAAGAATGGTTTCACCGGTCAACTCTTTAAAGGTATTGAACGTCTCGGTGAGGAGCGGCGCTGATCCAGAGACAAAGAGGCGCATATTACGGCATACCGCCTTGGTAAAGTTTTTGTCGGCCAAGAGGCGAACATAGAAGGTGGGCACGCCCATCATCACGGTCGAGCGCGGCATGTTCTGAATCAATGCCGCGGTATCGAGGCGAGGGAGCCAAATCATTTTGCTGCCGTTGATTAAGGCACCATGGGCTGCAACAAACAATCCATGCACATGAAAGATCGGTAAGGCATGCAACAACACGTCGCCTTTTTTCCAGCCCCAAAACTTCTGCAAGACGAGGGCATTGCTGCTCAAGTTCTTGTGCGTGAGCATAGCGCCTTTACTGCGGCCAGTCGTGCCGGAGGTATACAGAATCGCAGCCAGATCATCGTCACCACAGGCGACGGTTTTAAAACGATCGCTTTGTACGGCAGCCCGGTCTAACAGGGTTCCGGTGCGGTTGTCATCGAGCGTAAAGACGTGGTGGGTGCCTGACTTAAAGGCAATCTTCGATACCCACGAAAAATTCTTGCTGCTGCAAACCATCACTGCGGGCTCGGCATTTTGTATAAAGTATTCGATCTCGGCAGCTTGGTAGGCGGTGTTCAGGGGCAGGTAAACATAGCCGGCTTTGATAGTGGCCAAATATAAAAATAGGGCCTCAGGTGATTTTTCAACCTGAACCGCAACGCGCGAGCCCTTCGGTATGCCCAGTCCCTGGAGTAAGTTGGCCATCATCGCGGTGGCACGCTCCAGATCGCTCCAGGAGTAATACAAACCATCGTGCGTCTCTAAGGCGCAGGCCTGACGATCTTTTGGAAACCCTTTTTCTAATACCGAATACAAATTCATGACTACCCCACAGCAAACAATTGATTGGCACAACGCCAGAACCCAGGGAGTTCTGGGTGACTAAAGTTCCATTTTACGGTCTAGCAGGTATGGATGGGCTAAACGCTCATGAGCTTGGCTACCGCCCTGGAATACATGATTTCGCCGTTCACAAAGCGCTCATGGTTATCTTCCACGCTCGAGAGGTCATATAGGTAATTGACCATAATGCCGGCAGATTGACGCAAGCCCTTGCGTGATAAATCACCAGCCCAATTAATCAGATGTAACTTAGCGCCATTACCTAAATGAAACTTCGCCACCGGATTACCCTCGCGCCCAGTAGAGGCAAGTCCCAAGTAAATAGCCGTAAGGCAGAGCAATGCCTCCTTCTCCTTTGCTGAGGCATTGTCAGGATGCCAGCCACTGCTTAAACGCTCGGCCCAGGATTGTGCATTCAGGCCCAAGGCCTGCAAAGCACTGTCTCGCTTGCTCTTTAAGGCAGGCTTGAGGCGATCAGGCGGTACACCATCACCTAAGTGAGCACCCGCAGCAATCCATTCGATTAAACCAGGCACGGGTGAGAGCGTAATAAAGGTTTTTAAGCTTGGGAACTCCTGGTGCAGCTGCTCAGCAACCCGCTTAATTAAAAAGTTACCCATCGAGACGCCGCGCAAACCAGGCTCACAGTTGCTGATGGAATAAAACACCGCCACCTTGTACTGCTGCGCCTGAGTTACTGTCTCGGCTTTTTTATCCACCAAGGGCGCAATCGCCAGTGGCACCTCCGGCAGCAAAGCAACCTCCACAAAGATCAATGGCTCATTAGGTAGCTGGGGATGAAAGAATGCAAAGCAGCGCCGGTCGGGCTGTAAACGGCGACGCAAATCATCCCAGCCATCAATGGCATGCACCGCCTCATGTTGGATTAGCTTTTCCAAAACCTCGGCAGGCGACTTCCAATCAACCCGGTGCATTTTTAAAAAACCGGGATTAAACCAAGAGGACAGTAGATGGCGCATATCAAAATCCACGGCAGCCAGTTCCGGTTTTTTGTCCAAGAGTTGCAATAAATCGCGGCGCATTTCGACAACGGCAGCCGTGCCATTAAGACCCCGGTTCAAACGACGCATAAATTCTTGGCGGGGTGACTCCGATACTTTTTGCAAACGAATGTAATTGCGGGCATTGGCTTCTGCTGCAAAGGCTTGCGATGCTGCCATCACTTCCGCTGGATTGGGGCTGAGTTTATCAATCAGGGCAGTAAAAAATTTAACGTGCTGGTCTTTGGTGAGCTTGCGGTAGTTCTCAATCACGTCGTTGGCCATGCTCACCGCATTGGATTCTCCGCGCTCAGAAGTTAAACGCTGCACCGCACTCAGTGCTTTGGATAAATGGCGGGTTTTGGTAATTAACTCCAACATAAAGCATCCTTAGGTTGCACAAGGTCAAAAAAATGGATTTTTCGGGTCAATTCACTTCAATAGAAGGTATTTAAGTAAAATAAGCGACTTTCTGTGATCTTAGCAACAAATGATCTAAAAAAAGATATTTTTAGATGCAGTTAATGAAAATTATCGACTTATTTGCGTTTCAGCAAGTAAATACCGAATAAAATCATAGGGATAGATAGCCATTGGCCCATTGAAAGACCTAGTCCGAGTAGGCCTAAGAAGGCATCGGGCTCGCGCGCAAACTCAACCAAGAAGCGGCAAATGCCGTAACCCAGTAAAAATAGGCCCGAAACCTGACCCAGGCGACGCGGCTTTCGCGCATAGATCCACAAGACCAAACCAAGCAGGAGGCCTTCGAAGAGCAATTGATAAATTTGCGATGGATGACGCGGTATGGCATCGACTAATGGAAAAACCATGGCCCAAGGCAAATCGGTTGGCCTTCCCCACAATTCGCCATTGATAAAGTTGCCAAGGCGCCCAAAAGCCAAACCAAATGGCACCAAAGGGGCGACCAAATCACTGACGGTCCAAAAAGAAGTCTTCTTGCGACGTGCAAACCAAACCATCGCCAAAATCACCCCTAGCAGACCGCCATGAAAGGACATACCGCCTTCCCATACTTTCAAGATGCTGAGCGGATTGGCCAAATAGAATTCGGGCATGTAAAACAGGGAATAGCCAATCCGTCCACCCAGCACCACGCCGAGTACGCCCGCAAAGAGCAGATCCTCTAAATCTTTAGCGGTCCACCCCAAGGCAACATAAAAAGGTCGCTTAATGCAGAGACGGCCCAAAATAACAAATTGGGCAAAGGCCAGCAAATACATTAGCCCATACCAGTGGATTCCAAAGGATCCAATCTGAATAGCTACTGGATCGATTTGTGGATGAATCAGCATGGCGGTTTAGCTTTTTGCTTGGTCAAAATTATGGAGCTCATGACCTAGGTCGCGGTAGGCTTTGTAACGCTCCCGTCCTGCAAGGCGCTCCGCCTCATTCACCGTAACCACCTCAACAATTCGCGGAAATCGGCCTACCAAGGCTGGGACATCGCTTGGCATCCGCATACCCAAATGAATCAGCACATCGGCATGCGGCAAGTTTGCCAAAGCTGGAGCAGCAGTATCGTCGAGGAGAACAATCGGGGTTTCAAACGCCGCTTCATGGTCGCCATAGCAGTGGGGCAAAAAATCGGTCTTACTAAAAGTCCACAGCAATTCATCAAGGCGCTTGAGGTCGGCTTTTTCCGCCACCATCACAATGTTGCGCACAGGCTCACCTTCAGTAGTTGTACTCCAAATCTTGCGCGTTAGCCTGCAGGCATATTCCAGCTTGTCACTCACGTTACTGTGAAAGTCGATGCGTGCCATGCCAACTTAGGACTGCGCAAGCAAGTAGTTCACCAAGAGGGGAACTGGTCTACCAGTAGAACCCTTTGCTGCACCACCCTTCCATGCCGTACCGGCAATATCCAAATGTGCCCAAGGATACTTTTCAGTAAAGCGCTTTAAGAAGCAGGCGGCTGTCACGCTACCAGCAGGGCGCCCGCCGATATTGGCCATATCAGCAAAGTTTGATTTGAGCTGCTCTTGATAGGCAGCATCGAGCGGCATGCGCCACACTGTATCAAGGGAGTCATGACCGGCTTGGGTTAAATCCGCCAGCAAGTGACTATCGTCCGAGAACATACCGCTATGAACCGCACCGAGCGCAATCACGCAGGCGCCCGTTAAGGTCGCAATATCAATCACCGCCTTAGGCTTGAAGCGCTCTACATAGGTGAGTGCATCACACAGAATCAGGCGGCCTTCGGCATCGGTATTTAAGATCTCAATGGTCTGGCCTGACATGCTTTTCACAATGTCACCTGGTCGGGTTGCTTTGCCTGAGGGCATGTTTTCGCAGGTCGGAATGACTCCGATCACATTCTGCTTCAGACCTAGCAATGCCGTTGAGAGCATCGTGCCGACAACAGATGCAGCGCCGCACATGTCGTACTTCATCTCATCCATTGCCTCGCCGGGCTTCAGGGAGATACCGCCAGTATCAAAGGTGATGCCCTTGCCTACCAATACTGTTGGAGCTTCGCTCGCTTTGCCACCGTTGTGACGCATGATGATGAATTGCGGTGGAGTCTCTGAGCCCTGTGCCACAGAAAGAAAAGAGCCCATGCCCAATGCTTCCATTTGCTTTTTGGTCAGCAATTCAACCTTGAGCTTGGTTTTCTTCATTAAGCCCTGTGCTGTTTTTGCAAGGTAGGTTGGAGTGCAGACATTGGGCGGCAAATTACCCAAGTCTTTGGCCAGGTTCATGCCTTCGACTAAGGCTTCGCCCTGATGCACTGCTACTTGAACCGCCTTAGCACCATCCTTGCAAACCACAAAACGAAGTTCTTGAAACGGATCAACATACTCCACTGCCTTGAACTTCATGGCAGGCTGACGAACACCAAATCGATAGGTTTGCTCACCCGCCAGTTGTGCCGTTAAGCGAACTTGCTTTAGGACTGTATCGGCATCCGCACTAGACCCAAAGCTCGGCACAAACCACACTGCTGACTCAATGGCGCCACCACTTAATGTCTTGAGGGTGGCCTTAGCTAACTTGGCATAGGACTGCAAGGACAAACTCTCTTTTGCGCTCAGATCACCTAAGCCAACCAGTAAGACCCGCTTGGCCTTTACGCCCGCCTTTGACCAGCTCACCTCCGCCCTTAATAGACACTGACTGGCCTCTTTTCCGCTCAGATCGCCGGCAAGCTTTGCCCGAGCAACCGAGCCACCCAAGACGGCATCCAACTCAAGCAAAAGGCTGCCAGGCGTTTTTTTGTTTAAATCGGCTTTGCTGTAGCCCAAAATAAGGCAATCGGTGGCGAGGGCCACAAGACTAGCAATCGCCGGCTTTACCTGCTTTGCAGAATCAAAGTCGGCTTGGGGCAATGTTTTCGTGCTAAATTGAATTTGCATAGGGAAGTCATTTGTAGTGGTTTTTTCCATTATCCTCCGAGCTGTAGGTTTCCCTCCGATTCGTGCCGCATTTCCCTACTAAACTAGACTTTTCTGCCAACGCCCTTGCATAGAACGCATGATTTTTGACCAAGCCCTCCGCCGCGAACTGAGCTTAACCACTGGGGGGGTATTTTTGGTGTTGGTGACCATCATGGTCACCACCTTAGTCATCCGAATTTTGGGCTTTGCCGCGAATGGCGTCGTCAATCCAGAGGACGCGCTGGTATTGATCGCCTTGGCAACAATCGGCTACTTGGCTGTCCTGCTGACGGTTTCTCTTTTTATTGCGGTTCTGATCGTCTTGGTGCGCTGGTACAAAGACTCGGAAATGATTGTATGGTTTGCCAGCGGTCTGAGCATCATGAGTTTAATTCGGCCTATTCTGCGGTTTGCTATTCCACTCATCATCATCATTGCCCTGCTTGCCCTGTTTGCTTGGCCTTGGGCCAATCGCGAATCCGCCCTGATCAGCCAACGTTTTCAGCAACGCGATGATGTGTCGATGGTCACAGCCGGTCAGTTTCGAGAGTCAGCCAAAGCCGAACGGGTTTTCTTTATTGAGGAACTGAATGTCGATAATCGCGAAGTCAAAAATATCTTCGTTGCCGATTCCAGAAATCAACGGCTGAGCATTGCGGTAGCAGCAACTGGATTTATTGAAAATACCCCGACGGGCGAAAAGAACATCATTCTCAAAGACGGTCGGCGCTACGAGGGTCTGCCTACCCAGCCCGACTTTCGCATTCTGGAGTTTGATGAGTACGAAACCAAATTGCGTAATAAAGAGCTAACCGAGCCACCACCACGCGACCGCGAACGCAGTGTTCAGGAACTTCTAAAAGACCCCTCACCCTCCAACCGCGGCGAGCTGCTCTGGCGTATAGGCTTGCCACTGATGGCTTTAGGCTTAGTCTTTATTGCGATTCCATTGGCCTACGTTAATCCGCGCCTAGGCAATTACACCGCTATGTTTTATGCCGTACTGATCTATTTGATTTACAGCAACCTGCTTAATTTGGCACAAAATTTTGTTTCGCAAAATCGCTTTGATTTTTTTGTGGCCATCTGGCCAATTCATCTGCTTGCTTTACTCATAGCCGCAGTGTTGATTCGCAACCGGATTAATCCATCCCTTAAATGGTGGAAGCGGCAGTTGCCCGCTTTTCTGACGCGCCCATGAATTTTCTCTTTCCTTACATCTATGAGCGCTACCTAGCAAAGCAAATCTATGCTGCGTTTGGCTTTATTCTTTTCGCGCTCGTTGCCCTCTTTTTATTTTTTGATGTTTTGGCCGAGCTGGGCTCGGTCAATCAGCAATACACCCTCTTGCTTGCCCTAGGCCATGTTCTACTGAAGGCGCCGAGTCGCATTGTTGAAATTATTCCGATTGCCGGATTAATTAGCAGTATTTATGTATTTGCAATGCTGGCTAGCCAATCGGAATTCACCATCCTGCGTATTGCTGGCCTCGATATCCGCCGCGGTCTTCTGATGCTGGGGAAAATCTCCTTGCCCATTGTGGCAGTCACTCTACTGATGAGTGAGTGGCTAGGCCCAATGGCGGAGTCCTTCTCTGAGCGCATGAAATTGAAAGCCATGGGCTCGAGCTTTTCATCGCAATTTCGTACAGGGGTATGGGTCAAAGACCAGCTTCGCGATGAGGAGGGCGTTGGATCCGTTCGCCCGGGTGTGCGCTATATCAATATTGGAAAGATTGAACCAGACAAGCAAGTGAGGCAGGTTCGCATGTATGAGTTCGATGATGCCTACCGCTTGCTATCGATCCGTAATGCCGAGTCAGGTCGCTTTAATGAGGCCGGCTCATGGGAACTGAATAATGTGACCGAGACTCGCTTCAAGGAGGCGCAAACCAAGAGTGCCTTAGATCCCGTGTACTCAGCCAACACCTCCATCAAGCCATCGATGACCTTGGCATCCAAAGTCACCCCAGAAATTCTGGGCGTGTTACTCGTCAACCCGGAGCGCATGTCGATCTTTAGTCTGGGGCAATTCATTGCCCACCTAAACGAGAACAAACAGGATGTACAGCGCCACGCGATTGCATTCTGGAAAAAGCTCATCTATCCCTTCATCGTCTTTGTCATGCTGGCGCTTGCCTTGCCGTTTGCGTATCTAAAGGCACGCGCAGGTGGTATTGGCATTAAGATTTTTGGCGGCATCATGCTCGGCATGAGCTTTCAGTTATTCAACGCTCTTTTTTCCAACGTTGGCCTGCTGGGGGCATGGCCCGCCTACCTCACCGCCCTAACCCCGCCCCTGGCGTATTTTCTACTTGCCCTGATTGGCCTGAAATGGGTATCGCGGTCTTAAATACCTAAAGATAATTTAGAATCGAGTTCCTATATCGATCAAGATATATAAGGAAGGCTTTTCATGAATTTGCATCAATTTCGCTTTGTCCGCGAGGCGGTTCGCCAGCAATTTAACCTAACCTCCGCTGCAAAAGCCTTATTCACATCCCAGCCTGGGGTTTCTAAGGCGATTATCGAACTGGAAGATGAGTTGGGTGTTGAGATCTTTCGTCGCCACGGTAAACGCATCCGCTCTCTCACTGAGCCTGGCAAACGCATCCTGCTCTCGATTGAGCGCATCCTGGATGAAGTCGAAACCTTAAAACGGGTTGGCCAGGATTTTGCAACGCAGGATCAAGGCAACTTTGTAATTGCGACCACCCACACGCAAGCCCGCTATGCCCTACCCAAAGTCTTGACGGAATTTACCAAACGCTTCCCGAAAGTCCGCGTCAGCATTGCCCAAGGCAGCCCTTCACAAATCGCCGATATGCTTTTGCACGATTCAGCGGATATTGCAATTGCAACCGAAGGTATTGCCAATTGTGAAGGCGTTATCGCACTCCCTGGTTATCAATGGCAGCATCTCTTGATTGTGCCGGTTAATCACCCCTTACTCAGTTCACGCTCGATTACGATCGAGGACCTTGGCAAGTACCCATTGATTACCTATGACAAAGCATTTGCAGGGCGCAACAAAATTGATGCCGCGTTTGCGCAGCGCAATGTGCAAGCAGACATCATTCTGGAGGCGATTGATGCCGACGTCATTAAGACTTATGTCGAAGTTGGTATGGGCATTGGTATTGTTGCAGGGGTTGCATTTGATGCAGAGCGTGATCGCAATCTGCGCGCCATCCCCGTGGGGCATTTGTTTGGCAATAACGTCACCCACTTGGGAGTGAAACAAGGCGCTTACTTACGCTCGTTTGTCTTTACCTTCATTGAATTATTCTCGCCCACCTTGACGAAAAAGATCGTTGAGCAGGCAATGTCAAATACGCCAGAGAATTATCAGATCTAAGTTCAAATTTCTGGATTTGATAATCACTTATTCATTTGCTTACTGACACCATTACTTTGGAGAATACGTGATGATGCAGTTCACTCCTTACTTTATTAAGCTACTTTTCCTTGCAATCGTGTTGCAAACTTATCCAGCTAGCGCCCAAGATGGCGCAACTCAGACTGTGAGCCTAAATGAGGAAATAGTATCGGTTGATTTAAGTGGCGATAGAAAACAAGTCGGGGTTTATACAACCAGCTCTAGTTCCAAAAACCCAACGCGGTTAGCGGTTTTACTTCCAGGGTATCCCTCCGTAGTGCGGCCCGTTGTTGAGAACGGCGTGATGACTAACTCCAGATTGTCAGGTAATTTTTTAATCCGATCGCGGCAGTTCTTAGTGGATGAGATGATTGCTAGTCTTATTGTGGACTGCCAATCGGATAGTGGCGACCTTTGTTCGAGCACTTATCAAGCATCTCAGCAAAGGCAGGAAGATGTAGATAAATTAATTGCCGAAGTCAAAAGACGGACACCATCCATTTCTGAAGTGTGGCTCATAGGTACCAGCATGGGGACGATTTCATCCTCATTTATGCCGATCCATAATCCCAGCGGGTATGCCGGCGCTATTCATACGGCCTCTATCACCGAGCCCTATGCCAGAAATTCGTACCGTGAGTTAGGTGGCTTTGACTATAAAAAAACAACGGTCCCACAGTACTTTGTTCATCACGCTGCGGATCCCTGTTTTTTAACTACCTATGCTGGCGCTAAGTCGATAACCGATAAATACAAAATTCCGTTGATTACAGTTACAGGTGGCAGTGACTTTAAAGGGGATGCATGCAAAGCATTTACCGAGCATGGATTTCGCGGCAAGGAAAAAGACGTGATGCGCAATATTGGAGTGATTATCAAGACTGGTAGAGCTGACCAGCTTGTTATCAATTAAATCACAGCGCGCAGACCAGCTTGAATCAATACGTTCATAACGCATGCGCTTAAACATACACATCGATTTCAAACGATGGTGCCTCGGGTCGGACTCGAACCGACACGCCTTGCGGCACCGGATTTTGAGTCCGGCACGTCTACCAATTCCATCACCGAGGCAGGTGAACTCAGCAGCATAGAACCGCTGAGAGGTGAGAGTGTAACAAATACTGCGCTGCTATCCGATTATGGCAACAGAATGGTCGATCCCGTGGTTTTACGGCCTTCCAGGTCACGATGGGCCTCTACTGCATCTTTCAGGGCATAGCGCTGCTTGATCTCAATCTTGACCTTGCCCGAACTGACTTTATCGAATAAATCCGCTGCCATTGGCTCGAGCAGGCTGCGATTAAGTACATAGGTGGCTACTGTAGGTCTGGTGACCTTGAGCGAGCCCTTGCTGGCAAGAATGCCGAGATCGAGCAAGGGAGGCGAGCCTGAAGCGCCGCCAAAGGAAACCGCCATACCGCGCGGTGAGACGCAATCTAAGGTTTGCATGAAGGTGTCTTTGCCTACCGCGTCATAGGCCACGGGGACGCCTTTACCGTTGGTAATTTCCTTGACGCGTTTTACAAAGTCTTCCTCGCGGTACAAGATCACGTGGTCGCAACCATACGCTTTGGCAATCTCGGCTTTTTCGGGGCTGCCAACCGTACCAATCACGGTGGCACCAATCGCTTTGAGCCACTGGCACGCAATCAGACCAACGCCGCCGGCAATCGCATGAAACAACACGGTGTCGCCCTTTTGCACCTTGTAGCTATCGTTCAACAGATATTGAACGGTCAGGCCTTGCAACATCATGGCCGCGCCCTGCTCAAAGGAGATCGAATCGGGTAACTTAACCAAGATATCGGCAGGCATGATGCGGGCTTCTGCATAAGCGCCAGTAGGGCGACCTGCATACGCCACCCGATCGCCCACCTTAACGTGGGTAACATCAGGTCCGACTTTTTCAATCACGCCAGCGCCTTCCATGCCAATCCCACCGGGCAAGGGCTGGGCATAGTAACCCGAGCGAAAGTACACATCGATGTAGTTCAGGCCACATGCATGGTGACGGATCAATACCTCGCCGGGGCCGGGCTCGCCAAGCTCCACGTCGACCCATTTCATGACCTCGGGGGCGCCTGTTTCGGTAATGCGGATTGCTTTGACGATTTCCTTGCTCATATTGATTCCTAATGTTGTGTGTTGTCTTGGTGGTCCAATGCCCCATTGTGTGGGGTCGTTTTTTTCGTTCTAAAGCGCGCTACCGGGCTTGCAAGTACTAAATCCATAAAATTAATTGTACTTTTTGGCTTTAGACCCCGTATTTTGCCTAAAATTAGGGTCTGTAGGCAAAATTACTCAAAAAGGATCAATCCGCATGGCCGGTCACTCAAAATGGGCCAATATTCAGCATCGCAAGGGTCGTCAGGACGAAAAGCGCGGCAAGATTTGGACCAAACTCATCAAAGAAATTACCGTCGCCGCTAAATTGGGTGGCGGAGACCTGGCCACGAATCCCCGCTTGCGTTTAGCAATTGATAAAGCCAAAGACTCCAATATGCCCAATGACAACGTGCAACGCGCTATCCAGCGCGGTACTGGCTCGCTTGAAGGGGTGAACTACGAGGAGATTCGTTATGAGGGCTACGGCATCAATGGCGCTGCAGTCATCGTCGATTGCATGACCGATAACCGCACCCGTACGGTTGCGGAAGTGCGCCACGCCTTTACTAAGCACGGCGGCAATATGGGCACCGAAGGATCGGTGGCTTTTTTGTTTCAGCACTGCGGTCAGTTGCTGTTTGCCCCCGGCACCAATGAAGATCAATTAATGGAATGCGCGCTCGATGCGGGAGCGAATGACGTGATCACCCATGACGATGGCGCGATTGAAGTATTAACGTCGGTACCTGATTTTTCTAAGGTACAAGACGCCTTGCGCGCAGCAGGCTTTCAGGCAGAACTGGCCACGGTCACGATGCGGCCTGAGACTGATATTAGTCTCGAGGGTGATCAAGCCGAGAGCATGCAAAAGTTACTCGACGTTTTAGAAAATCTTGACGACGTTCAGGAAGTATTTACGAATGCTTCCATCCAATAAACATACCCACTCCATTTAAAAAAATAATCCCATGAAGATTCTCCTTATTGGCTCCGGTGGCCGCGAACATGCCCTGGCATGGAAGTTAGCTCAATCTCCGCAGGTTCAAAAAGTCTATGTCGCGCCCGGTAATGGCGGCACCGCTAGCGCAAAGCAAACCGATGCCGGTATTGAAAATCTTCCGATCGGCGATTTGCAAGGGCTTGCTGATTTTGCCAAGCGCGAACAGATTCATTTGACAGTAGTGGGTCCAGAGGCGCCGCTGGCTGCAGGCATCGTCGATGTCTTTCGCAATGCCGGCTTACGCATTTTTGGACCAACCCAATTAGCCGCGCAACTCGAATCATCCAAAGACTTTTCAAAAGCCTTCATGAAGCGCCACGGCATTCCGACTGCGGATTACCAAACCTTTTCCAATGCCCAAGAGGCACACGCTTACATTGATCTCAAGGGTGCGCCGATTGTGATCAAAGCCGATGGCCTCGCAGCTGGCAAAGGAGTTGTTGTTGCAATGGCCTTAGATGAGGCCCACGCTGCCGTCGACATGATGCTGGCCGACAATAAATTGGGTAATGCCGGTGCGCGCGTTGTGATTGAAGAATTTTTGACCGGCGAAGAAGCGAGTTTCATTGTCTTGGTGGACGGTAAAAATGCTTTAGCGCTCGCCACCAGCCAAGACCACAAACGTTTACTCGATGGGGATCAAGGTCCCAATACCGGCGGTATGGGCGCCTACTCCCCAGCGCCCGTAGTTACCCCTGAAATCCATGCCAAAGCCATGCGTGAAGTCATCATGCCGACCATTCAGGGCATGAAAGCCGATGGCATCCCCTACACTGGCTTTTTGTATGCCGGCCTCATGATTAGCCCCGAGGGTCAAATCAAAACCCTGGAGTTCAACTGCCGCATGGGCGACCCCGAGACGCAGCCGATTATGGCGCGCCTGCGCAGCGACTTGGTTCACGCTTTGGATAAAGCGGTAGATGGCAAGCTCAATGAAGTGGAGTTGGAATGGGATCGCCGTACCGCCCTAGGGGTTGTACTAGCAGCACACCTATATCCAGATACTCCTCGCAAAGGTGATGCTATTACTGGCATTCCCGAAGATACTGCTAGCGCTATTACCTTCCACGCCGGCACCACCTTGGCAGACGGTGTGTTGCGCACCAACGGCGGCCGAGTACTCTGCGTTGTTGGCCTTGCCGATACCGTGCGGGGAGCCCAAAAAGAGGCTTACCAGGTAATTGAGCAAATCCATTTTGATGGCATGCAATATCGGCAGGATATTGGCCATCGCGCTCTAAAATAAGTTTGGCATTCATTTCCCCACCAGTGAGCTCCATTTTGCAAATCGACACACAAGCACTTAAAGACTACTTCCTTGGCCTGCAGGACCGCATTGTTTCCGCTACTAGCGCATTGGATGGCAAGGCATTTGTTGCGGATCACTGGCAAAAACCAGAGGACAGTCCGTTACGTGGATCAGGGCGAACCTGCATATTGGAAAATGGCAACATCCTTGAAAAAGGCGGCGTTGGCTTTTCGCATGTACGTGGCGACAAAATGCCAAGCACTGCCACCCAAAATCGTCCCGAGATGGCAGGCCGTAGTTTTGAGGCCATGGGTGTTTCATTAGTGTTTCATCCGCGTAACCCAAAAGCACCCACCGCCCATATGAATGTGCGCTGTTTTATTGCACAGGCCCCAGATAAAGATCCGGTATGGTGGTTTGGTGGCGGCTTTGATCTCACTCCCTACTATGGCGTTGATGAGGACTGCAAACACTTTCACCAAACGGCGAAGAATGCGCTTGACCCCTTTGGCAGCGATCTGCATCCTAGATTTAAAAAATGGTGTGATGAGTATTTTTATTTAAAGCACCGCGATGAGCCACGGGGCATTGGCGGCGTCTTTTTTGATGACTTTAATGAGCTTGGGTTTGAGCGTAGTTTTGCCATGACCCAGGCCGTGGGCAATGCATTCATCGAAGCCTATTTGCCGATTTTAGAACGTCGCTACCAAGAGCCATACACTCAGGCTGAGCGGGATTTTCAGGAATACCGTCGTGGCCGTTATGTTGAATACAATCTTATTTTTGACCGTGGCACGATTTTTGGCCTGCAGTCAGGCGGTCGCTCGGAATCAATTCTGATGTCAATGCCGCCCGTGGTAACGTGGCGCTACAACTGGACGCCCGAACCCAACACACCCGAAGCAAAACTCTACGATTACTACTTAAAGCCCCGCGACTGGTTGGCCTAATTGACTGCACCAGAAAAAATTGGCATCTTAGGCGGCACCTTTGATCCACCCCATTGGGCGCACTTGCGGGTTGCGGCGCACTTTGCAACCTTGTTTCAATTGGATCGCTTGCTATTGATCCCGAGTGGCAATCCATGGCAAAAATCCGCTTTTATTACCCCACCAGAAACACGCTATCAGTTAACGCAAGCGGCTGCCATTGCACTGCACCGATTATTGGGTGAGGCGGGTATGCAGATCCCGATCGAAGTGGATCGCATTGAGCTCGATCGCCAAGGACCAAGCTACACCATCGATACAGCGATTGCCCTGCGTCAGCGTTACAGCAGTAACACGTGCCTCATTTGGCTGATGGGCGCCGACAGCTTGATGCAAATCGATACCTGGCAAGATTGGCAGCATTTACTAAAAGAAGTCCATTTGGCCGTGGCGCGGCGCCCTGAATTCACCCTCAGCATTGACCCCGCTTCTGAGCTGGGTGGCTTTATCGCGGAGCATCAAACCAGCGATGCGCATGCACTTGAGCTATCGCCCTGCGGCTCGATTTACTTAGACCAAAAGCTAGACATGTACCTCTCATCGATTGCCATCCGCAAACAACTGGCTGCAGGCAGTATTAACCCAAATACGCCTTTGGCAGAACAAATTCCCGACGAAGTATTGGATCTAATTAAGAAGTTAGGCCTTTATTCCCAATCACGATAAGATCATCCCCTATTCTTTAAAAGACACTATGGACCTACGTAAATTACAACGCACCATTATTGATGCCCTGGAAGATGTCAAGGCACAGGACATTCGTGTCTATGACACCACCAAACTGAGTGAATTATTCGACCGCGTCATTATTGCAACGGGCTCCAGCAATCGCCAAACCCGCTCGCTGGCGATGTCGGTAAAAGAAGAAGTCAATAGCAAAGGTGGTGAGGTGATTTCCATTGAAGGCCTTGAAACAGGTGAATGGGTCTTGGTCGATTGTGGCGATATCGTGGTGCATATTTTGCAGCCCATGCTGCGCTCCTACTACCAGCTGGAAGGCATGTGGGGTGCTAAACCGGTCCGCGTTAAATTAGCGGGCGCTAAAGGCCTTGCCAAGGCCAGTGAGTTTTCCGATGAGGATGAGGACTAAGTCAGCCTGCCTGGCTACATCGTCGTCCTCTAGTCACGCATGCGGCTCATCATCATTGCGGTAGGCCATAAGATGCCCGACTGGGTATCGAGCGCTTGCAACGACTACCTCAAGCGCATGCCATCCGATTGCAGCATCGAACTTAAAGAAATCAAACCCGACCTCTCCCCCGCCAAAGAGGCCATCAAGATCACTGCGGCCATACCCAAAGGAGTACGTCTGATTGCACTCGATGAGCGGGGTAAGGACCTGAGCACGCAAGGTGTTGCTGAGCAATTAGCCCAATGGCGCCAAGATGGGGGTGATGTGGCTTTTCTGATTGGCGGTGCCGATGGCTTAGACGCCAGCATCAAACAAAAGGCGGATGCCATTTGGCGTTTATCCAGCCTCACCTTGCCGCATGCAATGGCGCGGGTCTTATTGACTGAACAACTCTACCGGGCATGGACGATTTTGCAAGGCCACCCCTACCACCGTGAATAAGTAACTTCTTTTAGCAATGCATTCTTTTCTCTACCTCGCATCCCAAAGCCCCCGCCGCCAGGAATTACTGACGCAACTGGGTGTGCGTTTTGAATTGCTTTTACCCGATAGCAATGAGAATGCCGAGGCAATCGAAGTGCCACTCGCCAATGAAAATGCCAGAGCCTATGTTGAGCGCGTGACGCTCGCGAAATGTGCTGCTGCGGCACAGCGCTGGGCAAAGCGAGACCTACCTTGGGCGCCGATTTTATGTGCCGACACCACCGTGAGCCTTCCCAATAGTGATATCGCCCAGATCCTCGGTAAGCCTTCGGATGCGGCCGATGCCGAGCGCATCTTACGCTTGCTCAGCGGCCAAACCCATCAAGTACTAACGGCGATTGCACTACTTCCCCAGCAATCGACAAAACCCATTAGCTTGGTACAGGTATCGGAAGTGGAATTTATGCCGCTCAGCGATACGCTGATTAAGGCCTATATTGACAGCCAAGAACCCTATGGCAAAGCTGGCGCCTACGGCATTCAAGGCCTGGGAAGTGCCTTTATCCGCAGAATTGTGGGGAGTTACAGCGGCATCATGGGGCTACCCCTATTTGAAATGGCTACCCTACTGCAACAGGCTGGCGTATCCTTTACGCTCACGCCAGAAATTGCAAACCAAGCCTAATATGAACGAAGAAATTCTGATCAACATTACCCCCCAAGAAACACGGGTGGCATTGATTCAACAAGCAGCGGTACAAGAGCTGCAAATTGAGCGCACCCGCCAGCGGGGAATTGTGGGCAATATTTACCTAGCTAAAGTAGTTCGGGTTCTGCCTGGTATGCAATCGGCTTTTATTGAAATGGGTCTCGAGCGCACAGCATTCATGCATGTCGCTGATATTGCGCAACAGAACCAGCAGACTCAAATTGAAAAAGTCCTCTACGAAGGCCAAACCTTAATTGTGCAAGTCTTAAAAGACCCGCTTGGCACGAAAGGTGCACGCCTTACAACCCAGATCAGTATTGCAGGTCGCAACCTAGTCTATTTGCCACAATCACAAAAAGAATCTGGCAATGAGCCCTACATCGGCATCTCACAACGCATCGAAAATCCAGATGAGCGCGAAGCTATCAAGGCCCGCATCACTGGACTACTACCTAGCAATCAAACGGGCGGCATTATTGTGCGCACGATTGCACAAGATGCTACAGACGCCGAACTAACGCTCGATCTCCTCTACCTCAAAACAACCTGGGAAACCATTTTGGCTTCGGTGAATCAGAAATCGGCGCCCGCTCTTCTTTTTCAGGATTTGAGTTTGGCAGAGCGGGTATTGCGGGATCTGGCTAGTGATAAGACCATGCAAATCCGAGTCGACTCGGCAGAAAACTTTGAGCGCTTAAATCGCTTTGCGGAGATCTATACGCCCAACCTCGTTGGCAAATTAACCCTGCATCGCGGCGAGCGCGCCCTGTTTGATTTATTTGATGTCGATGCCGAAATCAATAAGGCCTTGGGCCGGCGCGTCGACCTCAAATCGGGCGGGTACCTGATGATCGATCAGACCGAGTCGATGACTACCATTGATGTCAATACCGGCAGTTATGTTGGCGCGCGTAATTTGGATGACACGGTCTTTAAGACCAATCTAGAAGCTGCGCAGGCCATCGCACGGCAGCTGCGTTTGCGCAATTTGGGCGGCATCATCATTATCGATTTCATTGATATGCTCAACCGCGAACACCAAGACGCTGTATTGAGTGAACTCAAACGTAACCTAGAGCGGGATCATGCCCGCAGCACGGTCAGCCAGTTCTCAGCCCTTGGTCTCGTAGAGATGACCCGAAAGCGCACACGCGAGTCCTTAGCGCATATTTTGTGTGAGCCATGCGCAACCTGTAGCGGTAAAGGTGAAATCAAAACAGCCCAAACCATTTGCTATGAAATCCTGCGGGAAATCGTCCGCGAACATCGCCAGTTCAATCCGAGGGAGTTCCGTATTGTGGCGGCACCCGACGTCATTGATCTCTTCTTGGAGGAAGAGAATCAGTTCTTAGCCATGCTAGGGGATTTTGTTGCCAAGCCCATTCGTTTGCAGGCAGAGGGCTCCTTCAGACAAGAGCAATACGATATTGTCTTGAATTAAGCCTTGAAATAAGGCTCTATCTTGTACTTATGCATTGGCAAACTGCAGCCGATGCAGATTGCTATACAAACCGCCTTTAGCAATTAACTCGGCGTGCGAGCCATTCTCCACCACCTGCCCATGCTCTAAGACCACAATGCGGCTGGCATGCTCAATCGTCGATAGGCGGTGCGCAATCACCAAAGTGGTACGACCGGCCATCAGGCGATCTAATGCTTCTTGCACTTGACGCTCGGATTCTGAATCGAGGGCTGATGTGGCCTCATCCAAGATTAAGATCGGTGCATCTTTATAAATGGCCCTGGCAATCGCCAAGCGCTGCCGTTGCCCACCAGAGAGTCGGTTGCCGTTATCGCCAATCAAGGTGTCGATTCCTTGCGGTAGCTCACTTAGTAGATTGGTGAGATTAGCCGCCTCCAGCGCCTCAATCACACGTCCCCGATCGATTCCGTTAACCGCATCGGTACCGTAAGCGACGTTTGCAGCGATTGAGTCGTTAAACAGGATGACGTCTTGGCTAACAAATGCAATTTGGCGTCGCAAATCGGATAAAGAGAGTTCCTCTAGATTGATGCCATCAAGCTCAATCGCGCCCAAAGTGGGCCTAAAAAAGCGTGGCAACAGACTCACTAGTGTCGACTTACCGCCGCCCGACGGCCCCACAAAGGCAACCACCTCGCCTGCCTGAATCGACAAACTGACGTGCTTCAGAGCATCTTGCCGATCGGCATCTTGTTGATACGAAAAAGATACGTCTTTAAAAGTGATGGCGCCCTTTGCTTTTTCTATTCGCTGTACGCCCGCTTTACGCGAATCGTCTTCCTCGATCGGCTGATCCATCAAACCAAAAATCATTTCGGCTGCAGTGAGACCACGCTGCAATGGCTGATTGATATCAGCCAGATGCTTAATCGGCGAAATGATCAACATCATGGCCGTGATAAACGCAGCGAAGCCGCCCACAGTAGTTCCTTCGGTGGAAGACTGTAAGAGCGCAATCACGAGCACAACGGAGAGCGCCATGGAGGCAATGAGTTGGGTAATCGGTTGATTTAAGCCGCCCACTACCGCCGTCTTGAGCGCAAAGCGTCTCAAGCGATCCGCCTTTTCGATAAAGCGGCTCATCTCATAGGCTTCACCGCCATGGACCTTAACAATCTTATGCCCCGAGACGGATTCTTCAACGATGTAAGCAAGCTCGCTAGTCATAGCCTGTTGCTCGCGATTGAGACCACGCAAGCGGCGATTAATCAGACTCATGATGTAGGCAATGATCGGGAAAATAATCAAGACAACCAGGGTCAATTTCCAGTTGAGGTAAATCAGGTAGCCCAATAAACCCAGCACCGTTAACGAGTCGCGCACCAAACTAATCAGCATCGTACCCATGATGCTCAGGACATTATTGACCTCAAACACAACCGCATTAATGAGGCTCGATGCAGAACTCTTTTGATAAAACTCGGTCTTGGCATGCAATAAGGTTTGGAACATCTGTTCACGCAGTCTTAGCAGCACTGCATTGATGACCCTCGATAACAAATAATTCGACAGAAATTGAGCGCCGCCGCGGATAAATGCAAGCCCAACCAAAAAGATCGGAACGAGCCATAACCTGCCATCGAGCTCACCGGTAAAACCACGGTCCAATAGCGGCTTCATTAAGGCCGGTATCGATGTTTCTGCCCCAGCCACCAGTGCCATAGCCAAAATCGACCCAATAATCGTCTTGGTATGGGGTTTTAAATACTGGATTAGGCGGTTTAGGGCAATTCTGTCGTCGGCATTCATATAATGAATTATGCCCACCTTATCCGTCATACTCATCACTCGCAATGAAGAGGCCAATCTTCGGGACTGCCTTGCCTCCCTAGAAGGGCTTGCCCAGCAGGTGGTCGTGGTCGATACGGCCAGTACCGACGGAACCATTGCGATCGCCCAGGAGTTTGGCGCCACCATCGCCCAGCCAGCCGATTGGCCTGGTTTTGGCCCTCAAAAGAACCGGGCGCTGGACCTTGCCACGGGCGATTGGGTCCTCTCCCTGGATGCCGACGAGCGACTGACCCCAGAGCTTCGGTCGGAGATTTGTGCAGTACTAGCCAATCCGGGTCATACCACCTGTTTTGCCATTCCCAGGCTATCTTGGTATTGCGGGCGCTTCATCCGCCACTCAGGCTGGAATCCCGACTACGTAGACCGCTTATTTCAGCGCAGTACCGCTCGGTTTTCGAATGACCTCGTGCATGAGCGGCTTATTCCAAGCGGTTCTGTTGTGAAGCTGAAAAACCACATGCTGCACTACAGCTTTATGAACTACTCACAGGTACTGCAAAAAATTGATCGCTACTCCAGCGCCTCAGCCGAGCAAGCCTTTGCCAAAGGCAAGCGAAGCAGTCCGCTAGCAGCGATTGGCCATGGGGCTTGGTCTTTTTTTAGAACCTACTTTATTCGCTTGGGTTTTCTGGATGGGCCTCAAGGCTTTTCACTGGCACTCGCCAATGCCCAAGGATCGTATTACCGTTATATGAAAATCTGCGAACTAGCTAGAGCATCTCGCATGGAGCAAAAACCATGAGCATGATTTCGGTGATTGTGGCAACGTACAACTGGCCGCAAGCCTTGCGACTATCGCTTGAGTCCTTAAAGACGCAAACCGATCGCAATTTTGAGGTCATCATCGCTGATGATGGCTCACGCCCCGATACCCGTGAGTTGATTGATGGGATGCGTGCTGATTTTCCTGTGCCCATGGAGCACGTTTGGATTGAAGACGATGGTTGCCGCAAGACCGTGGTTGGCAACTTAGCGATTGCAGCATCAAAAGGCAATTACCTTATTTTTATAGACGGTGACTGCATTGTGCAGCCCGATTTTATTGCCCAGCATCGAAAGCTAGCAGAGCCTGGCCACATGGTAACGGGCAGTCGTATTCTGTCAAACAAAGCGCTCGCCCAAGAAATGCTGTCATGGCCGCATTGGAGTTTTGAGCGCTTCAAGCAGCATGCCCTTCGCTATCGCTTACGCGGCGGCCTCAATAAATTACTGCCCTTGTTAATCAAGTTTGGTGATCACTCACGCAGGCTGTACAGCACGTTTGTTTGGCGGCGCATTAAGGGTTGCAATATGGCCTGCTGGCGTAGCGACGCCCTCGCGATTGGCGGGTTTGATGAAACGCTGCTTGGCTGGGGACATGAAGATGCCGACTTTGTATTTAGACTACAAGCCCATGGTGTGATTCGTAAATCCGGCGCCTGGGCAACCGAAGTCATTCATATTTTTCATAAAGTGCGCGATCAATCAAATGACAAAAGCAGCAGAGAGCGCCTTAATGAAAAAATTCGTGCGCATGCGGCCTTAAAAGCAGCGCAATAAATCCAGTATTTTTTACGCGTACTGCACCGTCACCGGATCTGCCTGTGTTGTTGCAAGCAATTGATGCAGGCTATGCAGACAAGCATCATCCGGATAGAGCCGTAACTCATCCGGAAACTGCACTAAGCAAGCACTGCCACTCGTAGTGACTACCGCAGTCAGCGGCAATCCCTTAAAGCCATCTAATGGGCTAGGTGCCATATTTGAGGGCATACCTGGCTTTGCCTGTTGCTGGCGATTGCTGATTAAGTAAGGGTTGATTTGACTGCGGAAGAGTTTCAGATCAACCCCGGAATCCATCCGCACATGCACATTACGGCCAAAGCGCAAACGCGCACCCGCGATATCCATCACAGCCTCTGCCACGATCCGAGTGCCACCGGAAAACTTATCAGGCGTGACATTCACTTTTGCGATAACCAGCTCATCTTCTTTTAACCAGGATCGATTGGGTTCGTACACCTCGCTATAGAGCATGACTTCGATTGCCGCTGTACCGTCGTCAATCGTGGCAACCATCATTCGCCCACGTTGCCCAGTCAGCATGCGTGCTGACGTAATAATGCCGGCCAGCAATTGGTCTTTTCCTTCGGCTACCTTGACCAAAGGTTGCCGTACAAAATGCGCTACCTCATTGCGGTATGCATCAAACAAATGGCCGGTAAGGCATAAGCCAAGCGCGGTTTTTTCTTCTTGCAGTCGTTTCTTTTCAGGCCAAGGCGGCTCACTCACGAGCTCAGGCAAGTGGCGATCGGATTCACCTGCAGTCTCAAACAAACTCACCTGATGAATCGATGCCTCGGCCTGCTCTGCTGCCTCAATCGCCCGCGCCAATGAAGCGAGTAAGGTAGAGCGAATATCGTAGGGCTTGCCTTTTTGATTGGGTCCTGCGGCATACAAACTATCAAAGGCGCCAGCGCGCATCAATGCCTCAATTGCACGGCGATTGACTTGGCGGCGATCGACACGCGCACAGAAATCAAACAGATCAGTAAAGGGGCCGCCGGTTTCGCGCGCTTTAACAATTGCCTCAATCGCTGCTTCGCCGGTGCCGCGTACCGCACCTAAGCCGTAGCGTATATCGGTCAAGGACTGCTCTAATGGCGCCCCTTGCGTGCGCAGGGGAGTAAATTCATAGGTGCCGGTATTGATATCCGGCGGCAATACCCGTAAGCGATTTTGCAGGCAATCGTCGTACAGAATTTTGACCTTATCGGTGTCGTCCATGGCGAGCGATAAGTTGCCCGCCATAAATTCAGCAGGGTAATGGGCCTTGAGCCATGCGGTTTGATAAGCGAGTAAGGCATATGCAGCAGCATGGGATTTATTAAATCCATAACCCGCAAAGCGCTCCATCAGGTCATAAATCTCATTGGCTTTGGCTTCAGTAATGCCGCCTTTTTTGGCGCCCTCACTAAAGATCTTGCGGTGCTGCGCCATCTCTTCTGGCTTTTTCTTGCCCATCGCCCGGCGTAATAAATCAGCGCCGCCCAACGAGTAGCCCCCAATCATTTGGGCCATCTGCATCACCTGCTCTTGATAAACCATGATGCCGTAGGTTTCGCGCAGAACCGGCTCAATACGGGGATCGGGGTATTCAACCTGTTGGCGGCCGTGTTTACGCGCAATAAAGTCCGGAATCAGATCCATTGGGCCAGGACGATAAAGCGCTACGAGAGCGATGATGTCTTCAAAGCGATCGGGCTTGGCATCGCGCAGCATGCCCTGCATGCCGCGGCTTTCCAGCTGGAAGACTGCAACGGTATTAGCGGATTTCAGAACTTCAAATGCAGCAGGATCTTCCAAGGTGATGTCGCCGATAGTCCAGTCTTTGCGATCGGCATGCAATGCTTTAATCCATCTCTCTGCTGCAGCCAAGATGGTCAGCGTGGTTAAGCCCAAGAAGTCGAACTTGACGAGGCCAATCGCCTCTACGTCATCTTTATCGTACTGACTGATGACCGAGCTGCTGTCTTGGTCTTTGGAGTCTTGCGTATACAGCGGACAAAAATCCGTTAGCTTTCCCGGGGCAATGAGTACGCCGCCGGCATGCATGCCCACGTTACGGGTCATGCCCTCGAGTTGCTGTGCAAGCGCCAAGAGTTGCCGCACTTCATCCTCATTACGCTCCCGCTCAGCCAATTGCTTTTCTTCTTTTTTGGCCATCTCAATCGTGACCAGTTGACCGGGCTTAAATGGCACGAGCTTTGCGATGCTATCGACAAAGCCATAGCCCTGCTCCAAGACCCGGCCCACATCCCGAATAGCTGCTTTCGCTGCCATGGTGCCAAAGGTGGCAATTTGACTCACGGCATCTTTGCCGTATTTGTCTTTGACATACTGAATTACACGATCGCGCCCGTGCTGGCAAAAGTCGATATCAAAGTCGGGCATCGATACCCGCTCTGGATTTAAAAATCGCTCAAACAGCAGGTTGTATTTAAGGGGATCCAGATCCGTAATCCCAAGTGAATAAGCTACTAAGGAGCCGGCACCCGAGCCGCGGCCAGGACCCACGGGTACGCCATTGTTCTTTGCCCAGTTAATAAAGTCGGCAACGATTAAAAAGTAACCCGGGAATCCCATTTGCTCAATAGTCTTCACTTCAAACGTCAAACGCTCGCGATAACGGGGCTCTTCTGCAGCGCGCTGCTCTGGATCGGGAAAGTTACGTGCCATATGCCGAACCAACCCGACCTCGGCCTGCTTAAATAAATAATCGCCGAGCGAGATGCCGGCCGGAATCGGAAACTCCGGCAAACGAGGCTGACCCAATACCAAGGAGAGGTTGCAGCGTTTGGCAATCTCAACCGAGTTAGCGAGCGCGCTTGGTAAATCAGCAAAGCGCTTTTCCATCTCGGCTTGGCTTAAAAAGTATTGCTCGGGATTGAATTTTTTCTGGCGACGTGGATTGCCGAGTAACTCGCCCTCTGCGATACACACCCGCGCTTCATGGGCATTGAAATCATCCCGATGCATAAACTGGACGGCATGGGTCGCAACTACCGGTATAGCAAGGGTGCTCGCAAGCTGGCAAGCTAGCTGCAGGTGTTGTTCATCTTGCGGATGCCCGGCACGCTGCACTTCAATAAAGTAAGCGCCCGGAAAAAGGGTTTTCCAGCGCTCGGCAGCGGCTCTCGCCTGCTCTTCCTGGCCCGCCAATAGCGCGGTACCCACATCACCCAAATGCGCGCCCGATAAGGCAATCAATCCATAGGACAGAGTTCGGCCAACCGCCTGATCTTCTTTTTTTGCAGCCGGCTCACTAAACCACCGAGGATCTACTTCTGCGCGCCCCCGCGATTGGTTATCCAGCGATGCCCGGCTGAGCAGCTGGCATAAATTGAGGTAGCCGGAGTGGTTTTGCACCAGCAGAAGCATCCGGTAGGGCTGATCAGGATCTTGTAGATTCGAGAGCCACACATCGGCGCCGGCAATCGGCTTGACTCCGCCTTCACGGGCAGCCATGTAAAACTTCACTAGACCAAATAGGTTGCTGAGGTCGGTAATGGCCAAGGCACCCATGCCATCACTGCTTGCTGCAGCAACCGCATCATCAATGCGCACGACTCCATCCGTAATTGAAAACTCGGAATGAACGCGCAGATGAACAAAACGGGGTACGGCCATGAGATGATTTTAGCTGTGTCTAGCTTAAAACCACCCCATCCACGCTACCGTGGGCGCTTTGCGCCCTCACCGACCGGGCCTTTGCATGCCGGCTCCCTAGCCAGCGCCCTGGGAAGCTGGCTGGATGCCCGCTCCAATCAAGGCGCTTGGCTCGTCCGCATCGAGGATTTGGATGCGCCGCGCTGCATTGCCGGAATGGACCAGCGCATTTTGGCTCAGCTACAGGCCTGTGGGCTTACCTGGGACGAGGAAGTGCTCTGGCAATCCCAGCAACTCAAGACTTACCAAAACGTCTTAGAAACGCTTTACAGCGATCGGCAGATCTACCCCTGTACTTGCTCGCGCCAGCAGATTACTAGCGCCCTGAGCAGCCAAGGCAAGCTACGCGCCCGCAATCAAGAACAGATCTATCCGGGCACCTGCCGTCATGGCTATGTTTGGCAAGCACAGCTTCCTGAAGCGATGCCGCCTTCTGCATGGCGCCTTGCCCTCAAACCCGAGCAAGTGATTCGCTTTAGCGATGCGGAGCTTGGGTCACAAGAGCAAAACCTCAATACTGATGTGGGGGATTTTGTACTGCTTAGGGCCGATGGAATTGTTGCGTATCAACTCGCCGTGGTGGTTGATGATGCACGACAAGGCATCACGCACATTGTGCGGGGCGCCGATTTACTCAGCAACACTGCGCGGCAAATTTATTTGCAAGGGATTTTGGATTACCCAACCCCACAATACCGCCACTTGCCACTCGTCTTAGATCCGCATGGGGAGAAGTTAAGTAAGCAGACTCAGGCTACTGAAATCAATACCGCAAGTGAGGCGGCTGCTTTACAAGCGCTACAGGCAGCTGCACTGCATCTGGGTTTAAGGAATCTCAGTGATGGACAAGACCAAACGATTGCAGAGTGGCTACTGCAGGCCACGCATGCTTGGGCTGATCGGACTAAGCAAATCAGCCGCACTCAAAACTAACCGGTCTTTTTTTTCATGCCGCCGAGTAAAGCACCAACCGGTGATTTAGCGGGTGTGATGCCTGCTTTTTTAATGGGGTTGGCGATCGGCTGATCAGGGTTGCGATCATCAAGACTCGCCTTTGGCGCTGCTTGTGCGGCACCGGCTGGAGCTGCGCCGGCTTGATAGGGCTTATAGAAAAATGGATCTGCCGTTTTGCCGCCCTTTAATTCTGGGAGTGGCATCACTTGCAATTTGCGCTTCATCAATTTTTCGATGTCGTCTAACAAGCGCTTTTCACCATCGTCGACTAAGGCAATTGCATCGCCGGTGCTACCTGCCCGTCCTGTACGGCCAATGCGGTGAATGAAGTCCTCGGCGTTGTAAGGCAACTCGTGATTAATCACGCAAGGCATCGCTGGAATATCCAGACCACGCGCTGCCACATCGGTTGCCACCAAAGCCTCAATAGCGCCCGACTTAAATGCATCCAAAGTCAGTGTACGTTCACCCTGACTCTTATCGCCATGAATCGATCCCGCCTTAATACCATCGCGCTCAAGTGCCCGCGAGAGTTTGGCGCAGCCTAAACGGCTATTGGTAAAGATGATGCACTGACGCGATAAACCCTGGCGGGTACGCGCCTCCAAGATGGTGGTAATCGCACGCTGCTTATCGGCCGCAGAGACCAAGTGCACCACCTGCCTGACGGTATCGGCAGCGGCATTTTGGCGTGCCACTTCAACCGTAACGGGGTTGCGCAAATAACTCTGTGCTAATTTTTTAATCTCAGGAGAGAAGGTGGCTGAGAACAATAAGGTTTGGCGCTGTGCTGGGATTAAATTAATGATGCGCTGCAGATCAGGCAAAAAGCCCATATCGAGCATGCGATCAGCTTCATCCAAGACCAAGATCTCGACTTGCGATAAGTTCGCGGTTTTAGAGCCAAGGTGATCGAGTAAACGTCCAGGCGTAGCAATCAGTATTTCGATACCACTGCGTAGCTGAGCCACTTGGGGCTGCATGTCCACACCACCAAAAACGACGGTTGAGCGCAGATCCGTATGCCGAGAATAGTTAGCCGCATTATCGGCAACCTGCACTGCCAGTTCGCGGGTTGGCGTTAAGACCAGTGCGCGAATGGGATGGCGCGCTGGCGATGCGCTACTACTTGAACCCGGAAGCAACTTTTGAATGATGGGCAACACAAAGGCGGCAGTTTTGCCAGTACCCGTTTGCGCGGCACCCATTAAATCTTTGCCCGCTAGCACATGAGGAATCGCTTGCGCTTGAATGGGGGTTGGGGTGTTATAGCCCTGTTCGCCGATTGCCTTTTGAACGCGTGGGTCAAGGCCAAAATCGGCGAAGGTAATGCTAACTGGAGAGTCGGCAGACTCTGCGGGGGTGTTTGTATCTACAGTGGTATTGGTCAAGGTAACTTAAATAATGGCCGCGATCCCAGCCTTAGCAGTGCTGGCATCTTCGGAAGACTTCACGCCGGAAACGCCGACTGCGCCGATGGTAAATCCATTTACATCGATATTGACGCCACCCTCTAGCATCCCTTGAATGTGGGGTGCGGACAAAAAGGAGGTGCGGCCGTTGTTAATAATCTCTTCGTATACGCGAGTCTCGCGCTTACCCATAGCCGCCGTACGGGCTTTCTCTTGGGCAATGTAAGCGGATACAGGAGCGCAGCCATCGCGGCGAATCATGCCGAGTACGTGGCCGCCATCATCACAAACCGCAATCGTCACTGCCCAGTTGTTTGCAGCAGCGTGCGCATTGGCGGCGTCCAGAATGGCTTGAACGTTTGCTTGGGTCAGGTAAGGTTTGTTTGCCAACATGATGGTCTCCTAATGGTGTTTTGGTCTGAATTCGGTGGAATACCGCAACGGTCGCTGTTGTAGCTCAAAATCCCTTGTTCAATCCGACGCGGGTCAATTTTAAGAAAACCAATTGCCACGTAAAATCAAAAATCTGTAAAAAAACAGGGGATCAAGCTGAAATAGTCGGTCTTTTGTAGAATTTCACTCGATTCTGAATGTATTTGCCATTTTCCCATACCTTGAGCCATGCCAACAAAAACCGCCCTGCCCCCTGAAATCAGCTCCCAATTGCAAAAGCACATCCGTGGGCAGGTGCTAACCGACACCCCAAGCCGGGGTCGCTACGCTACGGATGCATCGATTTATCAGCAATTTCCGGTTGGGGTTGTGATCCCCGAAGATGCAGCTGATATCGAAACGGCTTTAGCAGTAGCGCGGGAGCATTCGATCCCAGTATTGCCCCGTGGCGGCGGCACGAGCCAATGCGGCCAAACCACTGGGGTTGCGCTGGTCATTGATAACAGCAAGGCCTTTCGCAAGATCCTCCACGTCGATCCCGAAAAAGCCACTGCTGAAGTGGAGCCCGGTTTAGTTCTGGATCACCTCAATGCCAATCTAAAAAAACATGGCTTGTGGTACCCCGTTGACGTTTCTACCGGAGCGCAAGCAACGATTGGCGGCATGGCCGGAAACAATTCCTGCGGCAGTCGCTCGCTTGCATACGGCAATATGGTGCACAACGTCTTGGGCATCGATGCATGGCTGGCCGATGGTCAACTGGCGCAATTCGGTAACTATGCTCAGAGCACGGGAAGCGCAAAACAGCTGGGTGATTTTGTCAAAGGCTTAGCCAATCGCTTGCAACCCGAAATTGAAGCGATGTTTCCGAAAGTCATGCGCCGTGTCGCTGGCTATAACTTGGATGTATTTCATCCGCAAAGCGAAAAACCGTACACCACTGATGGCAGCGTTAACTTGGCCCACTTGTTAGTCGGCAGTGAAGGGACGCTGGCGTATTTCAAATCACTGCAACTGAAATTGGCTCCATTACCGCAGCACAAGGTGCTCGGCATTGTGAATTTCTCCAGCTTCTATCGCGCCATGGATAGCGCGCAGCACATTGTCAAACTAGGTCCTACCGCGGTGGAATTAGTCGACCGCACCATGATTGATTTAGCGCGGCACAACCCCAGCTTTAAAAAGACCATTGAAAGCGCACTGATTGATGCAGCTGGCCCAACACCCGAAGCGATCTTACTCGTGGAGTTTTCGGGTGAAGCGCATGCCCCACTGTTAGAACGCGTTGCAGCACTCAAGGAATTGATGAGTGACTTGGGTTTACCGAATACTGTGGTGTCAATGCCCGATGCAGGTCTCCAAAAAAATCTGTGGGAAGTTCGTAAAGCGGGCCTGAACATCATGATGAGTCTCAAAGGCGATGGCAAGCCGGTGAGCTTTATTGAGGACTGTGCCGTACCACTCGAGAACCTAGCTGACTACACCAGTGCACTCACCGACGTCTTTTCAAAATACGGCTCACGCGGTACCTGGTATGCCCACGCATCCGTGGGCACTTTGCATGTTCGGCCGATCTTGGATATGCGCCGTGATGGCGCGCAGAAGATGCGGGCCATGGCAGAAGAGGCGTCTGAACTAGTACGTCGCTATAAAGGCGCGTACAGCGGCGAGCACGGCGATGGCCTGTGCCGCGGTGAATGGATTAGCTGGCAATTTGGTCCGAAGATTACCGATGCCTTGCGTGAGATCAAACATGCATTTGATCCGGATAATTTATTTAATCCCGGAAAAATCATTGATCCACCGAAGATGGATGATTCGAGTTATTTCCGCTTTCCGCCGGAATACAAAATCATTCCCCTCAAGACCAATTTAGATTGGTCGGCATGGAATGTGCAAAACAATCCCGTTACCGAAGAGACGAGCGCGCCGGGTAGTGGCGGCGATCCAGCGCATGGCTTTTCCAAAGCAGTCGAGATGTGCAATAACAATGGCCATTGCCGTAAGTTTGATGCAGGTACCATGTGCCCCAGCTACCGCGTTACCCGCGATGAAAAACACCTCACCCGCGGCCGTGCCAATACCTTACGCCTTGCCGTATCGGGTCAACTCGATGCTGCGCCCGGTGAAGATCCGCTGACTACTGCAGCCGTCAAAGATGCCATGGATTTATGCGTCAGCTGCAAAGCCTGTCGCCGCGAGTGCCCTACGGGTGTCGATATGGCGAAGATGAAAGTGGAATACTTAAGCCACTACAAAAAACGCCATGGCCATACGCTGCGTGATCGCCTAGTAGCGCACTTGCCGCACTATGCGCCGATGGTGAGCCGTATTCCAGGCCTACCCGCTTTACTGAATATTCGTAACCGCATCCCCGCCATTGCCAAGATACAAGAGTGGCTCACTGGCATTTCAGCCGAGCGCACCCTACCCGTCTGGCGTAGCGATACTTTTTGGAATGCACCAATCGATTCCGCGGCAAGTGCAGCGCAATACCGTTTCACACCAGAGCAACTGCAAGCCGAGAGTAAGGCAGTCGTCCTTTTAGTCGATACCTTTAATGCCTACTTTGAGAACGAGAACGTGCATGCAGCAATTGCCGTGCTGCGCTCCGCTGGGTATCAAATTCATATTCCGCAAATGGATACAGCGAATAGCGCTTCTGCCACAGAACAGAAATGCTCAAAGCAGTTTTGTTGTGGTCGTACCTACCTTGCTGCTGGCATGGTGGATGAGGCCAAAGCCCGCTTGGGCGCCTTGGTAGACCACTTGGCACCCTATGCCGAGCGCGGTATTGCCATCGTTGGATTGGAACCCTCTTGCCTCTTCACCTTAAAGGACGAAGCCTTAGTGATGGGCTTTGGACAAAAGGCAGTGAGTGTCAGCCAAAAAGCGCAGCTATTAGAAGAATTCTTAGTCGATCAATCCAAGGCCGGCAAACTCAATCTCAATCTCAAACCAGCCGATCGCGCAGTGCTGTTTCATGGCCATTGCCATCAAAAAGCATTTGCTGCCGTGACGCCAGCACTCGAACTGCTGCAACTGATTCCGAATGCAAAGCCCACTCTGATTGAATCGTCTTGCTGCGGTATGGCTGGAAGTTTTGGTTATGAAGTCGAGCACATTAGCGTGTCAAAGCAAATGGCAGAACTGAGTTTATTGCCAGCCATTCGGCAAGCGCCGGATAGCTGGGTGGTTGCCGATGGTACGAGTTGCCGTCATCAGATTCATGATGGTACGCAGCGCGATGCGGTGCATATTGCTCGCATCTTGGCAGCCCACCTGCAATAAAGTATTGCTCTAAACGAATCCTTTTTGAAATCCTCTTACGGTCTTAGCGCATCAGGCCGTAAGAGACCATCAGCAGCGTACCAATCAGTAAGGCCGGAACAAAGCGCTGCTGGGGTTTTGACAGCATGATGCCAATGCTAAGCAAGCAAATCAAAATACGGATCCACAGCGGTACGGTATCGAGTAAACCAATCGGCAAAACAATCAAGCGGATGGTTAAGGCTGCAACCATGGCATAGGTGACTGCCGATAACCAGCGAAAGATCTCGCTTTCTTGGTTAATTTTTCCGGCAAGCATCACGCCGATGGCGCGACACAAGTAGGTGCCAATGCAGGCGCTTGCGAGGGCAATCCACAGCCCCCATCCTTGTAAGTGAGCGGCCATCACAACATGCCTCCATCCGATGCAGCTCTGCGCTTGCGCAAATATTGACGGTCAATCCAATAGGCTAAGGTGCCTGCCACAATGCCGGTAGTCAAAAGACTCGTATCGCGATCCAGCAAATAGAAGAAAGGGCCCATCACACAACCCAGGGCAATCGCAATCCGATTAATCCATGGCTTGACCTCAGCAAAAGTCAGCAAGAAAAATAAGGGGTTAATAAAAATCAAGCCGAGCGTAATAAAGACCGGCACTACACCTGCCAGCAAATAACCCAAGATCGTCCCCGGTACTGAAATCATCCAGCATAGTAAACCGAGGCCGGCAAAGTAACTTAAACGGTGCTGCGGCTCAATCCGCTGAAATTCCCGCATCGACACAGCCCATGCCGTCATCGCGAGCAAATGAACGGACGCATATAAACGTTTATTTTGATCGCGCCGATCCAGTTGCGGAAACAAGGTGATGGTCATGGTGATAAAGCGGGTAGATGTCAAGGTTACGGCTAGGGCAATCGCTAACAGCGACGCGCCATCGACCATCATCTCCATTAATACAACTTGACCGGGTAGCGCAAACATCAGGAGGCTACTCAAGGCAGTAAAGCTGAGATCAAACCCGCTGGTTTTGCCCATCGCCCCAAAACCCACCATGCCGGCAAAGAGGACCATGGCAGGAGCACCGCTCGCATCTTTGAGACCATTACGAAACGCATCCTTGCGACTAGTAAAGCGATGCAACTCAGCCCCTTGGGCAGGCTCTAGAACGGGGTCACGATCGGATTGCATATTGGGATTGTATGAGTCCGAAGGAATGAGCAGATTTTTATGCCGAGAATGGGGCCTCTAGGGCCCAATCAATGTGCTCCTGCACCAAAGCATCAGCTGCTGCTTGGTCTGCTTGCAAGGCCCTGCGAAGGGCTGATTTCAGCTCAGGCGCACTCTTGTCTGAACGCAGGGCATTGCCCATCGCCACCGCGAGATTGCGGCGCCAGCGGCTATAGCCAATCCGGCGAATGGCGCTCCCCTCATGGCGGCGCTCAAAATCGCTTGCAGTCCAAGACCATAACTCCAATAAAGAACTTCCGCCCATGCTATTCCGCTCAGCAAAATCCGGCAAGGCTGTTGCTTGGGCAAACTTATTCCACGGGCAAGCCAATTGGCAATCATCGCAGCCGTACACGCGATTGCCCATCGCGATACGAAACTCTAAGGGAATGGGTCCCGGGTTTTCAATCGTGAGGTAAGAGATACATCGGCGCGCATCAACTACATACGGCGCGGTAATCGCCGCTGTTGGGCATACGTCGATGCAAGCGCTGCACGTGCCGCAGTGGGGCTCTACTGGCGGATCCACTGGCAAAGGCAAATCGAGCAATATCTCCCCTAAAAAGAAAACCGAGCCCGCTTCACGATTGAGTAGGAGGGTGTGTTTACCGCGCCACCCCAATCCCGCTTTTTGTGCCAACTCGACTTCCATTAGCGGCGCTGAATCCGTGAAGACGCGGTAGCCAAACGGACCGATGCGCTCTTCAATACGACTTGCTAAATCCTGGAGGCGCTGGCGCAATACTTTGTGGTAATCCCGGCCGCGGGCATAAACCGATATCACTGCCTCACCGGGGCTAGCAATTCGATTCCACTCCGCGTCAATATCAAGATCGGGGGCGTAATTCATGGAGACGCAGACAACGCGCAAGGTGCCGGGCTGAAGCAGCTCTGGGCTGGAGCGTAAGGCAGCATGTCGCTCCATAAAGCCCATCTCACCATGGTAGCCAGCCGCTAACCAGGCGCGTAAGCGCTCTGGGGCAAGCCCTAAATCGGTATCGGCAATCCGCAGGCGATCAAATCTCAATGCCAATGCCTCGCCATCGAGCCAAGCCCGAAAGTCAGGGCCTGTGATGGCGTCCGGCGCAACGGAATGATCGGCAGCAGGAATCGTTTTAGGCGGGATCGGCATTTACTGAATAAACTACGCTACACGTTAGACACACAAACAGATTCCCATTTGAAATCGATTAAAAGACATTGTAGGCAAGAAAGTGAAACGGCTGACCTCGCCAAGGCGCTTGGCGGCGTGCTGGCGCATTTTTTCGCAGACGCTCATTTACCAGAACAGCATGTCAATATCGCCCTAGAAGGCAATTTAGGCGCAGGCAAGACGGCCTTTACGCGCTATCTGATTCAAGGCATGGGCTACGCTGGTAGGGTCAAAAGCCCAACCTACTCGCTGTGTGAGTCTTATCCGATTGTGTGCAGTAAACAAATTGCTCAGGCCTTTCATTTTGATTTGTACCGCATGCGCACACCCCTTGAGTGGCAAGAAGCTGGTTTGGCAGAGCATTTTGATGCGCCCGGCATGTGCCTGATTGAGTGGCCAGAAAAAGCAGCAGGCACCCTTCCCCAGCTTGATCTGCAAATTGCGATTACGACAGGCGAACAAGAGACCGAACGGCAATTTGAGCTCAAAGCCCTGAGCGATTTGGGCTTAAGACTGCTCACCCAATTGCAACGCGATCTCCCCTAAAATCAGGGCCAATGGCAGATCACATTAACCCCAATCGGCGCAAACACCTTAAAGGCTCGGCTACAACGCTAGGCTTAATACTGCTATTAGGTAAAGCTGACATCGCGTGGGGAGCGACGATTTTGGGTGTGCGCGTTTGGCCATCCGAAGACTACACCCGCATCACCCTCGAATCCGATAACGCGCTTAAAGTCAGTCACCAAATTCTGACGGGGCCAGATCGCTTGGTTGTTGATGTAACTGGCTTGCAACTCAATCCAACCCTGCGGGATCTGGTTGCTAAAGTGAAGCCCAACGATCCCTATGTGTCGCAAATTCGGGTGGGGCAATTTCAGCCCAATGTAGTGCGCTTGGTGTTTGATCTGAAAGAGCCGATTAAGCCGCAACTCTTCACCCTGGAGCCCGTTGCTGAATACAAATTCCGCTCTGTGTTTGATCTTTACCCCACAACCCCGCCCGATCCACTCATGCAACTGGTTCGCAGCAGCGCAAAAAAAGAGCAGGCGCTGGAGAAAAAGAATGAGGAAGATCTGATCGCGCAATTTGCCCATCGCCAAGACGCGCCGGTTGCGCAAGCCATTCCAGCCCCCAAAGACACCGCTACCAGCCCCCGCTTTAAACGACTGATCACGATTGCCCTAGACCCAGGGCACGGCGGCGAAGACCCGGGAGCCATTGGCGCTAGGGGTAGTTATGAGAAAAACATTGTGCTGTCGATTGCCAAACGCCTCAACACCAAGATTGAAAACGAGCCTAATATGCGGGCCTTTATGACGCGCGATGGCGATTACTTTGTGCCGCTCCATACTCGGGTTCGCAAAGCCCGCCAAGTGGGTGCTGATTTATTTGTCTCGATTCATGCGGATGCATTTATTCAGCCGCATGCCCGGGGCGCCTCTGTTTTTGCCCTATCGCAACAAGGCGCAACCAGCACCACCGCGCGATGGATGGCCAATAAAGAAAACGCATCGGACCTCATTGGCGGCATCAATATCAAGACCACCGATACCCAAGTAGCGCACCTGCTTCTCGATATGTCGACCACCGCGCAAATCAAGGATTCGGTTCAGGTCGGAAGCGCAGTATTGCAGCGCATTGGCGGATTTGCAGCCCTGCATAAGCCCAAAGTAGAGCAAGCTGGCTTTGCGGTACTCAGGGCCCCAGATATTCCATCCATCCTGGTAGAAACGGCCTTTATTAGCAACCCAAAAGAAGAGGCAAAGCTCAATGATGAGGGCTATCAAGAGCAGATTGCAGAGGCAATTTTGCAGGGAATCAAGGACTACTTTGCCAAGAATCCCCCCGTAGCAAGGCGCTCTGCGGCTTAAGAATAGGTGCCCGGCAATTTCAAGGCCAAAACAAAATAATTGCTATAATTTCAGTCTTTACTGGGTCGGTAGCTCAGTCGGTAGAGCAGCGGACTTTTAATCCGTTGGTCGCGAGTTCGAATCTCGCCCGACCCACCAGTTATACAAAGGGATCACAGCAATGTGGTCCCTTTTCTTTTGGTGATGCGGAATGTTGCTGTGACTGTTTGCAACAATAGATGATCTATTGGACCGTCTTGGGTGGGGATGTCAGGCGCTGGGACGAGACTGAGCTTCTCATAGGCGTCCTGTTTCGGGACGCTTAATATTGATTTGTCGGGTTAGCCGACAAATCAATATTGGGTCTATACCACTCTAAAAATACTCCACTAGACTCCATAAGCGCATGCTATAGACAATACTTAGTTAATAAGAACTGCTGGCGAAGGAGGGATGGAGCCAGGCACTTTACTGAGTGTAAGAATTTCAGAGAGCAAAATAAGCACTTCACGCGATCTACTTGCTCGGTCAGCGGGAATTGAATATGTATTACCACGATAGTTGACAACGGAAATTGGTCGAGTGGAATTATTATTTTTTAACACTTCAAATAATGGCACCGAAGAAGCATCATCATTTAAATCCTGAACTGTACTTGGGTTAGCTGCAAAATAGTCTGAATTTTTGATTTTGATTACTTTAGGGTTTGATTGAAGCTGCAGCGAAGCAATACTACCTAAGAAGGAATATATATTTCTGGGGGAGCGTAGCTTAATGGCAAGAGTATGCTTTCCATCGTGAGTAGCGCCGGGATTGGAAAGGTCACCAATAATATTCTGGGGGCGATCAGCATTTGCATAATGTGGATTACAAAATGCAGAATCAGTAAATTGTTTCTGCAAGTTTTCCTCTTTTTGGTTTTTTATCAAACACATTCTAGTAATGGGTGTAAAGCGGACAAACTCATACATGCGCGACTTATTCTTACCATCGGCAGGAACTAGCATGACATTAGGCATTTCGTAGAAAGGGGCAACCTTATCCAGGTTTTGCGATATGAAATCAAGATTCATGGGGCCAGATAAGACCTCCCTTCGAGTCACTACCTCAGTTCTGAGGCCGCTATCGATCAGACGATAGAGAGTGCGTTGAAACTCAGCATATTGAGGGCTCGTCGGATCATTATTCCAGCTCTGTATTACATTTCCATTACGATCACGAATCTGGACGTTTTCGATGACTAGAGAATACAAGATAGACTTTGGACCCGCATTGTTATTGGTAAGGTTGTTAATATCCTCCGGCTTTAGATCGCTTAAAAAAGACTGCATAAAAGACTGATTATCGAGCGATGATTGCGTAAAGTTAAAACTATTATTGACCCCCAAGCTGGCGTTTGGAGCATAGTATGTCCCTGCGTTCGCTGCAGAGGATGAGAAAAAACCTGAAACACTGGCAGGATTTGTACTCATGATGTTGGTCCCAATGCCTACCGATGCGCTAACTGAACCCGTTCCAATCACAGAAGGCATATCCAAAAAGCTCATTGGCAACTGCTCGGATGCTCTGATGACATTAATCAAAATATTATCGTTAGCATAGCTTTCTAATACCTCACGATATGAATTGGACATAGCCTGAAATGAAACTGACCCCGTCCCCGTCATGCCGCAACCAGTTACCAATACAGGTAGAGCTAACGCCAAACAAAATGACTTAATTGAGTAATTATTTCGTTGGATAGAATTCATAAAAACTCCTGAAATTTAATCTGATACATCCTTACAGCACACAAAAAAATAGTAGGCAATTAGAAATTGCGGCTACTTATAACCTTCCGCTTGTATGTCAAACATTTCTTTATACAAACCACCTCGCTGCATTAGCTCTGCATGGCTTCCAAAATCAATGATTGCTCCCTCGTCCAGAACGATAATGATGTCTGCCGTCCGAACCGTACTAAATCTATGGCTCACGATGACTGTTGCCTTGCCTCGGTGCCCATCGAAAACATTGTTAAAAAATTCCATCTCTCCTTTTGCATCAATCGCAGAAGTTGGCTCATCGAGAATTAGGAGATCGGATTGCCTGACAAGCGCTCTAGCAAGAGAGATGCGTTGCGACTCTCCGCCAGATAACTCAGAGCCATCTTCATACACATTGAGCATTCTCTGGTCGTATCCATGACGCAATTTATTAATGAAATTGTCAGCTCCAGCTTTTTTGGATGCCTCGCGTATGTCATCTATAGACAAAGCTTTATTGGTACCGAGACGGATATTTTCAGCAATACTTAAGTGCTCAATAAGGCTGAAATTCTGCATTAAGGTGCTAATGCGATCATAAAAAGAGTTGATCTCTAACGTTTTAATATCGCGACCATTTATTAAAATCTGACCACTGGTTGGTAAATACTGGCGCAGTAGGAGCTTCAAAATAGTAGACTTTCCGGCGCCATTTTTACCAACTAGAGCAATTCTGCTATCGCTCTTGATATCAAAGCTCACATTATTTAATAATGCTTTTTTTTCGTTCGGGTAATGAAAACATACATTTTTAAATTGAATATGCAAACTCTCTGATGATGGCAACTCAACAGTTCCATCCAAGATTAATGGTTTTGATTCTAGAATTACCCTTAAATTTTTAACCTCGATAAAGTTTTTATGGACACTTTGAATAGTGGAAGCTAGCGTATTTCCTGAGGATGTGCTTTGTTGCAACAGTCCACGCAAGAAAAGAAAGGCTTCTAAGCTTAGGGCCCCACTAATCGCCATACCCAAAAACCAGATATTAGAAAATAATTCGCCCGCAAGGCTTACAGACTCAGCTAGCGACAAACTAACGACGGAAACTTTAGTGGTCTGCAGTTCCTTGTTAAAAATTCTCTCTTTGTGATACTTCCAGATTTCAATGAGCTTAGTGTAGGAGCCTAGTAATCTAATTTCTGGCATGCGAGTTGGGTCAGTCAAAACCCAGCCTGTTCTTGACATAATGCGCCAGTCTTTATCATTTTGTGTTTCGTCATTATCTCGACGATGATTGATTTTTATCTGAACAATCAACAATGGCAAAAGCGCCACTATCATCACAAAACCAACAATGGGCGCTTTGACCGTTATTGTGATGATTGATATGAAAAAACCAAATGAAGAGGAAATAATATCTAAAAACTTACGCAGGATATCAATCACAGAGTCCTTGCCCATCATTGCCTTAGAAAGCTTTTGATTAAAAAGCTCTTCGTCAAACTGTGGTTGGCTAAGGGCATACACTTTTTCAGTCAGGCTTTGTTCGACAAATAACTGAAGAAGAAATTCGTACTTTGAGTTAACCAGCGCATTCAAACGACGAAAAATGATAGAAAAAATCGTGAGGGCCGCCATCAGTCCCAACCAGAAAAAAGCGGATGACTCTACGCCCCCTTCTTTAGAGATCAGCTTTGCCAATTCAGAGATAAAGTTGGCGGCTAAAAAAACTTGGGCAATAGGTTCGATACCCCTTATAACTGCGTCAAATACTTGCCAGACAATGAATCGTCGACCAGGTACAAGAGCTGTTCTAAAAGCCCATATATAAAAATCCAGTTTTTGTGACCCCAACACTTGAACCGTCGTCATATTACTTACTGCAATTACAGACATGAATATTGGGGAAATGGTTAAAACTTAACGCCCATTTCACATGAGAAAGAATCTTCACCATAAGTTTTCGAATCCAGTCAAAACCCAGTTACACCCCACATCTTTTGTTGCGGCAACAGCAGATTCACTTAATATCTTTTCATTTGAAGTATCAGATCTAACTTTCGCACGAGGCCCTTTCTGTTCACCAATCCAAGAAACTGCTGCTACGGCCGTATACCGTCCACTTTCTTTTCTTATCATGGATAAATTGAGGCTGCCCTCTACAACTGCAAGCAAATGTCGATGTACGCGTATCCAGTTTTTCACTTCTTCTAAATTTCTATAGCCCGGATCAAAAAGCATAAGCGCTCTTTCGGGATCATCTGACTTAAGTAGATTTGTAAAATCTATGAAGATGTTGGTAACAATCTCAAGTTCCGCGACGAGAGACTGATCTTCTGAATCGCCCCGGAGACTGCTTTGACGACTAATATCCCACTCCCTAATGACAGATGACTCTCCACTAGGGCGCCCCGCAAGATTTTGCCGGGCAAAGGATTGCTCTATTAAAAAGATATCTTCAATTTCATCCGTTACAGGACCCCAATGATGATTTGGAGCCCAGGATCTCAATAAATCCGCCATATGTTCCGCCGGCAAAATAGGAGGAATATGCGAGGATCGATTTTTATATTTACTGACAAGGCCATCACGCTGAGCGCGCACAGTCGTCATGTGATGCATGATCACTTGATCATCTAATCGATGTGGATTATTTGTCGGTAATTTTCGCGTGGTATCTGCAATACAATAGTAATGTTCGTGATGCTTTTCGGCGGTAAAAGCAATATTGGGGCAAATTTTATAGATTAATGGAACATATAGATAATCGCCCCACGCCTGAGCCAACCCCCTTACTTGATACCGTGGTGAAATCCAATAATCGATCAGCTTACACGCCGTTGCATCATAGTCATGCTCAATTACTTGCTGCTTAGCATAGGCCATTGCATCGGGAAGAATGAACTCATCTGCATCCATAGTAATGAAGTGAGTCGCACCGAATTTTCGAGCTAGCTCCAATCCACGAGTACGCTTATCCGCCTCAAAAACCTGTGGGTTTGCGAAAGGATCCGGCTCAAATTCGTATTCCAATACCTCATCTACCAACCCTTCTTGCAATAAGTAGTCAAGCGTCCCTAATAGCAAAGGTGAACAAGGATTGCCGGCATATGAGCGTTTCTGATAGACGATTGAAATGTGATCAATCTGACATCGCAAAGCTCGAAGCTTTGCATCAAGCAACTCCTCGCCATCAAATAAGTTAATTGAAGCGGATAGAATCATATGACATGCGGCTCCGAAAGCTCCCAAAGTCGCTCGACATAAACACCCTCCTTTTCGGATAGCTTCTCGGCATATTCCAAAACATCCCATGCGATATCAGCGGCAATATATTGAGAGCGATATATAGAAATCCCGGTTGCTTTTTGGGTGGGATCTATTGTGATAATTATGGGCTTGAGATTGTCAAAGTCTTCTAACCGATCGACTAATGCTGCTTGATCGTATTGACAGTAAGGCAAGTCTTCATAAAACATTACACGCGTTGCAGGGGCTTTTTTTAGCAAATCCGGCAAGATAGACTGAAGAGCTTGATAGGTAGCCGCGTGATCACTGTGCGCCCCGACCGCTAGTGGCGCCAGTATCACATCTGGAGTATGGCTTTCAAAGTGCGCTTTTAACCCAGATATATACTGATTCAGTCGAAAGTCGTCAGGCTTATCCATGATGCGCTCCGACCAACGTGATCCGCTTGCATCAATATACATTTCTACATCATGAATATTTGCGCACTCTACTTTAGCCGCGATAAACTCACCATATAGATCATCCTCAGCCATGCGAATTTTTGTGACGACTTCAACGTCACCATAAAGTGGCGCACAGGTACCGGCACAGCGTGAAGGTCCGATCATGGTCAATATGGATATCTCGACCGAGCCTTTTAACTGAGCTAGGGTGCCCCCTATCGAAAGTGCCGCATCGTCTGAGTGTGGGCTAATTACGGACCACCTTTCAGTTGGAGATGTCAATTCACGATTGGCAATCCGACCGGGCGCTAATATAAGGATGTCTTGCTCAATTAGCTGATTGACTATGCGCATATCCACCCCAAGGGCAGCGAGGTCGCTTAAACTTTTAGTACCATCGATTAATGATGCAATCGCAGGCATTTCATCAGTTAGCTTTCCCTTAATTATATTGGGCTTCCACTCGAGACATTGCCAGCCAATTGAGCGAAACAGAGGTAGAAGATGTGGCGTTTGATTTAAGCTCACTGCAAACCAGCTCCATCAAATTGATGCGAAGCGATATATCTAGAGTAGCGGTTAAGGTTGGAATTTTTCCAACCCATGGATGCAGTTCTCAATGCTCGAGTCTGCAAGTCAGATAGAGGCTCATCTTCCCCAAGAACCTTGACAACCCCCTTAAGAGATTCAATATGGCTCATTGAGTATTCGGTGAAAATTTTGGCCAACTTATGGTTATGTCTAAATAAGGATTGCGTTAGATGCAATATGCTTTCCAAACAATCATGCACGGCCCTACAAGAATTCCCGCGCTCCAATGACATCTCAAGTGAAGCTGTGATTTCGGCTATTTCACACAATATAGCCACTGTGACAGCATCAGAGACGGGACGCAGCAGTAGCATTGCCAATTCTCCTGCCAGCAAACCTTCATCAGTAATCTGAAGATTAAGGACAGTCTCTTGAGGGACGCGCCAGCTATCACCAGAAGATCCAAAGAACACAGTCACGCAATTGACTTTACTGATCGTATTTATATGAGCCGTAAATGTGTCGAGGCCCAAAATAATATCGTGGCTTAACGCTGTTTTGATGATTTCATCTAGTCCAGACTTCGGAAGCACCGCTACTTGAATATTTGAACTGTCAAGCAAGTCCGCAATAGCGCATGAAAATTGTTGATTAGCCTCATTGAGGCCGGCAACAATAGTGATTTCAATAGGATGCTCAAAACTCAGATGATGAACGGCATCGGCCCACCACTGTGCAGTTACCGCACTTTTTTCCTTGGATGAATGAGGATTCAGAAACACACGAAAACCTGTTTTTTTATCCTCAACTCTGTGGGGCTTGATTAATGAGCCTAGCTTTGGCGTATCCATACCAATAGAGCTGAGTAGATCCTTAAGTGCGTCATAAATTGTCAAACCATCATCGCTGCTTTCATATTCGGTAATGCAACCCTCAGCCTGATTGACCATGCGGACCAACCTTGAGCCTATGTCTAAATAGAAAAATCGTTCAAAACCAGGGACGGTTTCAAGCTCTCTATATATCTTGTCTGATGCGAAATCACAAAATGCAATTAATGCATTAGGCTCTTCTTTTAGCAATTCTTGCGCACGTACAAAAGGTACTAAGGCATCCGTATCTATGTGATAAGCGGTGATCTTCGGGTTCCATCTCCAAAGATCTTTTGAATGAGACCAGACCTCAACGCTGATACCTGGGAACTTTCTCATAAAAGCCTCGACCGCAAGAAATAGAATCATTTCATCGCCGATACCAATATGGGGTCCAAAGGCAAAATATAATTTACTAGGCGCTGGCCACTCTTGCAAAAATGTTTTTTGGACTGGGCGCAGGCTTGACCATGAGCGATCATAGCGCTTGAAGTGGTAGTGACTCAATGTTTCAATGGCATCTGCAATATTTCCAGATCTACCTTTTAAACTCTGAGCAACAACAGCAGTGATTTTAGTAATACCCTGCTCGACGGTCGGCTCAGCAATTTCCCAACCAGGCTCGGACAAGCGCTTTAGGAGACGATCCGCAAATCGGGCTCGACTAAAAAACCATGACTCGTACTCACGATTAATCGGCCGAACCGCTGAGGACCAAAGAATCACAAGTAAAAAATTCAGGATGAAATGTCGTGCCTCAACACTCTTCCAAGTGTCATGACTAGTCAAAGCATCTTCATTAAGCAGGGTCTGCTTGACTCCATCAAAATCTTTTTCAACCGCAGTTATGAACATAATGAGAAATGAGTATTAATTACTGATTAAAATTCAATTTTTCTAGAAAGCTTCAATAGAAAACAGTTTTTGAAAGCCTCAAAATATTCTCAATGCAGATGTTTTAATATTTTTGTACTCTGTACTCATAACGACCCCATCTACGAAGAGAATAATTTGAATGCTTTCTTATTAAGCAAATTAAATTGCTACATCACAGACTCTACTTAAATTTGATCTAAATGTTTGTAAGGTTTTGTAATGCGGGTCAGCGAAAGACATGGTCAGAGCTTGTTCTCTGTTAGGATGACTCTATGTCAATAAATCCGACTCCCGTCATACCTCGCATTTTGGTAGTAGATGACGATACCCGCTTACGCGACCTTCTTATTTCCTTCTTAGGAAAAAATGGGATGATTGTTTTGGGTGCAAATGATGGCGACGAAATGGGGGCCATATTAAAAAACGATATCTTTTCCCTGTATATCTTGGATATTAATTTGCCTGGTAAAAATGGTTGGGAGCTTTGTCGGTCTTTGCGTAATAGCGGCAATAACACGCCCATCATCATGCTAACAGCGCGCAGCGAAGATCATGATCGAATACATGGCCTTGAATTAGGTGCCGATGACTACCTACCTAAACCATTTAATACGCGCGAATTATTAGCTCGCATACGCGCAGTTCTACGCAGGTTTAGCCCAGACTCCATCAACTTATCCATTGATGCGCCCGTTGAATTTGATAATTTTTCGCTCGATATGTCTCGCAACCAACTGCTTCGTCACGGAAAGCCCGTTTCACAAACCGCAACGGAGCTGGCTTTACTCAAGCTACTATTTAAGTATCGTGGCCATGCGATTTCGAGAGACTTTATCTGCTTTCAATTACATGGGAGAAACTATCAATCTGATGATCGCTCCATAGATGTCTTGATATCAAGATTGCGTAAACAACTTGGACAACGTCCAGATGGAATGGGCTACATACAAACCATTCGTGGTCAAGGCTACATATTTTTACCCTAAGATTAATGATACCTATGAGGGCACTTCAATTTACGCAACATCGTATTTTTAGCAGTTTTTGGCTGTGGTTCGTTGCAATTCTAGTTATCAATCAACTACTGCTAATTATCGCAATTCGCTTTTTTCTCTTAAAGCCGCCGGCAGAAATTTTTGCCGATTCGATATTGATGATGAATGATGCTATACACCAAATTCGCATAGATCAGGGTGACAGAGCAATAGAAAAATTATCACTTAAAGCGAAAATGTACAGCAGCACGGTTGAATTAGTTGATAGAGTTCCTGAAAAAATTACAAGTACCCGTTGGTATCCAGGCATATCAATAATCCAAGATTTCATCGCTAAGAAATCAAATGGGAAATTATCTATTGATTTTGAGCCCATACCGGATCTCTCGATCTGGCTTACCAATAGCGACTATCCAGGTCTAATATTAAAATTTAGCTACAAGGGGCAGCCTTTTACTAGGAACTATCTTGGTTGGGCATTTTTATTAACAATGGTATTGAGCTTGCTCGCCGCTTGGTGGATTGCGCGGAGAATAACCAGACCCTTATATCAACTGTCTGACCAAGCTCAAAATCTTGTTATTAGCAAAGAATTTAATGCTATCAAAATAGATCCTAACGCTTCCCCGGAAATCAAAATTTTAACCAGAGCAATCAATGATATGCGCTCCGAACTGGATCGAACTATTAATGACAGGGAAAACTTACTAGCCACAGTAACCCACGATTTACGGACCCCGCTAAGTCGGCTACAAATCGCCCTTGAGATGTTGGAGCCAACACAGCCCGATGCCATTAAATCAACCCTTGAAGATGTATCTGAAATACGGATGATCTTGGAGCAATTTGTCGAACTATCAAAGTTAAATGTGGAGACAAATGAGTCATGGTCTTTGGAGGATTTAAATTCTTTTGTCGCAAAATTACGAGACCAATATCGTCGTGTAGGAGTTAATTTGCGGGCCATTCTAGAGGATAGCCCGGCCCCCATCTTGTGCAAACCAATAGCTCTTACTCGCCTGCTATATAACCTTATTGATAATGCATATCGTCATGGAGCCGGCAGCATTGAAGTTTCGGTAATTCGTGATGATCAGGATTTTCTGTTACGAGTGAGCAATCATTTTGATAGCATGCATCAGGAAACTGGACTCACGCATGCATTCGCCGAAAATACTGGCAAGATGCCTGTCACAGGCTTAGGGTTGCGAATTATCCATCAATTCGCCAAGGTACATCAAGCTGAGCTCGAAGAATCTCAACAGAATGGTATGAAAATATTTACTCTGCGTTTCAAGCCATCACTTGCAGAAGACTTGCCAGCAACTAAGAATGATATCGCTGAATGATTGCCTGCACCTCAAAATGATAATTTTATAAGGATCAGATAATCATTTTTCCGCCAGCTATTTCAATGGATATTTAGAAAATGAAGGCTCACGACTTTTAATCCGTTGGTCGCGAGTTCGAATCTCGCCCGACCCACCAGTATCAAGAAACCCCTACTAGCAATAGTGGGGGTTTTGTCTTCGTAGGTTGGTCAAATGTGGTGACTGTTCGGAACAATGCGGAGCTTTATGAACGTTTCGAGTGGGGATAGCCCACGCTAGATGACCGTTTGAACTATGAGCGTCTCAAGAGGTTACTTAGCGATCTTATGATCGCACTTGTTTACATCACCTGCGGCCAGAGAAAAACACCTAATTGTATCTTTGGCATCAATCATTAATTTCTCTGCCGCTATTAATAGCTCATGCGAAGAAATCTTCTTCAAACCTTGAGATTCAGCATTAATTCTGTGAAATATTCGTTCAGTCAACTGAAGATTGGATAGCTTGCTCATTAGATAACTCCCTTATTCCCAGTAAAGAAAATTCTAACTTCATGCGCAACTCAAAAGATCTAAGCAATTCAATATAGCTAGCCTTAAATCTTGTTTTGAAATAATGAGGTTGATCAGAATAGATTGAAATTACAAATATTACAGAATTAAATTTTTCATAAAAAATTGGGTAGCAAATAAGAGATCCATCCTCATCTTTTCTTGTTGGATTCGGGGAAAACCTTGGTGAATCTTTATCCAGTTCCCGCTTAATGCTCTCAATAATAAGAATGGACTTTGTATTTGCCGCATGCCTAATAGATGAATTAGGCTTATTCAATATATGAATCGGGGTTTTAACGCTGTGATTATTAGGGTAATGAAACGGGATGTCATTTATGTAGCCATCTTGCATTTGCGCAAAATTAACCTTAAGAGTAAATTTTTCGCCTGGATTCTCAAGCTGCAAAAGCGCCAGCATAGATGAATGCAATCCTTGAACTAATTCGTTTAACTGGCTTGCAGGCTGGGTTATGGAGTTGAAAGTTTGCCCAATGTTTATAGGGCTATCCGAATTTTGAAGATCTATCAAAAAACGACTAAATCTTTGCTCTTTAGTTCCAACAATATTGTCGATTGAGCGGAGAAGAAGTGTAGGCATTTCTGTCCACCCATTTGGGTTCTCCTGATAAATGCTTTTTAGGAATTTATAGAAGGCAATTATAAAAAATGCCCACACACAACTAGCGAAGACTCCTATAACCATATATCGATCAAGAAATTCTCCGGCATCGGGTAAATACTCCTTAATTTTTAATGCGAATCTATCTATCTGATAGTACTGCTGCAAAAAATAAGGTGGGAATGTTAAAACAAAAGTTCCAAACAGCGAAAATAATATGGCGTGATTCTTTGAAAATCTTCTTGCATACGTTGCTAAGCCCACCAATATATTCGAATCTTTCCACTTTTCGAAAATGGATTTTTTGATGGGCGCAGACTTGACTACAATTTTGCGAGATCGCCTGTTCTTTTCACGGCTTTGGGTCATTAACTTAAATTCATAAATATCAATTCAACACTACACTACCATAAAGCACGCTCAGCAAATGATTGGTTCAGGGTGGCAATTGACCGCTAGCTTGTCGTGTTTCCCGACAAACTAGGCTTCCCCAGCCCTATCCCTACGGATTCTGTGCTCAAGCTCCACAGACTCGCCCACTGTCCGCTTACGCCCAAGAATAATCACTCCGAAGGGGGGATATCAGCTGAAACAGGAGCCTCCGATGATTTGACTTGAGCTGCAGAGTTTTTCGCTTTCTTTGAGATGGCTTTGGCTATTTTTTTGGATGCCTCCTTAGCCTTATCACCCTCCTGAACTTCCCTCTTAATCACCTCATTCAATAAAACTGACTTAATGTCATCAGTATCAATTTTGACGTCTGGAGAAACGCGACGAAGCTCTCTACGGATCACATCTAGCACTGGATCAGTTTGTAGCATGGCGCCAATAAAGAATCTGGAAAGGGCCTGTCGCTGGGTGTGATAGTCACCCAAAGCAGATTTGATCCATCCCTCCTTACATAGCAGATACAAAGATTCAACATCATCCTTAGATCTACTATTGATGGAAGTCATATCCAATGCCACAACTAACTCTTTATCGATTGGCTTCTCAAAAATTACCTTGTAAACAAACCAAGTAATTCCGTTCGTAAGTACTACCCAGTCAAGGCCTTGATTGGCAGCATAGTCAATTGCCTGCTTGATATGCTGCTCTTTTAACTCGATCCCAATTGCTTTAGCCTCGATTAATATGGCCAGCCGATTATCGAGTTTGATTGCCAAATCACAATAGGTACCTCTAATTGCAAACTCCGAAGTAACCTCAGAATATTTGTCATACCCAAAGATATCTGAGAGCATGTCCTTAATCAGGGTAACGGTATCCGCCTCGCCAACATCTCTAGATCTTGCGGCAACCAGAAGAGGTTGATATTTTTTTATACCAGATACAACTCTTTCGGTTATCTTTTTTGGAATGGTGGCCATACTTAATCCTTCATAAAATTGTTTAGGTGGGCATTTGATTATGTTTTTAACTAATAAATAGTACTCCACCTCAAATCATTTTGGGTTGATGCAAAGCTGTATTTAAAAAAGGCTATTCCAGAGTATTCATTCATAGAAATTTGCAAGTCCCAAAAGCAATTCCACCACGACCATTGTTCTCAACAAACTTCATATCTGGGAAGAGCTGGATATCGTACTGACTTCTAAATAGGTAGAATTTCTTGTATCCCACATGCTTGTCTACTTCCACCCTGTCAATATCGTAGGAATCACAAGTGACTTTATTGTCATTAGGCTTAATACTGCATCTATCGACTTTGGGTTTATCTGAATCGTGAATTCTGGCGGAAAACTTGTATTTTTCCATTTGAGCTGGCTGATAGACATTCTCAAAATCTAGCTTCCTTGTAACAGCACAGTCATAACTGGCGGCACTTACTAAACTGGATGCTACAAGCGAACAAACAAATACTAAGAATTTCATAAAGACCCCAAAAATAACTATTTTCAGTTTAGTTATGGTGCATATAACTGTCTAGCTCTGATTTAAGGGATTTTATAACCGGCAAGTGTCGCGTTTCGAGACACTTAAGGGTCTCTAGATACTTAATACAAGGGTAAATATCTAGTTCATGAAGTATATGATTAAGCTCTAATTACTCAATCCAATACCGACGAGGAGTTAGTATGCGCAGATTTAAAGATATTAATGAGGCATGGCAACAAGGCTATACCGACGGATGGATGTCAATTCAACCAACGAAACCGCCTATGCCAGAACGTCCAGGTACGGTACCAGATGGAGAGGGAGATCAAATCCAGCGCTATTACGATGCCGGCTATTATCAAGGTCAATTAGATGCGACAAAAAGCAGTGGTGGAATAACCTAATAACAACTTCAGATATCCCCAGGAAAAAACTTTTTTAAGAGAAGTAGATCCCAGCCCGATTAAACAAATTGCATTTAACCCTTCTTTTTTATACATGAAACCAAAAATTAATCTAAATAGTTATTTGACCATATCAAAAGAGATATAAAATCCACGACATGTCTTGGCCACAATACTTTCCTCCTGAATGCCCACCAGCCGACTCACAAGATCTAGAGGTTACAGTTTTCAGGCTTGTAAGATCGCTCCCTCCAACTATCGAAGATTTTAAGCCAGCGCTCGTTGAATATCCACACAGAAATTTTTCGCCCGATAAGTTGTGTATGGCCTGTGGAGTTTCGGTTTTTTCTAAATTAAATGAGATTATCGATAAAAGAGATGCGTTCAAAGCATTGAGAAATAGAAAAATTGCCAAGGGGTTAATCAGTCAAGGTGACGGTCCATTGTTACTATCCAACAAGGATTCACACATTACTTGGTGGTCAAAAATTCAGGCGCCACACATAAATTTTGCAGAAGCCGTAAATGAATAGCTCTGAATTTTTTAAGAAAATCATCGCTAACCTTACCCCATTAGAAATTTTCATTTTTCATGATGGTCCGAGATTCTATAGTTGTCGAGACTTAACTGGTCAACAGTATTTAGTTTATTGGGTAGATGAAACAGATCAAGGGGATGAATGGCTCTATGAAAGAGTGAGTCCAGAAAGACTTAATAGCTTGAAATCTGGACAAATCTCTATACATCAAGCTCTAAAGAATCCAGAGGATTATTGTGCATACATAGTAAAACCTTTTCATAACTCGCTTTCAGTTAATGAAATCTCCTGCGATCAAATTGAGGAAGATTGGCTTCCACCAGAATCATACTTTCTAAGTGTTGAAACAAAAACTTTGCCAGATAAATTAATATCAACTGACGCATTGGCGCTTAGCTCAAAAAGAGAAGTTTTAGATATTGCTTTTGTAAAAAAATCAAATGCATATGAACTTTCATGCGGAAAGCTTGGATTAATTTTGAATGCAATTCAATCAACAGTCAATTCATTGATGCTGCCAAGCGAATCAAACGTTCGGAAAATTCCAGAGCACTTAAAATATCAGTCTGAACTAAACATCACAGGAATATATGCGAGCTCTTTCGGAATTAGACTTCAGTCAAGAGGGAGCGAACTTTTGCCAGGAGGAGCCCTCTCTAGTGCGCTAGAGACTCTTAGTAGACTACTTTCAGAAACAGATTCGCCCGAGTTAATGGTTAAAAATATAAAAGCCGTTAATGTTTTGAGTCGTAGTAGATTTAAGAATCTATTAACTACTCTTGTTGATTCAACGGTTGCCATAAAACTTGAGTGGGCATCCCCTGAGGGTCGTCAACTTTCAACAAACTGCTCTTACGAAAAATTAAGCCAATCACTTACAAAACTTGAGCAATCAGAAGAGGCAAACAAAGAAGATATCGATGTAAGCGGAAAACTAGTTGGAGTCGATGTAGAGAATGACTTTTTTGCAATAATTGCTGATGATAAAACCCTGATTAAAGGCAAACTATCAAAAGACCTCACTAATAGCAACTTTGTAGTGCCAAGCAGAATTCAAGCAATCATAGAGGCTACATGCGTGACCGATCCAGTTACAGATCGTGATAAGTGGTCTAACACTCTCATAAGTTATAAAAAATTGGAATAATGTTGGGCGGATAACTCCGCCTGCCCAGCCTTAATCTTCTGCCTAGCCCGCTCAGCTTTAATAGCTTGCTGATCACGCTTTACACGATCCTTCATTGATTTAAGTCTAGCTTGCTCTGGGCTTAATGGCTTTTGTGGGGCAATTTCATCAAATCTCATAGTTAACCAATCTGCAGGGGTTGATGTGGCACGTTATTGGCACCAAAGATAGCTTGAAACAACCGATATGCCTGAGCCTGGTTTTGGGCGTACAAAATGGTCTCCACCCACATCCCTGCTGCATTTACTGTTGCCTTATATCTTTTCATATAGATATTTAGCAAACCCGGTAGTCAACCACGCTTAACTTGATAATCCTCAATTTTAGGATCCCATATGTAGCTTAAGGATTCGGCATAGTCTTTGCCCACAAAAAGAAGAGTTTTCCGAATTTCATCAATTGAGACTCTATAAAGAACATTCTTTGCCTGACGGTCCGAGCAAAGCATAATTTCAGACCAATTTCGAGTTTTATCTCGTATTGCGAAAATTGCCCTGGAATGAATAAATTGATTGGCTAAATGCTTCACGGATATCTTGTCATCAAATTCGCGATCAAAAGAATAGAGCCTCTCAATATCAAAATAATTTAACTTAGTGAGAGACCTTCTATTCCATGGCACACAGCGCACTGAAACTCTGTAATCATCAGATTTTTTTGATGTCTTATCCCTCTCAAGTAAGGTTCGGACGATATAAAAAGAAATCATGAGTTCTTTTTCAAAAATGACCAAAGCACGGTCGCTCCAGCGCTTTGGATTTTTTACAGGCCTAAGTCTTCGAGCATGATCCAGAAGGTCTTCTCGCCAATAATAAGATTCAATCATTCAAAATAACCCCCAGAAGTGCTGATTAAGATCTTAATAGGATGTATTAATAATCATAAATTGGATCAAAATTGCTCTGCTTAGCAATATGCTGATATGCGCGGTCTACAGCCTGGGTTAAATCTACAAATAACGCCTTTAATTTTGCATCAAAAAGATTGATGTTTATTTCTCCAGTATGTACAAGCTGATTTCGATCGTTAACAATATTCTCTATAAGATCAAATAGACTTTCTTTTCTACCTCTATACGGCTTACGTAAAATTGCGGCAATATCAATTTTAGAATCGACATATCCAAAATTTTTTGCAATTATGCTTGGACGTTGGAATGAAAAAGATTCCGCTATTAATCTTTCCGCTTGTAGGCTGCCCGCAATCAATTGCTCAAATTCAACATGGCCAAGCTTTGCTTGCTTTAGTGCGGACTCTCTTTTCCGAGAGTAGCGCAAACAAGCAGTAAAAGTTGCTCGGAAATATTCTTCCCATGCCGCTATTAAATAGGGAACCAACATATTATTTGATAATAAGCGTGGATTTAATTCATCTATAAAAGGAAGTCCCGAAGGCACATCTTTTGCTAAGTCACCACCTAGGTTACGATGCTGCAGATAAAGCTCAGCTCGCTGAAGATTGTTGTGAAACCTCCAACGAGCAAGATAACAACCGGAGGACAACGGTGAAGGTGCTGCTCCATTTGGACGCCAATAGCGATTTTTGCCTGCATCACTTTCAAAATGACCGCCAAATAGATCCCTCAATAACTTCAAAGTTCTATTTTGCTGCAAAAGATCCCAATAACTTCTCGAAACTCTTGATCTTGTGAAAATCTTAATTGGACCTTTTCTTGTTTTATATACCTCCAACTCAACACCCGTCCAAGAGCGATAATCCTTTTCATCAAACCAGTAATAGCTTGCGATTTGATTGGGCGCTTTGAAAGCATTTTTAACTTTTTTATACCCAAGTAATTCAGTAATGTCTCTAACTTGAGGAAGGGTTGCTGATAATTTAAGAATGCTAATAGAGGTATAGCTCATAGATCAGTACAAGGTAATCATTGGTTGCGCTATAGCAAGCATACAACCAACTCATGCTTTAGATTTGAATCATCAAAATCTTTCTGTTAACGCCTAAATCCACTACGCAATCCAGCACTAGCTGTCTCAATCTGCTCATCGAGCTCTCCCGCCTCTACAGCTGCTTTAATAGATTCCAGGGCTTTGATTAAAGCCTCTCCACTAGCTACTTCAACACTGGGCTTGCCTTTGGCTAGCTCAAGCGTCCAGCTGCCATATTTCACGGCGACACAGACTTTCCCTTCTTCACTTTGAAACCACCAGGGTTTAATCCGCTTAGGCACTTCAACCTGCTTGCGTATCCCTGTTTCACGATCTTTAACAGTTTTGTATTTCATGACTACAAATGGTGTTCCATTTAGCTGACTTTTTGCTAGCTGGATCTGCTCCCACAGCTTGGATCCCAGCTTATTCCTACGTATAACAATTACTGGCATATTACGAGGCTTTTTGACTGCGACTAGTTTGAGATGACTTAATTGGCTCATTTAATTCTCCTATGTAGTTAATGGGCTCATTAAGTGTGTTTTCGGTATGGAGTTTTGGTCGACCTCTTTTTTCCTAATTAGAAAATCGGCTCATTTTGGACATAAAAAATACGGTTTTTATTAACAAGGGCTAAATATTTACGAGTCGCGTAATGAGTTGCATTGAGATGCGACTAAGAAATAAGTTGCAGTTGCAAATAGGAGTTGCTTTAGTTGCTGTATTTGGGACAAATGAGTAGCTCTGAACAGCAACTCAAGCAACAGCAACTATCTTTTGTCTCTGCTACTCCCTGCATCTCAAGCAACACCGCGACTCCTTTCAACATTCAAGGAGATTAAAAATGAAAGAAATCACAGCCCGCTTATGGGAAAACAAAATGTATGGAACAACCTTCGGCAAAGGTCAATATCGCAAAGCCATCTACAACGGCACATTAGAAATCCCCAGTCCCTATGCCAAGTATTTAGTAGATTTTGAGGAAGTTGAAGCATGGTTCCACTTTCCAAAGAGTCCAGTGCATGTGGAAATGGCCAATCGCCTCAAGAACATCCCCACAAATGAAGACGGAGTATTAATGAGCTGGATATATCGCTATGAAGCTGGGATCAAAAGCGCAGTTGAAGGCTATGCGTCTTTGGATATGAACTACAGCAGAATTTATATTGAAATTAAAGATTCAGGGCACGGAATAAAGGATTACTGGGAATTGCCTATCCGCAGCTGTATTGCCAGAATTCCCGGCAAACCCACTCCAGCACTAATAGCTACTACACAGTCTGAGCTAAATTCACCTCAAAAACCGTCTACAAATGGCGTGTTTGCCGGGGGATATAAGCAAGCACTTGAGAACCTACAAAAATACGCTGTCCAGTGATTTGAGGTGTTAGCTAGCTTCGTGGGGTTTTGTCGTCTAAATCCCACGATATTTAGAAGATTTAGCTAAATACTTATAGAAAGAATCAGGCTAAGAATATTCACATATTCTTAGCCCAGTCTTGTAAGTCATTGATTCTTGGAAGGTCTTTTTGTCTTGTTACACGACACTTAGTAAACAAACTGAGGTCGACCTTTTCCCGTTAAGGAAACATACTTAAAACGCACATTTTATTTATGACAGGAAAACCAAATGGCACAAGCAAAAACCTTATCTCAAGCCGAACTTGATCAAGTTCTAGACTACGTCAGCACCAAAAAATATGCTTTGCGTGATCGCGCAATCATTCTTACCAGTTTTCTCGCAGGCCTTCGCGTTGCGGAGATCGCATCTTTAACCATGGGAGACGTAGTGAACCCCGATGGCACCATTAAAAACGAGATTCGACTATCGGCAGCGCAGACCAAAGGCAAATACCCCAGAACCGTATTTGTTTCTCAGCGACTACAAACAGAGTTGGCCAACTACTTAACAACAAGACACGCCAAAGGCGCTGATATTCCCTTCTTTCATACCGATCATCGCTTACGCTTTAGCCCCAATGGCTTATGCGTATGGTTTCATCAGCTGTACAAGAATGTGGGAATTAGCGGCGGTAGTAGCCACTCGGGAAGAAAATTTTTCATCACAACTTTGGCTAATAAAGGCATCGGCGTGCGAATCTTAGCCAGTCTTGCTGGTCACAGATCGATTGCCGTAACGCAAAGATATATCGATGTGAATGATGAACAAAAGAGAAATGCTGTGGAGCTTATCTAATATAAAGTAAGGCATTACTCTAAATTGAGTGATGTCTTATCTTCGGCAACACGTTGCTTAACCGATTTTTCTTCGAAATCATCCAAGAAAGCGGTTTGACGTAAGCGATATTCAATGGTGGGCATTGAAAGTAAATCAGCTTTTAAGCCCTCTTTAATCCAAATGCGATCCCTAATTTCACCCCGGGCATATTTGGAGATTGCAGCGTCATTTAACTCAAGAAATAACGCCCGCACATTGCCAAAGTCGTGAACCACAAAGCGGTCCTCCCAGCTATCAGGCAGCGTTGGTAAGTCTGGACTGGCTGCATCTACGTAATAACCGAATTCATCTTCAAACGCACTACCTTGACCAATAATCGCAGCAATCTCACCTGCGCGAGCTGGATCATCTTTTGGATACATATCGACATCAATAGATCTAACCATCTCATCTGGAGGAGGAACTTCAAGACCCAGGGCGGTCAGGCTACCAATAATGACGTAGTCAGTGTGATTGGTAATCTTTTTAGCTTCAGTTAATACGTGATGAATATGATTCAGATTCAACGAACTTCTTTCATCAGAAAGCTAAATGGGGAATTTTGTGCAAGCGCATGTGCCTGAGGAGCGTCACCACAAACCTCTTGCTCCATTTCGGACGGGTCGGCATTTATCAATCTTCTCCAGGAGTCAATGTAAAAACGACTACATAACTCTTTTTCCTCCCACATCCGAATACGAACTTCAGCTTGATGTACTACATCATTACGACGATCAGATCGAAGTAATATCAGAGCGTGACGATGCAACCTACCAAGTTTTTCGTACTTCTCAGCATCAGCTTTGCGTGCTAAAACACGCATGGAGAGGGAAAGATTAGGTTTAACGCTTTGCATGGCTTAAGTATATATAGGAGCTAAAAGAAGAGCAAGATCGGCTAAAAGACCTAAAAATCTGCTTGTTTTAGCAAAAATCAAGTTATTTCCGCCAAGTAAAAACTAGTTCACATCCCTATCGTCGATCTTATAAAGCAATGCCTTATGAGTTCTTAATCGATATTCAAAAAGCCATAATCTCCTAGTAAAAATATCTCTATAAACCGGCCGGATTTTCGAGCTAATTTGTTGCTGTCTTCTTAGTCAAATTTCAATATCATTTTTATTAAATTTCTTCAAACAGAGTTTTTTGATGATTTTTTCTCAAAATTAAAATTGCCCTACAAGCCCCTGTTCATGAGGCTTTGATTTTTCGGAATTTTCTGTCAAGGAAATAAAACAACGCGGTGATTTGTTCGAAAAATCCCAAAAATATACAGTGACTCCATCAACACAAAAAGTTTCATCAGCACTTTCGCTAAAACGTGTTGGTAATTTTATAACTTGAAGGAGCAACACCATGAGAATCACAGCAAATCAGAAGCATGAAATCGCTAGCGCGACATTGGTAAAACTCGATGCACTAGCAAACCGTCGTCAAGTCTGGCAACGGGACTTTTACGACAAATCCAATAAGGGTCTTTATGCCCTTCTCTCAGAGTGTCTTGGTATGTATTACGAGATCAAGGGTAGCCCTGCTGAGAAGGTTGTATTAGAAGGCATTAAAGCCAACCTAGAAGGTCGTGGCATCAAAGTACAAGCCAGCACTCCAGTACTAACCTTGATCGTCAAGTACGTGTTTAATGCCGAGCGTCGCAGAGCAAGCGCCTATTCACGTGCATTACGAGTGGCAGCCAAAGAAGCGGTATCTGTTGGCAATTTTGCCGAATGGGTAACCAAAGTAGGCGGCGTTGAGGAAGTGGCCAGCACCAAGGGCATTACTGATGAAACTATCAAAAAACGTAGTCAGCTTGATAACAAGGTGTCAGAGGTTAAGCAATTGCTTGTTAGCCAGCTGCAACACCCCTTAGCGTTGGTGCCAAAAACTGCCTTAGCCCACCCAGCCGACTCTGCTGAGTACACCTTGTTAATTGGCAAGATGCTAGCTAGCGGTCAAACGCAGGTCTTAAGCGTTGTTCCGGGTTCGTCTGGCGCCATGATTGAGCAGGCGATTCGCAAGATCGCGCAAGAATTGCTCAACAAGGTCGAGGAGCATGTCAAAGCCCAGGCAGAACTCGCAGCGCAAGCGGCGATTACTGAAGCAGCCAATCAAGCCTTCTTTAAAGAAATGGCTTAAGCCTTTGCAAGCCTTGACAGGGGTGTAGCACTTACTGGCTCACCCCTGCTTTTACCCAATCAGAAAGGAATTACCATGAGCTTCGCACTCAAATACGCCCCAACTCGTCTCGATGATGTAGTTATAGGCAGCCAAACCCTTAAAAATAGGCTATCTGACTACATCAACGATCGCGACTTAAAGCCCCTCATCCTTCACGGCGGGGTTGGAACTGGGAAAACTACCATTGCCAATTTATTGCCTGATGCCATCGAAAGTAAAAAGGCAGAAGTTACCCGTCTTAAAGCGGTGGAATTTAATTCCATCAATGATGTCATACAGGCGTTTGGTGATCAAACTATGTTTTATCAGGTGTTTACGATCAATGATCAAAAACGCAACTACATCATTTCTAATGAAATTAACTTCACCCCCAAAGCAGCAATAGCTTTTAGAGATGTAATCGATGACATGATCGGTCATACCCAGTTCATCTTTACAACGAACTACATCGATCAAGTCGACATTGCCTTACGTGATCGCAGCAACTGCTTGGCTGTGCCTCCAGTAACAGCAAAAGACTGGCTTTCCCGAGCACAGTGGATCTTGCAGCAAGAAGGTATTGCCCTACCAGATGATCAGCTACTCAAAGTCCTATCAGCGCAATTACAAATAAGCTCTAGCAATCGTAAATTATTGGAGCGTCTTGAAGACTTTGTTAGATCGGTACGAAATCCTCCAAGCAATCCTGGCGGAATTATTGAGCTGGCACCTATCCCAGAGCCGATTAACCCCTTGATGGCTGCTTGACCACACCAGTACTAGCCCTAGTGGCTAGTACTTATAAGGAATTAATATGCGCTACCCAAGAACAGTCTTTGTTTTTGACACTCCAAACCATGGCATAGATCAAGAATACTTTCAGATGATTAGCTCATCTTCACAGAAGATCTATATACGCGGGCATTCAAAACCAATTGGGACAATTGATTCTGAGCTTGATGCCATCAAAATTTTGGATGGGTATCTCAACTTTACCGGCCCAAATCGATCCTATATGGTCATCGGCAATCTAAAGCATGTCGAATTTATTGCCACTAGCCTGGCTGATAAAGATTGCTCCATCTATTGGCTCATGAATAAGAATTCAGCTTTATGCATTCGCGCAGCTTTAAGTGCCTTACTTGATCTTCATGAAATGGAAGCCTTATTTAACGAGGCGCTTTACTACTACACTAAATCCAGAGATCGGTATCAAGCATTATCCGATTCCAGGCACATATCAAACGATGATTTTCCCCAGCTTATTGCGGACATCATCAATGGAGGAAAACAGGTTGAGCTACGGGCAGATATTGAAAGTTTTTTATGCGAAGAATTGCATATCGGGAAGTTTGAGATCTAAGCCAACTTAGCGGCTGCCATCATTGGGGTCAGTTTTGAGTAATGACGCTCAATCATTAATGTCGAGGTACCCATTTGCCTAGCTAGGGTGTGTATATCAATACCTTCAGCTAGTGCAAATGTGGCATAGGTATGGCGTAGGCTATACAGGCTACGATTACGCCCCGCTACATCTTTGAGTAAATTACATTCTTTTAAGAGATTCTCAAACTGAGGATTAAAGTTATAGGGCTGAACCCCTCTTGGGAAAGTAAATATCAGACGATCTAACCTGGCCTCAATGACTTCATTAAGGTCTTTATATGGCAATTGATGCCAAGCAATTAATCTTTCCAAGCAATCCACTACCAAATTTTTAGCAATTAAATATCGAGGTCCTGTTTTACCGGAAAGCCAAACCTTAAGATACCGCTGATCGCCAATCCAATGCCATTGCAAATGCTTCCAGCGCATGGGCTTTAGCTCGGTTCCGGGCCTAGCTCCTGTGTAAAGCAAGAATTCGACATAGGAGCGACATAGTTGCCTCATCTCCTTGGTGCGAGATGATCTGCCAACCTTTTCCCAGCTAGGCATATAGCCCAATAATTGAGCGATCTCTTCCTTACTAAAGGCGGGTCTTGCTTGACTGGGAGAGCCATGGGGATCCAATAAAGGCACCCGATAACTATCGGCAATGAGGTTTTGCTCTCTTGCTAGAGCAACTACCCGGTTATAGGTCGTAGCATGGGTGCGTTTTGTACTTGCCTGGGGATCTCTACCCATCTGTGATGAGCGCCAAGATTCAAAATCCTTAACCAGCTCTGGGGTGATTTCCTTTAGCTGGAATTTTCCAAAAAATGGAATGAGGTATTTATTGAGGACAAATTTGTAATCCTTAAAGATGGCTTTGCCATTACCTTCTTTATTGGCAACGTCCATCACCACGAGATCTTCTTCAGCTAACTGCTTAAATGACTTGGATTTGAGGCTCAATTCCTGACTAATCTTAGCCATGGTCTGCTCATAAAGCGCTATAGAGGCATGCTTGGCCTCTTCAAGATCCGCCTGGCCAGTGCTCATGGAGTGCCACTGACAATTGGGCAACCTAAAGCGGCATTGCCATTGATTGCTGCCTGATCGCTTAAAGAGACTTACTAAACCTCGGTGGAGGTGAATTACATCAGCAGACTGGGATGCACTAGATTTGAAGAAAAGCTGGTTTAGATTTTGCACTCAAGTGTCGTGTTTCGAGACACTTGTAGCTTAACTTCAGATTTCAGGAAGGTCGATCGGAAAATTTGTCGAGTAAACCGACATTTCATGTGTGGATATCTGGTAGGCAGACTCCGACCCAAAGCAGACCATCAATTCAATAATCTGAGTACGCTAACTCTCACCCAAAACTGAGCGACCTGCTTAACGTAAGGCTTTATTTAACTGATCCACAATCTCGGCCCAATCAGCATCTAAAAGCAACTCATCACGAAGAAGCCTTGCTTGAGATGGTGTCCACAATGGTGCATCCGCTAATTCAATCGCTTCATCTAAAGGAGCATGCCGATCAATGAATGCCTTAATACTATTACCATCAGAAGGTAGTCCTAATTGAAGGAATAACTCAGAGAATGGATGAAATGACTTTTCCATGATTAATTTCTCCTTAAACGTAACGCATTTGTAATGACCGAGGCTGAGCTCAAGCTCATGGCAAGTGCAGCAATTAATGGTGAGAGTAACCATCCAGTGAAAGGATATAAGAGACCAGCAGCAATAGGAATGCCCAGTGCGTTATAAAGAAACGCAAACACTAGGTTTTGCTTCATATTGCCTACCGTATCGTCTGAAAGCGACTTAGCAATCGCAATACCTCTGAGATCACCTTTAACTAAAGTAATTTGGGCGCTATTCATAGCAACGTCAGTACCGGTGCCCATAGCAATACCAACATTGGCTTTTGCTAAAGCTGGAGCATCATTGATGCCATCACCTGCCATTGCAACAATCCGACCTTCATTTTGTAGTCGAGTTACCAATTCGAGCTTATCTGCTGGCTTAACCTCTCCATAGACCTCTTCAATCCCAAGGCGCTTGCCAACAGATTTAGCAGTTGTTAATCCATCTCCAGTTGCCATCACAATTCGCAATCCCGCCTCTCTTAAGGTTTGCAAAGCCTCTGGCGTAGTAGCCTTAATAGGATCAGAGACAGCTAAAAGTCCAGCAAGCTTTCCGTTGATAGCTAAATGCATCACGCTAGCGCCTTCAGAGCGGAGCTCCTCTGCTTGGGCTTTCAAAATATCAACAGAAACTCCCAGCTTATCCATCAATGCAGTATTACCCAACGCCAAATGAAACAAGCCAACGCTACCTTGAACTCCAATTCCTGAACTAGATTCAAAGTTTTCAGGTTTCTCCAGGGGCAAATTACCATCTCTTGCAGCACGAACAATCGCATCGGCAAGAGGATGCTCACTGCCCTGATCAAGACTTGCTGCAAGCTTTAAGACCTCATTACCATCAAAGCTGGGCGCAGGAATAACTCTATCAAAAATTGGCTTACCCTCTGTTAAGGTGCCTGTTTTATCAATAATGAGGGTGTTCACCTTACGAAGATTTTCAATGGCCGCAGCGTCGCGGAACAAAATTCCCTTTGTCGCCCCTTTACCAGTAGCAACCATAATCGACATTGGCGTGGCAAGACCTAGGGCACAAGGGCAAGCAATGATTAATACCGAAACCGCATTGATTAAACCAAAGACCCAACTTGGTTCGGGGCCAAAGATCCCCCAAATGAAAAAAGTCAGTAAAGCTATCGCTACAACCGTTACTACAAAATATCCCGCAACAATATCTGCCATTCGCTGCATTGGTGCTCTGGAGCGTTGGGCTTGAGCTACCATTTGCACAATTTGAGCCAGCATGGTTGATGAACCAACACGCTCGGCTTTAATAATCAATGCGCCATTGGTATTCATCGTTGCTCCAATCACACGATCACCGATACGCTTAGTAACTGGCAATGGCTCCCCGGTAAGCATGGATTCATCAAGCGCACTAGAGCCTTCAACAATGACGCCATCAACAGGCACTTTTTCACCTGGGCGCACCCTCAATAAGTCTTCAATATGAACATTTGATAAAGGAATATCTTCCTCAGATCCATCGCCCTTAATTCTTCTAGCTGTTTTAGGAGCTAAGCCCAGCAAGGATTTAATTGCCGCAGAAGTTTGTGAACGTGCCTTTAGTTCCAACACCTGACCAAGCAGAGTCAATGAAATAATGACGGCGGCTGCCTCAAAATACACACCAATCCTGCCCATAGACATAAAGGAAGCAGGAAATACTTGTGGAGCTACCGTAGCAACAACGCTATACAAAAATGCAGCACCTGTTCCCAATCCAATCAAAGTCCACATATTTGGACTGCGATTGGCTATGGATTGCCAGCCACGATAAAAGAATGGCCATCCTGCCCATAAAACAATTGGTAAGGATAGGAATAATTCAACCCAGGTTTGGGTTTGAGACTCAAGTAGATTAAGTTTATGGCCAAACATCGCAAGGACAGTCACCACTGTCGTCAAAGGCAGCGTCCACCAAAATCGTCTTTGAAAATCAACTAATTCTGGATTTTCTTCTTCCTCTAATTCAGGCAACAGAGGCTCTAAACTCATTCCACAAATTGGGCAATTACCTGGTTGATTCTGCCGAATTTGCGGATGCATGGGGCAGGTATAAATTGTGCCGGCCACCGAAGCAGGCGACTCTGAGTCCTTTAGTCCCCCATCTAGATACTTGCTGGGCGCTCCAATAAATTTTTCTTTACAACCATTGCTGCAAAAGTAATACGCAATATTCTTAAGCGAGTAACTATGCTTAGACTGAGAAGTGACCGTCATCCCACAAACAGGATCCTTCAAGGAATTTTCATCTGAAGAATGTTCGTGATGGGAGTGATCGTGTCCATGCTCATGATGATTGTTCTCATTGTGCTTACTCATTGCAAATCCTTGTTTACCTAATTCATTAAAACTGGCGTATCTGGGATTTCATTATCTGAAGATGATTTACCTGGGAATTGACTTTGCAATAGTTGACTCACCATTTCAATTCCAGACAAAATGCCAGCCTGATATTCATTGAGCGCAAATTTGGATTCGATCTCATGACAAATAACATCCCACGCACTGGCATCCGCATTTGAATGAATGCCTCTATCGGCAATTATCTCTACAGCATGATCGGCTAATAAAATATAAATGAGCACCCCATTATTGTGCTCGGTATCCCAAACTCTGAGATTGGTAAAGACTTCAATTGCACGATCTCTAGGGCTTAAGTCTTTTAACAAGGCAAGCGTATCCAGGGCACCTTCCACGGCAAAACAGATTTGACCCGAATGTTGAGCCTCACTATCTCGAATCGCATTTGTTATTGCGGCAAGATCTTCCTTGGAAAAGCATTTCTCTACCTTGCGACTATGAGACCAGAGATGTTTTATTAATCGATTCATATTCATGCTTACCATCTCCCCGAGGAGCCACCGCCACCAAAGCCGCCACCGCCACCACTAAATCCACCACCTCCACCATGGCCTCCACTGCTATAGCCACCAAAGCCATGTCTACCCAACCCCATTCCGGATAGAGCAACGACCAATGCCACAACACCGGCAATTAAGGCCATAGAAAACGCACCGAACATAAACCAGGCGATAAGAGCTACAAATCCTCCAGTAACTAGGGATCCAGGTAACCTGCCGAGCATCGATCGTAAGATTCCACCAAGCACTAAAGCCACAATAAAAATGATTGGTAAAAACGAACGAATATCCCCGGGGTCACGCATTTCTGTATTAGTTGGGTTTGGCGCTGGTAACGCCTCACCATCAACCACGCTAATCACAGCGTTTAGGCCATCCGTAATGCCGCCATAAAAATCCTGCTGTTTGAAACGGGGCACAATGATTTGGTCGATGATTCGCTTGCTAGTTGCATCAGTTAATACACCTTCAAGGCCGTAACCCACCTCAATCCGAAGTGCTCTATCAGCCTTAGCAATAATCAGAATCGCACCATCATCGACTTTTTTGCGCCCAATCTTCCATTGCTCCGCTACGCGAATTGCATATTGCTCAATTGACTCAGGAGCGGTAGATTGCAGCATCAAGACGACAATCTGACTACCCTTTTGAGCCTCAAAGTTACTTAAGGTTTGATCTAGAGAGCTGACCTGAGCCGGTGTAAGAGTGCCCGTTTGATCAATTACTCGCCCCGATAAAGCCGGTACCGCCTGCTGCGCCACAGAAAACTGAGGCAAGCAAAGCAGCGCCAAAACCGATAGTAAAGCTAAGAGACGTTTGGGGAACTGGAAAAAACGGGTCACGGAAGATACTCCAATTATTTCGCTGCTGGCGTATCAAATGAAACACTAGGAGGAGAAGCCAGCTCTTTCTCATTCTCAACAGTAAAGTTAGCCTTAGCCTTATAGCCAAACATCATTGCTGTTAAGTTAGATGGGAATGAGCGAATCGTGACGTTGTAATCCTGTACAGATTTAATGTAACGATTACGAGCAACTGTAATGCGATTTTCAGTGCCCTCTAGTTGCGCTTGCAAATCTCTAAACCCTTGATTTGCTCGTAAGCTCGGGTAATTTTCTGAAACGACTAATAGTCTGGATAAAGCCGAAGTGAGCTGTCCTTGCGCTTGCTGGAATTTCTGAAAAGCTTCTGGGTTGTTTACCAAATCAGGAGTAGCTTGAATTGAGGTCGCTTTAGATCTAGCCTCTACAACCTTAGTTAGAGTATCTTGCTCAAACTTAGCTTCGCCTTTGACCGTGCTTACTAGATTAGGAATCAGGTCGGCTCTACGCTGATATTGATTCAATACCTCAGACCAGCTAGAAGTTACCTGCTCATCTTGGGACTGAATTTGGTTATACCCACAACCTGATAACAATACCGCTGCTATTGCCAACAGACCGATAAGATATTTACGCATTTGTTACTCCTTTACTTAATTGAAGTTTGAGTCTTTAAGAACAGTCACCTTTTTAGATGTCTAAAAAATTGGGAATTAAAGAGAGTGTTAACCACAACAGCAACCACCAGATTTTTTCTGTGGCGCCTGAACGCCGCCATCAAGATCTAAAGAAGATGGATAACCACCCTCATTAAGCGCATAAATCAAATCATCACTCATCCAGCTCGTCCTATCTAAATGCACTTTGCCGTTTTGCAAGTCAACATGGATATTTGAAACGCCATCTAAAGATTCAAGCGCCTTGGTAACGTGTTTGACACAAGAGCCACAGGTCATGCCGGCCACATTTAAATGAATTTGACTCATATTCAGTCTCCTTTTTTTAATTCGATGACATACAGCTTTCCACCTTCGCTTGATGCTACGAATTCCACTTGGTCTCCAGACTTAAGACCATTTAAAAGAGTTTTGTTTTTCACGTTAAAAATCATGGTCATTGGGGGCATATCTAAATTCTTGATTTCCTCGTGACGAATGGTGACTTTGCCTTGCTCCAAATCAACTTTGCGTACCTGACCAGCCGTATATGCACCAGTAGATTGGGCGCTTGCTACATGAGTCAAGATTACTCCTGATAGTAGAAAAATAACACTCAAATATTTTTTTAGATTGTTCATTATTAAATTCCTATCGATAAGATTGATAAATTTGGGATTGACCATTTTTGGAGATCAATAAAACGTCATAAGGATCTTTTCTAGATCCATACTCAGGACCATCCATTCCTGGAGAGCCTATGGGCATCGCTGGTACAGCAATCCCCACAGCATTGGGCTTCTCGGCCAATAAACGCTTAATTTCCCTCGCCGGGACATGGCCTTCGATTGCATAACCATCAATGACTGCGGTATGGCAAGACCCAAACTGAATGGGCATGCCCATCTTCTTTCTAATCTGGTCATTACCATCGCTGATCACTTTAGTAGCAAAGCCATTTTTCTCCACATACGAAATCCAATCCTTGCAACAGCCACAAGTTGGACTCTTCCATACTGTGATCAATGGTTTTTCACTGACAGCACTGGATGCAAACGGCACTAGCACCAATCCCATTGCTATAGCCCTTCTTGTTAAATTAATGTTGATGGGAGCCATGGCCGTCCCCTTTCTGTGCTGGTGAAACAGATTTAGGTCCAGCTACCGAAATTGATCCCTTCATTCCCGCATCGTAATGGCCTGGTTGTAGGCATGCAAATTGCACTTTTCCAGATTTCGTAAATTGCCAAATAATTTCACCTGTTTGACCAGCGCCTAAGGTAACCATGTTTGGCTCGGCATGCTCCATTTCTGGAAACTTCATCATCTGCTTATAGTGCTCTTGTAGCTCTTGATCTGTACCAAGCACCATTTCATGTTTTGTTTTACCCAGATTCTTGACTACAAAGTGGATAGTTTCGCCTTGCTTGACTTGAATACTGCTAGGATTAAATCTCATGTTGTCTGTCATGCGAACTCTAATTGTTCGATTTACTTTGGCTGCAATACCCGGCTGTCCAACACTAGAATTTTCGCTGGCATGATCATGACCACCACTAGCGCCATGGTCATGAGACATTGCGCCCATGCCACCCATAGCCCCCATGCCTGCGCCTGATCCCTGCATCTTGTCATGCATCGCCTTACATTGACTAGCACTCATCTCAGGATGCATTTGTTGGCACATTGCCACCCTTTGTTCAGGAGTCATTTTTGCCATATTCTCGTGCATCGCCTTACATTGATCAGGACTCATTTCAGGATGCATTTTTTGACACATCGCTGCCATTGGATCTTGGTTCATGGCCCCTTGATTCATCATCCCCATACCGCCAGGTTGTGTTGCACCTTGCGCAAACACCAAACTAGATGCTGCCATCGCAATTGCTGCCAATGTAAATTGAATATTTTTCATTTTGTTTTCCTTAATTATTAATGTCCAGAATGCCCATTGGGCTTTCTTACTTGCACTTCGATTTCTTTTGTAGAGCTTGGTCTTGTTGATTGCATAGGTTTTGCAGTATTTAGTTGCGTTGGAGCTGCAGGTAATGCGCCTTTGTAAGCCTCTGCCACCGTACCAGCCGGATGCTTATACCAACCCGGATCTGCATAATCGCCAGGCTTTTGATCCTTACGTACTTTTAATACGCTAAACATACCGCCCATCTCTACCGACCCAAAAGGACCCATACCCGTCATCATGCGAGCCGTGTTATCGGGAATAGGCATTTCCATTTCAGACATATCACCCATACCCCTTTCACCCATCACCATATAGTCAGGTATCAGACTGTTGATCTTCTTGCCAACCCCCCGATGATCAACGCCAATCATGGTGGGGAGGTTATGCCCCATTGCATTCATGGTGTGGTGGCTCTTATGGCAATGGATCGCCCAGTCACCCTCTTCATCTGCAAGAAATTCAATTTGCCGCATCTGCCCAACAGCCACGTCAGTGGTTACCTCAGGCCAACGAGCAGTTTTTGGAACAGGGCCTCCATCAGTGCCTGTGACCGAAAACTCATGCCCATGAAGATGAATTGGATGATTGGTCATTGTTAAGTTTCCTACTCTGATTCGGACCTTGTCATTTAGGGCGACATTCAAAGAATCTATGCCAGGAAAAACGCGGCTATTCCAGCTCCATATATTGAAGTCAACCATCGTGGCTACTTTTGGTGTGTAACTACCAGGATCAATGTCATATGAGCTCAATAAAAAACAAAAGTCCCTATTAACATCATCAATAAGTGGATTTTGATCTTTAGGATGCGTAATCCACATACCCATCATTCCCATTGCCATCTGTGTCATTTCATCGGCATGGGGATGGTACATAAATGTTCCCGGGCGGCGAGCAACAAACTCATACATGAAGGTTTTTCCGGGTGGAATACCTTTTTGAGTTAAGCCTGTTACACCATCCATACCATTTGGTAATCTTTGGCCATGCCAATGTACTGAAGTCTGCTCTGGTAACCGATTGGTAACAAATATCCGGACTCGGTCGCCTTCCACCACTTCGATTGTTGGCCCAGGGCTTTGACCGTTGTAACCCCATAAATGCGCCTTAAATCCAGAAGTCATTTCTCGCACTACTGGCTCAGCGACTAAATGAAACTCTTTAACGCCTTCATTCATTCTCCAGGGCAATGTCCAGCCATTTAAGGTAACAACTGGGTTGTATGGGCGACCTGTACTAGGGGTCAATGGTGGCATCGTATTAGCGTTTACCTGCGTCACTATTTCTGGGGCGCCAGATAAGGCATAGCGGCCAACTGCTGCAACCGCAACAGCACCACCAGCAATACCGGCGTATTTAAAAAAATCTCTTCTTGAACTCATTATTTTTCCTTATCAATGTCCGGCAGGGTTTGCTAACATCCCCGCCCCAGTAACGCTAGGCACCTGGAGTATTGTTGGTCTGCCAATTAAGGAGGACTGCAAAGCAGCATCTGTTAACCAAAATTGTTGCTGAGCATTAATCGCTGCAATTACTGCAGAGACCTGATCTCTTGAGTCGGCAATCAACTCAAAGACACCAATAATCATGCCGTTATAGCGAAGCTGACTTTCTTCAGCAATGGCTTTGCGTACAGGTATTACTTCTTTTCGATAGTGTTGGGATATATCGTATGCAGTTCGATAGGCCGAATAAGTCTCCCTCAAATTGGAACTAGCATTTCGAGTAACGCCCTCTAGCCGATTAAATGCAGCCAAAGTTTGGGCATTCATGGCGTCCCTACTCATATTCCCCCAATCGAAAATTGGTAGTCGAATTGAGATTTCATAACCCTGCTTTGGGGTGCTCTCACCAGATGCTGAATCAAATTTAGTGCCGCGATTAAAGCCCAGCTCAATATCGGTAAAACTGGTGATTTTGTTAAGCCCCTGGGCCTTCGCTGCTGCCTCTAAAGTTGCTGTAGCCAAGCGTATATCTAGCCGCTCTACACCGGCTTGCTGCGCAATAAATTCGGTGTTTGGTGGTTGCTTAGGCAGATCAGGTAAACGATCGGGCAATTTCAGTTCTTTTGCCTGAGCTTCACTTAGCCCAAGAGCACGAACAAGCTCCTCCCTACGGCTTACTGAAGTCTGTTTTGCATTAGCAAACTGCGTGGCCGAATCTGCATAAAAAGCCTGCTGCCTTGCACGAGTAATCTTATTGAGATTACCTACCGCCTCCATGCGCCTTGCTAACTCAGCACTTGCTTCTGCACTTCGAAAAACTTGATCGGCATATTTAAGGGATTGCTCTGCTGCAACTGCACGAACCCAGGCTTGGCGAACCAAAGTAACCTGATCAATGATTTCGGTCGTTAAACGCAATTGAGCTTGTTCAATTCGCTTATCAGCTATTCCTTTGCGCTGTGGCAAAGTAATCAGGTCTAATAATCCAAATACAAACCAGCGATTAAATTCGATCTCTGGACTAGTAACCATTCGCTCAAAAGCAAAATAAGGATTAGACATTCTGCCTGCTTGGGCAGCAGACGCTGCTTCAGACCAATTCTGGGCAATAAGTGCTTGAACGGCTGGACTATTAATCAAGGCAAGCTGAACAGCATCGCTTTGATTTAAATTCTTAGCCAGCAGCTCCTGAGCTCTACCCTGAAGAACATCACGCTCATCTGACGATTTTGCTAAAACAACCTGGCCATTAGTAAATTTACTCGAATCTAGATTCGTTTTTTGTAAGGCCTCGTCAATATTGACGCTAGCGCATCCAGTAAGAGCACTCGCAAATAAGATTGATACTATTTTGTATCGTTTATTGAAAGGCATGGTCATCATCATTTAACTCCCTCGTGATGATTTTTCGAGTGCTCTTCGCTTGTTGGCGCCACATCAGCCTGAGCAGCTTCTTTTGCATACACTTTCCATCCGCCGATCTTTTGGACGGTAGCGTTAGCCTGCCTCCAAGGAATGATCTCCTCTTCCGAATAAGGCTGATAATTTTTAAATACTGACGTGTACTGCAGCGACTCGGCAATAAACTTTGCCGAAGAACCATTTACCGCCGCATCTTGCGCCGATGCAACTGGACTACCTAGTAATGTGAGCGCCAATAGAAACATTCCATTGCCCCACATGCATTTAAATATGCTCATAATTTCTCCAATAGACAAACGTAGCGACAAGACTTGTCGCCAAAATCTACTTACTACTGAGGAAATTTAAATCCGAGGGGGTTTGTAAATGCTACCTAGCGATTGGCCGAGTGCCAAAGTAGGAGCGTAAGGCAGTAGATTGTCCGCATACTGCAAAGGAGCAACTACGGAGGATGAAACTGTTAAATCAGCAATACCAACGCAGCACTGAGAAGCGGTATGGCACTTTGTAGCCACTTTCTTTGCCGACTTTTCTATCGATGAAGTGCAATCGTTACATTGCTTATGCTGCATATGAGAGTCAGCATTATCAGCATGAGTCGCAGCTTGGGACTGGTGCGCATGGTGTTGATCGGAAACGAATACGGGCATGCTAGCCGCATGAATCAGGCTAATAAAAAAACTTAAACATAAGAAAACGCATACTTTCCGCATTGTTTAATATTACACTGAATTTAGCGTTTTGTCGGCCTTACTCTTCACATTTTGAGTCTAGGTATTAACTTACTGGGCTATTGAGGCTATAAATTCAAGAAGATGTGAATAATCCATTTGGTTTGTAAATGGGTGTTTATCGTAAAGTGCTACAAGAACCCCCACCACCCCCCACCAAAAAGATAGTAGATTCGAAATCCATGTCAGATAAAGCCGCCAAACTCAATGCCCAGTGCAACTGCATCAGCGTAGACAAACAGAAACTAGATATTGAGGTTCATCGCCTTATTAGTGATCTGGACCTTGCTGATTCAACTGCTACAAAGATAGGCTCGATGCTCTCAAGTAGCGGAGTATTTATTGACCAAGCCGCCTTAGATCAGATGAAAGCATTAGTAAAAGCGGTCTATAAAGTTTGCGAAATGCCTTTATTTCAAAAATTAGTTCTTGAGCAAGCTCCATCCATTGCTAGACATCAACAAAGTACAAGTGGTGTTTTTTATGGATTTGATTTTCACCTAGGGGTAAATGGCCCGCAATTAATTGAAATCAATACCAATGCAGGCGGCGCTATGATTTCTGCCCTTGAAATTGGGGCATCGATAAATTGCTGTGAGCCAGTAGAGAGACGCTTGGGAGCAAGAAATATGCCCAATGAAATTTATGAGACTTTTCTGGATATGTTTACCCGGGAGTGGAGATCCTTCAATAGGGATCCTTCTGCGCAATTAAAGACGATTGCAATCGTTGATGAGAGTCCAACTGAACAATTCTTATATCCTGAGTTTCAACTCTTCCAAGCCCTGTTTCAAAAGCATGGAATCACGACAATCATCACCTCTCCAGATGGTCTCGTAATTAAAGATCAAAAGGTTTACTTCGGCGAAGTCCAAATTGACTTAATCTATAACCGAACGACCGACTTTTATTTTCAAGGTTCATCATACGAAGCGCTTAGAGACGCTTATCTTCAAGATCTTGTAGCCATCACCCCAAACCCCTTTAATCATGCAGTATTTGCCAATAAAGATAACCTTTGCATCTTAAGCAATCGGGAACATCTTGACTCCCTAGGGGTTGACTTGGCTATACAAGAAATACTCCTAAGCCACATTCCGGAGACTGTAAAAGTGTCCTCTAAAAACGAAGAATCTCTTTGGACAAATCGCAAAGACTACTTTTTCAAGCCCAGTCAAGGCTATGGGAGTCGCGCTGTATATCGCGGAGATAAATTAACTAAAGGCGTATGGGGTCAAATTAAGGATAAAAGCTATATTGCACAAAAAGTAATTCCACCAAGCAAACGAACCATCACGATTGATGGTAATGAGGTTGATCTTAAAGTCGATATTAGAGATTATGTCTTTGAAGGTAATTCACTCATTTCAGTAAGTCGCATATACCAAGGGCAAACAACAAATTTAAGAACCTTGGGAGGCGGCTTCTCACCTCTTTATGGCGTAGACTAAGACTGATAAGGTTTAAGACACAATTTAAATTTCTATCTTCTTTAATTCTGAAATTGCAATCAAATAAGCTCAGTCACTAAAATTACTGCGACTACTTCTGGCCGATTTGAGTCATCTGAGTGAATTCAATCAATTTGGATCTTATCGACCCAAGGGAGACCTTGGAGGACAAGTCCAGTAACTCATCCCCCTAGTGTGTTACTACCTTGACCGATCCATCCACATATAGTTCTGCTGCATCATTTGGTTCATCATATTCTGCTGCATACCCATGTATTGATCCATCATGTATTGGCGTTGCTTTAACTGCTCAGGTGTTAATTTAGAGTAATAGGGGCCCATACCATTCCAACCCATCATGTGTCCACCCATCATGCCGCCGTTACCACCACAACAACCCATCATTCCCGAACCCCACATGCCTTGCATCATATTCATGTTGCCCTGCATTGTGCTCCAGTGAGCCTGCATCAGCTTTTGCCTTTCTTGCGGATCTTGAGTTGCACGGATCTGATCCATCTGCTGTTGCATCTTTTTAAAGTTCTCTTGAATTTGAGCGGCTTGCTTATCAAACTCCGCTACATCAACATTTTTTTGTTGTGTCTGTGAGGCTTTAGTGCCTGCCCCTGCTGATTGCGCCAAAACGGGCGCACTTAGTAAAACACCTAAACTTAAAATCCCAACCCATCCTAGCTTTTTCATTTTAGTACTCCTTGAGTTAACTGCTTGATATGAACTAACACCTAGCTTCTTAATAACCGCAATCCATTTGCCACTACTAGCAAGCTCGCACCCATATCCGCAAATACCGCCATCCACATCGTGGCTTGCCCTGTAAAGGTAAGCACAAGGAAAATAGCTTTAATGCCAAGAGCAAGAACAATGTTTTGAGTCAGAATTAGAGCGGTTGATTTGGATAGCCGAATAAAGGTAGCAATCTTGCGTAAATCATCATCCATTAGCGCAACATCAGCAGTCTCTATCGCAGTATCGGTTCCAGCCGCCCCCATCGCAAATCCAATACTTGCTCTTGCTAAAGCGGGGGCATCATTAATGCCATCTCCAACCATGCCTACCTTTACATTGGGATCCTTTTTTAGGCGACTGTCAATTATTTTGAGCTTATCTTCAGGCAATAAATTACCCATAATCTCATCGACACCCACCTGTTTACCTATTGCCTTAGCGGTGTGCTGATTGTCACCAGTGAGCATGATGGTAGTCACGCCTAATTGGTGAAGCTCATCAATAGCCTGCTTGCTTGTTTCTCTAACAGTATCGGCCACCGCAATAATGGCTAAAACCTCTGTTTGGTTGGTAAGCAATACGGCCGTTTTGCCTTGCTGCTCTAGCGGTAATAAACGATTCTCAATATCATCAGAGCACAAACCCAATTCTTCAATCAGTCGATGATTGCCAAGGTAATACAAATTACCCTCAATAACGCCTTTGACTCCGCGACCCAGAATCGCCTCAAAGCTATCTACAGTCATTAAATCATTCTTTTGCTCTTGATTAGTATGGGCAATTGCTAGAGATACGGGATGATCAGATCGTGCTGCAAGACTGATGGCAATTTCGTGAATATGCTTGTCATTGCCACTTAATACAAAAAAGTCAGTTTGTGCAGGCTTTCCATAGGTGAGCGTTCCTGTCTTATCGAGCGCTAAGACTTTCATACTCCGCCCCGCTTCTAAAAAAGCGCCTCCTTTAATTAAGATGCCTTTTCTTGCGGCAGATGCTAAGCCACTCACAATCGTTACTGGTGTTGAGATCACTAAGGCACAAGGGCAAGCAATTACCAGCATAACCAACGCCTTATAGATCCACTCTTGCCATGACTGCGCCATTAACAATGGAGGCAAAACAGCAACCAATACTGCAAGCAAGAAGACCGCTGGGGTATAGATCCTAGCGAATTGATCAACAAAACGCTGGGTGGGCGCACGACTTCCTTGCGCTGCTTCAACTGCATGAATAATTCGAGCTAGCGTTGAATGAGTCGCTTCTGCAGTAACTTTGTATTCGAACGATCCTGTCTGATTGATCGTTCCTGCAAATACCTCATCGCCAACTATCTTATCGACGGGTAGGCTCTCACCCGTGATTGGCGCTTGATTTACTGCCGAGTTACCACTTATTAATATGCCGTCTAAAGCTATTCGCTCTCCAGGACGCACTCGAACTAAAGCACCTAAAGCGATAGCCTTTACATCCGTTAGCACCCAAGAGCCATCGGCTTGCTGAACGGTTGCGGTTTCAGGGGTGAGGTCTAATAAGCCACGAATCGCATTACGAGCACGATCTAATGACTTGGCTTCAATTACTTCAGCTAGAGTAAATAAGAACATCACCATGGCTGCTTCTGGCCAACTTCCAATCGCCATCGCACCTGTGACTGCAATTGACATTAAGGCATTGATATTGAGATTGCCATTCTTTAATGCAATCCAGCCCTTTTTATAGGTGGTCAGGCCACCTGAAGCAATTGAGGCGATTACTAGAGCAATGACAATCCACTGATTACCAAGTTGCAGCAATTCCATGATTTCAGCCAAGGTTGCAGTGATACCTGCAACAGCCAATGGCCACCAATTGGTTTTAGGCATAGGCTCAATCGAGCTGTCCTTTGTAGAAGTCTGACCACTTTGTAGCACCGCCTGCATTCCAATTGAACCCAAAGCGGACTCGATAGCGTCAAGTGAGTTGAGATTGTGACCAACCGTGAGTATCCTTTGCATTAAGTTAAAGTCCAGCGACTCAATGCCGCTTACACTAACTAGCTTTTTGCGAATAAGCGCCTCTTCAGTTGGGCAGTCCATATTTTCAATGCGATAGATGGCCTTATTCTTGCTCGGTATTTCAGAAGCCTTTGTCACAGGGGTTGATGTTGAACAACTACAGGAGGTATTGCATTCGCTCATAGCGGAAACCTAAATGATGAAGACATAAAACATTTAACACCCTATAGTAACTATAGAGTCAAGGGATTAGAATAAAAATGTAAAAACTTGGAGGTCAAATGAGAATTGGTGAACTAGCAACAGCCACAAGCACTCAAGTGGAAACTATTCGGTTTTATGAACAAGAGGGTTTGTTAGCAAAACCGGCTCGATCTGAGGGTAACTTCCGAATCTACGGGGATCAGCACCTGCAACGCCTTACATTTATTCGCCACTGCCGCTCGCTGGACATGACCTTAAGTGAAATTCGTCAATTACTTCGCTTAAAAGATTTGCCCGATGAAAACTGTGATGCAGTAAATGAATTGCTTGATGCCCATATTGAAGGTGTAAGCAATCGAATTAATGAGCTACGCCAACTTGAGCGACAATTAAAGCTGCTCAGAAAACAATGTCATGCGAATCAGGACTCAGCACATTGCGGGATCTTAAATAAATTATCGCTACCCGTGAAGTAAAAAAGAGGTGACACTACCGCCTCTTATTAGCCGAAAGCAGTCATCGGCCTTTTGCCGATTTACCAATAACCAATCGTTAACACCCAAGGAACCCTGTCTAAAGCCAATTCGACATTTTTAAGCCCGTTGGGAACAATAGACAATATTGGGTCGTTGTGAGTGGGAATGTTAAGCACTGATTAGCCGTGAGCGTCTCGAAACACGACGGTTGTCGGGTTAACCGACATAGTAGGATGCCGTTAGCAATGGACCGATAACGACCCAAAACCAACTATAGATGGGCGCTGTCTTTACTATTCAGCGAGGTTAATCCAGATCATTTAGGGCGACCCAGAGTACAGACTAGATTGAGCTGATTTAGGCTATAAATTAAATCCTGCTGTAATCACTTTCGCTTTTATCTTGATAACTGCTATAGCCTTAGCTCCCTTGGGAATAGCGAAATTACCTTTCACTTCCAATTTGCCTCCATTAGGCAGTAGCTCATAATCTTTTTTATCTGATCCAATTAAGACTGTCAGCTTTGCGGTCCCACCATCTATAGGTATCGGTTTACCGTGGTCCGTCAAATACAGCGATAGGCTATCAGGCTTTGCAACCAATTCAACATCAATGTCCTTAGCCTCGACTATGACACCGCCATGCATTGGCTTTAAATCATGGCCGGCTCCAGCATGGGCTGGACCAATAAAACTGATTAGCAAGGTTGCAATCACCATCATTGATTTCATATAAACCCCTTTAAATTAAAATACTTCGTTAGTTTTCATGTTGCTCAACGCTATTTCAGATGCCTTTTTCCCATAAAGCCAAAACATAATTGGTGTTAAAAAGGTATCTAATAAGGTTGAACTGATAAGCCCAGAGAAAATGACTACCGCTACCGGATGCAATATCTCTGTACCAGGACGCTCTGCCTCAAATAACAATGGCGCCAAGGCAAAAGCTGTAACCAAAGCTGTCATTAATACAGGACTTAAGCGCTCAATTGATCCACGAATAATCATTGTCAGGCCAAACGATTCACCTTCTGACTGCATCAAATTTAGGTAATGGCTAATTTTTAAGATTCCGTTACGCACAGATATTCCTGCTAGCGTGATAAATCCTATTAATGCAGCAATCGAGAGTGGCTGGCCTGAAATCCATAAACCAATCACTGCTCCGACCATAGCCAATGGAATATTAGACATAATCATTAAAGATAAGCGTATGGACTTATAGCGGTTATTTAAAACCGCAAACATCAAAAGAAATGATCCAATTGATAGCAAACCAATTACTTTAGATGCCTCTTCTTGCGCTTTAAATTGACCATCTAAGGTGATAAAGTAACCCTCTGGAAGAGTCTGATTAGAAATAACAGCTCTAATATCAGCCACGATATCCGACAGGGCACGCTTGGAGGCATTAGCCGATAAGACAATTCTTCGCTTACCGCCGTCTCTGCTAATTTGATTTGGGCCGTCCCCATCCTCAATGCTAGTAATTTTTGAGAGTGGAATTTTTCCATTTGGCGTATCAATCAAGATATCAGCAAGACCTTCTAAATTTCTTGCTGAGTCTGGTAGCTTGATCACCAAGGCAAATCGTCGATTACCCTCAATAATTTGTGAAAGTCTCTCTCCCTCAACCATGCCCTGCAAGGTGGCCATAATCTGAGATGTTGAAACTCCGTATTGCGCTGCTTTATCGTAATCAATTCGCACCTTAATTTGTGGTGCTAAAACCTGCTTTTCTATTTCCAAATCAACTAAGCCTTCAATGCCCGCTAATTTGGATCTCAAAAGATCGGCTTGGCTACGCAGTACGTCTAAATCATCGCCAAAAATCTTAATCGCAATTTGCGACCGAACTCCGGAAAGCATGTGATCTATTCGATGTGAGATTGGCTGACCGATCGCAATTGCAGCGGGTAAGTTAACTAATCTTGACCTGATATCTGCCTGTATCTCAGCCATGGAGCGATCTAAATCTCCCGCAGGCTTTAAACCAACATCTAACTCGCTCACATGCACACCTTCCGCATGCTCGTCTAATTCTGCGCGGCCACTCCTGCGTCCAACATAAGTCACTTCAGGAACCTGCCTGACTAACTTTTCTGCTTGGCTAGCTACTCCTGCCGATTCAGAGAGAGAGACACCAGGATTTAAACGCAGTCCGATCAGTAAAGTCCCTTCGTTAAAGGGCGGTAAAAATGAGCTCGCCATAAAGGGAACACTGGCAGCAGCGACTATGACGGATGCAAAAGCATACATCAGAGGCTTTTTAGGCGCCGCTAACAACCTTGATAACTGAACCTCATAATGGCTTTTAAGCCAAGTGACAATCTTTGTATCGTGATCTCTCAGGGACTGCATTGAGGGCAGCAGATAAAAGCAGAGTACTGGCGTGATAGTGACTGAAACTAAAAGTGATGCAAGAGTAGAGACTATAAATGCAATGCCCAAAGGCACAAATAGTCGCCCCTCTATACCTGGTAATGCAAATAATGGGATGAATACCAAAACGATGATGGCTGTAGCGTAGATAATTCCGGTTCTTACCTCAAGCGAGGCGGCTCTCACAATCGCTAGTGGGCTTAATTGGTCTAAAGATGCTTTATCTAGATTTGCTCTAAGGCGACGAATCACGTTTTCCACATCAACTACTGCATCATCAACCAGGCCGCCGATTGCAATGGCTAGGCCTCCTAAGGTCATCGTATTAATTGATAAACCAAAGTACTTAAAAACCAGTGCAGTTAAGAGAATTGAAACTGGAATTGCTGTTAATGAGATCAGGACCGGGCGAATTGTTCCTAAAAAGAAATACAGCACTACAGCAACAAAGATTGATGCGCCGATGAGCTTACCCTCTAAAGTGCTAATGGATGCATCAATAAAGCTCGCCTGCCTAAATGTTACTTTTGGAGCTTCCATGCCAGTTGGCAAGCCCTGCTTTAATTCTGCAATAGCTGATTCAATCTTTTTTGTAAGCGCTACCGTATCTGCTGAAGGTTGTTTTTGTACACCTAGAATGACTGCTGGCCCACCTTCATAACCAGCATCGCCTCGCTTAACTGCTGGTGCAAAAGTAATATCTGCAACTTGCCTTAAAAGTATTGTTTGTCCATTGCGGTTCGATACGGCAATGTTCTTTAAATCTTCAAGGCTAGAAGTTCGCCCTATATGACGAATAAGATACTCACGATTATTAGACTCAAGAAATCCACCAGACGTATTTGCAGAATAGCCCCGCAATGCATCTTCAATCTGCAATATGCTAAGACCTAGCTCCGCCATACGGCGAGTATTGGGTTGCACTTGAAACTGCCTGACTTGCCCGCCAATGGGAATGACTTGCGCTACCCCGGGGATAGCCATCAATCTGGGTCGCAAAACCCAATCAGCATACTCGCGAACCTGCATGGATGAAATCTTAGATTCATCAATCGGAATGGCAATTTGCATAATCTCACCCATGATCGAACTAATGGGTCCCATACGCGAAACAATGCCATCCGGAATTGCTCCGTCCATAGATGACAGTCTTTCTGAAACCATTTGTCTGGCACGATAGATGTCTACAGACCAGTCAAAAGTAACGTATATGAAAGACAGGCCGGCGCTAGATACTGAGCGAATAGCCTCTACTCCCGGTAAACCATTCATAGCCGTTTCGAGTGGGAATGTAATGAGTTGCTCAACTTCCTCTGAAGCCATTCCGCCAGCCTCAGTCATGATGGTGACAGTAGGCTTATTCAGATCGGGAAAGACATCCACAGGCATCTTGCTTAAGGTGTACGCACCATAGACCATAGATATAGCACTGAGCAAAATCACTATCATGCGATTTTTTAAGCTGAAATCTAATAACCAAGTAAACATGTCTTAGTCCTTAACGAATTTGATTGATGAGTGATGCCCCATCAGTAATGACTCGTTCACCATCTTTAATACCGCTTGTAATAACGATGCTCTGACCATCTAAAGGCTCATATACAACCATTCTTGGCTCAAATATTTCTGGGGACTTTTTAATCCAGACAATTGTTTGGTTCGAGCTACTTTTGACTAATGATTTTGAAGGCGCCTTTACTCCAGTGACCTTGCTATCGGTATTTACGAATACTCGAATGGGCTGACCTATGGGTAAAAATTGGAGATCGTCCGATTTAGCAGAAAAAGTGAGGGGCAAGGCTTGCTCTCTGAGGGTCTGTCCACCACCAAGATACTTGAGCTCGATCACTTTGCCATTAACATCCACTTTGCCATCAGCAATGTTCTTACTCAGACTTGAATCATAGGCAAGCGCTTCTATTAATAGCTTGGATGGATTAACGACCTCAAAGATTAGATCTCTTGCTTGCACTACTTGGCCAGATACGACACCCGTAGTAGAAATAATTCCGCTGACTGGGGCTCTTAATTCCTCGTTTGCGACAGCCGCCTCTGCCTCTTCAATAGTCTTACGTGGAACCGTATCGCTAAGATCTCTCAAACGCTTCAGTCGACTTTCCGCAAGTGATCTTGATTTTCCTGGGCCAGCCTCTGGCGTGACATACGCCAAGACATCGCCTTTACTTACCTTCTGTCCGGGCAATGGAAAACCAGCTGGTCCCGGCGTAATACGGCCAGCAACAATCGCCTGCACTTTACCGCCAAAGTTGGGATCCATGATGACTTTTCCAGCTAAATCATAGGTTTTGGCATATTCACCGAACTGGCCAGGAGTTGTCATCACTTGTAACTGGCGTTGCGCAGGCTTGGGAATAAAAAGGCTGCCGTCCGACTGTCTTTTCGGGACGTCGCCCTGAACTTGGGATGCTTCCGACTCACCATGACCCGGCCCAGCATGAACCTTAAAAGCAAATAGCGTCACAGATAAACCAATAAGGACAATAGAGCGAAATCCAAAATCTCTTTGTTTGCGATTCATACCCGCTCCTTTATTTGTTTGATTAATTTTTTTGCATGCGTCATCAACACCTCTTTCTTACGATAAGAAAAATAGGCGACTGCCATCAAGAGGCTGAAATAAAGCAAGATCTTTATTGCTGATTTCCAAGAAATCAATGAGGAGTGCTCAAAGGAACTTAGATCGATAGTGGCTGCTAGTATGTCGGTAACATCATCATCGTTAACCGTGATGGTGATCGCAGTAGGCTGATCTTTAATTTTATTTTTTAGGCGAAAAAGATACTCTCCATCACCATGGGGCTCTGAACTAATTTTAAAGCCCTCAAGCTCAATTTCAACCTTAGCTCCTTTGACCAATTCATTGGAGGAGTAGCGATCTAGGTAGAGTGTGATTTCCTTTCCATTGATCACTCCTACCGCCTCATAGAGATCAGATTCAGCATAAAAGCGAGGTGATGCTTGAGTTTGTATCGTAGTGAGTTTTTCCTCCCCATGATCATGACCAGGCCCTGCATAAGCTACCGATGTGATTGTCAGAGATAGTGCAATTAATAGTTTTGATGACAACTGAGTGTATTTATTTAATAAATTCATAGCTAAAGTGACCTTACTCTGGTAACAGACCTAAAGCCTGTCGTAAATTTGAAACTGAAACTGCATAATTGATTTTTGCAATCGCTGCCTGTCTGCTTGCATCTACTGCTTCAAGCTCAATACGTAATCTTGTAGGTAAATCGGTTTCACCAAGGCGAAATGATTTATCAAAAAATTGACGCGTTTCGTTGGCTAAGTTAGACCTCTTATCTGCAGCGGCAAGCTTCATTTGTGCTGACTTCACCAAAGCCGCATTTGACTCCACATTATTTAATACAGACTCTCGCTCATAGGACAATCGAATCTCTGAATCCACCATCTCAGCAGTAGCACTGGCCAGTCTATTGGTATTACGAGCATCAGAGCCAAAAGGAATCACTAATCCAATAGCTACCGATTGCTGATAGGGAACGCCATAAACTTCACGGCCCTTTGTAGTCCATATCTGCAATTGTGGAGAAGGCCGAGTTTGAGACTTTGCCAAGTCAACTGCCTTTTTAGAAACCTCTAACTGATCTATAAGTGCTGCAACGATTGGCAAACTAGAATCTAGTCCTGATAATTTTTCAGGAACTTTTGGTAACGGTTCAATATTTTTATCTATGTCACCAAATTGAATTTTCCTAAAGTACTCACTTCCCAACAGAGACCTTACCCTTTGCTCAGCATTAATGACATTGGCCTGCGCTTCGACTAAAAAAGCTTCTGATGATGCGAGGGCCCCATTGGCCTGATGAAGATCTGCGCGAGATAAGTCTCCAGCCTTAAATCTCTTTTCAACATCAAGAGCTAAGCTCTTTGCATTCTCATGCCTACGTAGCGCTAAATCAGACTCAATTTTTGATTTCTGATAATTCCAATAGGCATCCCTTACTTCTGCTGCAATTCTCAATTGGGATAGATAGTATTGAGACAAAAGCTTTTTATATTCAGCATCCGCTAAATTAATTGAGCTTGACCGCTCATTCCATAACCACAGCGGGATATTTAAACCCAGTATGGTTTCACTGGCGCCTTGATTACTGTTAGCTCTATCGGTCTTTTGCGACACTTCCACCGAAGCTGGGCTCACCAAAAGGCTGCTAGCAATTTTTTGCCTAGCAAGCGCGGCCTCTACTCGATACTGATAGGACTTAGAGTCAGGTTGGCGCTCCCATGAGGATTCATAGAAGGACTTTAAGGCTGATTCACCTTTGCGCTCACCATTAGCCAGTGCTATTGGCGATCCCAATATAAAAACCAATCCAGTAAATTGAATGACGCAGCGACGAACTACGCCCGAATACTCTCGCAACATAAAAACTCCATTTGTTTATTCAAAACAGAGTTAGCGAGAGGAGAAGAATTAGGTTGAGGCTCTCGCTAACTTAGGCGAGACCGAACCAATTGGGTTTTTCAGGAGGGGGAGGAGAAATATTGACTAAAAACTCCACTCGAGCATCTTCATAATGAAAGATGGTAGTGGCAATTGAAATGGTAAAAGTGGAGTGCAATGCTGGAGAATGCGCCAAATGACAGACTCCACAATCAGAATCGTAGCTTGCAGAATCGCTAGCTGAGGCAATACTGACTGGCTTCTCATGCTCGTGATGTGAAACATGAGAAGCTGCTGCCTGCTCTTCTTGGCAGTAAGCAGAAACCGTAGCATAGGATGTTTGTATCGATAAAGCTAGCAGGGCCAGAATTATCAGGATTTTTCTCATTAGCTAATCATAGTATATTTCTTAGTATTTTGCATTATGAGCTTTCCCACAAACGCCTAATAGATTAACCTTACATAAAGAGGTGCATCAGCAGCTCATACAATTAAAAAACACCCGAAGGTGGTTAGTGTCTCTTCCAGCCGATAGCAATCTTGAATGGACTTTTGCTGTGACAATTCAATTTAGCTCAAACTAGGATGGAAAATACTCAGGACTAACCCTTGAGCATCAACAGAAATGTCGTTTTAAACGACATTGCAAGTATCCACCCTAGATGGTTGGCACGGTTAGGCAGAGTTAGAGCAAATAGACAGCGGTAAGCAAAGTCCGAAAGCGTCAATTACTGTAGGCAACAGTAAACATTAAGACTAGAAAAGAAAAATGGCTACCTAAGCAGTCATTTTGAAGTTCTTGGTGGCCCGGGGCGGAATCGACCAGGGCGTCAGGATATCTAAATCTACTTATAGGTCTGATAGACAGAAGGCTCACCATTCAACCCAATTAATAGAACATCGTATGGATCTTTTTTCCCTTTATATTCAGGACCATCCATGCCAGGCGATCCCAATGGCATTGCCGGAACCGCTAAACCCAATACCTTTGGCTTTTCTGCTAGAAGGCGCTTAATTTCTCTCGCTGGGACATGACCTTCGATTGCATAACCATCAATGACTGCGGTATGGCAAGACCCAAACTGAATGGGCATACCCAGCTTTTGGCGCATTTCAGTATTGCCGATATCAATTGCCTTTACATTAAAACCATTTTTTTCTAAGTACGCCGCCCAATCTTTACAGCAACCGCATTTTGGGCCGCGCCACATCGTAATAACTGGCTTTTCAGTCACAGCAAAACTCAATGTCGGCAATAAAGCTAGGCCAAAAGAAATAAGCCTTCTTTGTTGATTTACCAATCTAACAGTTTTCATCATTTCATCTTTAATTAAATTCAACTAGGCCCCCTACTGAACTTTTCTAAACTGCTTTGCGAATAGCTTAGTGCCTTTTTGCTCCGCTACAAATTCAACTTGATCCCCAGGGTTAACTCCCTTTAAAACTTCTGTAGTCTCAACATTAAAAACCATGGACATCGGCGCCATATCAAGATTTTTAATTTCCTCGTGCTTGATGGTCACTTTCTTATTTTCAGCATCAACACGACGAATTTCGCCTTTAGTCCACTCGGTAGCTCCAACAGCAAAACTTACTAAACACATCATTAAGGTTATTATTTTTTTCATTGCTGTACCTCAATCTTTCCAACCATTCCAGCCTGATAGTGCCCGGCAATCAAGCAAGCAAAATCAAAACTTCCAGCACGATTAAATTTCCAAATAATCTCACCCTTTTTACCGGGTGAGATATGTGCCATATAGGGTTCATCATGCTCCATATTGGGATGCTTTACCATCATCTCGGCATGCTTATCAAGCTTTTGCTTTGTGCCAATTACCATTTCGTGTAGTAGCTTTCCGTTATTTTTAATCTCAAAACGTATAGTTTCACCAACCTTGATATTAATTTTTTCTGGCTTAAATTTCATATCATCACCCATTGATATAGCAATGGTTCGATCCACTTCATTCTTTGTGCCGCCAATACCCCACTCCTCTTGTTGAAAGGATGCCTGTTGATTCATTTTTTTATGCTGATCCCCATGAGCAAAGCTAAGCTGAGATATTGCTAAACCAATCATTAAATAAATTATTTTCATTTTTTGCTCCTAGTGTTTGTGATTATTAGTACCTGGCTTTTTAACCTGTACTTCTACCTCGGGTTTGGGTTGAACGCGATTCATCGCTGATTCGCCAGCATTATTACTGCGCTTGGCTGCGGGCATGGCGCCCTTCCACTCATACGCCCTAGTGCCTGCTGGCTGTTTAAACCAACCAGAATTTTTATAGTCGTTAGGCGCTTGATCTTTCCGAACCTTTAATACAGTAAACATGCCACCCATTTCAAGCGAGCCATAAGGGCCATCACCTGTCATCATTGGTATGGTATTAACGGGCAATGGCATCTCCATCTCAGTCATGTCAGCCATACCTCGCTCACCCATAGCCATATAGTCTGGAATAATTTTTTTTATCTTTCCAGCTAATCCGCGATGATCAACCCCAATTAAATTAGCCAGATCGTGACCCATCGCATTCATGGTGTGATGGCTTTTATGGCAGTGAAACGCCCAATCGCCCTCTTCATCTGCTAAGAATTCAATTTGGCGCATCTGCCCTACAGCAACATCAGCTGTAACTTCATACCAACGACTTGCTTTTGGAGTGGGCCCACCATCTGTGCCCGTAATTTGAAATTCATGGCCATGAAGATGTATTGGATGGTTTGTCATCGTCAAATTACCCACACGGATACGCACTTTGTCGTTCAAGCGGACATTCAATGTGTCTATTCCAGGAAAGACTCGGCTATTCCATGCCCAAATGTTGAAGTCCAACATCGTTGCTGGTTTTGGGGTGAAGCTTCCTGGATCGATATCGTAAGCGCTCAACAGAAAACAAAAATCACGATTAACTTCATCAATGTCGGGATTCTTGACTTTTGGATGCGTTACCCAAAAACCCATCATGCCCATTGCCATTTGAGTCATCTCATCGGCATGCGGGTGGTACATAAACGTCCCAGGACGCCGAGCGGTAAATTCATAAACGAAAGTTTTGCCTGATGGAATCGCTGGCTGATTTAAACCAGCTACACCATCCATACCATTTGGCAAACGCTGGCCGTGCCAATGAATTGATGTGTGCTCTGGCAGTTTATTGGTAACAAATATTCTCACCTTGTCTCCTTCAACAACCTCAATTGTTGGGCCAGGCGACTGTCCGTTATATCCCCATAAATGTGCTTTAAATCCTGGGGCCATTTCTCGCACTACAGGCTCAGCAACAAGATGGAATTCTTTAACGCCATTGTTCATTCTCCATGGCAAGGTCCATCCATTTAAAGTCACAACTGGGTTGTACTCACGGCCATTCTTGGGAAACAGTGGGTTTTGTGTAGTGGGGCTGGTTTGAATAACGGGCTCCGGTAAGCTAGCTAAGGCGTAACGACTAACTCCAGCGGCTGCCATAGTTACTGCCGCACCACTTAAAAATGCTCTACGTGAATTCATGACTTACCTCGCATTAATGTTAGAAAAATCCATCTGGGCATCAATTAGCGCCTTTTCTAGGCGTGCCGATTGGATTAAAAAGGCTGTATTTGCGTCGATGTACTGCATCACTGTCTTACGCTGATCCTCAGCATCTTCAAGCAAATGAAACACATCAATGAGCATGCCGTTGTATCTCAGTAAATTCTCTTCAGAAATTTTCTTTTGGTTCGGCAAAACTTCTGTTTGATAAGTCTTTACCTTTTGAAATCGCTCTAGGTAGTTTTCATAGGCAATACGTGCGTTAGAACGAGCTTGAACGGTAGCTGGACTGTTGATGTCACCCAAGTCAATAGCCCCCCTCTCTTTGTCATTTAATTTCCTCGCATCTTTTGGGGGAGTTGGCAAGCGATTATCTACGTCTAATTTAAGGTTGCGCTGATCAAAGTTCATCCGCTGAATAAAACGCTCGGTTGCTTCTTTGGTTTTCGCTTGTAAAGACTGCATTTCTAGCTGGGTCTTTAGCAGTTCTTTTTGCTGTTTAAGCTGCCCGAGTTGATTGATATTGCCAACCTTTTGCATCCGATTGGTGAGTTCTGAGGCTGCCTGAACAGCATCTACAACATCTGCCATGTATCTTGATTTCTCTTTAAGAGCCACTAGCTCGTAATAGGACTTGGTGGTTTCATAGATGATGGTGTAGCGTTGTTGAAGTGCTGAGCGCTGTGCTGGGGTTAACAAATAGAAATTCTGGATTGATTCCGAACCGGGTAAGTAATTGGTCCAATCCAGCTGTTGGCTAAGAGAACGCTCGATCGCCTGACTTAGCGAATAAGTAGAACCTTGGGGTAAGGCTTGCACTGGGACCTTTTCTTTGGCGTAAGTACGCCAACCCCCAATTTCACCAACCAGATTATTTTGCTCAACCCATGAAGATGGATTAGCAAATGCCTGAGATATAGCAAGGCTTAGTACAGCAATAACAATTTTTTTCAATTTAACTCTCCAATAAGAATGTAGCCCAAATTTTGGGCGGACTTATGCTAGAAGAGTTAAAGAATGGGTGGTTTGATTAGAGCAGAGAGATCACGACTAGCAAAACTAGCCTTACCGGAATTAAAAAACGCAGTAAATGTGATTTGATTGAAGCTGGAATGAGTGGGGATGAAGCCAAATCCAACACAAAGTGCGCAGGAGTTACAACCATTACCCTCGGACTGAGCGCTTAGTTTGAAACCCTCCTCATTTGAAGCTGAGGCTTGATGGCAATTATGAGAAATTTCTTGTGCCGCCACACCAGTCATATTAGTTTGATGTTTAAATGACATGTCTAATCCCGCCCATGCCTGGACTGGCAAAAGCGATACCATCAAAATTAAAAATATCTTTCTCAACATATGTACCATTATAGCACCATTTTTAACTTAATGCATAGGCAATACATATTGCTTATTAAATATTAATTTTCGCCATTATTTACTCTAAATCATTAAGGGGCCATTATGGCTTGGATCATCACCAAATACTTACTAACAGCAGGAATGGTTGTGCTCATCTCTGAGGTTGCCAAACGCAGTGATAAGTTGGGTGGCTTTATTGCGGCATTGCCACTGATGACCTTATTAACTCTTGTATGGCTTTACATAGAAAATCAACCTGAAGAGAAAATAGCTAATCACGCCTATTACACCTTTTGGTATGTAATTCCTACGCTACCAATGTTTTTAATTTTTCCTTCTTTGCTGCCAAGATTGGGGTTTTGGCTGTCAATAGTGATTTGCCTTCTAGTCACGGTTGTCTGTTTTGGCCTGTTTGCCTTGTTAATGAAGAACTTTGGAGTTGAGTTGTTGTGATTTGATGTTAATGACGAAAAAAACTAAACAGGATCAATATGCGTCATCACATTGAGTACTGGTAAGTCTTTCATGATTTGATTTCTTGCCGCTAGGGCTATGTCATGGCCTAGCTGAACTGTTGAATTGGCATCCACTTTAATATGAACATCTACCAAGATCATATCGCCCATCTTACGGGTTCTCAAATCATGAAACCCTTTAACGCCATGTGTTGATCTAATGATTTCCTCTATTTTGTGATGCTCCTCTGCGGATACAGCCCTATCCATCAAATCATGGAGAGCATCCCAGCTAAACTCCCATCCAGCTTTTCCGACCATTAAACCGACAATCAGTGCACCAACGGAATCCACCCAATAGAGCACCTCCAATACCAACTGCTACAACTAATGATGAGGCCGCATCTGATCTGGCTTTTACACTCTCTATTAACGATGGCGTTACCACTGCCATGTGGCGCTTAGTCTCACCCTCCCCTTTAATCCGTAGCCCCCTAAAAGGACTTAAGCGATCAATATCTAAGAATCAGAAAGCTAAATTGAGTATGGCGTTAAGGCAGTTATGGTGTTTGCGAATACTGGACGGACTAAGACCTCTTTGTAATTGGTGATCTCTGTAAGTAGTGATATGCCAGTGCTTTAGCTCGTCCAATGGCAAATCACCATAAAGATCACAAAAGTAGTTGAAATACCGCGTAGCGTCATCTCGAAACCGCTTGCGGTGAGAAGACTTGCTTTCAGCTAGGTAAATCTCAAATGCAGTACTAAAAGTAGGTCTTTTGCCATTAGGCAGGGCTGAAAAATGATTGGCCACCAATTTACCTAAAAATTCTTCATCAAACGGAACTCCATTGACATTGACCATTCTCTGGACATCAGATTCCTGAGTTTGGGTTTCAAATTGCTCAAAACTACGCACTAATTCCAACGACATAAGTTCTCCAAAAAATGAAATTAGTCAGTAGTAATGTAGTTTCAGATTTTGGGAATTCCTACCGAATTTTTTAGGGTTGAAACGTTCGAAATCCGGTCCACAGATTCGAACTTTGCACCAAAATGCAATCGCACAGTCAATCGCACAGAGACTTTTTAGTCATACAAACTATTGATTTATATGAGTTTTTGAAGAGCAACGACTTCTTTTAATCCGTTGGTCGCGAGTTCGAATCTCGCCCGACCCACCAAGAATTAGCTGTAGAAACAATGACTTGCTAACCGCAGGTCATTTTTTTTGCCTATTTTTTGTGCAATTTTCAATCGCACACCAATCGCACACTTCAATTATTTGCTTTTCATTCTTAAAAATGGTAAAATAAAAGCATTAGTGAGAAAACCCTAGAATGCGCGCCACTGCTGACTCCACGGTCGTTTTAAGACCCCATGAACTGCGTTTGAAACGCCGTTCGAACTCCAGCACATGGCAGATTCATTACAAAATTGGCTCGAAGAAAACTTGGTACAGAACAACCAGTAAAACCAGCGATTTGGCCACCGCAAAACAGGTCGCAGAAGACCTCTTTCACGAAGCCAGAGTACTCGAAAAGCGCGGATTATCGGTGGTTAGTAAGAAGTTCAAAGCAGTCGCTGAAGTGGTTAGTAGCAGCCTTAAGGAGCAAGTTAAGGCTGGGACAGGCAAAAAGACCTACGCAGACTACTATCGCGCCATCGATACTTACCTTATCCCCTTCTTTGGGGCTCACCATATCGACAACGTAACGCCAGCCCTTATCTCCGACTTTCACCGTTGGCGTACTGAGAAAGTGGGCTATGAACTCAAAGCCTCTACTCAAAATAATCACAATGCTGCTCTCAATTATGTATTTGATTACGCCATTGAAAAAGGCTATATGAGTGAAAGTCAGCGGCCTAGCACCAAGAACACAGGTGAAGCTACTGAGGCACGCGGCATCTTTAGTACGGATGAGTTGGTAGAGCTTCAGCAATTCATTCATAAATGGACTACTGAAGGCAGGGCTTCTAAGTCACGCTACTTACGTGAGCTACTTGGCCTCTACATTACATTTATTGCCTGTACTGGCGTGCGTCCCGGTACTGAGACCAAAGAACTCAAATGGAAGCACATTGAGTTTATTCAAAAACCCAGTATGCGCGTCATCCATATAACCCTACCGCAAGGTAAGCGTGGTAGCCGCGAGTTAGTGGCTCGCAATGAACTCTGGCCATTACTAGATAAGCTACGTGAACTGCAACCGGAATACAAAGACATGACGCTTGAAGAGCTCATTGCCAAGAAAGAAGATAAGCATATCTTCCGTATGCGCGATGGCACCATGCCTTATAACTTAGTCAATGCTTTTGGGGATTGCTTAAAGGAGTCTGGCTTAGATAAAGGCGATAAGGATGGCAAACCTAGAAGCTTGTATAGCCTGCGTCACTACTATGCCACGCAGCGAGTACTCGAGGGATTAGACTTTGGGCAGCTTGCTAAACAGATGGGCACTTCAATACTAATGATTGAGCGGCACTATAGCCATTTAAAACCCTTGATGATTGCCGAGCAATTAGCAGGCAAGATTCCTGACGATAAAACAGCGCAGGCAGATGAGATCCTGCGTTACATGAACGCAAGTCCAGTACGCAATGATGTGATTAGTTTGGTGGGCGCCAGCACAGGGGTGTATTTGCCCTTAGTGGAAGCCAATTCAAAAGCCACCAAAGAATTAAAAGACGAACTCAATAAAGCATTAGGTAAGGCAGCCTAAATCATGAACACTTCCTACCAAATGCAATACCTCACGGCTATGGTGATCAGATGACACCTTTTATCCAGACCTACTTTGAACGCAAAGCCAATGGCGCTTTAAAACAGAGCTTAGAGCGAGCTTGCGACCTATCACATTTCAAGCAAGTAAAAGTGCGGCTTGAAGCTGGTGAAGATTTAAGTAAAGAGCTACCGCAGCTTAAAAGGCTTTCCAAGAAAGATGCTCTAGTAATAGTTAAGACATTGATTAAACGTTGCGATACAGATTTAAACGACTATTGGACCTTGCCCAAATCAACCGAAGCCAAGCTCATAGTTGCTCACAAGTCTTATAAAGGCGAACTAGTCCCTCGCTTTACTGCTAACTATCAATTTAAAACGCAGCTTGGTCAAGTAGAGATCAAAGTGACTACACAAGGCAGATATGTATTTGTATCGCCCAGCACAAAGGATATAAAAAAGGCCAACATTGAGTTGGCCTTAAGGGAAGTTGATAAGCAGCTGACTTTAGTAGCGTTTAGGTAACGATACAACCGTTACTTTACGTAACGGCTGCCTGATTGCCCACGTTCTTACCTAGGTATTTTCTAATACACGTTCATCTTTATTGCAATGTGCTCCAAGCGCGTGCGTATTGATGTCCTCAGTATTGTCCGTAAATTCAGTGACGTCCACTACATCAGCAATATCAGTGGTACCGGAGCCATCAAGCGTATGCTCTATCTGACCGTCTTCTGTGTCCAGCACCTCCTCTACAGTCTCAAATAAAGTATTAAAGTGCGCCTCCTGCTCAGGCGATAATTTTGAGCCCTCAGTAACACGGTTTAAAAAGATATCTACGTTTTCATCCCAAACTTTACCCGGTACAAGAGGTCCTAAGCCCAGATCATCCAAAGTAGCCTCCCCTGCCCGTAGTTTGTCTCTGAGTTCATCGGCCCTAGCCCGCAATGCTTTTATTTTTGGTCTGACCTGATCAATATCTTTACAGAGATTTGTAGCTAGTTTTTTAAGTACGAAATTTTCTAGCTCTGTCTCGGCTGGCAATTTACACACCACGTTATAGCTGCCATTGACCTGTGTGCAAACCAAGTACTCAAACTCGCAATTATCACTGTAAATACCATCAAACTCTTTTGGCGCCGGAAAACGTGCAAAAGGTACGTAGCTTCGCGACTGTAAAAATTCTCGGGTGAGTAATAGTCGCTCATCCTCAAGTTGCTGCTTTAATGCAGCTGCTGGATTTTCTTCTACACCTAATTTCAGTTTTTCAAGACCGCCTTTGCTGCTTATTAAATCCGGCAGTTCTGCAGCTTTATAGTGGCACGCCATCGCAGTCTCGATTGCCCTGCTATAGACATGTGCTGTTTTACGGTCAGCCCTCGTAATGTATTTGACCAGTAAAGCAACATCGCTGGTATTTTCTTGCACCTTAATGTTTGATTCTTTGAGCTTATACCGTAGGTTGAAGAATAGATCTTCCTTATCTGGGCTAGCTTGGAACTGTTCAGCCAATTCCATGATTTTGGATAGCAGCTGATAGAGCTTTCGTCTGCCAGTAACTATGTATTGGTCATTGAATAAATCGTGCTCTATGGCCAACTCTTCAGCTTGGCTGATTAATGATTTGTTCACTACTAATTGATCGTTGTTCATTTTGATTTCCTTATTGAGTTTATATAGGCAGCGCCAGTAGCGGCGCTGCCTTCATTACTATTAGTGATAGTGATAGGTGTTAGGACGTAATGGGCTTTCAGAGTTCATTCCCGAAGGGCCGTTGTATTTGATGCCCAAGCGTTCGCATGCCTCGATTAATGCATTGCCAATTTCTGAGTCATCAAATGAGAAACCAAGCTCCTCAAATACGATGCTAGATGCCTCCTGCATAATCCAGACGTCGTCTTCCGTGAGCGGAATTTGATTGGCGATCTTAAATGACGCTTGATGCACTTTATCTATGCAGTCCGAGCACATATTCGCCTCAAGGCATTTCATGATTGGTTCAAAGTCGGATTCATCTTCACTGCATTCATCCGTAAATCCCAATGCCATATTCATATGATCGACCAAACCATCTCGATCACTGAATTTCATGCCATAGCGCTTGGCCGCCTTCATGCGTGCTTTTGTTACCTGCGAATCCTTTAAGCAGATACCATGCACGTCCATGGTGAGTTGATCAATGCGATCAAGTACCTTTAGGTCTTTACGGTTCAATTTTTCACTTTGATTGACCTTGTTAATAGCTTTTGTATAAAGCGCCAATTCCGCCTGGCTTAAGCCTTCCTCAATAGTGCTATGAACATCTAGCAATCTAATTCCAGTGCCGGACAACATGATTTTGTCTGCACTAACCATCCCAAATTTCACTGTATTTCTCATCTTTAATTCTCCTCATTTATGGTCTAGACACTATGTTTCGATCCATGAATTGAGTGTAAAATTTATTAGCAACTATTTGATTTGACTGTTTATTGTCACTGTTAAGTGTTAATATATTTGAATGGCTACAGCACCAAAAAACACTTCTATCCCAGGTCGAACTACCAAAGATTGGTCGACTAAAGGCATACAGGGTTATGTCATGCTCATGTTGGAATTTTTGCGGATTAGCCCAAGCTATGCCTTAGCGCATGAGATTAGAACTAAAAAGATAGCTCCATCAAAACAAGCTCCGCTCATTATCAAGCTATACCGAGATACGGATAAACCGCTCACCAAACAAGCAGAGCGCGATGTGATTAAAGACTTTGATCGGGTGCTATCGACCTACGATGAATATGGAGATATCTTTCAATGTTCATTTGATGAGTGGTGGGCCAGCCGGGGACTAGCGATATATGGATCACCGTATAACAAACCAATCGTTAAGAAGATTGCCGGCATGAGTCAAGGCGAGGAATACGAACCTCTCTTCGGACGAGCACTAGAGCATTACTTTCATAAGCAGCGAGCTGGTGAAGGCAATCCACCGGCGTTACTGTTGGCCGTGCCGCTAGGGCAACCCAAAAGGCAATTGCTCGCACGCATATCTAAACTAATAGATGATGAGGGAGTACCTCTACCAAGCAAATCCCAAAGGGCCATTAAACCCCTGGCTGCTAAACGTTTACGCTCAAAGCCACTCTTTACCATGCTGTATATATTGATGGCGAGAACCCAGTACCCCCAATTACCATTATGGCGGATTGGTAAAAATGTAGGCGTCAGTCAAAAATACGCCCAAACAGAAATCACCCTCAATAAAAAACGTCTACAAGATGCTGATGCTAAGATTCATTTGAGCATTTTGACAAGTCGCTATCTACTCAAAGCCAAATGCGTTGCTGAGCAAGCGGCGCGAGGACAGTTTCCCAGTTCGTCCAAGTTGGTACTGCCCACATTTGATCTAGATGCTATATTTAAGCGATTACAGGCAAGATATCCGCAGCTCAAAGCAAATAAACCCACTAAATCAAAATAGCTTAGATGAGCTCCACGGCATTACGCAAGATATCAGGACGGGTATCGATATAGCGCTGTGTTGTGCTCATTTGACTGTGCCCCGCTAACTGCATCATTACCCTTACCGATACGCCCTTTTCACTAAGTCGTGTCAAAAAGCCACGACGGCCGCTATGGCTGGTAGCGCCATTTAGTCCTGCTTGACGATATAGGCCATTAATCACATGAGTAAGCGTGTTTGGCGTAAAACCATAAGCCCTTTGCGTGGGAAAGAGTGGACGATTCATGTCTTTTGGTGGATGCGCTGCAATATAGACGGCAAGTTCATGTTGCATCCGCTCCGATAACAGCACCACCCTACTTTTAGAGCCCTTGGTCTGATTGGCTGCTAAGTGAATCTCACTTAATACTTGTTTATCCGCGTTTAAAACGTCGCTGTAGCGCACGCTAGAAACTTCACCTATACGCATACCCGCCCAGTGCGTTAACAGCAGTATGGCGCGATTACGCACTGCTGCTTTGGTGCTTGCTGCGTACTCCAGTGCCCGCTGTAGCTCCGTATCACTTAATGTTTTTGCTTGTGCCATGGTCTCTCCTTGTGTTGCCATCTATGTACTTATATTTTGTAGTCAAAAACGTCCTATTCCTACCGAAAATGACCACAAATACACTCAGATTGATGGGTTTTTCAAGTGAAAATGACAAAAAAATATCCGCTTGATTTTCAGTTGGTTACAAGCACTCAACACTTTACGTAAGTAATGTGTTGAGTGGAAATATCATGGCTTTTGATGGAATTTCGTGGCATTTCTGCCACGAAACCGTCTAAACAGAATAGTTTTTTGCAAAATTCTCGAGCACATCCATCATGTCATCGAGATCAATGTCTTGAGAAGTATTTTCAAGATCTTCTATTTCCCATTCACCCTCATTTTCACCATCTTCAATTTCTTGATCGCTACGATCCTGATTCTTTAAAAACCAAGCTCTTGCACATACTTCTTCATTAGGACGATGCATAATGCCAAATGGAGAAAGTTGATGTTCTGGGAAATTAAATCCTTTAACTCCAGAATTTAGATGAATAAAGATGCAATATTCTTCAACATTAGTATTGTCGTCCTGTTGTGTATCTTCATTAAAGCCATATTTGTTAAACATCACCTTAATCTCAGGAAAATCCGAGATATCCTCACCTATTGTTGGATTTTCGGAATCGCGCCAAGATGATTCAAGTAGCATTTGAATTATTTCACTGTATCTATCGAAATCGTAAGCCATTTTTTCTCCATTAACCTTATTAAAATTTATATTGATAAGCTGAAATCAAAACATTCACCAAAACTGTATTGCTTATTTAAGTTCAACCCGCAGAACTTACCACCTACCGCATCTCTCTCAGCATAGAATTTACAGGAATGCGCATAAGCACTTGAATAGTTTTGTATATCTAATTGATTGACTCTCATTTCAAACCTTTAATTTAAAACAGCGAAATTGCTGTAAAGGTATTTTCTTATTATTAGCACTTATTACTAATTGACAATTAATAATCAATATTAAATGCTAATATTTTTTAATCAATTTTAAAGCCCTTAAGTTATATGGTGAACCAAGTTCACCAGCTCTTCGCTTACGCTCATCGCATTTTTCTTCTTTTTTAATGTTTTTTATAATTATGATTTGGAATATTAAATCTTTATAGATCTTTCACTAGGAAGCACAAGTCAAGCCCTGTTAAAGGGCTCAACTCATGCCCACCTCTTTCACTGAGGTTTTCAACTGATATACACACAACTTGCTAGTGCAAGATAGGTAGGTATTGCTATCACCTATTACGTGCCGTCATACGCAGCTAATTTGCGGTCTATATCAGGAACCCTTGCAAACTAGCTTGTGGGTTTATTTCATTGGCTTTCCCACTCACTTTCAGCCTAGACGAATTAATCAATAATTCGACAATTTAGCCTACATTGACGTATTACTACGCTACCAACAAATACAACATCGCAAACGGTACTGCCACACAGGGGCGTCGTTTAATGCATCTAGCCATTACAGCTAGGTAGTGCGATGAGGCCAGATAGTAAGGGATCTGAATTGCTTACCGTCACACATCAGAACGGGTTTCGCAGCACTATTACCTTCGGCGTGCCAACCTTTAAGCCTTACTTTGATAGTTTTATTTAGCTTGAACATAAAGATCCGCAAAAAAAGGTGATGTGTGTTCTAAGACCTAAAAAAAGCTCAAAAACGGCCTTTTTTCGGTTGTCCAAAGGGGTTTTCTGATCATATTGTTGCGTTGTCCTAATAACTTATAGAGAACACGATGGCAACACTAGAGAGCCTGAATACCCTTAAATTGACCGATGCAAAACGGCCTAAAAACCAACCCCCTATCATGCAGCGCAGAAACAAGCTGATTAGCAAGTTATGGGAACAGCTGGAATTAGCCAAAGCTAGGTATACGGGCAACGACTTTGTCATTAAGCGCTATAAAAACGTCAAAGATCTAGAGGGCAATATCAAGAGCATCGAAAAGCCCAAGCGCATAAAACCCTGGTGGTTTACCAGCAGCTCAGGAGCACTCTGCATCAATGTGTTTTATGGCAGCATGGTTTTAGAGCTGGCTAAAGAAAAAACCGCTATAGAGGCCGCTAATTTAGAAAATGTCATTGAGGTCTTAGAGCTTCTAAAACACGAAGCTGAGATCGGTACGTTTGATGCGGCAATAGAGGCAGCTAGCTTGCAACTGCGAAGTCGCTTTGAATTAAAAATCCCTAAAACGAGTCAAAAGAGCAAGGTTTTGACCGATTCCATTGCGCAAACCGCATTCATAAATAAATGAAGTGAGGCATAGCAAAAATGAATCTATCTAAAACCCAGCTTTTAAATCATTTGGAGCAGTTTTATGGCACGCAGTACTACTATCCACTGTGGCCTAAAGTCTTTCTAACGGATGGTGCACAGTTTTTGGCACAAGAAGCGGCCTGCTATTGGCTGATGGACGCAATTACCAGCCATATTGTCCATTTACCAAAAGCAGAAATATTTGTCAGCTGTAAGTTGACTGTGAATGACGGTAAGGCTGAGCTATTACTCGATGATGGCAATGGCAACGTACTAGCCACACAGAAAATAGCCTATACGACCTTTCCCCTGGACTCCATAGCACTCTATGCCTCCTGGGATAGTGAACGCTGGATCTTAATGCTACCCACTGAATATTGATAACTAAAAGCCAGCAGATAAATATCTGTATGCGATTTTATGAATTCCAATCCTTGCCAACTAAACCCTTAACCCCAGCACAGGCGCGAATCAAAGCCCTAAAAGATCAGGCCAAACGTGCTCAGGCAGCAGTCAAAGCGGAGCGAGCTCGGCAAAAGATTCAAGCTGGACAATTGGACTTGGCTAAAGGATTTGATACCAAAAATTCAAAATAGCTCAATCTACATGTTTACCCTTATTAATTCCAGCAATTAGCTACAAAAAAAGTACTCTTGTTCTACTTGAACCAACTTATATTGGAATAGCAATAATTTCATATTATTGATGCCAATCATTGCAATCAAAGTTGTTATTTATTCTGCTTATTTATTGTAAATTTTGTAATTATTAAAGTTTAATGAAAACATATCAACGTGGTTGAACTTAAGAACGCATTCGCGAAAGAATTTAGGCGCTGCTTAATAGCCCACTACGGAAAAGTACCTAGTTGCGCGAAAATTGCTAGGGACTTTACCCTTATTGCCCGTGAATTAGAGCCAGTCTCTGTTGAAACCGTTCGAAAATGGTTGCTCGGAATAAACATGCCGCACAGTGCAAGAATGCGTACTTTAGTTGTATGGCTTAATTTAAAAGTTGATGTTCTAGACGGCCCCCATTTGAATCACACCGTGAGCTTAGCACCAGCTCACCAAAATGGAAAAGCGAGTACGCCAAATGCCGCCAAGCTATTAGATTTATTTGATCAATTAAATTCAAATGCGCAACAAACGGTTTTAGAGATAGCGGAGCTGTATAAAAACT
>NZ_JAUXZY010000003.1 GCF_030693775.1 Polynucleobacter sp.
TGGAATGACGTGCCTACCTGTAAAGAAGTGGGTGTTCCAACCGACTACGTGATGCTGCGCGGCATTTTCATGCCCCCTGGCGTAACCCAAGATCAGGTCAATTACTACGTGGACCTCTTTAAAAAGGTCATTGCCACCCCAGAATGGAAGAAGTTCATGGCCGATGGCGCCTTTAACCAAACCTTCATGAGCGGCAAAGAGTTTGATAAGTGGTTAGATACCAACGCTGCATTGCACAAGCAGCTCATGCAAGAAGCTGGATTTATTGCGAAGTAAGTTAGGATGAACAGGGCCCGCATGTAGCGCGCCCTGTTTTGTTACTGTATTAACCCTTTTTTAGTGAGTAGAGCAATGTCGGAACACGCAAATAATTCAAAATCAGAGGCATCCATTGGCATGCGTGCCATGGAAATCATTACAGCCCTTTTATTTTTAGTGTTTGGTTTGGTGGTGATGGTTGGCAGTATTAAGTTGGGCGCATCCTGGGGCAGCGATGGTCCCGAGGCTGGTTATTTTCCGTTTTATATCAGCCTAATCATTTTGCTTTCCAGCTCAGTCACCCTCTATCAGGCCGCCATTGTTGACCGCAAGAAGGAAGACGAGCCTTTTGTAGAGAAAGAGCCATTTAGGCAAGTTCTGGCCGTTCTGTTGCCAGCATTTGTATTCGTGCTCTTTATGCAGCTGATCGGCATTTATGTTTCTGCCGCTGTTTACATCGTTGTTTTCATGGTCTGGCTGGGTAAGTACCCATTATGGAAGGCGGCCGCCGTTGGTGTTGGTGTAAGCATCGCCCTGTTCATGATGTTCGAGTTCTGGTTTCAGGTCCCATTGCCACACGGCTCTTGGTTTAATCCGCTCGAATTCATCGGCGTCAAATAACAAAATTATTACAAAAGCTTAGAAAAAAAGGAGCTCCAGTTGGACGAAATTAACGCGCTATTTAACGGCTTTGCCGTAGCGATGACCCCCTTTAATTTGATGTTGATGTTGGTTGGCGTTGTTCTCGGCGTCATCATTGGTGTGTTGCCTGGATTAGGCGGCGCCAACGGCATTGCGATTTTGCTGCCATTAACGTTTACGATGGAACCTACCTCGGCCATCATCATGCTCTCCTGTATTTACTGGGGTGCTTTGTTTGGCGGAGCGATCACATCAATCCTATTTAACATTCCGGGTGAGCCTTGGTCAGTTGCAACGACCTTTGATGGTTACCCCATGGCGCGCAGCGGTAAAGCAGGTGAGGCCTTAACTGCTGCATTTACATCATCCTGTATTGGTGCTGTTTTTGCGATTGTGATGATCACCTTCTTGGCACCATTGGTAGCGAAGTTTGCGCTGCAGTTTGGCCCACCTGAGTTCTTTGCGGTCTATCTCTTAACCTTCTGTAGTTTTGTGGGTATGAACAAAGGCTCGCCATTTAAAGTGCTGTCCGCAATGATGCTCGGCTTTGCCTTGGCTTGCGTCGGTATGGATACGGTTACTGGCCAATTGCGCTTGACCTTCGGTAGCACTGAATTGATGCGCGGCTTTGACTTCTTGATCGCAGTTATTGGTCTCTTCGGTATTGGTGAAATTCTGCTCTCGATGGAAGAGGGTCTGAAGTTCTCTGGTGCAGCAGCGAAGATCAAGAGCACCATCGTTTGGCAGACTTGGAAGCAATTGCCTAAGTATTGGGCTACTTCCTTGCGCAGCTGCTTGATTGGTTGCTGGATGGGTATTACGCCAGGCGGCGCTACCCCAGCTTCCTTCATGGCATACGGTGTTGCTAAGCGCGTATCTAAAAACCAGAGCAACTTCGGTAAGGGCGATATGGAGGGTATTGTTGCTCCTGAGACAGCGGCTCACGCTGCCGGAACAGCGGCATTATTACCAATGCTCTCGCTCGGTATTCCAGGATCGCCTACCGCGGCAGTATTGCTGGGTGGTTTGCTGATTTGGGGCTTGCAGCCAGGACCATTGCTCTTCGTTGAGAAGCCAGACTTCGTTTGGGGCTTGATCGCCAGTATGTACCTCGGTAATATTGCCGGCCTGTTCGTGGTCTTGACCTGCGTACCGCTGTTTGCATCGATTCTGCGGATTCCGTTCTCGATCATTGCACCAGTCATCATTGTGATTTGTGCGGTTGGTGCTTACACAGTACACAACGCCACCTTTGACGTTTGGTTGATGCTGGGCTTCGGTGTAGTCGGATACGTCTTTAAGAAACTCGATTACCCAATGGCTCCAATGGTCTTGGCGTTAGTTCTCGGTGACCGTGCAGAAGATTCCTTCCGCCAGTCGATGTTGATTTCACAAGGTAGCGTCGATGTATTCTTCTCGAACTACTTGGTGGCCGGCATCACCACCTTGGCTTTAGTCCTGCTGTTCTGGCCATTGATTGGCAAGTTCACCAGCAAGAAGGCCAAAGCAGCATAAGCCTAACTTGTAGGACGCATGATCTAAATGGGGGCGTAAGCCCCCATTTGTATTTCAGCCCGGGCTAGTCTCGCACTTGCGCTTAAAATAAGCCCATGTCACGCATTGCACGCACATGGATTCATTGGCTTACTGCCGCCGCAGTATTGCTTGGTTCGGTCATGCCAATGGCTGCCCATGCCCGTCCAATCATCTCAGATGTCAATAAGCTTGAGATGGCTGTCTGCGCCCCCAGTGGTGAGCAGATCGATTTGCGGGTTGATCTAGGCCTACCCGATAGTCATCAAGCGCAAACAGGCTGCGCATACTGCCTTATTCAAGATAGTTATGTCCCCAGCATTCAGCTCGATTTACAGTTTGCGGAGCCAGAATCGTCTTCAAAGATCCACACTGCTTTCCAAGCTATAGCATTACCCATTATTGCGTGGATGCAATTGCCCTCAAGGGCGCCCCCAATCCTTTCTTAATGCAACGGGGTAAGTACGCTTACCCAAGATCGTGAGTGGTAAATAAGCCTCCCGGCTTATTCCGCTCATCCCTTTTATTTGCTAAACGGAAAAATTATGTTGAAACGTTTAAAACAAAGTCTACTGCTAGCTTACTTGTCATTATTTGTAATGGCTTCGTATGCCGCTAACCTAGACCCCCTATTTGTTAGTCTTACCAGCGATGAGCCTCATCGCACCACGATGGCCCTGAACTTTAGTAAACACCATGCAGCAAATGGACACCCATTAAGTGTCTTTTTGAGCGACAAGGGGGTTTATCTGGGAGTGAAGGCCGGCAGCACAAGCCATCCCGAGCAGCAAAAATTGCTAGCTGACATGATCGCAAGCGGTAGCACGGTGATTATGTGCCCACCGTGCTTGCGGCATTATGGCTTTAATGAGGCGGATCTATTGCCTGGCATCAAATTAGGGGGAGTCAAGGTGACTGGCGAAGCCTTGTTTAAGCCAAATACAAAGACTTTGAGCTGGTAGTAGAGTATTGCCATGCGCGTTTGGCTTATGAAACGAAACTGTTCCTTTTCACCGAAGCAGGTGGGGTATTTCTACGCCTCGATTGTCTTTTTTTCGCTTCTGGTGGCAGGTTCGTTTTTGCTCATGGGCGTTTGGATGGTTCTGATTTTTACCTGCATTGAAATCACGGCCTTGACCATTGCCCTATATGTATACAGTCGCCATGCTCTCGATTATGAAAAGATCACGATCGATGGCAAGAACATGACGATTGAAAAAAGCTGGGGCGGTAAGGTAGAAAGAAAAGAACTCAATACTGTATGGGCTCGCGTTAGCCGTACCGATAAACATTTATATCGCTTAGTACTTCAACATGCCGATCAAGAAACACCGATTGGTATTTTTGTAAACCGAGATGATCTTCCGCAATTTGAGCGGGAACTTAAGATGCATCTCCATTAATTTATTCAAAGGAAGTTATGAAAACCACCATTCAATTTAGAAGTTTGATGATCAGTGCAGCATTCATTTGCGCAGTGCCATCCGTTGGTATTGCCCAAGATGCAAAAGTGGGCAACATTGCCGTCAATGGTGCCTACACCCGTGCCACCGTCCCAGGTCAGGCGGCAGCTGGCGGCTTTATGAAAATCACCAGCAATGGCGCTGCCGATCAATTGATCTCTGCAACTTCCACAGTCTCGGATGATGTGCAGTTGCACACCATGACTATGGATAACAATGTGATGCGCATGCGTGAGGTAAAGCAAATTGAGGTGCCTGCCAATGGCGCTGTTGAACTCAAGCCAGGTGGTTTGCACTTGATGTTTATGAATATCAAGGCGCCCCTGAAGGCGGGTGAGTCTGTGCCGGTGAAGCTGAAGTTTGCCAAAGCAGGCGAAGTGGAGGTGAAGATGCCAGTCAATGCTCCTGGCGGTCATGGACACGGTCCTAAGCACTAAATACGTGCTGTATTGACCTAAAAAGGGCGCTGCGGCGCCCTTTTGCATTCGCCCTAGGGGGTAGAGCGCTTAATGTACCATTTCAGTTCAAATCAAGAAATTACGAATGATTGCCGCTGCGTAAAGGGGTAATCAATAAACGTAAAGGAGACAGCATGTTTAAGCAAAAAAATGCGATCGGTGGCCTAGAGAAAACCGTCGAATCGTTTGAGACCATCATTGGTGCCTCGACTGAGGTTCATGGTCGCATCCTGATTGAGGAAAGCGTCCGCATTGATGGCAGCGTCATTGGGAATATTGAAGCGCGGCAGGGTAAATCTATTACGGTTGCTTTAGGCAAAACGGGAACCGTTCGTGGCGATATTCATGCACACCGCGTTTTGATTGCCGGTACAGTGGAAGGTAATGTCTACGCCTCTGAAAAGGTGGAGCTTCACAATGGATCATCAGTGCGGGGCGATATTGCCTATGGCCAGCTTGCAATGGAATATGGTGCGGTGCTCAATGGCGCCCTGAATGCCAATGTTGGAGCGGATGAGCGCCCATTGCTATCGGGTGACTCAGAAACGGTATTTCAGGATAGCTGGGACAAGATTAAAGGGCGCTAAGCAGCCACCCTTAAACGACACTACTTTTTCGCTAGCTGGGTATTGCTGGAGATTAAGAACTGCATTGGATTGACGTGCTTGCCATTGTGGGTGATTTCATAATGGAGATGTGGTCCGGTAGATCTGCCTGTGCTGCCTACTTCGGCAATGATCTGCCCGCGCTTAACTGTTTGACCTTGCTGAACATGAATTTTCTTGGCGTGGGCGTATTTTGAGACAAAGCCATCGGAATGACTGATTTCAAGGTAGTTTCCGTAGGCAGCATCATAGCCTAGGCTGGTAACAGTACCGTTACCCGAAGCAATAATCGGCGTTCCTGAGGGCGCTGAAAAATCAATGCCGGGATGCTGCGCCAATAGATTAGTGAATGGATCAAGGCGTGATCCGAAGTTGCTAGATAAGCCCAATTGATTTTGAATCGGCGATCCCGTGGGCAGCTGGCTCAGCCACTCATATTGCTCTCGCCAACTATTTTCTAAGTTTTTGACACCCTGCTGAATCGATGAGGTATTGCCTAATGCATGATCCAACTCATCGACTAGGCTTTTTTGCGGCGTTAGTTTGAATGTAATCGGTTGGTACGCGCCACCCTTATTGCCGGACTCTGGGGATAAGCGCTTCACTGGTGCCGGTGTGGCTAAGTCAGCAAAGCGATCCTTGAGGGCTTTCATTTCCACAATACGCTCGGTCAATTGAGTCAGCTGATTCTGTAACTCATGCAAGCGAGCGCGGTAGCTGGTTTCGATGGCATCTTTCTCTTGAACGGTAATGACGCCGCCGATTTCTCTTGCTAGCTCAGGACTATATTGGATCGCAACCCGAAAGCCCAGCGAATGAATTCCGACTCCGAGCAAAATTAAAATGAACGACACTACCGCCGCCGCTTTGATCAGCGTGCGAGCGGTAATATTGATCTTTTTAACCTGAGCGGTTGATCCGGAGATCCAAATCAGCTGCATAAATTAAATCTTCAAATCCAAGTCGGTTACCGCTCCCTTACTTGCACTGCTTGCTGTACTGGCGTACTTTGCGAGTAGGCCGCGGGTATAGCGCGGCTTAGGTTGCTTCCAGGCTGCACGGCGTTTGGCAATCTCATCATCCGCAACATTGAGCTGAATTAAGAGCTTATGTGCATCAATCGTGACTGAATCACCTTCATTGATTAATGCAATAGTGCCGCCAACATAGGCTTCAGGCGCAACGTGACCGACAACCATGCCCCAGGTGCCACCGGAGAAGCGACCATCCGTAATCAGGCCAACGCTCTCACCCAGTCCCTGGCCAACGAGCGCTGATGTGGGGGAAAGCATTTCACGCATGCCGGGGCCGCCCTTGGGACCTTCGTAGCGAATCACCACGATGTCACCCGCCTTAATTTTGTTTGCCATGATGGCTTCCATTGCTAAATCTTCCGAGTCAAAGACGCGTGCTGGGCCGGTAATCGATGGGTTCTTGAGGCCGGTGATTTTGGCAACGCAACCCTCAGGCGAGATATTGCCCTTCAGGATGGCCAGATGCCCTTCGGCATACATGGGGTTATCTAAGGTGCGAATGACTTTCTGGTCTGCGCGGGGGGTGGAAGGAACATCTTTGAGAACCTCTGCAATCGTCTTCCCGGTAATCGTTATGCAATCACCGTGCAGTAAGCCGCCGTCGAGCAAGATTTTCATGATCTGTGGAATTCCGCCCGCTTGATGTAAGTCGGTGGCTAAGTAAGCGCCCGATGGTTTCATGTCGGCAATCACGGGAACGCGTTTGCGAATCCGCTCAAAATCATCAATCGTCCAGTCGATATCGGCGGCGCTAGTAATAGCCAAGAAATGCAAGACCGCATTGGTCGAACCGCCAACGGCCATGATGACGCTCACTGCATTCTCAATCGATTTTTTGGTAACAATGTCGCGGGGACGTAAATTATTTTTGATTGCCTCCACTACTGCGCGCGCTGAATCCGCAGCGCTAGCGACTTTCTCGGCATCGACGTTGGACATGGTTGAGGAGTAGGGGAGGCTCATACCAAGCGCCTCAAAAGCCGAGCTCATGGTGTTGGCGGTATACATCCCGCCGCACGAACCACTGCTTGGGCAGGCATTCTGTTCGATGCCTTTAAAGTCTTCTTCACTTAAACGACCAGATGTAAATTCGCCAACGGCTTCAAAAGCAGACACAATATTGAGCTCTTTTCCTTTGTAGTGACCCGGCTGAATGGTGCCGCCATAGACATAAATGCTAGGCACGTTCGTACGTACCATGGCCATCATGCCGCCAGGCATATTCTTATCGCAGCCACCAATGACTACCACGCCGTCTTGCCATAAGCCGTTCACGCAGCACTCAATGCTGTCTGCGATGACTTCGCGTGATACCAAAGAGTACTTCATGCCCTCAGTACCCATGCCAATACCATCTGAAATGGTCGGAGTGCCAAACACTTGGGCTTTAGCGCCAGCTGCCTCGAGTGCCTCAATGGCAGCATCAGCGAGCTTCTGTAAGCCACTATTGCAAGGTGTTACGGTCGAGTGGCCATTGGCTACGCCCACCATGGGCTTGGTAAAGTCGCCATCCTTGTATCCCATGGCGTAATACATGGAACGGTTGGGTGCGCGTGCAACACCTTCGGTGACCATTCTTGAGCGTTCATTGAGGCGTTTCATGCGGCTGACTCCATCTGTAATTGCGGAAAAACCTCTATTGTGCAATGAGCTGGGGTAGTGCGATGCACGGGCAATAGTGGGGAAATAGAATGCTGCACTGCAATAATAAAAAAGCACAATAAAACCAGTATGTTAGCCTTCAAAAGTTAGCTATTGAGCTAATATCTTATGTGCAGCACTTCTATTACATTTGCATTAAATGCAAATTAAGGTGAAGAAATGAATACATCGGGGCACGTCTATCTGGTTGACGATGACGAGTCAATGCGGACCTCCTTGAGCAGAATGCTGCGCGAGTTGGGCTACAACGTCCATGATTTTGCGAGTGCTAAAGCGTTTATCGAGCATTCAGTTCCTATAGCGCCCGCGGTGATTTTGCTGGACATGCAAATGCCCGACATGACTGGACTTGATCTACAAGAAGAGCTTGTTCGTATGGGCCGTAAGACGCCGATCATCTTTGTGAGCGGTCAAAGTCACCCGCAGCAAATTGTTAAAAGCCTAAAAAAAGGGGCTCTGGATTTTTTATTCAAGCCGTTTAATTTGGAGGACTTGCTCCATTCTGTGGCTGATGCCATTGCGTTTGACGCGCGGCAGTTAAAGCGGGTCTCCAAGGATGTCGAGGTCAAGCGCTATTTCAGTACCCTGACTCCCCGTGAAAAAGAGGTTTGCCACTTGTTGGTCCAAGGCCTTTTAAATAAAGACATTGCTGTGCAGCTCGGCACAACCGATGCCACGATCAAGGTACACAAGGCGCGGGTAATGGAAAAAATGCGTGCCGAGTCCTTACAGGGTTTGGTGAAGTCCTATTTAGAGGCCTCCCTTGATCAGTCACTGCCAGCTCAGTAATCGGATTAGCCCTAAGGCGACTTCAAATCTCCACCCCAATCGCCGAAAATAAATTTAATACTTTATTAACCTTAAGATATGGCCGGTAAACAGTCCACTCCCGAGATACGCACAGAAGCATTTATTGCGGCACGGGAAAAATGTGCCCTGTCGATCGAGGAGCTGGCGCATCTCGCATGCCTCTCTAAAAAACAAATTCAGCAAATTGAGAATGGTCAAAGTAGTAGCTTTTACTCACCGGCCGTTAAGTTCACTGCTGCAAAAAAAGTAGCCAAGTTAATTCAGCTGGACGAAAAAGACGCATTTGATTTTGGCCCTCAGGCCGAGCTTCCTTTTGTTCAAGCGGCTGAAGTAACGCAGACTGAATTGACTGCCGCTCAGCACGATTCACCAGTCGCTGCAGAAAAGGAAGTCCCCAAAAAAGAAGTGGCTCAAGCGAACGAAGGTGAGCTAAAAGAGACAAAGAAAAAAGCGGTCAGCAGAAAAACAAAAACGGATGAAGCATCTCCAGCAGTCATTCAGCCCGAAGCTAAGCCTATTTTGGTAGAGGCCGTTAAGCCAGAGCTAGGGATGCGGGTGCATTCCGATATGCGTGAACATAAGTCGTCGGGAAAAAAATGGGTTTGGTTGCTCCCGGTAGGCGCATTAGTACTGGCAATCATGCAATTTCAGCCGCTACTGCGAGATCAGCTCGATGCCATGATGGGCAAAGCAAAGCCAGTGGAGGTTACTGCGCTTTCCAGCGCGCCAGCAGCAGACCCCGCACCAACCAACCCGCCTGCTACAGAAGCCAACGCTGCCCCCGTACCTGCCGTCGCTCCTGCTCCTGCTCCTGCTGTATCTGCTACTACTCCAGTACCGCCAGTAGCATCCTCAAGCCCAGCGCCAGTAGCTGCTGCTTCGGGGTGCCCGCCAGCAGATGGAGCGATGGAAAGCTATAAGCCAACGTCTGCAGGCAAGCCAGGTAACCTTGTTTTTGTTAAGGCAAATACAGCGCAATTGGTTTGCGTGATCGATGCAGGTGGGGTGGTGCAGAGCAAGACCTTGGAGCCAGGCCTAGGTCACTCGTTTTACGGCAAGCCGCCATTTAAGGTATTAACGCCAGGCTTTGCTTCCGTTGAAGTCTATTTTCAAGGCTTTCGAGTGCGAACAAGCACGCCCGATGCCAAAAACATACTGCTAGTTCAAGCTGACTGGCAGTAGTTTATTCGGTAGTAATTGAAGCGATAGCTTAAACCGCATCCTCGTTGGCTTCACCAGTACGGATACGGATGGCTTGCTCAATCGGACTGACAAAAATCTTGCCATCGCCAATCTTGCCAGTGCGCGCCGCTTTGGTGATAGCTTCGATCACGCTTTCAACGCGATCACTCGCCACTACAACCTCGACTTTGACCTTGGGTAAAAAATCCACCACATACTCTGCACCGCGATAGAGCTCGGTATGGCCTTTTTGGCGACCAAAACCTTTGACTTCAGTAACCGTGAGGCCGGTAACGCCGACTTCGGCCAATGCTTCACGTACTTCATCGAGTTTGAACGGCTTAATGATGGATGTTATTAATTTCATAAGTTTCCCCTGTTGCAGTAATCATACCCAAAACCGATCGACTCGTCTAAGCAAGTCAATACACTCTCAATTATCTGTATTAAGCTAAAAATCGAGAGGTAATGGGGTAACGCCAATCCCGACCAAATGCCCGGGTAGTCACACGTACGCCCGGTGGTGCCTGGCGCCGCTTGTATTCATTGAGCTTAATCAGGCGGGTAATCTTCCGCACACTGGCTTCATCAAAGCCGCGCTCAATTAAGGATGCAATCGACTGGTTCTGCTCCATATACCCTTCAACGATGGCATCCAGCAGCTCATAGGGTGGCAGGCTATCTTGATCAGTTTGGTCGGGGCGTAATTCTGCCGACGGTGCGCGCGTCAAAATCCGCTCGGGAATGACCGGCGCTACGCTATTGCGATAGGAGCACAGCTTGTAGACCAGGGTCTTGGGGATATCTTTAATGACTGCAAAGCCGCCCGCCATGTCGCCGTAGAGCGTGCAATAGCCGACAGCCATTTCACTTTTGTTGCCGGTGGTTAAAACCAGACGACCGGTTTTATTCGACAGCGCCATCAAGAGGGTGCCGCGCACACGGGCCTGAATGTTCTCTTCGGTGGTATCTGGGGCAAGGCCAGCAAACTGACTGGCCAGCGCGCCTTCCAAAGCAGCTACTGAACTACCAATCGGAATTTCATCGTATTGCACGCAGAGATTGCTCGCTAAAGCGCGGGCATCTACCCACGATATCTCGGCGGTGTAGGGCGATTGCATCATCACGGCGCGCACCCGTTCGGCGCCTAAGGCATCGACAGCAATGGCAAGCACCAAGGCAGAATCTACCCCGCCAGATAAACCAATGATGACGCCTGGAAATCCATTCTTGTGCACATAATCACGTACGCCCAATACTAGGGCGGCATAGGCTTGTGATTCCATACTTTGCGATGGTGCAATGACTCCGAGCTCAGGCTCTCCGTTTTGATCAATCGCAACAAGCCCAATACGGCTTTCGAACTGGGGCATTGCGGTGGCCACTAAGCCATTGGCATCAAGAACAAAAGAGCCGCCATCAAAGACTAATTCATCTTGACCGCCAACGGCGTTCACGTAAATAAAAGGCAGGCCAGTTGCGCCAATGACCTTGCGTAGCACCTCTAAGCGTAAATTTTCTTTATGTACATGGTAGGGCGATGCATTGAGTGAGATTAGTACCTGGGCACCAGCAACTTTTGCCTGAGAGGCAGGGCCTGCATGCCATGCATCCTCGCAAATGATCACGCCAATGACGCAGCCCTCGACGTCAAAAACACAGGGCGCATTGCCAGGGATGAAGTAACGCACCTCATCAAAGACCTCGTTATTGGGAAGTTCGTGTTTGGCATAGCTTGCAATGCACTTCCCATCCCGCAACACCGATGCGGCATTGTGCAATCCCTGCGGAGTTTTTAGGGGGTGACCGATAACGACTGCTAAACCGGGGTACGCCGCCAAAGCACTGCGCAATTGATCTAGGGCATCTGCCGCCGCCTCAATAAAAGCAGGGCGTAGTAATAAGTCTTCAGGGGGATAGCCGGTGAGGGCTAGCTCTGGAGTGACAAGTAACTTTGCACCCGAGCGGTGGGCGACTTCAGCCGCCTCCTGAATTAACTTCGCATTGCCGCTCAAATCCCCCACGACAGGGTTGATTTGAGCTAGGGCAATGTGAAACGGGGTCAAGGCTTATGCCTTTTCCTTGTTGTTGCGCTCTACGCCTTCAAGGATTTCTTTATGGGCATCGGCAACGCCGCCCCAACCGCGAACCTTAACCCACTTGCCTTTTTCGAGGTCTTTGTAGTGCTCAAAAAAGTGCTTAATTTGATTGAGGGTTAAGGGATTCATGTCCTCTGGTTTTTGCCAGCTGGAATAAATTGGCAATATGCGGTCTTCAGGCACGGCCAATAATTTGGCATCCTCACCACCTTCATCTTCCATCTGTAATACACCAATGGCGCGGCAGCTAATCACGACGCCGGGAACGAGGGGGAAGGGAGTAATGACGAGGACATCAACGGGATCGCCATCGCCCGCAATGGTCTGCGGAATGTAACCGTAGTTGCATGGGTAATGCATGGCAGTACCCATAAAACGATCAACAAATAGGGCGCCCGACTCTTTATCAACTTCGTACTTGATCGGATCTGCATTCATTGGAATTTCAATAATGACGTTGAAATTCTCAGGAATTTTTTTACCGGGCTTGACTAGATTAAGACTCATATACGCTCCAAACAATAATAAAAAGGGTGATTGATTTCATTCATGCCATTGCTATGCGCTAAACCCGTGCATCGACAAAAAATGGCACGCTCGATAAAAGTTACTCCAGGGTTTCTAAATAGCGCTGGGCATCCAGGGCAGCCATACAGCCCGTACCCGCACTGGTAATGGCTTGGCGGTAAATGTGATCCTGCACGTCACCCGCAGCAAAGACGCCTTGAATATTGGTTGCGGTTGCATTACCAGCCAATCCGGATTGGGTCTTGATGTAACCGCCTTCCATATCTAGCTGACCAACAAACAATTCGGTATTAGGCTTGTGGCCAATCGCAATGAATGCGCCCATGACAGGAATGTCTTCTTTACTGCCATCTTGCTTGGCAATGCGCACACCCGTAACGCCTTTTTCATCACCCAGAACTTCGTCCAAGGTGGCGTTGAGTTTGAGCTCGACTTTTCCTTCGGCTACTTTCGCCATGAGGCGGTCATTCAAAATAGGCTCGGCACGGAATTTATCGCGGCGATGAATGACGGTGACCTTACGGGCAATGCCGGTGAGGTAGAGCGCTTCTTCAACGGCGGTGTTACCACCACCAACCACGCACACATCTTGGTTGCGATAAAAGAAACCATCACAAGTAGCGCAGCCAGAAACGCCGCGACCCATAAAGGCCTCTTCGCTCGGTAAACCCAAGTATTGCGCTGATGCGCCGGTAGCGATGATTAAGGCATCACAGGTGTAAGTCCCAGAGTCACCCACCAGACGAATCGGTTTTTCGGAGAGGGCTGCCGTATGAATGTGGTCAAAAATGATTTCAGTATTAAAGCGTTCTGCGTGCTTTAAAAAACGGTCCATCAGCTCAGGCCCTTGAACCCCGTCCGGGTCGGCCGGCCAGTTTTCCACATCGGTGGTCGTCATCAATTGACCACCTTGCGCCATGCCAGTGATGAGGGTAGGTTGTAAATTGGCGCGGGCAGCATAGACTGCGGCGCTGTAGCCTGCTGGGCCAGAGCCCAGAATCAGGACTTTGCTGTGTTTCGGAGTAGTAGTCATCCCCTAATTATAGGATTGCTTGATTACAATCAGGGAACATGGCTAAATCGACCCAATCCCCCAGTAAATCCACGCTACCACCCCAGGATAGCGGGCAGGGACGAATGCCCCGTCTTTTCTTGGAAATCCGTTGGTTTTTGACCTTAGGCTTATGCCTTGGCCTGATTGCGATTCTCCTCACCTATTCCAAGTCCGATCCCGCCTGGTCACATGCCAGTTTTGAAGCGCCAAGTAATGTGGGCGGTCGTTTTGGGGCCTGGACTGCTGATTTATTACTCTATATTTTTGGGGTATCCTCCTTTTGGTGGGTTGTACTCTTTGGGCGCCGTGTGATTGCTGGTTGGCGTGAGCTGTGGAGCGTTCCCTTGCTGCCCGACCCCGATGCCAAGCCTGATTCGCTATTGGTGCGTTGGCTTGGTTTTGGATTAACCCTGTGCTCGAGCATGGGTCTTGAGTCGATTCGTTTGCACTCCTTAGCTATTCCATTGCCGAGGCCTCCAGGCGGCATATTAGGCGAGTTAATTGGCGATCCCTTGGTGATGGCCCTTGGCTTTACCGGATCGACCGTATTACTGCTCTTTGGCCTGTTTGCTGGCCTCTCCTTGTTTTTACGTTTCTCTTGGTTAAATGTTGCCGAGCAGGTGGGCCGATCCCTCGAGATTGCCTATCGCCGCCTGCGCGAGCGCCGTGAACGCGTTGAGGATTTGAAGATCGGCGAGCAAGCCGCCGAAGAACGTGAAGAGTTTGTGGAAGAAGTACGTGGCCGAGTTGAAATTGCCCCGGCTGTCCAAATTGTGCGAGCACCCTTGCAGATTGCCAAGAGTGTGCGAGTCGAGCGCGAGAAACAGCAACCCTTGTTTGTCGATATTCCGGACTCTGAATTGCCACCCCTATCGTTGTTGGATGAGGTACCCGAGGCGAAGGAAACCATCTCTGCCGATATATTGGAATTTACCTCCCGTCTGATTGAGCGCAAACTGAACGAATTCGGTGTTGAAGTCAAAGTGATTGCAGCCTACCCGGGCCCGGTAGTAACCCGCTACGAAATCGAGCCAGCCATTGGCGTCAAGGGCAGTCAGATTGTCAATTTGTCGCGCGATCTATCCCGATCATTGGGCTTGGTTAGCTTACGTGTCGTGGAGACCATTCCGGGCAAAACCTGCATGGCTTTGGAGTTGCCGAACCCCAGCCGCCAATCCGTTTATCTCTCTGAAATTCTCAGCTCGCAGGTATACAACGACAATCATTCGCTACTCACCTTGGCTTTGGGTAAAGACATTTCGGGCAGTCCGATGGTAGCCGATTTAGCTAAGATGCCGCATTGCCTCGTGGCAGGCACCACGGGCGCCGGTAAATCGGTTGGTATTAACGCCATGATTTTATCGATCCTGTTTAAAGCCAAACCCGATGAAGTGCGATTGATCTTGATCGATCCTAAGATGTTAGAAATGGCGATGTACGACAAGATTCCGCATTTGCTGTGTCCGGTTGTGACTGACATGAAGCAGGCTTACAACGCTCTCAATTGGGCCGTGAATGAGATGGAGCGTCGCTACAAACTCATGAGTAAGTTTGGTGTGCGTAATTTAGCAGGCTTTAATAAAAAGATTCTCGAAGCAGAAGAAAAAGGCGAGAAGCTGACGAACCCATTTAGCCTAACGCCAGATGATCCTGAGCCAATCTACAAAGCTCCCGTGATTGTGATTGTGATCGACGAGCTAGCAGACCTGATGATGGTTTCTGGCAAAAAGATTGAAGAGCTCATTGCACGCATTGCACAAAAGGCACGTGCAGCCGGCATCCATTTGGTGCTCGCGACACAGCGGCCGAGCGTCGATGTGATTACGGGCTTAATCAAAGCCAACGTACCAACGCGGATTTCATTTCAGGTGAGCAGCAAAATTGACAGTCGCACCATCCTCGATCAGCAGGGTGCCGAAGCCCTTCTGGGTATGGGCGACATGCTCTATATGGCTCCCGGCACTGGCCTTCCAGTAAGGGTGCACGGCGCTTTTGTATCAGACGATGAAGTGCATCGCGTAGTGGAGTGGCTCAAAGAGAAAAGTGAAGCCAATTACATCGAGGGCGTGCTTGAGGGCGCCGATGAGTCCAATATGGATGTGCTTAGTGGCGGCGGTAGCGGCGAAGCCGATCCGCTCTACGATCAGGCGGTCGCAGTGGTTTTGGAGCACAAGCGCGCTTCGATATCACTGGTGCAGCGCCATTTGCGGATTGGCTATAACCGCGCAGCCCGTTTACTCGAGGATATGGAAAAGGCCGGCATGGTCTCCAAAATGAGCGGCAGCGGTAACCGCGAAATCCTTGTCCGCGGTTCTGAATAAGTTCATTTATGACAATGCGTTTTTTAAGTAGCGCTTTTTGCGCTCTCCTGTTTTCAATCCCCAACACTTCTTTTGCGCAAGACGCACAAAGTGGCGTTGAGCAATTGCGGCAATTTGTACGCATATCCAAAACAGCAGAAGGGGAGTTTGTCCAGCAGCAGTTGCGTGCCCCCAAGCCCAATGAACCCCAAGATAAAGGCCTCAAAGTGATTCGCAAAACGGAAGGGCGTTTTATATTCCAACGCCCTGGTCGCTTTGTATGGGACACCCAAAAGCCCTTTGAGCAGCGTTTGATTGCGGATGGCAAGCAGCTCATTATGTGGGACAAGGATTTAAATCAAGCGACCTTTCGGCCTGCGGGGCAGGTTTTAGCATCGACCCCAGCGGCCATCTTGTTTGGTGATGGGGCGCTGGAGCAGCATTTTGATTTGGAGGAGGGCGCTGAGCGCTCTGGCCTGCGCTGGGCAAATCTTAAGCCGAAGGCGAAGCCATCGGCTGGCAGCAATGACCTGCCCTATACCTCGATTGCGATTGGCATGAGCGGCGGCCTACCGCGGGCTTTAGAGCTGATGGATGGATTGGGGGGCGTGGTACAGCTGAGTCTCACGCAAATCCAGCTGAACATTCCCCTGCCTGCAGGTACCTTTACCTTCACGCCGCCTGCTGGCGCGGAAGTCTTGCGCTTAAAATAACGATTCGCACTAAAGCAAAACGCCATGATTGATCCCCAACTCCTTCGCAAAGACATCGCCGCTGTAGCAGCGCGCTTATCTACCCGTAAATTTATTCTGCCAGTTGAGCAATTTAATGCCCTAGAGGCTGAGCGCAAGCAATTGCAGTCCCGCACAGAAGAGTTGCAAGCCAAACGCAATCAACTCTCTAAAGCTGTTGGCATGAAAAAAGCTAAAGGTGAAGATGCTGCTGCAGAAATGGCTGAGGCTGTCCAAGTAAATGCGGATATGGAAGCGGGCGCGAACCGCCTCGCTATTTTGCAAACCGAGATCGCCGATTTTGTCGCGGGCATTCCGAATCTGCCGGATGAGTCGGTGCCGGTCGGTAAAGACGAAAAAGACAATGTCGAACTAAAGCAATGGGGCACTATTCCCACTTTTGCATTTGCCGTGAAAGACCACGTTGATTTAGGGGCGCCCCTTGGTCTTGATTTTGAATCCGCTGCCAAGATCAGTGGATCACGCTTTGTAGTACTTAAAGGACAGCTTGCAAAGCTGCACCGGGCATTAGCCCAGTTCATGCTGGATGTGCATACCGGACAACACTCCTACGAAGAACTGTATGTTCCTTTTATGGTTAACGCTGCTTCGATGCGTGGCACCGGCCAGCTGCCTAAGTTTGAAGAGGATCTCTTTAAGGTCCCACGCAAAATGGGCGAGGGTCAGGGAGAGGGCGAGGAGCGCACCGAAAACTTTTACTTAATTCCGACGGCGGAAGTGCCGGTCACGAATTTAGTGCGTGACACCATCACCGCAGCCGAAGCCTTGCCCCTCAAATACGTAGCTCATACGCCTTGCTTTCGTTCGGAGGCAGGCAGTTACGGGCGCGATGTGCGCGGCATGATTCGTCAGCACCAATTTGAAAAAGTGGAGCTCGTGCAAATCGCTAAACCCGAAGAGTCGATGCAGCGCCTCGAAGAATTAACTCGCCATGCTGAAACGATTCTGGAGATGCTAGAGTTGCCATACCGCCGTGTATTGCTTTGTACTGGCGATATGGGTTTTGGCAGCACGAAAACCTACGACCTTGAAGTCTGGATTCCATCGCAAAATGCCTACCGTGAAATCAGCTCCTGTTCCAATATGGGTGACTTTCAGGCCAGACGGATGCAGGCCCGTTACAAGGTCGGCAACAATAAACCTGAGCTACTGCATACCCTGAATGGTTCGGGTTTGGCAGTCGGTAGAACGGGCGTTGCTCTTCTTGAGAATTTCCAGCAAGAAGATGGCAGTATCCGGATACCTAAGGCCCTGCAGCCCTATATGGGCGGGATCACCAGCCTAAAGCCCAAGGCATAACCAACCCAAAGCTATAATTGCGGTTCGATTCGGAGAGGTGGCAGAGTGGTCGAATGTACCTGACTCGAAATCAGGCGTACTGTCAAAGGTACCGTGGGTTCGAATCCCACCCTCTCCGCCAGAAGCACAAAGTCCTTATAAATCAACAGTTTATAAGGACTTTTTTATTTAATCCCGCTCTTAATTAAATAAAGACAGATGCAGTGCATCATCGGTTCGACAGGGTATCGGCATGGTGAATAGAAAAATATAGAAATACAGTTAGGATTTGAAGAGTAAATTCCAAGCACTAAACTTTTTGTGTGGGCCGTTCTTCAAATTTAAAGATATCTATAGTGGTAACAAAATTTCGACTGCTGGAACCTCGTAGTAACTTAAAGCAATACTCTTCCAATAAAGTTGCATTAAAAATAATCAAACGAAAACATTGATCATCATCATTTATTGCATTAAGAATCAATTTACAAAACGTCTGATTTCCTACAATTGAAATTCGTGCACGATGATCATCTGTTAGGAACAGAGTGCAGGTATAAGGTAGGTTTTCATTATCTGAAATTCCAATAACATCAACCGCGAAAATGGATTGATTTAAGACTTTGTAAATGGATGCATCACAATAGTGCGGATCAATGTTGATACTTAAATTGTTAAACGAAAAACGATCGCTCACAATCGAAACATGAATCGCCTCCTCCCAACAGGTCGTGAATTCGAAGTTTTTCAAGGCACTAATTACAAAAATTTAAACTATCATGGTGCGTGTAGTAGTTAACTACCACAATAGATACATAAGAACTTCTTAGTTAATTTATGTAGTGTCTATAAAACATGATGTAGATAATTCTTTTAGGGTGTATATCCCTAGGGACTACACATGAATAGCATCGAAATCAATCAACTACTAAAAGAACTGCACGGATCATTAGCGCATCTACCAATCTCAAATTCGATTGCATATGAAATTATTTTGATTTCAATGCTTTTCTATTTGAATAAGAAGGAATTATCGTTAAAGACTCTTTTTGCCAATTCAAAATCTACCGAAATGGGTGTAAGACACCATCTCAACCGATTAATCGAGTATGAATGGTTAGAAATGAGACAGTCTGAAAATGATCTTAGGGTGAAATTGGTATATCCAACAACCAAACTGATCCAGCAGTACGAACGATTTCACAAAATTCGATTTGATGAAAAAAATTAACTTAATGCAGTTGAAGTGGCGTTTCTTATATTGAGTTTTCATACGGCGAGAGATCGTTTTGCACTGCATGACAGATTGATAAGCAATAAATCAAATCATCAGACCAAAAAAAGTATTCATTCAATTGGCATAGACATGCTTGATTTGATTTAACTGTAATGGCTGCTATTTGTATTTAAATGCAAACCATAAATATGTATGGCGCTGCTGAATTCAAAGAGCGGCTAAATAACACCTCAGCAAGCCCTTGGTGGGGTATTACTTACCCCTAACAGTCAGTCGATGGCAATGAGCGCGCTATCTTCAATTTTTGGCCCAGAAAGCAAATCTGCTACTATTTACTGCGCCTTATTCTTCTACTCAACTCCGATACCTTATTCGATGCCGATCATGCCCTTTATTCAGCGTTATATTGCGTTTTTACTCTTATCGTTCTCCCTTTGCGCTGGTATTGCTCATGCAGAAAGCAGGGCAGAACTAGACCGAAGCGCACGGTCTGTACTCAATCAACTCATTTCCAGTAATGCCAACGCAAAAAAGCTGAGCGAGAAGGCCGTTGCAAGCCTAGTATTTCCGGTGGTGACCAAGGCTGGCTTTATTGTGGGCGGCCAATATGGTGATGGTGTTTTATTTAAGGATGGAAGGCCAGCAGCGTATTACAACACTGCAGGCGGCTCCTATGGTTTACAGGCAGGAGCCCAACAATTCGCTTACGTATTGTTTTTCATGAAAGAGTCTGCGCTAAATGCCTTAGATTCGACTCAGGGATTTGAGATTGGAGTCGGTCCGAGTGTTGTGTTAGTTGATCAAGGTGTTGCCAGTTCAACAACCTCAATCACTACCCAAAACGATATCTATGCCTTTATTACCGCCCAAAAAGGGGCTATGGCTGGTATCGGTATTCAGGGCAATAAGATTACGAAGCTCGCGAAGTAAGAGAATCTACTGCAGGTTGCAGTTAAAGGTCCACGTTATCTAAAGCCAGGGTGCTAAGGTGGTCAGTGTCGGCCCAGCGCTCGACTGACCAAGTTTTCCCATCGTAGGCAATCCAATTTAAGGACGTATTCGGGACTACCGCCACCCGGGCCTGATCCAATGCTTGTTTACTGGCAATCCGGTACATCATATCGAGGGTTCCGCCGTGGCTCACCACCAAAATGGTTTGGCCTTGGTGTGCGGCCACTAGCATCGCCAAGGCGCGTTGCGCCCGTTCATGAAATGCCTGAATACTTTCACCACCGCCTAAGTCGTGCTGGATATCGCGCGCCAGGTGTGCCTGCCATACTTCGGGCACTGCATGCGGCGCATCATCTAAGCGCAGGCCCTGCAAAACCCCAACATGGCGCTCCCGAAAGATAGGATCGATGGTGATGCTTAGCCCCAGTGCATGCGATACCTGTTTGGCGGTATCGGCAGCGCGTTGCAAATCACTGGAGTAAAGGTGATTAAAGGTATGGCCGGCATGCTGCAAGGATTGCGCTAAGCGCTGGGCCTGCGCTTGTCCATGGCTATTAAGTGGGGTATCGATGTGGCCCTGCATGCGGCGCTCAGCGTTCCAGTCGGTTTCGCCATGGCGGGCAAAACAAATGCGTGTAATCGTACTCATGGTTTATTGCGTAACTGGGTTTACCGTTGTTTGTTTCGAGATCTCAATTGCATCGAGATTGAATCCTTTTTGCTTTAAACGTTGCAATAGGGCTTCATAGGCTTTGGGCTCAACGGATTTACTGCGCGACAAAATCCACAGGTATTTACGGCTCGGCTCACTGACGGCTGCAAGCTGGTATTGCGGGTCTAAGTCAATGACCCAGTAATTCCCCCAAACAAAAGGCAGAAAGGAGAGCCAGGCTGGCGCAAAACGGACTTCCAATTTAGGTGAGTTTGCGTCGCCTACTTGTTTAGCTGCGCCGAGCGCTTCGCTCATGGAGCCATCTTCTTTTTGGCAGCGGTTCAGAACCTGCAGCATGCCATTGGGCTGCACGGCATAGGTTGCACTGGTGTTGGCAATGCAGCGCTTCTGAAACCAGTTAGGATATTTAGCCACTTCGTACCATGTGCCCATATATCGAGCTACGTCCAGTGAGGCAATCGCTTCGAGCGGCGCAGGTGATGCCTCGTTCGATGGGGTTTGAGCTGATGCTAAGGAGACCCATGCACTAAAACTAAAGCAAAGTGCGACGATCAGCGATCGACTAAGGAGGCGCGTGATGGTGTTCGTTGTGTTCATACCGATACTGTATACCTTTCAATGTCACCCTTGCCCAGTCGATTGCGCTATATTGGTATATAAGCAAAAGGACATATAAAGCAAGATGAGTCGACCATTCAAAATAGTGCTGATGATGCTTGGCGCACTCATCGCTTCTTTGCTGATTGGGCTTTTTTATCTCAGCACCCTCATTAGTCCCGCCAAGTTAACGCAGATGCTTATTTTAGAGGTGCGTGAGACAACAGGGCGCGAGTTGATGATTGCTGGACCAGTCAGCTTGGGATTTTTTCCAAGGATCGCTGTATCGGCGGAGCAAGTGCGCCTCAGTAATGCGGCTTGGGCTAAAAGCCCTCAAATGGCAAGTCTAGAAAAAGTAGCCTTAGAAATCAGTCTTTTGCCATTACTGAATCGCCGGATTGAAATAAGCAGCATTCAATTATCGGGATTGATCCTGCATTTAGAAACCAATGCAAAAGGCGATGGCAATTGGCTGATGGGTGATATTGCTACGCCGAATAGCGCAACCGCATCATCCTCGTCTGGCTCGGCACAAGCCAATGCTAAAAAAGCGGACAGTGATGCCGATGCCATAGATCGTAATCTGGTGTTGATTGAGGGCCTCAACTTAATCAATGGTCAGATTCATTATCAGCCGAGTGGGGCTGCCGTTAGTAATTATGGGATTTCACGTTTGTCGATGCAAAAAAATGGCGCTGAGACGGCAATCAATGCTGACCTAAAGCAGGGTGCGTTTACGATTGCGATCAAAGGTAGGATGACGTCAATTCGAGAGGTCTTACGTAGCATCGGAGCAGAGGCAATTGACGTCAATTTCGATTTTGAAGTGGCGCTGGGCGGCAAGCCATCCCAACTCAAGGGAAAGGCAGCACTCAATCCAGCTAAGCCTACTCAGTTTGATGTTGCGTTTAAAGCAGACGAGCTCGATTTATCCGCCATACCAGCATTCAACCACCCTTCATTGCCTACAAAGCCAACATCTTCAGCATCCAACGCAAATACGACTGCCGCTAAAGCAATCAATGCCATCACACCATCCAGCCAGACTCCAGCTACTGCACGTGCTGCCGAGCGTTTCTTTAGTGATACGCCATTGCCGCTCGATTACCTGCCCAATGCCAATGGCACGCTTGATGTTGATATTGGGCAGCTAGTGCTCCCCACTAAAGTAGCGCTCAAAAAAGTAGCTGTGCTGGCACGCCTCACTCCACAGCAGATTGACATTCCCCAAGCGACTTTTCAGCTAGGCAATGGCCGGTTTGATGGCTCCGCCAGCATTGGCAATCTGCAGAGTTTTCCTAACTGGGCATTCAAAGGTCAGGCCAGCGGCTTTACCTTAGAGCAATTGCTAGTCTCAACTAATTCCAAAGGAGAGGTGAGCGGCGGTGATATGCGCGTTGCATTTAACCTCACTAGTAGCGGTAAAAGTTCACACCAAATTGCTTCAGGCTTAAATGGCCAAAGCCAGATCACGATTGGGAGTGCACGCCTTGCATCGAGCTTCATGAACCAGGGTGGCGATGTATTTATCACCTTATTTGATGCGATTAATCCGATGCGCAAAAAGAGCAATGCAACAACACTCGAGTGCGCAGTAGCCTATTTGCCAGTCAAGAATGGGCTAGTAACGGTTCGGGATTCCATCGGCATCGAAACGGACCGTTTAAATATTGTGTTGACTGGAGCCGTTAATCTGAATACCGAGCAGATTAATTTAGCTTTTTACCCAAAAGAAAAATCGGGCCTCACTGCGGGGCTTGATTTGGCCAGCCTGGTGCGCTTACAGGGCAGCTTGGTAAAGCCACAAGTTGGCATCAATAAAGAGGCGGCAGTGCATCAAGCCTTGACACTGGGCCTCGGATTTTTAACGGGCGGTGCATCGATCGTTGCCCAGAATGCCGAAGGGGTCATGAACAAGCCCCACCCCTGCCGTGAGGCTATGCAAAGCTGGGATCGTATTTATTTACGCTCGTAACGTACTTCAGTCTTAAAAACGCTGGCGCCAATAAAAAGACTAAATACAGAAATAAAGATGCCGGCAAAGAAGGCGGTCCAAAAGCCGGAGATCGTAAAACCACTCACTACGGTTGAGACCAGCATCAAGACCAAGGCATTGATCACCAGCAAGAAGAGGCCCATCGTCAAGGCTGTTAGTGGTAGCGTGAGCAAAATGAGGATGGGTTTCACAATCGCGTTGGCAAAACCCAATACCAGGGCGGCAACAATGAGAGCTGCTGTGCCGTCAAACTGAATGCCATCAAAAATAAAACTTGCAACCCATAGGGAGAGGGCGGTGAGACCCCATTGCGCGAAAAAGGGGAGGAGGTTTGGCATGGCGAAGTGCTTTCTGAAGAAGTGTGCAATTGATCTTACCAGTCGAGGGCAGCTAAATTCAGGCTCAGCAGTATTAAAAAACCAGTTCTATTAGTAAATTTGGCATTTTTAGGCTGGGGTGTTTATACTGTGTTTTTATACAGTACTTTAACGAAAAGTTACCATGAATTCCCCTGTTGTAAGGCCGATTCAGGCCGTTTCTGAGTTGGGTCTTAGTCAAACCCCGGAACGCTTTGCCTTGGAGGCGCCACCCTCCGAGTTGCGCCTGCTGGTGCACGGCTTATCTGCCGGCTTTCCCTCGCCTGCAGGAGACTACGTCGAGGATGCGCTCGATCTGAATCAGTACTTGATTCAGAATAAGCCCGCTACTTTTTTGTTTACAGTGCGCGGCGATTCGATGATGGGCGCCAGCATTGAGGATGGCGATAAGGTGGTGGTGGATCGAGCACTCAAGCCTAAGCACCAGGACATCATCGTCGCCGTTGTGAATGGCGACTACACCATTAAGCGTTTATACAAATACCGCGGCACGATTGAGTTGCGCCCTGAAAACCCCAATTACCCGGCAATCACTTTTACGGATGGCGCTGAGTTACAAGTCTGGGGCGTCGTGATTGGTGTGGTGCGTAAATACATAAATAAAGCGGCGCCGCATGCCCAGCAGCGCCACGCCACCCATTCTTGATCATGGGGCAGCGATGGGGGTAACGTCGCGCGCAGCGCATTTTGCCTTAGTGGATGTCAATAACTTTTATGTTTCATGCGAGCGGGTATTTCAGCCACGTCTAGAGGGTGTACCGCTAGTGGTGTTGTCCAATAATGATGGCTGCGCGGTAGCGCGTAGCAGCGAAGTGAAAGCATTGGGCGTGAAGATGGCAACGCCCTGGTTTTTACTAAAGGATTTAGCGGCGCAGCATGGCATACAGGCGCTATCGTCAAACTACACCTTATACGGCGACATGAGTGATCGCGTAGTTTCCATCTTGCGGGACTTTTCGCCAGACATGGAGGTCTATAGCATTGATGAAAGCTTCTTGCGCATCGACGCCGTCACCCATCTTTACCCGAGCCCCATTGCAATGGGAGAGATCATGCGCAGTCGCATTCGGCAATGGACTGGATTACCGGTGTGCGTGGGCATGGGCGCTTCCAAAACCTTGGCTAAGTTAGCCAATTATCTGGCGAAAAAACACCCTGTATTCAATGGGGTGTGTGATCTGAATGCATTAACAGACGCAGAGCTCGAGCATTGGCTATCGATCACTGACGTCGGTGAGGTATGGGGAGTCGGCCGTCAACTCACCTTACGCCTACGGGCCATGGGTATTGAGACGGTATGGGATCTGCGCTCTACCTCGCCCAAAATACTTCGCACTCACTTTGGTGTGGTGATGGAGCGTACCTGTAGTGAGCTCAATGGCATTTCTTGTTTGGAGCTGGAGGAGGTGGTGCCGGCAAAACAGCAAATCATTGCGTCACGTAGTTTTGGTCGGGCGGTGATCAGCCGTGAGGAGCTCGAGGAATCCGTCGCTACTCACATGGCCAGAGCCTGCGAAAAGTTGCGTGCACAATCCTCGGTGGCAGCGATGATTCAGGTATTTGTGCGGACCAATCGCTTTAAGCCGAGTGAGCCGCAATATAGCCCAAGCATTGCAATTGGATTGGTGGAGGCGTGTGACGACACCTTGGTCTTAACGGATGCCGCACTAAGCGGTTTAGGACGGATTTTTAAAGCCGGTTACCGCTATAAAAAAGCGGGCGTTGTGCTGAGTAGCATTTCAGAAAAAGCGCAGCAGCAACACAGCTTATTTGATGACCATCACTGGAATCACAAATCAGCTGAGTTAATGAAGGTAATGGATTCCCTCAATACCCGTTTTGGAAAAAAGACCGTGCATTCGGCGGCAATGGGTAATACCGTGGGCTGGGCCATGCGCTCTGAAAATCGCTCACCCCACTACACCACCTGTTGGGATGAATTGCCGTTTGTCAGCTAAGCCAGCTGGGTTTGCTAAGATTCAGGCTTATTTCTGATCGCACTTCCTTTTTTACACTCAATTTATGTCCATTCTCGCCATTGCTTTAGCCGTTTTATTGGGTCTCTACCTCTTAATCAAGATCCTAGGCCGCCGCAGCGCCATCCGCCTGATGGTCGAAAATTACGGTTTAATCCCGGAAAAACTTGCCCCTTTGAGTGATCGGGAGATTAAGGAGCTCTTGGCGAAACTCCACCACATGGCGGAAAGAGGCCATTCTGTTGCCCTGGAAACGGCTACGCGGCCTTATCGCTAGGCGATATCCCTAGAAACACGTAGTTTTCCGATGACCAGTATCATTGTGGGTTATTGCTTACATTATTAAGGAGATAGCATGCCTGGCTTGCTTCCAAACGTTGATCCCGATGGGTTGTTGGAGTTTTCAGTGGTCTATACCGACCGCTCGCTCAACCACATGTCCGAAGAGTTCAAAAAAGTCATGGTGGATATCTCTAGCGTACTCAAGGATGCCTATCAGGCTAGCTCCGCCATCGTGGTTCCGGGTAGCGGCACGTTTGGTATGGAAGCAGTGGCACGTCAATTTGCAAACCAAGAAAAGATCTTGGTTTTGCGTAACGGTTGGTTTAGCTACCGCTGGACGCAAATTTTCGATATGGCGAACATCACTCAAGATATTCATGTGATTAAGGGTAGGCAAGTCGAAAACGCGACTCAGGCACCCTATGCACCAGCCCCGATTGAAGAGGTGGTGGCCTACATTAAAAAAGAGAAGCCCGCCGTTGTCTTTGCACCTCACGTAGAAACTTCAGCCGGCATTATTTTGCCAGCGGATTACCTCCGTGCAGTGGGTGATGCAGTGGAGTCGGTTGGCGGTTTGTTTGTACTCGATTGCATTGCGTCTGGCGCAATGTGGGTCGACATGAAGGCATGTAAGGTGGACGTTGTGATTAGCGCGCCACAAAAGGGCTGGAGTAGTTCGCCATGCTGCGCCTTAATTGGCCTCAGTGCACGTGCCCGCACCAAGATCGACAGCACACAGAGCACCAGCTTTTCAACCGACCTGAAAAAGTGGTTGCAGATCATGGAAACCTATGAAAACGGTGGTCATGTGTATCACACCACGATGCCAACCGACGCCTTGAAAATTTTACGTAACGTGATGCAAGAAACCCAAGCCTTGGGCTTTGATCACTTACGCAATCAGCAAATCGAGCTGGGTAAAAAAGTACGTGCGATGTTGGTTAAGCGCGGCTACCCCTCAGTAGCCGCTCCTGGATTCGAGGCGGCTGGTGTGGTGGTGAGTTATACCGAAGACCCAGACATTCAGACGGGTAAGAAGTTCATTGCCTTGGGCTTGCAAACTGCTGCAGGTGTGCCATTGCAGTGCGATGAGCGCCCAGACTTCAGAACCTTCCGTATCGGTTTATTTGGTTTAGAGAAGTTGACGCATGTAGATCGTACCGTGGCTCATCTGGAAAAAGCCATGGACCAGATTCAGTCGGTGGCCGCTGTAGCAGCCTAATTGCACTTTAGTAGTGGGGCGGTATTTCGTCGCGTAAGTCTCTCGAGTCGTTGCCGCCACCCAGTCCTTCCGAGCCGCTCGCGCTCATCTGCTCCTTGAGCGATTTCATTTCTCGGTATAAAAATTCAATTTGCTGCTGCTGTTTATAGATCGTTTGATTGAGGTTCTCAATCAAGTCCTCGGCAAAACTGAGCTTCACTTCTAAATTGGTAAGGCGTTCTTCGCTGGACATGGCATTGCCTCCTAATTGGTTTCCGATGGCATTACTACAAAGCGCCCATCTTCCATTTCAGCTTGGGGCCGAATCCAAAAATCATGGGTTTGCAGGGATTCATACACATAGGCCGGCGCCAAGTCGGCTTCGATATTGGCCAAGCAAACCACCCGATAGAGGCCGCCAGTCTTCACATGCCTCAGTTGGGTATTGGGTGTAAAGCGTCCATCAGATGCTTGCGCCATACGGGGTTTTTGTGTCATCACATACTTTCTTTTATGATCAAGTGACATTACAGCATGCATTGATCTACAGAATACCGTTTCCTTATAAAACCAGCCATGTCAATTGCTTACTCGATTCTTGATTTATCACCCATTCCCGAAGGCGGGACTGCTGCTATTGCGCTGCGCAACTCGCGTGATTTGGCGCAGCATGCAGAGGAGTGGGGGTATTCGCGCTACTGGGTAGCCGAGCACCACAATATGACAGGCAATGCGAGCTCGGCTACGGCAGTGTTGATTGGATATATTGCCGAAGGCACGAAGACAATTCGCATTGGTTCGGGCGGCATCATGCTGCCTAATCATGCCCCGCTCGTGATTGCAGAACAATTTGGTACCTTGGCATCCCTGTATCCGGGCCGGATTGAGCTTGGGCTTGGCAGAGCGCCGGGTACCGATCAGATGACCGCCCACGCATTGCGCCGTGATTTGCAAGGCAGTGATCATCAGTTCGCACAAGACGTGCGTGAGCTGCAGCACTACTTTGCACCAGACCAAGAAGGTCAGCGCGTGCGTGCCATTCCCGGAGTGGGCTTAGAGTTACCTATCTGGATATTGGGTTCCAGTTTGTATGGCGCCCAATTGGCAGCAAATTATGGCTTGCCCTATGCCTTTGCATCGCACTTTGCCCCCGATTATTTGCAAGAGGCCATCCAGACCTACCGCACGCACTTCCGTCCATCAGCGCAACTGAACAAGCCCTATGCTGTATTTGGGGTGAATGTGATTGCGGCCGATACCGATGAGGAGGCGCAATACTTGTTTACCACCCTACAGCAGCATTACACGCGAGCCCGGCGCAATACCCGTGGGCAGTTGCCATCACCGATTGCAGATATCGACGCTTTCTGGGAGCCTCATGAAAAAGCCGGCGTGATGCGGTCTTTAGCCTGCTCGGTGGTTGGCTCCCCGCAAACCATACGCGATGGATTGCAGCGCTTACTGAAAATCAGTGGGGCCGATGAGGTTTTAGTTGCTGGTCAAATTTACGATCATGCAGCGCGCCTGCGCTCGTTTCAGATTGCGGGGGAAGTAATTCGTAGTCTAGAGCCTAGCGCCTAGCGCGCTTAGTGATGACTAGCCAAGCAAGGTCTGGAGGCGATCGTACTGATTGCTAATCTCAACGCCGTGAGTCTTGGCAATAGCACCCAACTCCAATACCAACAGGTCTTTGCTGAGCAGCATGGCCGGGCGGATGCTGTAGGCCATATCCAGAAAGACTTGATCGTCTAGGTCGCGGCAAGTGAAGGGGGCTGGCTCCATTGCCGCATTCTCCAGCAGTCGAGTAACACTTTTCCATGCCTGCAGAATCATGGCTTGTTCTTCTTGATTTAGCTTAAACGTCGGACGCTGAATCACATCGATGAGCTCTAGCATTGAGGCTTCGCTTCGCACTGCATCCACGAGCTTGGCATCGAGCAAAAGCCGAATGGGTTCCGCAGTCGGATCTTTAAACACCAGCAAATCCAAAATGACATTGGTGTCCAGCACCAAGCGCGGTTTTATATCAGTCAAGGCAGTATTCACGCGTGAGGGTAAATGCCTTAGTTCGCAGGCGCTTTCCAGATCTCCGGAACCACGGTCACTTGACCTTGATCTGCAGAAACCAGCATCTCACCATCTTGAATATTGACGTGAATAATCATGCTGCGCTCCACCAGTGCAATTAAGGCTTTTGACTGCTCCTCCGGTATGGCGACAATGGTCAAGTTACGCGCGCGCTCTAGCTTATTTTTGATGCCATCCCACCATAATTTACTGGTATTGCCGGCATAGCAATAGACAGCTACTTGATTGGATCGTCCGCAGGCCTTTAGAATGCGCCGCTCATCAGGTTGGCCGATATCAATCCACAGATTGATGGCGCCGGTAAGGTCCTTCACCCAAATATCGGGCTCATCGGTATCACTGAGTCCTTTAGTAAAAACCAACTGCTCTTGTGCATTGAGGGCAAAGGCAATGATGCGAATCATCATGCGCTCATCGGTCTCAGAGGGATGCTTTGCGATCGTTAAGGGGTGGCTAGCATAGTAGTAGCGATCCCCATCGGAGATGTGGAGCTCTGCTTTATGGATGGTTGCGCGCAATGCCATGAGTAAATCCCTTAATTGATCCGCTGTTTGCCCTGATTGGCCGCAGAAAACAGACCATCATAATCCCCTTGGGATATTAGGGCGCTGGAGCGACCAGAACCAGCCGCATGCGCTGATGCGGAATGCCCACTTCATCAAAGATGGCACCATCCGGCTTAAATTGCAGTTTGGCATAAAAAGAAACCGCACTTTGCTGGGCATGGAGCTCAAATACGCTTGCACCTTGCAACATGCCGGCACGAATCGCCTCACCCAGTAGGGCCGTTCCAATCCCTTGACCGCGAAATTCCTTGAGCACTGCCATTCGTCCAATCTTGGCTTTGCTGGGATCCTGCTCATCCAGATAGATTCGCGCGGTGGCAACACATTCACCATCAACGAAGGCCAGCGCATGCTCAGCAATGGGGTCGTAGTCATCGATTTCCAGTTCGGCAGGAATGCCTTGCTCTTTCACAAAAACGGCATAGCGAATCGCATATGCGGTATCGCGCGCTTCTAACCAAGACTGTGTTTCGATCGTAATCATGCTTTACTGAATTAAATGATGACCAATGGGCGAGCGCGCGTCGGCGCCAAAAAGAGGGTGTCCAATTGACTCAACACAGAAGTACTCAATTGAATTTGATTTGCTTGCCAGTTTTCTTCAATACGAGTGAAGTGAGTTGATTTGGGTATGGCGACGGCATGCGGGTGGCGCAAAATCCATGCCAGTGCTAACTGGGCAGCAGTTAGACCCTGTTCAGCGGCCAGCAGAGATAAGCCAGGGTGCTGTGCTAGATTGCCGGTACCCAGTGGCGAGTACGCCATGAGTGCGATATTTAGAGTATTCATGGCAGGCAGTAAATCAAACTCAATGCCACGTTCATTTAGGGCGTAATACACCTGATTACTTTGGCATTGATACGGGGAGCCTACATTCGCTTCGGCTGTGCGCCAGGAATCCAGAGCCTTTGGATCAAAATTACTCACACCGAAATGGCGGATCAGCCCACGCTCGTGAAGCGTTAAAAATCCCTCAATAGTGCTCTCAAAGGAATGGCTGCCTTGCCAGTGCAATAGATAGTGATCCAGATAGTCGCATTGCATGCGCCGCAAACTGGCTTCGCAGGCTTGAATCGTGCCCTTTTTATCAGCATGGTGTGGCAGCACTTTGGAGACTAAGGTAACTTCTTCACGGCGATTGGAGGCAAAGGAGCCAAGTGCCTTGCCGACGAGCGATTCAGCCACTCCGTCGGCGTACATTTCTGCGGTATCGATCAGGCGATATCCCACCTCAAGAGCGTGCGCAATGGCGGTGCACTCTGCCTTGGCTTGACTGGGGTCTTCGCCCATTTGCCATGTACCTAGGCCAATGCGAGACTGAAATAAGGGCGTGGATTGCATGGCGTCTAATATAACCAAAAAACAGCAGTTGTAGCAGATGTTTGCTTACCATCCAAGACTGTGTATCGTATAGCCCTATGATCCGAGTTACCGAGCTGCGCCTTGCGATTGACCATGCCCCAGAAGCACTGGAGGCGGCCATTGTGCGTTTTCTTAAAATTGCCCCAAAAGACATGATGTCCTTTGAGGTATTTAAGCGCAGCTATGACGCACGCAAAAATCTAGCCCTTGCTTTTATCTATACCGTCGATGTTTCAGTCAAAGACGAAGCGCAGGTATTAACCCGCTTTGCTGGCAGTGTTCATGTACGACCATCGCCGGATACCCGTTATCACTTCATAGCAAAAGCACCTCAAACTATGGAGCAACGGCCAGTCGTTATTGGTTTTGGCCCCTGCGGTATTTTTGCAGCACTATTACTTGCACAAATGGGCTTTAAGCCGATTGTGCTGGAGCGAGGAAAAGCGGTGCGGGAGCGTACCCAAGATACCTGGGGCTTATGGCGCAAGAACACCCTCAATCCGGAGTCCAATGTGCAATTTGGCGAAGGCGGCGCTGGTACTTTTTCTGATGGCAAATTATGGAGTCAGGTTAAAGATCCGAAGTTTTACGGACGCAAAGTTTTACATGAGTTTGTCAAAGCCGGCGCCCCTGAAGAGATCCTCTACGTTGCCAAGCCACACATTGGCACCTTTCGCTTAGTGGGCGTGGTTGAAAAAATGCGCCAAGAGATTATTGCGCTAGGCGGTGAAATTCGCTTCTCCCAAAAAGTGACTGGTTTTGAAATCGAGGATCAGGCGATACGCGGCCTTGTAATGGAAGACGGTGAGCGCCTTGCTGCCAGTCAGGTGATTTTGGCTTTGGGGCACAGTGCGCGCGATACCTTTCAGGCCCTACACGATGCTGGCGTGTATCTTGAGGCAAAGCCATTTTCCATTGGATTTCGGATTGAGCATCCGCAGTCGATGATTGATCGGGCGCGCCTGGGGCCGCATGCAGGCAATCCCTTGATTGGGGCGGCTGATTACAAATTAGTGCACCATGCCAAAAATGGGCGCTCGGTCTATAGCTTTTGCATGTGCCCGGGCGGTACCGTGGTGGCTGCTACTTCGGAGCCGAACCGCGTGGTCACTAATGGCATGAGTCAGTATTCGCGTAATGAACGCAATGCGAATGCCGGCATTGTGGTGGGCATCACCCCAGAAGACTATCCAGGCGGACCTCTGGCTGGAATTGAGTTTCAGCGCGCCATTGAATCGAGGGCGTTTGAGCTGGGCGGTAAAAACTATGAAGCCCCCGGTCAATTGGTTGGGGATTTTTTAGCGCAAAGGCCTTCCACTGATTTTGGTGCCGTATTGCCATCGTACAAACCCGGTGTGCACTTAACGGATCTTGCGAGCAGTTTGCCGGAGTATGCGATTGAGGCGATTCGCGAGGCGATTCCTGCATTTGAAAAACAGATACCCGGTTTTTCAATGAACGATGCCGTATTGACCGGGGTTGAGACGCGCACTTCATCGCCATTGCGCATCACACGCGGCGCCAATTACCAAAGTCTGAACATCAAAGGCCTGTATCCCGCAGGCGAGGGCGCAGGCTATGCTGGCGGCATTATGTCCGCCGGAATCGATGGCATCAAAGTCGCCGAGGCCCTGGCATTGGAGTATTTAGCCCAGCACCCCCAATAGGGCGAAGCCTTAACCATGGTGTTTATCAGCCTGGGTTTTCAGAACAGACGATAATGCGGCATGGCTTTAATCGTACTTACAGATGCAAAACTGGCTTTTGGCCACGTTGACTTACTGGCGAACACCGCTTTCTCTCTGGAATCAGGCGAGCGCATCGGCTTAATTGGGCGTAATGGCACCGGTAAATCATCCCTACTTAAAATTCTGGCTGGCCTTGAAAAGCTAGACGATGGCCTATTGCAATATCAACAAGGTTTGCGTATTGCCTATGTGCCCCAAGAGCCGATCTTTGAGGCAACGGAGACCGTATTCGATGCAGTCGCAAAAGGCGTATCCCAGGCAAAGTCCTTAAGGGAAGAATACGAGGCTCTCAGCGTAGGGGATTGGGATGATGCATCCCATCAGCGCCTCGATGAACTGCAATCCGCCTTAGAGGCAGTCAGCGGCTGGAATTGGGAGCAGCGGGTTCATGAAACCCTAGATCGATTGCATTTGCAAGCTGAGATGAAAATCACAGCACTATCGGGCGGCACAAAAAAGCGAGTCGCCTTGGCGCAAGCCTTGGTCGCCGTTCCAGATGTACTGCTGCTCGATGAGCCAACCAACCACTTAGACCTCGACTCCATTACCTGGTTAGAAGAGTTGCTGCGCGAGTATCAAGGCTCAGTAGTCTTGATTACCCACGACCGCGCTTTTTTGGATGCAGTCTGTACCCAAATCGTTGAACTGGATCGCGGTATTCTGCGCAGTTACCCTGGTAATTTTTCTGCCTATGAGGTCTTGAAGGACCAAGAGCTCAATGCGGAATCTTTGGCTAATGCAAGGGCAGACAAACTGCTGGCGCAAGAAGAGGTTTGGATACGCAAGGGAGTTGAGGCAAGGCGTACGCGTAGTGTTGGCCGCATCGCCCGTTTAGAAAAATTACGCGCTAGTCGTGCACAACGCCGCGATGAAATGGGTCAGGTCAAGCTGGCTGTCTCTGCGGGGGATCGCAGTGGCAAGATCGTGGCGGACTTACAAAATGTATCGAAATCATATGATCGCCCGATCGTTCAGGACTTTACCGCCACCATCTTGCGTGGCGATAAGGTTGGCCTTCTTGGCCCGAATGGTGCAGGCAAGACAACCTTGCTAAAACTCATTCTCGGCACGATTACTCCAGATTCGGGAACTGCCGTGATGGGCACGCGGATCGAGGTTGCTTACTTTGATCAAATGCGCGAGGGCCTTGATCTCAATGCATCGCTGGAAGATTACATCAGCCCAGGAAGCGAATGGATTGAAATCAATGGCAATCGCAAGCACGTCAAGAGTTACTTAAGTGATTTCTTATTTGCACCGGAGCGCACCAATTCACCGGTCAGCACCTTATCGGGTGGTGAGCGCAATCGATTGCTGCTTGCTCGCCTATTTGCAAGGCCAGCGAACGTCTTGGTACTCGATGAGCCAACCAATGACTTGGATATTGACACGCTAGATCTGCTAGAACAATTGCTTCAGGACTATAAGGGAACGGTCTTTTTAGTCAGCCACGACCGTTACTTTTTGGACAATGTGGTGACCAGCATTATTGCCAATGAAGGCGATGGATTTTGGCGCGAGTACGAAGGCGGGTATGAGGATTGGAAAATTCAGAAGGCACGCTCCGATCAAATTCGCTCAGAAAATGGTAGCCTAAAAACAGAGCTGAGCCCAAAGGCAGTAGTAAAGCCCGCTGAAAAAGGCAACAAGGAAACTAAGCCAGTTGCCGCTAAGAGCGGCATTCAAAAACTCAATGGTAAAGAGCGCCAAGAGCTAGAGTCATTGCCCTTGCAGATTGAAGTGCTGGAGGCAGAGCAGGCTGAGATTGGCCTAGCGATGAGTAATCCCGATTTATACAAAAATGAGCCTGAACTGGCTGCAAGTATGCAGGCGCGCTTATCTGAGCTTACGAACCAAATCGATGCGATGCTGCAGCGCTGGGAATTATTACTAAGCCGATCTGAGGGCTGATTTACCGTTGGCGTGGATGCCAATATCGACTGATCGACTCAATTGCAATGGAGGCGATCAGAGCCACTACCAAAGCAATCGCACTGGCTGGTGCCGTTTTCACAGTGTTGATAAACAGGGCCATGAATAAAGCCGCATTAATGGCGATGGCGCACCATAAAATGCGCGGATCAGCCCCCGTTTGCTGATGCACACGAAGGTGGCCAAATGTAACAACGGCGTATACCAATAGAAAAGCCAAACTGGCCATTTGACCTATCTCAGCCAATGGAAAGAGGAGGGCAAAAATAATCACACCGATCGAAGAGATGGTTAGTGCACGCATTTGCGTTTTGAGAACGCTATTACCTAATGCACTGGAAACCATTCTTTTTTTAGCGACATCGGCCGCAATATTAGAGGCGGCAAAAATAGTGGCATTGACGGCAGCGGCGCAGGCTAGGAGTGCAGAGATGCTGATGGCAATTTGCCCTAGCTTGCCAGCTACAAGCTGGGCGGCGTCCGCTAAAACATGCCCGTTATTCAGCTCAATTGCGCTTAAAGGCATCAGTAAAACGACGGCGCTACTCACTGCCAGATAAGCTACGGTAACCAAAATAAGAGCAGAAAACATAGCTAGGGGTAATTCGCGTTGAGGACTCTTCATTGCCGAGGATGAGTTGGTCACCACCCCAAAACCCTGAAAATTAATGTATAGAATTCCGGCGGCTACGGCAATCCCCTCGATCGAAAGGCTGCCCATGCGGAAGGCACTGAACTGGGCCTGTTCAAAGCCCATGGCAGAAAATATCAGCAAACTGATCACGACTAAACCAATTGCAAGCATCTCTGCTCGTCCCACCAGGCTAGCGCCAAGGAGATTAATGAAGGTGCAGCTCAAAATGATGCTGGCCGTGATGGCCTTTAATAGGAACGGCGATAAATCACCGCCGAAGAGGGTGTTGGCGTACTCCACAAATCCAGCTGCATAAAGTGCTGCGGCAATTAGGTAGGCAATGTACTGAAATATATTAATGCTGCCTGAAATAATTCCAGGCCCAAAGCTCATGACCGTGAAGGTTGCGGCGCCGCCACTACTGGGATAGGCTGCGCCCAGCTTAGCATAGGAGTAAATCGAAAAAGAAGCAGCTATCGCCCCTAATAGAAAAGCCAAAGGCAGGTAACTGCCGGCATGAAAACTGGCGAGTCCGAGTAATGAATAGAGTCCGGCGCCCATCATGCCACCAACGCCTAAGGCGGTAGCCGAAAATAGACTAATGTTGCTGCGTTGTTTTGTGCTGTGCTTGAGTAATTCTGGGTGCAATCGATTTAATCTCGATGAGGGTTTTGAAGCTGTAGCTGCTGTCGCAGTTGGGTGATTTCATCGAGGAGATCGAGGGCAAGGGCAACTCCCGGAGAATTCAGCTCTAAATCCCGCATTAAACGGGCTGCAGTTTTTGCCCGCCTAAGTGAGTCGCCACTAAAGCGCCAATCTTCTGGCGATGCTCCAGCTGGGCTTAATACGCCTTCGGAGACCCACGCCATGATGAGATCTTCTGGTGTCTGACTTGCTTGAGCCAATTCCACCATGGTCATATGCACATCATGTTCAACAATGCTGCCTTCAATCCAAGTAATGTGAGTTTGTGCCATGCTATTTATCCCTTTTAGTAGCTTCTCGGCTTGAAATCAAATGCACCTTGTAGTGTGCGATAGGCTTCTTTTTGCGCCTCGGTTTCTGCTTTGGGTAAAACAATGTTGGGTACAACATAGAGATCACCAGGCTCTTTACTGGGGATGCCCTTGCCTTTGAGGCGCATCTTACGGCCAGTAGCGGTACCGGCTGGAATGGTGAGCTCAAGCAAAGCGCCGGTTGGCATCGGTATATTGACAGTCGTACCTAAAGCTGCTTCCCATGGGCTCATCGGTAAATCAAAGAATACATCCTTGCCATCGACTCGGTACCTTGGATCAGGATGAATGCCGATCTCCAAATACAGATCGCCTGCTGGACCGCCACCAAAGCCAGGACCAGCTTGACCTGCCAGGCGTAAATTCTGGCCCGCACGAATACCCTGCGGAATGCTGACATCCAATTTGCGCTCTTGCATGAACAGCTGACCCTGATCATCGTAGGCTGGCATGCTTAATCCAATAGTACGTTTGGCACCTTGGTAGGCATCAATTAAATCAATCATGATCTTGGCATGCTGATCTTGGCCTTTGGCGGATCGCGCTTGCGATTGCCGCCCCGCTTGGGCGCGAGCACCTCGGCCAAACAAGGATTCAAAAAAATCGCTTTGGTCGCCGCTAAACTCGCCATCTGCAAAGCCGCCGCTATTCCAATCAGGTGGTGGGTTAAAGTCTTGCCCACTCTTCCAATTGCTGCCCATTTGATCGTAGGCCGCACGCTTCTCGGGATCTTTTAATACGGCAAATGCCTCGCCAACTTCTTTAAAGCGTTCCTCTGCACCTGATTCTTTACTGACGTCTGGGTGGTATTTGCGGGCCAGCTTGCGATAGGCTTGTTTAATCTCATCTGGGCTTGCGGTGCGGGCAACGCCGAGTGTTTCGTAATAGTCTTTGAATTTCATTAGACGAAAGCGAATCCTGTAGTGGTGTTGGAATGCGGTTTAATCCATTTTACAGATCTTTACCGCATCCGAATATAGCAATTCATAGGCCTACGCGCCATTGCTTGAGCTCAACTCATAATGCCAATTTGCCAGGGCACAAATTCGTAGTCGCCCAATCCGAGAAGTTCACTTTTGGATGGCTTGCCGGAGGCGGTTTCCAAAAAGAGTTCAAAAATACGCTGCCCCATTTCTTGTACGGAGACAGTGCCATCTAAAATTTCACCGCAATTGATATCCATGTCTTCCGTTAGACGTGAGTACATTGGCGTATTGGTGGCTAACTTGATGCAGGGCGCTGGCTTGCTGCCAAACATCGAGCCGCGGCCCGTCGTAAAGGCAATTAAATTGGCGCCGCCCGCGATCTGACCGGTAGCAGAGACAGGATCAAAACCCGGCGTATCCATAAACACGAAGCCCTTGGCGGTGACTGGCTCGGCATAGCGGTAAACCTCCATTAATGGACCTGTGCCGCCTTTCATGGATGAGCCTAAGGATTTCTCAAAAATATTGGCGAGGCCACCGATTTGATTACCTGGACTTACTTGGCCATTAATTTGGACATCACGACCAACCGAGTACTCGTCTTTCCACCAACGAATGCGCTGGATGAGTTTTTCACCAATCTCTTTGGTCGCGGCGCGGCGCGTGAGGGTATGTTCAACGCCATAAATCTCGGGCGTTTCCGAGAGAATGCCGGTGCCTCCGTGCCGTGCAAGGATATCAATCGCGGCGCCCAGGGCTGGATTGGCGGTGATGGATGAAAAACCATCTGAGCCGCCGCACTGCAGACCAACGCATAAATGACTTGCCGAGACGGTTTCACGCTTTACCTTATTAGCATTGGGTAAGAGAGCTTTAACCGCTTCAATGCCGGCTTCAATGGTTTTGCGGGTACCTCCACTTTCTTGCATGATGAAGGTATGCAAAGTGGATCCTTCTTTAAGATCTTCTTGCTCCATTAAGCCTTTGAGCTGGTTGCGTTCACAGCCCAGTCCAATCACCAAAGCAGCAGCGAGGTTGGGGTGTTTGGCATAACCAGCCATAGTGCGACGAAGTAATTGCATTGGCTCGCCCGTCATTTCCATGCCGCACCCAATCGAGTGACTAAAGGCAACGACGCCATCCACATTGGGATACTCGGCTAAACGCTCAGGCGTAAACCATTCAGCAATCTTATTCACCACCGTCGCTGAGCAATTGACCGTGGACAAAATACCAATGAAATTCCGCGTACCCACTTTGCCATTAGCACGTACGTAGCCCTGGAAGGTGGCGCGCTCGGATTCTGGTAATAGAACGGTGGGTTTAAATTCGCTGGCGTAGGCGTAGTCCCGATCAAACTCCTTGAAGTCAGTATTGTGGCCGTGCACCATGGTGCCAGGCTCGATGTCCACATTCGCAAAGCCAACCGTGACGTTGTACTTCAGTATGGGCTCACCTTTCTTGATTGGCCGCGCCGCAATTTTGTAACCCGCCGGTACTTGGCTACGGCTAGTGAAGTGTTCGCTTGCTACTTCGGTACCAATGCCCACATCGACCCGAGCAACAACGACGTTATCGTTAGGATGTAAACGAATAACAGGGCCAATGAGGCGCTTTTCTGAGATTTCAATCATAGTGTTAGTACCTTATTCCATTTGCAAAACATCAAATGCTGCTTTCAGTCTTCGTGTGTATTGTTCGTTTACGGCCTTGCTTTCTTTCGGGCTCCATTTCCGAAAGCCTTCTCCCGCTTTGATGCCGGTCTTGCCCTCTGCCATTAGCTTCGCTAAGCTGGGCGGAATTGCGTCAATATTAGAGAGGGATGGGTAGATTTCCTTGGCGGCATTAGCCATTCCATCCCATCCCGAGATTTCTTTCTGAGTCATTGGGCCAACTGCCGCATAACGAAAGCCAAAGCTATAACGCACGGCATCGTCAATATCATCCGGCGTTGCAATGCCTGCGTCTACTAGGGCGAGTGCCTCGCGCATGAGTGCGTGCTGAATCCGGTTGGCCAAAAAGCCGGGAATGTCACGCTTTACCAATACTGGTTTTTTTTGAATCGATTTATATAGTGCACACACCTGCTCTGCCAGTAGGGGGTCTGTTTTTTCGCCCATTACTATCTCAACCAAGGGAACAATATCCGCCGGCATAAAGTAGTGCGCCCCCATCATCCGAGAAGCAGTGGGAAGGCCCTCGGCAATCTTGCTAATGGGGAAGCCCGAGCTATTGCTACCAATTGGAATGCCGGTAGGTACGCGCGCATCCAATGCCTTAAAAATCGTCTGCTTAATGGCTAGGTTTTCGGTAACGGTTTCTATTACCCAAATGCAGTTATCCCATGCATCCCAGGCCTCTATTAATCCAGTCTGATGCTGCATATTTGGCTGCCCAACACCCTGAGCCAAGGAAACCGCCTTTGTGAGGCAGGAGTTGGCTTTTTCTAAAGTCCGGCCCAAAATGACCACAGAATATTGCTGAGCAATGAATCCAGCTGCAATGCCAGCCGCCATTGTCCCGGTGCCTATAACGACGATCTTTGGCATGCTGCCCCTTTTTTGGTGATGTCTTTTTCTGCACAAATAGCCAATATGCAAATAAGATCATTATTATGATGTTTACCTATTTTAATAGACTGGTTGTACATGAGTAGCGTAAAAGAAGACGTAAAAGACACCTGGCTTGGATTCTGTGAAGCGGCGCAGGATAGGTGGGGTAATTTCGTTCAGTTTCTGCGTGAAACGTGGCCATTGCTATTGTTGTTGTTTGCCGGATTAATGTTGGTGTGGTGGCTAGCAGACCCACCCCCGCCCAAGCGGATTGTGATGGCGACCGGCACCGAGGGTGGCTCGTATCAGATGCTGGCTAAAAAGTACGTCGACTACTTTGCAAAAAAAGGCATCACTATAGAACTCGTTCCGTCTCGCGGCGCTCAAGAAAATATCGCGCGGCTGAGTGACCGCAAAGACCCTGTTCAGGCGGGGTTTGTTCAGGCAGGCATTTATAACCCCACCGGTATAGCCGGCATCATATCGCTGGGTAGCGTTGCCTATGAGCCGATTTGGTTTTTTTACCGAGGGCCGGCGCTAGAGGCATCTCATTTTCATTTTCAGGGAGATCGTTTAAAGAAACTCTTAAGCATGAAGACCTCGATTGGGGATGTGGGTAGCGGAACGCATAGTCAAGCACTTCATATTTTGAAGGCAGCGGGTTTAGAGCAATACATCCCTCAATTTTTGACCTTATCTTCGGCGGATGGAGTCAATGCTTTATTACGCGGGGAGATCGATGTGCTTTTCTTAGTCGATCAACTCGAGTCACCTAATATTCAAAAATTATTGAGTGATCCCAAGCTGAATTTAATTGGCTTTAATCGTGCTGAAGCCTATACCCGCATATTGCCTTACCTCGAAATTCTGACGGTACCCACGGCAAGCTTTAGTTTGGTTCGTGATTTTCCACCGCAGACCATTCAATTGTTATCCACTACAACACAGCTATTGGTCGATGACCGAATGCATCCAGCCTTGCAGTACCTATTCCTAGAGGCTGCTGAGGCCATTAATGGGAAGCAATCTTTTTTTGCTAAACGTGGCGAGTTTCCTAAATTTAATCGTTCTGCATTTCCAGAGAGCCCCGTTGCTGCTCGTTTTGAAAAGAGTGGCGCTCCACCGATCATGAACTACCTGCCATTCTGGGTAGCTGAATTTATTCATCGGATGTTCATTCTGATCGTCCCATTTTTGGCATTTGCCTATCCGATTGTTTCTAGCTTACCGAATTATCGGTACAAGCGCGTGCAAGCTCGGATTAATAAAATGTACGGCGCTCTATGGACTTTTGAGCAAGAGTTAGCGGCTAACTTTGATCCAGATCAATGCGGTGTATATCTTAGCAAGATCAATCAAATGGAAGCCGATGCGCTCAGCATAAAGGTGCCTAAAAAATTGGCCAGCGACTATTACAGCCTACGCAGCAGCATGGATTATGTGCGTAATTGCCTCATCCGCGGTGAGCGCCCTTACCTTGCTACTGAGAGGGCTGCGTCATCCACTAAGACAGACGCGCAGCTGTAAGACACTACTTTTTATCACTCCATAAAGCCCCGCCGCTGGCCCAATTGTCTTTGGTGACATCCGTCAAGATGATGTCAACGGACTCGGCTGAACAGTTGAGTGTTTCGCAGGTGACGCGCGTGACCGCTTCTACGAATTGACGTTTTTGCTCATGGGTGCGACCAGCAAATAATTGCACATTAATGGTGGGCATGGGATTTTCCTTTCAGGTAAAAAATCGGATTAAAACATCGCTTGCATTTACTCTTTATAACTGGGATCAATTCGGTCTAATTTGCGCAGCAAGGCAGGCCACTCGAGGACGCCTTCTTCTACTCCAAAATCGTGCAGATCGGCTGCCGCTTTTTCAATAATCCGAGGGCCCGGCATGATCAGGTTGGGACTGCTGAGTGCTGCCACTTGAATTTCACAGGCCTTAATCAGGGTGGCCATCACCACATATGCTTCAGCAATCGTGCGGCCTACCGTAAGCGTGCCATGGTTACGCAGTAGCATGGCGGGGTGATTTCCCAGGTTGGTAACTAAACGTACCCCTTCAGATTCAGTCAGTGCCAGACCCTCATAATCATGGTAGCCGAGGTGCCCCATAAAGCGAATGGCGTGCTGCGATAAGGGCAGCAGACCATCACGCTGAGCGGAGACCGCGATGCCGGCGGTGTTATGCAAATGCATCACGCATTGAGCATCGGCGCGGGCGCGGTGGATGGCGCCATGAATCGCAAAGCCGCTTGGGTTTACCATGCCAGATTGACCAGGAAGTAATTCCCCTTGCACATTGACTTTGAGCAAACTCGAAGCCGTAATCTCGTCAAACTGCATCCCGAAAGGATTAATCAGGTAGTGATCGGGCTCCCCTGGAATGGCTGCCGAAATATGTGTATAAATCAGATCATCCCACTGATTGAGTGCGCATAAGCGATAACATGCCGCCAAATGAATGCGGGCTATCTGCTCTGAATTAAAGGTGCGATCAGCTGACATACGGTTTTCAGGTTTTGAGGGGCAAATGAAGTTCTATTTTATAGGGGCGCCTTATTTTGCCGCCTGCTACTGCTTTTGGGTCAAAATTTAGCGGTATCATTTGAGAATTCAATACGACCATGAACGGGATGTGCGCAACATGAAACCCTATGATCACCCCTTACGGCAGGTGCTGCACGAAGAAGTGCATTCTAGGCCGCCCGTAGCGCAGTGGCCAAAAGAGCGTATTTTGTCGCAGGCATTCTTACTGGATGCACAGTCACGTCAGTTGCAAACCAATTGGATCGAATGCCTCTCTAAAGCTTTTCAAAGCAAAGGCAATGCGAGTCAAGATCACTTCTTTCGATCAATCGAGTTATCTGCCGCCCCGGAGCGCATCATCATTAAGTGGGAGCTGCATGGCGAGTTTGCGACCATTGCTGCGATTGTTCAGCAAAGTGCTCCAGTAGATAAGCCGCTCATTCAAACCCGCCACGCTATTTTGGATCGCCTCAATGCGGTATTGCAAAAAATGGCTTGCCCATCGATTGAGGCAGCAGGTGGCCAGCGGATTGCCGCAATTGATATTGCGTTTGAGGATCGCAGCCTATTTAATGATGCAGAAGAGGTGTCTGCCATTTTTAATGGCAATACCCTGCTGGGTAGCTACATCATGTCGAATCGGCGGGCGCAGCTTTGGACTGACCTCAACTTAAATGAGGATGGATTTATTTCGTATTACGTGCCGCACAATACTTTAGGCTCGCGTCAAGCTGGCCGGGTAGCGCGCCGCATTACAGAAGTCGAAACTTACCGCATGGCAGCGATGCTGGCCTTCCCAGTAGCCAAGGGACTGTCCTTGCCTCTGCGTAATGCTGAGTCCGATTTGGCGCAGATGTCAAAAGAAATTGCCTTGCTGCAAACAGATACCGGCATTCAACTGAAAAAGAATGGTGAATTTTTAGCGGAACTCTCTCAACTTGCATCGAAGACGGAGCAATGGATTTCGGAGTTTGGCCTGCGCTTTACGGCTGCAGAAGCCTACAGTCAGCTAGTGAATAAAAATCTAGCTGAGCTGCATGAAGAAGCCATTCCTGGTATTCAGACCTTGGTGGAGTTTATGGATCGGCGCTTTCAGCCGGCTATGGGTACCTGCTTGTGGACCCAGCGCCGCCTCAAAGAATTATCGGATCGCGTATCCAGAACAACCCAAACCCTACGTACACGAATTGAGTTCGTTAATGAAGAGCAAACGCAGGCGTTGTTAGCTAGTATGGATAAGCGGGCAAAACTGCAATTGCGTATGCAGGAGACAGTCGATAGCTTGTCGGTGCTGGTCCTCACCTATTACTTGGTTGGTCTTCTGTTCTATGTTGCCAAAGGCGGCAAAGAAGCGGGCTTGCCAATTTATCCTGAGATTACCGCCGCCATTGCTGCGCCGATTGTGGCAGCAGCGTTTTTTGTTATTAGTAAACGCCGCCGGGCGCGTAATGCGCGTAATGCCATCTCGTCTTAACGCTGGCTGCACCGAATAAAAAAGGAGCTTACGAATAAGCTCCTTTTTTACGTCCGGCATAGTGCCGGCTAAGACCAGGATTACGCTAAGCTATCTGCCCAGATGTTACGTGCCCAGCCCCAGGCGTAGACGCCTTCGAGCGAGGTAGGCTCACTGGAAAGTCCGCCAGAGCCTGGAACGGTTCTGAAGGTTTTCTCGGCAGCGTTGTACTGGTGTACGCTAGCGACGTGAACCACTTCCCTGGCATTCACAAAGCTATAGCAGGTATTGGTGAGAACCGGTGCTGGATTGACTTCCCAGCCGCTGAGCTCAGCAACAATTGCGGCAGCGGTTACTTTGGCATGCTGGTTTGCCATGTGGCCAGATTTTGGCATGAGGGGCGCAACCTGAATCGCATCACCAATCACGTGGACATTCTTCGCGGCGGTTGATTCAAAGTTAATGTAGTTCACATTAGCCCAGCGTCCGTTGGAGTTGGCGATACCTGATTTAACCGCGACATCGCCGGCACGCATTGCGGGAAGAATATTTAAGACGTCAGCCTTCACATCGTCTTGCACATCAAACTTGATGGTTTTGGTTTTCGCATCGACTGCGACCGCATTGTGCTTCGGACGATATTCGATCATGCCAGGGTACTGCTCAGCCCATACCTTCTTGAAGAGGCCGCCTTTAGAGGTTACATCCTGGTTGGCATCCAAAATCAATACCTTGCCTTTCGGGTTGTTGGCCTTCAAGTAGGAGGCTACCTGGCAAGCGCGCTCGTAGGGGCCAGGAGGGCAGCGATAGGGCGCTTCAGGAATGGTGATGGCAAACACACCGCCTTCGCGCATCGCAGCGATTTGATTGTGTAGGGCCACAGTCTCGGGGCCGGCTTTCCAGGCCTGCAAAGTTACTCCAGCTTGATTCGCTTGCGCTAAACCTTGAACGCTATCCATCATCAAGCCAATTCCGGGTGAGAGGACCACTTTATCAAAACGCATGGATTTACCGGAAGCCAGTTGTACGGTTTGCTTTGCGGCGTCAATATTGATCACGCTATCTTTGATGATCTTAATGCCATGGCGTTTGCTCAGGCCATCATAGGAAACCGTTAATTCTGAAAGCTTGCGCGAGCCACCCACAACAAGGTTGGACATCGGGCAGGAGATAAATTCAGGATTAGGTTCAATGATGGTGACGCGTGCGGTGTTATTCGAGAATAAGCGCAGGTACTTTGCTGCCGTAGCACCACCGTAACCGCCGCCAATCACGAGGATCTCGGCTTTTTGTAAATTGGCTGCACGGGCGGGGCCGGATAAACCGGTCAGTAAACCCAGGGCTGCAGCACTTTGACCCATAAAATGTCGACGATTCATAGTCATCTCCTTATTTCTTGCCAAGCTGGTTGGCAATGATTTGCAATTGTTCGTCGGTATAGCCCTTCGCCAGCTGATGCATGATGGTGCCCTCCCGTGCGCCGGACTTATAGGCCTTCATCGTGGTCAGTATCTGCTCGCTAGTGAGGTTATTAATCAGCGGCATGCCTGCCTCTGGTACGCCTTTGCCATCCGTGCCATGGCAGTTGGCGCAGGTGGCTGCAAGGCTACGGTGATATAGCTTGGTGGCGTCGGCATTTTGCGCGGCAGCGAATAGGCTGACCTGCGACAAACCTAAAAAGACCGCCAATCCTAAGCTTAGTTTGCGTAGGGTAATGTGCATTTGAATGCTCTCCATTAATTATGTTTAAAACAACTGCTCTTTCTATCGAGATTGCTATCTTAGTAGCAATCAAGGGTTAAAAAACGCTTTCCATAGACTGTTTTTTTATATTGTTGCAACTAATTAATCTAAGCGCCTGCAGGTTTACCCTAATTTATAGGAGATTTTTCTAAGCCTTATAAAATGGTGGGATGCGTAGCCAGACCCACTTCCGTTTTCTGCTTCTGATTCTGGCCTTAGCAATCCTGACCTATTGTTTTGCCCTCGATAGCCGCTTTGCCCCAAAAAATGGCGATGAGTATGTATACATGCATATTGCCCGCATTACGGCGGACTTGGGGCAATGGCTACCTTTGCAATCCGAGATGGAGGCGATGCGCAATACTAAGCCGCCGCTGATCTTTTGGCAGGGGATAACCAGCACTGACTGGGCTACCAACTGGGGCTTGCTGGAGTTACGTTGGCCCAGCGTTTTGTATACCGGCTTAACAGCACTCTTTCTGTTCTTGGCAGTAGGGCGCTTTTCTGGGAATGCCCAGACCGGCTTACTTGCCGCTCTCGTTTGGCTGTCTTTCTTTGCAAGCTATCGCTATGGGCGTCCTTATCTCACTGATCCGCCCGAAGTCTTTTTCTTGAGCCTGCCATTTTTTGCATTGCTCTATTGGGGGCGCGCCGCATTTGACTCGCGCATCCTCTTTCCACTATTCGCTGCAATCAGTATCGGCTTGGGGCTCTTGTATAAATCCTTTGCCTACGTATTGCCCGCCTGCTTTGCATTACTGCTTTGGTACGGGCGCTGGAGGCAGTGGCGTCTGATCGAGGTGCTCAAGCGCGATGTGTATAAGCTCATCGTGATTGGTTTGCTGTCGCTGGGTATTTTTGGCTTGTGGTTTGCGCTAGATCCGAACCCAGAAGCGATTTGGCGTGAGTTTGTTTTGGGTGAGAACGCAGGAAAGTTTGGTGCGCGTACTAGCAATTACTTTTTGGACTTGATTCGCGGCGGTGACAGTATTTGGCTCTTACTCCTGACAACCGTCGGCAATGCTGGCCTATTTGCTTTTGTGTTGCTATCGCTGGGCTGGCAATCGTGGCGTGAACGCGCTGTTACCGATATCGAAGAGCGTCTATTGTGGCTCTTGGTCCTTGCCTTTGTGATTGTATTTAGCCTGCCGAGCCAGCGCTCAGGTCGCTATCTGCTGCCCATCATGCCAGCTCTTGCTGCATTAATTGCGCTGCATTGGCAGCGCTTGCCCTTGTGGGGATTTCGGTTTGCGCTAGTACTCCAGCTTATTGTCTTGCTGGCGCTTACTTGGGTCAGCATTCATCTGGAGGGCGGCGACTGGGCCAGCCCACTGCTTTGGCAATACTCGGTTTGGCATTGGTTATTGCTCAGTTCGGGAATAGCCCTAGTGATATGGGGATTTATCCAGACCAACACAACAAAGCTCATGGCATTAGCCACATGCTTCATTTGTTACTTGGCTCTGAATACTGGACTGGCTCCACTCGAAGGACAAATTGGCCGTTACGATGCAGAGACGATTGCTCGCGTGCAGGATAAGTTAGTTGCGGTGCCCTGTGATTTTCGGTCCAAAGATGAGGAATACCGACTGTTATTGCCGGGCGCGCGTTTACAGGGTTATCCAGCCGGCGAAGCAGCTAATGGGATTGACTTAGCTAAACGGTATCCCTATTTCACGGCCTATGCAGCGCTAGGTGCGCCACCTGCATTCTGTGATGATTGTCAAATATTGGGTAAGCGTATGGAGATGCGCGCACGCCATACTCAAGCGGAGATTTTGGCCATCATTCGCGGTGAAATGGGACAATACCTTTTCGTGAACGAATACCTTATTTACTCCCCATCAGCTGTCGCAGTCGCCTCACCGGATGCTTGCCGATGATGCGCATTGCGAGTCTATGCATCGTAGCCTTGGCTGGTGTTGCAGGTTACCTTCAGATCGAAAGTCGGCTGCCATGGAGCCCATTTGCAATCCCAGCAGTACTGGAATCTGAATTGCAGGTAGCCGAACCGGCCCCGGTAGTCGTCGGGAAAAAAGCACAAGCGACTGCGCAAGTCAGCGTGCCTGAGCCGCGTGCCCAATTTATTCCAGAGACTGCGGCGCCGTCGGTGCATGCCGGCTCTGCAATTCTTTTAAATGATGGCAATCTGCGTGCATTTTGGTTTGCTGGGTCCAGAGAGGGGGCGACCGATGTCGTCATTCAAACCGCTGTATTTGATATCAAGGCCGGCAGTTGGTCTAGCCCTGAAGTGGTGATTGACCGAGTTAGCGCTGAGAAGGGCCTGTCGCGCTACATTAAAAAACTGGGTAACCCATTGCCAGTACGTTCAAGCCAAGGCACATTGCAACTGTACTTTGTGACGGTTTCAGTCGGTGGCTGGGCTGGTAGCTCAATCAGCTGGATGGAATCCAATGATGAAGGCATCAGCTGGTCACGCCCACAGCGCCTCATCACTTCGCCTGCACTGAATTTAAGTTCCTTGATCAAGGCTCCTGGATTTGATTTTACCGACGGCACCTTAGGTTTGCCGGTATATCACGAGTGGATGGGTAAGTTTGGAGAGCTCATTCGGGTAGATGGTGGGCGCGTGATCGATAAGCGCCGCATGAGTTCGGGCCGCGCCTTATTGCAACCCATCGTCTTTATTGATGCCCCTGAAAAAGCCGTAGCCTACTTTCGTCAGGCAAGATCTGCAGGCCCACCCCGTATTGCCAGTGCGCTAACCGAAAGCGCCGGTCAATCCTGGGTGAGTGGACCTGATTTGGATTTAGCCAATCCCAATGCAGCAATCGCAGGGCTGCAACTCGCTAACGGCGATCGTCTGATTGCGCTAAATGATTTGGAGTCTGCGCGCCATCGCCTTGTATTGGCGATAGCGCCTGCCGGAACCAACAACTGGAATGTGATTGCAGAATTGGAGAGCGATCAAACCATGACTAATGGCCTCTACCGAGAGTTTTCCTATCCCTCTTTATTACTGGGCGCAAATGGGGAAGTCCATCTTATCTATACCTACGATCGCAAAAAGATGAAGCACATTCAGTTTGATCCACGCTGGATTGAGAGCAAGAAGAATTCGAAGGGGAGTTCCTAATGCTTCCCAATCCAGTAGTACAAGTGACTTCCTTGATTGAGATTGCTATCAGCTCTGCAATCCTATTGGCATGGCTTGCGCAGGCATTGTTTTTTAAAGAAGATGGCAGCGGACGGATAGTAGCCCTTCGAGTGCTTGTTTGTTTTGTACTGGCTAATCTATTGTTCTGGCCGCTATTCACCCTATTCACACCACTGGAGCTGCCCCTGGCCGCCTATGTAAGGGGCTTTACGGGCGAGCTGAGCATTACCTCGATGCTGCTCTTGTGGACGGCTTATTTTTCGCCAAAAGAAATCCATGTGCCTGTAGTAATGAAGGCGTGGATTGCGGTGGTTGCGATTGCTTTTTATCCGCTTGCTTTAGGAGTAAGCATGCTTGATCCCTACGCTTGGGGATATGGCTCAATTACCTTATTGGCCGCTGTGATTGCTACGGCCTTGATTGCATGGATCGCCGGATCCAATCGCATTGCGATTATTTTGGCCGTGGCTATTTTGGCGTGGGCAGCAGGGTGGCATGAGTCTGCCAATCTATGGGACTACATCCTGGATCCATTCTTAGGCTTATGGGCGATTGCTTTACTGATTCGATCAAGTTGGCGGGCGCGTGCTGCACGTGCACAAGCCGGATACCTCTTTCGTAAGGGCTAGGCTTACTGACGTAACGACACTTACTGAAGGGTATAAAAAAACCAGCGACGTATCGCTGGTTTTTGCTTTTATTCCGCGGAATCAATTCCGCTGACTAGATAAGGCTTAGTCTGGAATATTGGCTTTACGAATTACAGGACCCCATTTGTTGATCTCATTATCGAGGTGGGTCTTCAGTCCATTCGCACTGACTTTGTCCATTGAAACGATGTCAATGTTGGAGTCAGCTAAACGCTTCTTCACATCTGGATCGTTCAAGGCTGCTTTGAGGGCAGTATTGAGTTTGGCTTGAATGGCTTGTGGAACATTCTTTGGTGTATAAAGACCGTGCCATACCTTCACTTCAAAGCCTTTTAAGCCTTCTTGATCCAAGGTAGGAACGTTAGGCAATGCAGACAAACGCTTTGGTGTGGTGGTGCCATACACCTTCACGCGATTGTCTTTAACAACACCAATCGTTTGGGTGGTTTGGTCACACAGTAGGTCCACTTGGCCGCCCATGAGGTCGGTTAATGCAGGGCCAGTACCTTTGTAAGGAACATTGGTTAAGCGAACACCCAAACGGCTCTGAAACAGGAGGCCGCACAACTGCGATACCGCGCCAGGTCCGGCATTGGCCATGGTTACTTTATTACCGTTGGCTTTGATGTAAGCCTCGAGTTCTTTAAAGTTATTGGGTGGGAAATTCTTACGCGCAAGCATCAGCATTGGCACATCTACAACTTGACCGATGTATTCAAAATCGACGAGTGGATCGTATGGCAACTTGTCGTATAGGGCCTGTGCTGTAGCCATACCCATGTGGTGCAGATAAATGGTGTAACCGTCTGGTGTAGCACGTGCTACTTTGGCAGATGCAACGGTACCGCCGGCGCCAGGTGCATTCTCAACCACCACGGTGGTGCCCAATGATTTGCCCATTGGAATGGCGATTAGGCGTGCCACGGTATCAGTTGGGCCGCCCGCCGCAAACGGAACGATCAGCGAAATCGGCTTATTGTTGGGCCAGTTTGCTTGTGCAGTAGCAGTATTGCTTGCAATTAAGGCACTGGCGCTGATGATGGCAGCAAATCCAGCTAATACGGTTTTCTTCAATTTCATTACGGTCTCCAGTTTTTTTAAAGCCCTGTGATTTTGCCATTTTTGGCGTCTAGCGGGGCATTAGTGTTTACCAGCAAGCACCAATAGACGTTTGGCCAAAAGTACTACGGGACGGTCAATCATACGGCCGTTTAGCTTGACTACCCCACCTTTCGAGGCTTTATCGGCTTCTATCACTTGATTTGCCCAGTGCAGCTCATCCCCGGTGGGTGTAAATGCCTTAGAAACAATGGGGACTTGTGCCGGGTGGATACAGAGCTTTGCACCAAAGCCAAGCCTTTTCCCCCGCATTGCATCGTCAGAAATGCGGTCGATGTCATCGGTTGCGGTAGTAACACCGTCCACTGGCGGGGCTATTTCGGCCAGGCGCGAAGCCAAGACCAGCTGAAAGCGCGCTACTTGTAATTCCGTTTCTTGTGCATCGCACACCATACCCAGGTCGGCTTGCAAATCAATATTGCCGAGTGCCAGGCGAATCACTTGCTGCGCATTCGCGATGGAATCAATTTGTTGCAGTCCGCGTGCCGTTTCAATCATAGGGATGATGGCGGTAGTGGGTAAAACCTCTGCCGCACCATTGATCTGGTCATGCGATTCGCTTTTGGGAATCAGTAAGCAAGCGATCGCCAGTTCTTCTGCCAAGATTAAGTCTTCACCGTAAAAGCGTGTGCCGGGTGCATTCGAGCGAATGACGATGCGCTGGCGTTGCTCAGCCGAAAAACTAGACCAGGCCTGCCGAATAGCCGAGCGTGCCGCCGCTTTGTCTTCTTCAGCCACTGCATCTTCTAAATCAATGATGATGGCGTGGGCGCCGCTATTCAGGGCTTTTGCAAATCGCTCGGGCCGATTACCCGGAACAAATAAGAAAGTGCTGGCATAGCCAATGGGATTGTCAATCGGGTTCATGGCGTTCATGTTGGTGTGCTCAGTAAAAAACCGACTTTCGTTTGATTGCGGATATTCCACAGTGCATCGATGGCATTCGTCATCTCAAGCGGGGTAGCGCCGCCACTGAAGGCCGCTAAGCGCAGTGCCTTATCGGTAATCTCAGTACGCGTTAGCGTATTGCCAGGGTCACCCTTAGGCTCATCTACACGACCATGCAATTGGCGACCATCTTTCAGAGTGACGGTTACCTTGCCAATCCAGCGCTTAGGGTAGGCGGCATCGATCTCAGGATCGAGTTTCATCGTCACCCGATCGCGCAAAGCACAGATTTCTGGATCGCTAAAGTGATCAGCAAATTCTTGGAGGCCCGCAAATTGATAATGCGCAATGATGGCCAGCACCGTACCCATTGAGAATTTCGATTGATGCACGGTCGTGGGATGGGTAACGGGCCCCAAGACATCAATCGCCCCTTGATGGACATGCGTCACAATGCGATCAATGTCGTGCGCCTGAATATGATTCGATTGCATTGTGTACAACAGCGCATCGGCAGCGGGATGAGTGTGACGGCAAGAGGCATGGTACTTAAAACTCGTTTCTGCACTAGCCCAGCGCGTGCCGAGGCGATCAACTAAATAACTTGGATCGGCATCACTCGACATGCCAGCAGCCAAACCTTGTTTGCCTTCCAGAATGTGCTGCGCCCCAGTAAATCCATCACGGGCCAAATAAGCAGCCATCAATCCCGTTCCGGCAGCATGCGCGGTATGCAATTGTTTTGAGTCGGCAGCGTCGCGCAAGAATTCCCAAAGGCCAGCAGATTGCGTTCCGGCAGAACCAAATGCATGCAGCATGTGCTCTGGGCTGAGTTTTAGAAGATGACCTACTGCAGCAGCAGATGCTAAGGAGCCGGCAGTGCCCGTCGTATGAAATGTTTTGTAATGCGAGCGCCCCAAAAACTCGCCCACACGAATGCCCACTTCATAACCAACTATCGCAGCTGTCAAAAACTCCGTTCCCGAACGACCCAGCGCCTGAGCGCAGGCCAGGGCAGGCGAGAACACGACGGTCGCTGGATGAAATACCGAACTATTGTGTAAATCGTCTTGCTCAACCACATGGGATGCTGCAGCATTGGACATCGCCGCCAAATAAGGGCTACTGCTACTGCGGTGAACGAGGATTTCCGATGGGCCGTTCGTTGGCCCCATTTGCTCGGCAAACCGGGTCAGGATTTCAACCGGGGTAGCACCTTTGCCGGCGACGGCAGAGCCAAACCAATCCACCAGCAAGTCTTCGCCGCGGCGCATAACGTCCTCGGGAATATCTGCTGGCTTGAGTGTTGCGGCAAAGTCGGCTAAGACCTTCGAATAATGAATCGTACCCATCTTAATTAAGCACCGCGGTTGCTTGCATGGTTAACCATCCTTCGTGATCCTGTGCCCAGACACGAATGGTCTTGCCGCTGGGGTCAAGTGCCAAGTCTGGCGTTGCTGAAACTGAGAAGGGATTGATATCAAAGGTCGGCCGGACGGCGCGAAACTCAAAGCGTTTCAAGGTAGACCCTGGAATGGATTGTCGTACCAAGTCAACCAAGAGCGTGGCAATCAACGGGCCGTGGACGATAAGGCCTGGATAGCCTTCCACTTCGGTGACGTAGCGCCGATCGTAATGAATGCGATGGCCATTAAAGGTGAGGGCAGAGTAACGGAATAACAAGACGTCATCGGGATTGATGGTCTTGGTCCAAGTGGCATCCGTTGGTGCTGGAGTGGGTGCAACCGGTTTGTCGTCAGGCGCAGGCGCATCGCGATACACAATGTCATGCTCTTCCGTGAGCGCAATGCCTGCGGCGTTGCTAATTTCATGGCGTACCAAGACGAAGATGAGATCACCGGTGCGCCCTGATTTATGGGTAACGGATTGGATTGTGGAGGTACGTTCAATTGCATCGCCAACGACTAGCGGCTTAATCCACTCAAGCCGGCCACCGGCCCACATGCGGCGAGGGAGTGGTACGGGTGGTAAAAAACCGCCGCGCTTGGGGTGACCGTCAGGGCCGATTTCGGATTGGCGGGCATGGGGTAAAAAATAAAGCCAGTGCCAGAGCTCGGGCAAGAAAGTCCCCATCGTTGGCATTGGGTCGGGTCTATCCAATGTGGCTGAAAGCGCCCTGACTGGCGCAGCAGTGACGGTATCCAGGATAGATTCGGATTTACCAATCCACTCCTGCAGGTGTTTGATGGTTTGATCTTCGATTCGCATCACCCTATTATGCAATGAGCGATTCGGATGGGACGCGCTTTTACCCCAGCCAGCCCAAGAAAAGCCCAGTCAATGCGGCGCCAGCTAGGACAGTCATAATGCCGAGCTGAAAGCGAATTAGAGCAACTATTGCTGCTGCGCAAATTAATACGGACGGTATGGATACCGAACCAGCAAAGCCAGCAGGAAAGAACACGTGGTACGCAAAAAATAGGCCCAAGTTCACGATCACGCCAACCACGGCAGCGGTAATCGCGGTGAGGGGTGCCGTAAAGCCTAGTTTGCCGTGGGTTGACTCTATCAAGGGCCCGCCAATGAGGATGAACAAGAAGGACGGTAAAAAAGTAAACCAGGTGGCAATACACGCCGCTACAGCACCGCTCCAAAAAGCCAAATCGGATCCGAGCGTTTCTTGAACATGGCCCGCAATGTAAGCAACAAAGGCAAGCACCATGATGAGCGGTCCTGGCGTGGCCTCTCCTAACGCAAGACCATCGATCATTTGACTGGCGCTGACCCACTGATAATGTTTGACTGCGCCCTGATAGACATACGGAAGCACGGCGTATGCGCCACCAAAGGTGAGTAAGGCGGCTTTGGTGAAAAACCAAGCAAGCTGAGGGTAGAGTGTCTTCCAACCAAAAAAGAGAATGAGAAGCGTGATCGGCAGAGTCCATAAGAGCGCACCCACAATACCTTTTCGGACTGAACTTCGAACGCTAAAAATAGCGTGCTCCGGCGTTGGTGTTGCATCGTCAATGATGGCGCTACTTTTCCCATGTTCGCTAACGGCATCAACAGCGTGCGCCTTCGGGCTAAAAATGGCAGGATATTTTTTCCCGCCCCAAATACCAATGAGGGCGGCGCAGATCACAATGATTGGGAACGGCACATTAAAAATAAAGATCGCGATAAAGGAGAGTGCAGTAATGAGCCACAGGGCACGGTGTGTAATGGCGCGTTTGCCGATTTTGAGCGCAGCGCATAAAACGATTGCCGTCACTGCCGGCTTGATGCCAAAAAAGAGTGCAGCGATCCAGGGGGTCTGACCAAAAGTCAGGTAGACCCAGCCCAACCCAATTAGGATCAGCAGGGAGGGTAGTACGAAAAGGACCCCAGCCAAAATGCCACCAATACTGCGGTGCATTAACCAGCCGATGTAGGTCACCAATTGCTGTGCCTCTGGACCAGGCAGCAACATGCAATAGTTCAGCGCATGTAAAAAGCGCCGCTCGGAAATCCAACGGCGCTTTTCAACTAGCTCGGTATGTAATACCGCAATTTGACCCGCGGGCCCACCAAAGCTAATGAAGCCTAGCTTAGCCCAAAACCACAGGGCCTCGGTGAGCGGAACCTTCAAGCCTCGTCCATGCCGCCAACGACTTGGCTAAAGCCGTTGTCTACGTAAATAATTTCAGCGGTAATGCCATTGGCAAGATCTGACATTAAGAAGGATGCTGCATTGCCGACATCATCAATCGAGACGTTACGGCGCAGCGGCGCAGTGGCCTCAACCGCGCTCAAAATTTTGCCAAAGCCTTTAATGCCGGAAGCGGCCAAGGTTTTAATCGGCCCTGCTGAAATGCCATTGACCCGAATGCCTTTGGGGCCAAGCGATCCTGCCAGATAGCGGACTGATGCTTCGAGGGAAGCCTTAGCCAAGCCCATGGTGTTGTAGTTGGGAACATTGCGCATTGATCCCAAGTAGGTCAAGGTCAGCAGTGCTCCATTGGCTTTGAGCATAGGCAAGGCCGCTTTGGCCATTGCTGGAAAGCTATAGGCAGAGATGTCATGGGCAATCTTGAAGCCTTCGCGACTGAGTCCGTCTAAAAAGTCGCCGGCAATCGCTTCGCGCGGAGCAAAGCCAATGGCGTGCACAAAGCCATCAAACTGGGGCCAGGTTTTGGCTAAATCACTAAATAGAGCGGCAATCTGCTCGTCGCTGCCGACATCGCAGTCAAAAATCAGCTTGGAATTGAATTCATTTGCAAATTCGACAGTGCGCTCTTTGAAGCGATCGCCGACATAGGTAAAGGCCAATTCAGCTCCTTCACGATGGCAGGCCTTGGCAATGCCATAGGCAATAGAGCGGTTAGAAAGGAGGCCGGTGATTAAAATCCGTTTGCCCGATAAAAAGCCCATGATGAGATCCTTTGCTTCAAATGTGATTTGCTATCTACAATTGTTGCATATGGTTCACTTGCCCCCCTTACTCACGCCTTTTGCCCGGACTTATGCTGGTCGAATGGCGATCCTACTGTTATTGGGGGCGATTGGCTTCGGGGATAAGGCTGACGCAGCGCAAGGCATAGCCCAATACGGCAAGCCCAAGTATGCCGATGGCTTTGCCCATTTTGATTACGTTAATCCCAATGCGCCCCGGGGCGGCACTTTAACCCTGCCCAATCCGGATCGCCGCACTAGTTTTGATAAGTTCAATCCATTTACCTTGCGTGGCGTGACGGCTCCTGGCGTTTCGCAGTTGATGTTTGAGTCCTTGGCGGTGGGTAGCGCCGATGAAGTATCCAGCGCTTATGGCTTGATCGCAGAAGATATTGCAGTTGCGGCTGACAAGATGTCGGTGACGTTTCGGATTCGGCCAGAGGCCCGTTTTTCTGACGATAGCCCGATCTTGGCGCTAGACGTCAAGCACAGCTTTGATACCTTGATGAGTAAATTGGCTAACCCGCAATTTCGGACGGTGTATGCCGATGTGAAGCAAGCGGTTGTAGTGTCGGAGCGTGTGATTCGCTTTGACTTTAAAGAGCCCAATAGCGAGTTACCAGTAATGGTTGGCGGCTTACCCATCTTTTCGCGTAGCTGGGGTAAAAAACCGGATGGCACGATAACCCCATTTGATAAGTTGGCCTTTGAGCATCCCATCGGTAGCGGCCCCTACGTGATTGAGTCTTATCGCGCCGGCAAGACCATGGTGTTCAAGCGTAATCCTAATTACTGGGGTGATCGCGATGGCAAAACCGTCAATGTCCGGGTTGGCTTTTTTAACTTCGACCGCATTCATTACAAACTCTATGCTGACGATGCAGTGCGCTTAGAAGCATTTAAAGCGGGTGAATTTGATGCCTTGGTGGAGTACCGCGCTAAGAATTGGGCGAAGAGTTATGTAGGACCTAAATTCAATAACGGCAGCTTATTGAAAAAGGCCTTTATTAATCACAATGGCGCCGGCATGCAAGGCTTTGCTGTCAATATTCGCAGACCTTTGTTTCAGGATCAGCGCGTGCGTCAGGCGCTGGGTTATGCGCTGGATTTTCAGTGGCTCAATCGTCAATTGTTTTACGATCAATACGGCCGCATTAGTAGTTACTTCATGAATAGCGACCTCAGCGCTAATTTTGATGGGCCAGCCAAACCCGAAGGGGATGAGTTAAAGCTTTTGCAAAAACTCAAAGCGCAGTTCCCGCAAGCGGTGCCGGACGCAGTATTTTTGCCAATGCCACCACCCCCGACTACAGTGGAGCCGAGTAGCCTGCGCCAAAATTTACTCAAAGCCCGCGACTTATTGGCGCAAGCCGGATGGACTTATCGCGATGGCGCCTTGCGTAATGCTAAGGGTGAGCCATTTCGCTTTGAGATGGTTGAGGATGGCCCCTTCTTTTTGCGGGTGATTTCATCGTATGTGCGCAATTTAGAAAAATTAGGCATCAAGGTAGATGTGCGTACCAGTGACTTTGCGCTGCATCAAAAGCGCATGAATGAATACGATTTTGATATGACCACGATTCGCTTCCCGGATTCGCAAAGTCCAGGCAATGAGCTCTACGATCGCTTTGGCAGTAAGGCCGCCGAAGAAAAGGGATCAGATAATGTGATCGGCGTTCGCTCCCCGGCCGTCGATGCTTTGATTGATGCGATTGTTCGTGCAGAGACGCGCGCGCAACTGCAAACGGCTACGCGCGCACTCGATCGGGTATTGTGGAATAGTTACTATGTGATTCCGCAGTGGTACAACCCAACGCATCGCGTGGCTTTTAAGAAAGAAATGCGTTACCCCGAGCCGCCCCTGTATTACACCGCTGAATCATGGATCCTATTGAACTGGTGGAAGGCGGATAAATCCCAATGAACGGTCAGCTGCTCTCCTACATTGTTAAACGCATTTTGCTGATGATTCCAACCTTGCTTGGCGTCCTGACCTTGACGTTTGCCGTAGTGCAGTTTGTTCCAGGTGGCCCGGTAGAGCAGTTAATGCTGGAGCTCAAAGGCAAGGGCGATGCTGCGGTGAGCGGCGCCGAGTCTTCTGGCGGCGGCAGCACCTACCGCGGTCGTCAGGGGATCGATACCGAACGCTTGGCTGAAGTGAAAGCTTTGTACGGTTTTGATAAGCCCCCATTGGAGCGCTACTTTGCAATGCTCAAACGCTTTGCGCAATTTGATTTGGGGCAAAGCTATTACCAGCATCAAAGCGTCTGGCAGCTAATCGTATCGAAGCTACCGGTCTCGATCAGCATTGGTCTGTGGACCTTTTTTATTAGTTACCTCATATCCATTCCTTTGGGCATTGCCAAAGCAGTGCGGGAAGGTAGTCGTTTTGATGCGGTCACTAGCACCATGGTCTTGGTCGGTTATGCCATTCCGGGATTTGTACTGGGTGTTTTGCTTTTAGTTATTTTTGGTGGCGGTAGTTTTCTGCAAATCTTTCCATTGCGGGGGCTGACATCCGATAACTGGAATGATCTAACCATGATGGGCAAGGTCCTGGATTATCTCTGGCATTTAGTTTTGCCAATTACAGCATCGGTACTCGGCAGTTTTGCTGTGATCACGATGCTAACTAAAAACTCTTTTTTAGAAGAGATTCGCAAGCAGTATGTACTGACGGCGCGAGCCAAAGGCTTAAGTGAAAAACAGGTGCTCTGGAAGCACGTTTTCCGCAACGCCCTATTGCCTTTAGTGACCGGCTTTCCAGCCGCTTTTGTGGGCGCATTTTTTACGGGATCTCTACTGATCGAAACCTTATTCACGCTCGATGGTTTGGGCTTACTAGCCTATGAGTCCGTCATGCGCCGGGACTACCCGGTGGTCTTTGGCACCCTGTACCTCTTTACCTTGATTGGCCTCTTTACCAAACTCATCTCGGATGTTTGTTATGTCTTGGTAGATCCGCGGATACAGTTTGGCGCCGGGGGCAGCTCATGAATCGATGGCAGCGCTTCAAAGCCAATCGCTTGGGTTATGCCAGCCTTTGGATCTTCCTGATTCTATTTGGCCTGAGTGCGTGTGCAGAGCTCATTGCTAATGACAAGCCACTCGTCGTGCGCTACCAGGGGCAATTTTATTTTCCGATTTTGCAAAGTCAGCCAGAAACTGCTTTTGGTGGTGACTTTGCTACGCCAACGGATTTTTTGGATCCGGATATTCGCCGCAATATTACTAGTAAGGGTAACTGGGCAATCTATCCGCCGATTCCCTATAGTTTTGAGACTCTGAACTATTTTGCGAAGTCACCCAATCCAGCCGCGCCTTCCGTGGATAACTGGCTCGGCACCGATGACCGTGGTCGCGATGTGTTGGCGCGCTTAATTTACGGCTTTCGTTTATCCATCCTGTTTGGCCTGGCGTTGACCTTCGTGGGCGTGACTGTGGGGATTATTACCGGCGCGCTGATGGGATTTTTTGGCGGAAAGTTCGATTTGATTACCCAGCGCGCTATTGAGATTTGGTCGGCGATGCCGGAGTTGTATTTGCTGATTATTTTTGCATCGATTTTTACCCCGAGCATTTGGCTCTTGGTGATTTTGTTGGCCGCATTTAGTTGGATGGGTTTATCCGATTATGTGCGCGCGGAGTTTTTCCGTAACCGCGCCTTGGAATATGTGCGTGCAGCGCGCGCCTTGGGCTTAACCAATATGCAAATCATGCGGCGCCATATTCTGCCCAACAGCCTAACGCCCGTAATTACCTTTTTGCCATTTCGTATGAGTGCGGCAATTCTATCCCTCACTAGCCTCGACTTTCTTGGTCTGGGTGTGCCTCCGGGTACGCCAAGTTTGGGTGAGCTCTTGGCTCAAGGAAAAGGCAATCTCGATGCATGGTGGATCTCCTTGTCTACCTTTGTCGTATTGGTTTCCACTTTGCTATTGCTCACCTTTATGGGTGAAGCCCTGCGCGATGCATTTGATTCCCGTAAGAGTGGCGCAGTATTGGGGGCGCGCTGATGAGTGATCAATTGATGGTGGCAGCCCCTTTACTGCGTTACGACAATCTCTCGATTTCCTTTGGGTCCGGGCGACGTGAAAAGTTTGCAGTCAAAAATCTGAACTTGGAGATTGGCGTTGGCGAGCGCGTGGCGCTTGTCGGTGAATCGGGTTCTGGAAAAACACTATCTGCTTTAGCTCCGCTGCGCCTCTTGCCGGAGGGCGCCAAAGTAGAAGGAAAGTTAATTTGGACTCCCGTGAGTGCAAAGCAAACTCAATTAACACCGTCATTCACGCCGGAGTCGACTGATCTGCTCACACTTTCAGAGCCCGCCATCCGGGAAATTCGGGGGCGCGATATTGCTATGATTTTTCAGGAGCCGATGACGGCGTTAAATCCGCTCTTTACGATTGGCAATCAAATTGTTGAAGCAGTCTTGGTGCATGAGCCCCTCACATCAAAAGCGGAGTGCATTGAAAAGGCGATTGCACTTTTACGTAAGACCGGCATTCCTGAGCCAGAGCGCCGTTTTTATTCCTATCCACACCAACTCTCCGGTGGACAGCGTCAGCGCGCTATGATTGCCATGGCCTTGGCCTGCAAACCGCGCCTACTCATTGCCGATGAGCCTACGACCGCCTTAGATGTTAGTTTGCGCATGCAAATCTTGGAACTCCTGATTGAGCTGCAAGCCGAGGCGAAGAGCGATCAGGGCATGAGTATCCTGCTGATTACCCATGACCTGAATTTAGTCCGCCATTTTGCAGAGCGTGTCGCGGTGTTAAATCAAGGCAAGTTAATGGAGTGTGGTCCGACTCAGCAGGTTTTCGAGCATCCCGAAAACAGTTATACCGAAGCCTTGGTTAATAGCGAGCCAGTACGCGAGTTACTGCCCGTGATGCCATTAGCTCCGGTGTTACTGAGCACCGACAATCTCCATGTTTCCTATCCCGGATCAAAATCAGGGAACCCTCTGCAACTCTTATCCTTCTTTAAAAAACCACCGCGCCATACCGTACTGAAAAAAGTGCAGTTTGAATTACGCCAAGGCCAGACGATTGGGGTGATTGGGGAATCCGGATCAGGCAAGACAACCTTGGGCATGGCAATTTTGGGCTTGCTGGGTGATTCTGCTGCCGAGGTTGGCGGCGCGGTGAATGTATTGGGCAATGATTGGCAAGTGCTGGACTCTGCGGCGAGGCGTAGTCTGCGTTCGAGCTTGCAGGTGATTTTTCAGGATCCATTTGGATCGCTATCGCCGCGCATGACCGTCCTGCAAATTGTGTCTGAAGGACTGGATGTTCATTTTCCGAATCTATCCGCGAGTGAGCGTGAGGGTCGGGTGCTCGATATGCTCAAAGAAGTAGGTTTAGACCGATCGGCTTTGCAACGTTACCCCCATGAGTTTTCGGGAGGACAGCGTCAACGGATTGCGATCGCGCGCGCCTTAGTATTGCGTCCTCAAATTTTGGTGCTAGATGAGCCCACCTCGGCTTTGGATGTGTCGATTCAGAAGCAAGTGCTCGCGCTACTGACCGAGCTGCAGAAAAAGTACAACCTGGCCTACCTCATGATCAGTCATGATCTGGCCGTGATTCGGGCGATGTCACACCAAATCATGGTGTTAAAAGAGGGCAAGGTAGTCGAGTTTGGCGAGACCGAGGCCTTGATCGCGCATCCCAAGCAGGCCTATACCAAGCAGCTATTTACTGCTGCAGAAATGACCTAGTGCACCATGGCAGTGCAATACTGCTTAAAAAATAGGCAATTTACTCTCACTTAAAGCCTAAATATCCAATATAAACAATGACTTAAGATAATTAAGTTGGTTTGGAGGATTGTAAAAAGTTTGATACACTCCGGCTATGCCAATGTCTTTAAGCCATTCCCCTTCTGCACGCCAACTTGCGCGCTCGTTCGCGCTAGTGTGTTCGCTTGTGGTCTGCACAGCTGCTGGAGCGAATGAGCAGGCCAAAGAAGCGCCGACCGAATCGTTTACCCAGGCAGGTAAGGCGTATTTCATTCGTGCTGCAGATAGGCTTGTAGATTCAGTATCCGGTCGCTCTGAGAATTTAATTAATCAGGCTATGGAATTGATTGGTGTGCGGTATCGCTGGAATATGGATATTCCGCAATCGGGCCTGGATGGCAGCGGTTTCGTTGCCTACGTTTTCAAAGACAAACTGAGCTTTTTGATTCCGCGCAAATCGTCCCAGATGAGCAAAGTAGGGAAGTCCATCACCCGCGATGATTTGCAGCCTGGCGATTTAGTGTTCTTCAATACCATGCGCATGACCTTCTCGCATGTGGGAATTTATGTTGGTGAGAATAAATTCATTCACTCCCCCTCCAAAGGCGCCAGCATTCGGGTGGATGACATGACGAGTGTGTATTGGGATAAGCGTTTTGATGGCGCCCGTCGCCTCGACGGCAGCGATGAGTTTTCCGAGCAGGAACGGAAAAACCTCATGAATGAGATGAAGAAATTTAAAAAACAAACCCAGATGTTTTAGGCGCTGATTAGCGCTTTTATCTGAGCCATTTTTTCTTGAGTGGCAATCTCCCCAGCCAGTATTGCAGCACTTCTCGCCTTAAAGTCAGCACCGCCCATTTGATGGAGTTTTGGCTGAATCACGATGTCAGCACTTTGCAGCTCGTAGCTATTAATGCTTTGCTGCATGATGCTAATGGTTTGCTGAAGCACCCCTAGCGTACCGCTCGCATTTTGCTGGCCGGGCTCATTTGAAATCGAAACAGCAATCACGACCGTAGCACCCATTTGCTTCGCGTATTGCACTGGCACTGGTGCGACAAGACCTCCATCGACATACTCGCGACCCTGAATCGTAGTGGGCTGAAATACACCCGGAATACTGCAGGAGGCGCGCACTGCTATACCGGTATTGCCACTACGAAAGAGCACCCCTTTGCCGGATTGCAAATCGGTGGCAACCACACCCAAAGGAATACGCATCTGTTCAATCGGCCGGTTTTTCACCTCCCGATTGATCATGGCCTGCAGTGCATCTCCCTTAATGAGACCACCAAACCGACCGGCAAACGGGAGTCCCCAGTCGGCAATCGCTGCCTCGTCTAGGCTGAGTGCGATGCGATTGAGCTCATTCCCACTTAGCCCTGATGCATAGAGGGAGGCGATCACGCTGCCCGCACTGCTACCCACCACCAGATTGGGTGAAATGCCTTGTGCTTCCAGGGCTTTAATCACGCCGATGTGAGCAAAGCCCCGTGCGGCGCCCGCACCCAGAACCAAGCCAACAACCGGTTTTTTAGGGCTAACGGTCGTGCAGGCGCTTAATCCAAGGGCGCTAACCCCGGCTAAGGTCGATGCAAGGCCTAAAAAATGACGCCGTTTTGGCTCGGGGGCAGGGGGCAGGGCAAATAATTCCATTTGGCTATTGTAGGCAGCCTCCCCTATAATGGCGCAACTAGTGAGCGAATTGTGAGAATTGCCTTGTAGGTTGCTCCCATACCGTATCCGCTCAGACAGTAGCGTCCAAACTTAAATCCTGACCCACGAAGTCGCCTTGGACGATTGCCTGAAGCAGCTAGAGAACACCCCAACCCATGACGGATAGCCCTTTTTATGCCACTCAGGCTTTGACCTGTTAGGCCGAATTTTATGGATGATCACAAAAAACGCGTTATTGAAACCGCCCTCTTGTGCGCGCAAGAGCCCATTACAGCAATGGATCTCACACGCCTATTTACTGATGAGCTCAGTCCGGCTGTTATTGAAGAAGTGTTGACGGCAATTCAGGAAGACTGGCAAGACAAGGGCATGGAGCTGGTGCATATCGCTACCGGCTGGCGCTTTCAGAGTCGCCTCTCGATGCGCGAGTATTTGGATCGACTTACCCCAGAAAAGCCACCGCGCTATTCTCGTGCAGTGATGGAAACCTTAGCCATCATTGCCTATCGTCAGCCCGTCACCCGTGGCGAGATTGAAGAGATCCGCGGTGTTGCTGTCAGTAGCAACGTGATGAAGCAACTCGAGGACCGCGGTTGGGTTGAAGTTATTGGCCATAAGGAAACGATTGGTCGCCCTGGCCTCTATGCGACTACGAAACAATTTCTCGATGATTTAAGCCTACCTAATTTACAAAGCCTACCTTTATTGGAGGATGCTGCGCCGACCTTTGAATCCTTGGGTCAAGGCGTGATTGAGTTTGATCAAACGGCCACAGTCGAGACCGTCATCACTATGGAAGAGGGCAGTACTTCTGATGATCAGCAAGAGGTCGAGTCGGGACCCGGTCTCGAAATCGACGCTCAGTCCGATGATGAGCCCAAGTTAGATAACACACCAAACCATTAATGACATCTTCCAACGAATCCAATTCCGCAGCACCCAATTTGAATACCACGCCTGTTAGCAGCGACAGCAACTCAGGCGCTGCTACTTCAGAAAATAAGAGCGAAGCGCCCAGTGGTGCGCCAAATGCTGAGCAGGGCGAACAGGGTGAACGTCGCCCGCGTCGTTTTGGTAAGCACCCGTTTAAGAACCGTAAACCCCGCGGTGATAGGCCACCACGCCCAGAGGGTGGTGAGCGTAAGCCTCATACGCCGGGCGAACAAAAAGTAAAACCCACATTCGATCCCGCTCAAAGCGATGCCTTATTTGCTTCGGTTGTGTCCGGTGAATTTGATGCAGCCCTCGATGCGCCGGAAGCCGAAACTGGTAACCCGGATTTAGCAAATTCCTCCGATGAAATTGCAGTCTCCCATCAGGCCGGCGTAGAGCGCAGCGCTAATCGCCAGCACGATCACGATGAACTCGATGGGCCCACCGACGATGAGATGGGAAGCTTGCAGTTTACGAACGTGGATGAGTTGCCGCTTAGTTTGCGGGACGAGGTATGGTCTGATTTAGATGGTCTTGATGATGACGCGGACGATGAAGATACCGTCAAGCTACACAAGGTATTGGCTGATGTTGGCATGGGCTCGCGCCGCGAGATGGAAGATTTAATTGTGCAGGGCAGGGTATCGGTTAATGGTATGCCCGCCCACATTGGTCAGCGGGTGGGCCCTACCGACCAAGTGCGCATTAATGGTAAGGCAGTGCACCGCAAAATTCAGACCAAGCCACCGCGCGTTATTTTGTATCACAAGCCCTCCGGTGAAATCGTCAGCCAAGCCGATCCCGAAGGCCGTCCAACCGTGTTTGATCGATTGCCCAAGCCGCGGCAAGGCCGCTGGATTGCAGTGGGTCGACTCGACTTTAATACTGAAGGTTTGTTGTTGTTTACAACCTCGGGCGAACTAGCCAATCGATTGATGCATCCCCGTTACGGCGTTGAGCGTGAATATGCTGTACGTATTTTGGGTGAGCTCAGTGATGAGCAGCAGTCGCAATTAAAGACAGGCATTCAGTTGGATGATGGCCAAGCGCGCTTTCTGCGCCTTGCCTCTGGGGGCGGTGACGGTGCAAACCGCTGGTATCACGTGGCCTTAACCGAAGGGCGTAATCGTGAAGTGCGCCGGATGTTCGAGGCCAGTGGTCATACGGTTTCGAGGTTAATTCGCACGCGCTATGGAATCTTTTTGTTGCCCCCGCGTTTGCGCCGCGGCAAATGGGAAGAAATTCCAAACGAAGGTGTTGCCCAGCTGATGAAAGCGGCCGGTCTCAAAGTGCCCCAAGCCAGTGATAAGAGTCGCTCCAATCCATCGGGTCGTGGCGACTCCAATGCGGCTAGAGGAGATGATTTCCAACCAGATCCAATGCAAACCTCGGTCTCTTATTGGGGCTCGCGTGAAGCATTAACCATGGCCAATCAGCACCATGGCCTGACACACCAAGGTAAAAATGCAAAACCCGGCGGCGGCGGTCAAGGCCAGGCAGGTAGAGGTCGGGGCCAAGGCCAAGGACAGGGTGGCCGGGCAGGCGGTCAAGGCCAAGGACAGGGCGGAAGAGGCAAAAAAGTCCATCATGGCCACGCATTTAACCCCCAATCCCCTCAGGGACCCGGGGCTGGCGGACCGAAGCGGGGCGCTCCCAAAGGACGCAAACCCTTCCATAAAGGACCTAAAAAGCCGCGAAATCCAAGCGAAAGCTTCTGATTTCACTCAGGTTTTGGTGTAATCGGCTATAATCTTGATCGTACTTGCAATACGGTAGTTTGCAGTGCTGTTTTACCGGCTGATGTTGCGATCAACGTAAGCTGGCCTGTTCTGTAGTTCGGAATATGGGCTTTGAAGCCCATTTTTTTTTGCCATTTTTGCAGCAAGGGGCGTTGTGCGAGAGCAGCAGATTATTTCTGCCGAGTTGGGAAATCTGGGTTACGCGCTAGTCGATATTGAGCGCGAAGCCGGAGGTTTGCTACGTGTAACGATCGAGAACCAAGACTACGAGCGTTTAATTACGGTCGAGGATTGCGAAAAAGTAAGTCACCAGTTGAGTTACTCCTTGCCGGTGGAAAACATTCCGTATGAACGACTGGAGATTTCGTCCCCAGGACTGGATCGTCCTGTGAAAAGTGCAGCTGATTTTGTGCGATTTGCGGGTTTTGAGGTTGACCTAAAACTGCGTGTTGCAGTGTCTGGTCGTAAGAATTTTCGTGGGGTATTGGAGGGGCTCATCGCAGGAAGCGTTGACTCACCCGATGCCAAGTTTGGTTTGTTGTTTGAGGCGAGCGATGGTGCAGAGTCTCAGTTGGAGTTTTCCCTTGCCGAGGTCGACAAGACTCGGTTGGTCCCTGTCATTGATTTCAAAGGAAGAAAATCATGAGTCGTGAAGTTCTCATGTTGGCCGACGCCCTTGCGCGTGAAAAAAACGTTGATCGTGAAATTGTTTTCGAGGCACTCGAGCTTGCGCTCGCTTCGGCTACAAAGAAACGCTATGAAGAGGATGTGGATATTCGTGTCGGCATCGATCGCGAGTCTGGCGAGTACGAAAGCTTTCGCCGCTGGCTAGTGGTCCCTAACGAAGCTGGATTGCAAGAGGCCGATAAAGAAATCCTGTTGTTTGAGGCTCAAGAGCAATTTCCAGACATGGAAGTCGGCGAGTACATTGAAGAGCAGATTGAATCTTTGGCATTTGGCCGCATTGGTGCACAAGCTGCTAAGCAAGTCATTCTGCAGCGCATTCGGGATGCCGAGCGCGAGCAAATTTTGAACGACTACCTTGAGCGTGGCGAGTTAGTCATGACCGGCACGGTCAAACGTGCTGACAAAAATGGTCTCATCATTGAATCCGGTCGTGTAGAAGCCCTATTGCGCCGTGATCAGATGATTCCAAAAGAGAATTTACGTTCCGGCGATCGCGTACGCGCCTACATTTTGAAAGTGGACCGTGAAGTACGCGGTCCCCAAATCGAACTGTCACGTACCTGCCCTGAATTCCTCATCAAGCTATTTGAGAATGAAGTCCCTGAAATTGAGCAAGGCTTGCTCGAGCTCAAAGGTGCTGCCCGCGATCCTGGTGTACGCGCCAAGATTGCAGTGGTTACCTATGACAAGCGTATCGACCCCATCGGCACTTGTGTCGGCGTTCGTGGAACCCGTGTTACAGCAGTTCGCAATGAAGTTGCTGGCGAAGCAGTGGATATCGTTTTGTGGTCTGAAGATCCAGCGCAATTTGTGATTGGCGCCCTCGCTCCAGCGCAAGTCTCATCGATCGTGGTGGATGAAGAGCGCCATGCCATGGATGTGGTAGTAGACGAAGAGAATTTGGCCATCGCCATTGGTCGTAGTGGTCAAAACGTACGCTTGGCCAGTGAACTAACTGGTTGGCAGATCAACATCATGACTCCAGAAGAGTCCGCTGATAAGACAGAGAAAGAAGTGGCTGTCGTGCGTCAAGTCTTCATGGATAAGCTCGACGTTGATCAAGAGGTGGCCGATATTTTGATTGAAGAAGGCTTTAATACCCTCGAAGAAGTGGCGTATGTTCCATTAAGCGAAATGCTCGAGATCGATGCCTTTGATGAAGATACCGTGAACGAGCTGCGGACCCGTGCCCGTGATTCTTTGCTAACGATGGAGTTAGCAAAAGAAGAGCGTGTTGGTGAGGTGTCCCAAGATTTACGTTCCCTTGAGGGAATGACGACGGAGTTGATTGCAAAGCTTGCTGACAATCAAGTTCATACCCGTGACGACCTTGCTGAACTGGCTGTTGATGAGCTAGTTGAGGCGACACAAATTGACGAAGAAACAGCGAAAACGCTCATCATGAAAGCGCGCGAACATTGGTTTACTTCATGAGAGGAAGTGCATGGCAACGACCACAATAAAAGAACTTGCTCAGGAGCTTAAACGCACCTCAGCCGACCTCTTAGATCAATTGAAAGCAGCCGGAATCAATAAAGATTCTGAGGATGCCAAGATTACCGAGAAGGATAAAACCGCACTGCTCGAGCATTTGCAAAAAGAGCATGGCAGTGCTGATACGGGCGCGCGCAAAAAGATCACCTTAACCAAGCGTGAGACTTCTGAGATCCGCCAGGCTGATTCCACTGGAAAAACACGTACCGTACAAATTGAGGTGCGTAAAAAACGGGTACTCGTTAAACGGGGCGATGAAGCAGCGAAAGCGGAAGAGGCGCCAGTAGAAGAAAAGCCAGTAAAAGAGGCTGTAAGTAAACCCCTCTTGTCTGAGGAAGAGTTGGAAAAGCGGGCTGCAGAAGCAACCCGTCAAGCGGAGTTATTGGCGCGTCAAGAAGCAGAAATGAAGGCGGCTGAAGAGGCCCGTCAAAAGGCTGCGGCAGTACCAGTAGAGAGCAAGCCTTCAGCTGCCGAAGCGAAAGCAGCCCAGTCGGCCGAAGCGCTTGAGACCAAAAAGAAGAAAGACCTTGCAGCAAAAGAATTGACCGATGCCAGCGAAAAGCAGTTGGCAGATATTCGTTCGCGCCGTGCTGCGGCAGAAGCGGAGGCCTTGGCGATTCGGGACATGATGAGTGCGCCTGCGCGTGTTCTCAAGGCCCCAAGCGAAGTGGCTGCTGAAGAAGCGAAAAAAGGTACTTTACACAAGCCATTAAAAGCGGAAGGTGCTGATGATAAGAAAAAAGCACCTGCTAAGGTTGGCGGAAAACTGATTAAGTCATCTGAAACTTCCTCCACCTGGCAAGAAGAAGGTGCTAAGCGCGCTGGCGGATTAAAAACCCGTGGCGATAGCTCTGGCGGTGTTGGTGGTGGCTGGCGGGCAGGTGGTGGACGCAATAAGCGTCAGCGCCAAAGCTCGGATAGCAATGCAGATACGAACTTCCAAGTGCCAACTGAGCCAGTGGTTCGCGATGTGCATGTGCCTGAAACTATTACGGTTGCGGATTTAGCCCACAGCATGTCGGTGAAGAGCGCTGAAGTCATTAAGTTGCTGATGGGGATGGGCCAGATGGTCACCATCAACCAAGTGCTTGATCAAGATACTGCCATGATTTTGGTGGAAGAAATGGGTCATAAGGCATTTGCAGCCAAATTGGATGATCCTGATTTAGATCTTGGTATTACAGGACAAGACGCTGAGCTTCTGGGCCGCCCACCGGTAGTCACCGTGATGGGGCACGTTGACCATGGAAAAACATCGCTCCTGGATAAGATTCGCCTGGCCAAAGTAGCATCTGGTGAGGCTGGCGGAATTACACAGCACATTGGTGCTTACCACGTAGAAACGCCGCGTGGGGTGATTACCTTCTTGGATACGCCAGGTCACGAGGCATTTACTGCCATGCGTGCACGTGGTGCGAAGGCAACCGACATCGTTATTCTGGTGGTCGCTGCTGACGATGGCGTGATGCCGCAAACCAAAGAAGCGATTGCCCATGCTAGAGCTGCTGGAGTGCCGATTGTGGTGGCGATTAACAAGATCGATAAACCAGAAGCCAATCCAGATCGCGTTAAGCAAGAGTTGGTCGCTGAGCAGGTTGTGCCAGAAGAGTACGGCGGCGATATTCCATTCATTCCAGTTTCTGCAAAAAGCGGTGAAGGCATTGATTCCCTTCTGGAAAATGTCTTGCTGCAGGCTGAAGTCCTTGAATTAAAGGCTCCGAAAGATGCGCCGGCCCATGGCCTAGTGATTGAGGCCCGCTTGGATAAGGGTAAGGGTCCGGTTGCAACCGTATTGGTTCAGTCTGGAACGCTCAAGCGCGGCGACATGATTTTGGCGGGCTCCTCCTTTGGACGTGTCCGTGCCATGCTCGATGAAAACGGTAAGCCATGTAGCGAAGCGGGTCCTTCCATTCCGGTGGAGATTCAGGGTCTGTCGGAAGTGCCGGCTGCAGGTGAAGCGGTTCAAGTGGTGCCAGATGAGCGCAAGGCGCGTGAGATTGCACTTTTCCGTCAAGGCAAGTTCCGCGATGTGAAGTTGGCAAAACAGCAAGCTGTGAAACTCGAAACCATGATGGAAAACATGGGCGAAGGTGCAATTGAAGCCAAGCTCCTGCCAATCATTATTAAAGCGGATGTACAAGGCTCGCAAGAGGCCTTGTCGCAATCTTTGCAAAAGCTATCTACCCCAGAAGTCAAGGTGCAGATTGTCCACGCTGGCGTGGGCGGCATTACCGAGACCGACGTCAACTTGGCCGTTGCCTCTAAAGCCGTCATCATTGGTTTCAATTCGCGTGCTGATGCGTTAGCTCGGAAGTTGGCTGAAAATAATGGCGTTGATATTCGTTATCACAACATTATTTATGACGCCGTTGATGAGGTGAAGTTGGCTCTGAGCGGCATGTTGACTCCAGATAAGAAAGAAGAGATCACGGGTCTAGTTGAGATCCGCCAAGTCTTCTTGGTGTCTAAAGTGGGCGCGATTGCAGGTTGCTTGGTCGTTGACGGCTTGGTTAAGCGTACTTCAAGCGTACGCTTGCTGCGTGACAACGTCGTTATCTGGACGGGCGAGCTCGACTCACTCAAGCGCTTTAAAGATGATGCCAAAGAAGTACGTGCCGGTGTTGAGTGTGGTCTGTCATTGAAGGGCTATAACGACATCAAAGAAGGTGATCAGCTCGAGGTGTTTGAAGTGACTGAAGTGGCGCGTTCACTCTAATTCGGATCGCGTTCTTTATGCACAAAACGAGCCCCCATCGCAATCAACGCCTAGCGGATCAAATTCAGCGTGATTTGGCTGAATTGATTCCGCGCGAATTGCGTAGTACGAGTTTGGGATTGATTACCCTCCAAGGTGTTGAACTGTCACCGGATTTGGCGCATGCCAAGATCTTCTTCACGGTTCTCGGCGCCGACCCGGATCACGCTCTGACTGCCTTACAAGAAAAAGCAGGCTATTTGCATTCCTTGCTGTTTAAGCGCTTGCATATTCATACCGTTCCTACCCTGCATTTTGTGCACGATGTATCGGTTGAGCGTGGCATGGAAATGTCCCGATTAATTGATCAAGCGGTCGATAGCGACCGCAAAGATTGAGAAATTTGATGCGTCAACGTCTTGATGGAGTCGTGCTGCTGGATAAGCCGTTAGGTATGAGTTCACAAGGCGCTGTGACTGCGGTCAAACGCGCGCTTAATGCCGATAAAGCAGGGCACACCGGGACCTTAGACCCGATGGCCACCGGCTTATTGCCGATCTGCTTAGGCGAGGCTACTAAGTATTCCCAAGATTTGTTGGACGCAGATAAGTCGTATGTGGCCCGAATTCGTTTTGGCGCCAATACCGATACAGGCGATGCCGAAGGACAGATTGTGACGTCCTTTCCTTTGCCTCAGTTTGCCGACGATGCCGCGATTCAGATTGCCTTAAATGCCTTGTTGCCTGCGTTTACCGGTCCGATTCTGCAGGTGCCACCAATGTACTCAGCGCTGAAGCGCGACGGTAAGCCCTTGTATGAATATGCCCGTGCTGGCGTCGAGCTCGAGCGCGAGGCTCGCTCGGTCGTCATCCACTCTATTGTTTGGACCGAGGTGCAATGGCCCGAAGCCACTTTAGAAGTCAGTTGCAGCAAAGGAACCTACATTCGGGTGTTGGCGGAAGATTTGGGCGCAGCACTCGGCTGTGGCGCCCATTTGGTTGGCCTTCGGCGCAGCGAAGTGGGGCATCTGAGCTTGGCACAGTCCATCTCCTTGGATGATCTATTGCGGACAACCGCAGATCACGCCGCTTTTATTCTGCCGGTAGATGCTCTATTGCAAACCTTGCCGCACCTCACGGTCGATGCGCAACAAGCCAAGCGCCTAGAAATGGGTCAACGCGTTCCGTTAACCGTCAATGCTAAATTTCCATTGGCAGAAGCCTTGGTGCGGATTTATCGCGCCACCGCAGCGCCCCACAATTTTATTGGTACTGCCGATTGCCGTTCCGGCGTACTACACCCTAAACGCTTGATTTCACAAGCCCCTTAACCTTATTTTTAACTTTAGAAGCTTCACATGACTAAACGCGCACTTCGTAATATTGCAATCATCGCCCACGTTGACCACGGTAAAACTACCTTAGTGGATCAATTGTTGCGCCAATCTGGCACCTTCCGCTCCAATGAAAAAATGACCGAGCGGGTTATGGATTCGAACGATCTTGAAAAAGAACGTGGCATTACGATTCTGTCCAAAAACTGTGCAGTCGAATACGACGGCACCCACATCAACATCGTTGACACACCAGGCCACGCTGACTTCGGCGGTGAGGTAGAGCGCGTTCTCTCGATGGTTGATGGCGTTCTCTTATTAGTCGATGCGGTTGAAGGCCCGATGCCACAGACTCGCTTCGTGACTAAAAAAGCCTTGGCCTTGGGCCTTAAGCCAATCGTCGTGATCAACAAAGTAGATCGTCCAGGTGCGCGTTGCGATTACGTCATTAACGCCACGTTTGAGTTGTTCGACAAATTGGGCGCCTCGGAAGAGCAGCTCGATTTCCCAATCATTTACGCTTCTGGCTTAAATGGCTATGCCGGCAATTCAGAAGACGTTCGCTCGGGCGATATGCGTCCCTTGTTTGATGCGGTTCTCAAGAATGTGCCGATGCGGGATGATGATCCAGACGGCCCATTGCAGTTCCAAATCTCCTCGATTGATTACAACAGCTATGTCGGCAAGATCGGCGTCGGCCGTATTAATCGTGGCCGTGTGAAGGCGGGCATGGAAGTGATTTGCATGAATGGCCCAGAGGGCATTCCTTTTAAAGGCCGTGTGAATCAAGTACTGAAATTCAAAGGCCTAGAGCGTGAAGTAGTAGAAGAAGCGGTAGCAGGTGATATTGCGTTGATCAACGGTATTGAAGATCTGGCCATTGGTACCACCATTTGTGCGGTGGATAAGCCTGATCCATTACCTATGCTCAAAATTGATGAGCCTACTTTAACCATGAACTTCATGGTGAATACCAGCCCACTCGCTGGTCGAGAAGGAAAGTTTGTTACCAGCCGTCAGATTCGGGAACGTTTAGACCGTGAGCTCAAATCCAATATGGCTTTGCGCGTGCGCCAAACCGACGACGACACCGTTTTTGAAGTTTCTGGCCGCGGCGAGCTGCATTTAACGATCTTGGTCGAGACGATGCGCCGTGAAGGCTATGAGATGGCAGTATCCCGTCCACGCGTGGTGTTCCATGAAGAAAATGGCGTCAAGATGGAGCCGTTTGAGAACTTGACAGTTGACATTGAAGACACCACCCAAGGTGCTGTCATGGAAGATTTAGGTAAGCGTAAGGGCGAGTTGCTTGATATGGTAAGCGACGGTAAAGGCCGCACACGACTGGAATATCGCATTCCGGCGCGTGGCCTGATTGGTTTTCAGGGTGACTTTATGACCATGACCCGTGGTAATGGTTTGATGAGCCACACCTTTGATTGCTATGCACCAGCAAAAGATGGCGTATTAGGTGAGCGCCACAACGGCGTATTGATTAGCCAAGATGACGGTGAAGCTGTTGCCTATGCGATTTGGAAATTGCAAGACCGTGGCCGCATGTTTGTGAAGCACGGTGACCCTGTGTACGAAGGCATGGTCATTGGTATTCATAGTCGCGATAACGATCTGGTTGTAAACCCCATTAAAGGTAAACAGCTGACTAACGTACGCTCTTCGGGTACCGATGAAGCCGTTCGCCTCGTAACACCAATCGATCTGACTTTAGAGTACGCAGTGGAGTTCATTAGCGACGATGAGTTGGTTGAAGTAACCCCCAAGAGCGTTCGTGTTCGCAAGCGTTACTTGAAGGAGCATGAGCGTAAAAAGGCATCACGCGATTAAGTTGCGCTGATCGATAGTAAAACCACCTTCGGGTGGTTTTTCCTTATTTATTCTCTAAATTACTTCATATGTTGCCATCCATAGAACACCGTCTCGCTGCTGAATTATCTGCAAAGCCCAATCAAATTACTGCCGCTATTGGATTAATGGATGAAGGTGCTACGGTGCCATTTATTGCACGCTACCGTAAAGAGGTTACTGGTGGGCTGGATGATGTTCAGTTGCGCTTATTGGAAGTGCGCTTGGCGTATTTGCGCGAGTTAGAGGAGCGGCGCTTAGTCATTATTGCTTCGATTGAAGAGCAGGGAAAAATGAGCCCCACATTGCTTCAGCAGTTGATGGAGGCTGAGGATAAAACCCGCCTTGAGGATTTGTATTTGCCATACAAAGTGAAGCGCAGAACAAAAGCACAAATTGCACTAGAGGCAGGCTTGGCAGAATTAGCAGACGCCCTGTTGCAAAACCCACAATTAAATCCAGAAGAAGAGGCAGCAAAGTACCTCAAGCCAGCCTTTACGTCGGATCAAGGGGAGAATCCTGGTGTACCCGATGCAAAGGCAGCGCTAGATGGTGCGCGTCAGATTTTGATGGAGCGATTTGCTGAAGATGCGAGCTTATTGCAATTGCTGCGCCTTTATGTCCAAGAGCATGGCATCGTGGAATCAAAAGTGATTGCAGGCAAGGAAGAAGAGGGTGAAAAGTTCCGAGACTATTTTGACTATGCTGAGGCTGTACAGGCGATACCCTCGCATCGTGCCTTAGCCTTATTTCGGGGGCGGCGCGAGCAAATTCTGATGGTGTCCTTGCGCCTAGACAGTGAGGCCGAGCGACCCAAGTGGGACGCCCCACTTAATCCCTGTGAAGCTCGCATTGCCCAACATGTTGGCATAGCGCAGCAGGGACGACCAGCTGATCAGTGGCTTGCTGATACCGTACGCTGGACTTGGCGGGTTAAGAGCGCATTGCACCTGGAGTCCGAACTCATGGGCGCATTGCGTGAGCGCTCTGAGACCGAGGCAATTCAGGTCTTTGCTCGCAACCTAAAGGACCTCTTGTTGGCTGCGCCAGCCGGTCCAAAAGCCACAATAGGCCTGGATCCCGGGATGCGCACCGGTGTCAAGGTGGCAGTAGTTGATTCCACGGGCAAAGTGCTAGATACCGCTGTTATTTACCCACATCAGCCGCGTAATGATTGGGATGGATCACTGCATACATTGGCGGGTTTAATCGACAAGCACCAGGTCACCTTAATCTCAATTGGTAACGGCACTGCTTCGCGCGAAACTGACAAGCTAGCTCAGGAATTGATCAAGCTAAAGCCAGGCCTTGGATTGCAAAAAATGGTGGTCTCAGAAGCTGGTGCGTCGGTTTACTCTGCCTCAGAGTATGCGTCCAAGGAGCTGCCGAATATGGATGTTTCCCTCAGGGGTGCCGTTTCGATTGCGCGCCGATTACAGGATCCCCTGGCTGAATTAGTAAAGATTGATCCGAAGTCTATTGGCGTTGGCCAGTATCAGCATGATGTTATGCAGTCGCAACTAGCGCGCTCACTTAATGCAGTGGTAGAGGACTGCGTGAATGCCGTTGGCGTGGATGTTAATCTGGCCTCTGCACCTTTGCTGGCGCGTGTTTCAGGCTTATCCACCGCTGTTGCAGAGAGCCTGGTTGCCTACCGTGATAGCCACGGGCAATTTCAGTCTCGCTTGGATTTGCGCAAGGTGCCGCGATTTGGAGAAAAAACCTTTGAACAGGCCGCTGGATTCTTGCGCGTGATGAATGGCAGCAATCCGCTGGATTCTTCGGCAGTGCATCCCGAGTCCTATCCGCTGGTGGAAAAAATTCTAGCGAAGATTAAAAAAAGCATGAAAGAAGTGCTAAGCGATCCCGGCGCACTGGCATCCATACAGCCTGAATTATTTGTCGATGCAAAATACGGTATGCCTACGATTGTGGATGTATTAAAAGAGCTGGAGAAGCCAGGGCGAGATCCCCGCCCGGAATTCACAACTGCTGCCTTTAAAGAAGGCATCGAAAAAATCAGTGATCTTTCAGTTGATATGGTGCTTGAGGGAATAGTGACTAACGTCGCTGCTTTTGGCGCATTTGTCGACATTGGCGTTCATCAAGATGGCTTGGTGCACATTTCTGCGCTTTCAAATACATTTGTAAAAGATCCCCATACGGTTGTAAAAGCGGGGCAGGTAGTCCGAGTCAAAGTCCTTGAGTTGGATGAAAAGCGTAAGCGTATTGCATTGACGATGCGCTTAAATGAGGCATCTAATGTGCCTGTAAAGGATGCGCATTCTGATCGTCAGCGTACTGGCAGCACTAAGCCACGCACTGAAAAGTCATCACCAAACCGACAATCTCCTCCCCTTGTGAATAGCGCAATGGCAGCTGCCTTTGGGAAGCTTGGTAAGAAATAAATGCACGATCATGTTGTAATACGGACTAGATAAAAATACTATGCCAGCCGATCAGAGCCACTTGCATGCAATGCAAAAAAATCCCACTTTAGGTCATAAGCGCTTGGCGGTTGCCCCCATGATGGAATGGACCGATCGGCACTGCCGATCCTTTCATCGGCAGCTATCCAAGCAAGCTGTTCTGTATACCGAAATGGTGACCACCGGTGCATTGCTGCATGGTGATGTGCCGCGCCATTTGGATTACTCAAGCGAGCAGCACCCAGTAGTGCTGCAACTGGGGGGTAGTGAGCCAGCGGATCTGGCAAAAGCTGCAGCCTTGGCAGCTCAATGGGGCTATGACGAAATTGATCTTAATTGCGGCTGTCCTTCCGAGCGAGTACAGCGCGGGGCCTTCGGTGCTTGCCTGATGGCAGAGCCGCAATTAGTTGCCGATTGCGTTCGAGCGATGCGAGCAGCATGCGATTTGCCCATCTCGGTGAAGCACCGCTTGGGTCTTGATCACATGGATGCCAGTCTGCACCAAAAAGACTACCAATTTGCCTTGGATTTTATGATGGCCGTTGCCGATGCTGGCGCTCATCAGGTCACCATTCATGCACGTAATGCCATATTGAAGGGCCTTTCCCCCAAAGAGAACCGCAGTAAGCCCCCATTGCACTATGCCGTGGCAGCGCAATTGCGCTTGGATCTCCAAAAGCAATTTCCAAATGTGGCTGTTCTACTCAATGGCGGCCTGGAGAACAACGATCAAATTGCGGGCCATTGGCATGACTTTGATGGCTTTATGGTGGGTCGTGCTGCCTATCACTTTCCGGCGATGTTGCTCGGCTGGGATGACTTGCTCGAGACCAATGGAGAGGCTGCAGGCTACCTCTTTAGCGAGTCGGAGTGGCATCGCGTGCAAATTGGTTTGGTGCATCAAGTATGGCGCTGGTTTGATGAATGCCAGAGCAAGGGCAAACTGTTTTATATCGGCGCCTTTACCCGGCACATACTAGGCTTGGCCCATGGCAGGGCGGGCTCACGCTATTGGCGTCAGCGCCTATCGGATCACCATGCCTTGGCTAAGGTGCAGAGCAAAGCGGCGATTGCCGACTTTTTTCTCGAGGCGAGTTTGGAGCTAGGGGATTGGGCTGCATTTGAGATGGATACTGCCTCGGCGGAAAATTCATGAGTGCTGTGCAAAACCCGGGCGCCGATCTCGAGCTGGAGATCACTCCAGATTACCAATTGGCGCTGGATGCAGTCGAGCGCGGCGATCCCTACATCTTCATTAGTGGTAAAGCGGGCACGGGTAAAACGACCTTAATTAGCCACCTGCGCAAAACCATTGCTGGAAACGTTGTAGTGCTCGCCCCTACGGGGGTAGCAGCACTGCAGGTGCGTGGCGTCACGATTCATTCCTTCTTTCGCCTGCCGCCGCGCTTGATTTTTCCAGAAGAGGACATTAAGCCACTGCGATCCTCGCGTGAGCGCCAGCTGTACAAAGATATTCGCTTACTCATTATTGATGAAATATCGATGGTGCGGGCTGATCTGGTTGATGCGATTGATCTTTTCTTGCGCGAAAACGGACCCCAAAAAGGCGAGCCATTTGGGGGCATACAGGTCATGTTTGTCGGTGATTTATTTCAATTGCCGCCAGTGGTATCGAGTAACGATATGCATATCCTGTATGAGCGCGGTTATGAGGATCCGTATTTCTTTTGCGCCATAGCGCTGCACCGTAAAGACATTACGATGATCGAGCTGACGAAAATCTTTCGTCAAAAAGATGCTCATTTTGCGCAGTTGCTCAATCAAATCCGCATTAATGAAGACATTGAAGTGGCACTGGAAACCATCAATGATGCCTGTTTTAATAAGGCGGCAGAGCCTGATCCGATGACGATTACCCTGACTACGACCAATGCCAGGGCAGACATGATCAACCATGGTGAACTCAAAAACCTGACTAGCGACGCCACCAGTTTTACAGGCAAGTTAGAGGGAAAGTTCAATGTGGATGAGCGCAACTTACCCTCACCCATGAACTTAATTCTGAAGCCAGGCTCGAAGGTGATGTTTACGGCGAATGACAATGGGTTTCCAAAAAAATGGGTCAATGGCAGCATTGGTATTGTTCATGAAATCAGCAAAGACAAAATTAAGGTCAAGATCCCTAATGGGGCCTATACGAATACGGTTGAGGTAACCCCTTTCAAATGGGAATCGTATAAATATGACCACGATATGGTGTCCGGCAAGATTAAGCCCAACGCGATTGGCTCTTATGAGCAATTGCCGCTCATGCTGGCATGGGCTGTGACGATCCACAAAAGCCAGGGCAAAACGCTCGATAAAGTGAAGGTCGATCTATCTTCTGGAGCCTTTGCATCGGGCCAAGTCTATGTGGCACTCAGCCGCTGCCGCTCGATTGAGGGGATTTCTTTAGAGCGGCCTATTGTCCTGAAAGACGTGCGCTGCGACCCTGAAATTAAGCGTTTTTACATGGCATGTTTGCCCTAAAAGCCAGCCCAGATTGGCCTCGAATTGGCCGACCGGCAAATTTTGGCTAAAAGCCGACAAAAAGCTATAATCTCATTTCTTCTACGGTGGCTGTAGCTCAGCGGTAGAGTCCTGGATTGTGATTCCAGTTGTCGTGGGTTCGAACCCCATCAGCCACCCCAATCTCCCCCCCGCACCACAGTGACCCCCGAATCCCTTGAAAAGCTCGTTCGCATGAAAATGCCGTATGGCAAGTATGCGGGCCGTACCCTTTCTGATTTACCGGGTGATTATCTCTCCTGGTTTGCCCGCAAGGGCTTTCCAAAGGGTGAATTAGGTGAATTGCTGGAGCTGATGCACACCCTAGACCACAATGATTTGCGGGGACTGTTAAAGCCCCTCTCAGGGCATTAAACAGTCCTCTTGCGATGAATTAATCTGCAAACACCACCGACTTATTACCGTTAATTAAGACCCGGTCATTCAGGTAGTAGCGCAGGGCGCGCGACAGTACTTGACGCTCTAAATCACGGCCTTTGCGTACCAAATCTTCTGCGCTATCGCTATGGCTAATGCGGGTTACATCTTGCTCGATGATGGGCCCCTCATCCAAATCGCTCGTCACAAAGTGGGATGTTGCCCCAATCAACTTGATGCCGCGCGCATGCGCTTGATGGTAGGGCTTTGCTCCCTTAAAGCTGGGCAAGAAGGAGTGGTGCACATTAATGCAGCGACCCAATAACTTAGCGGATAAGTCATCCGACAGAATTTGCATGTAACGCGCTAAGATCACCATATCTACGTTGGCGTCTTCAACGATGCTCAGCAGCTTTGCTTCTTGAGTGCTTTTTGTCTCCGGTGTGACCGGTAGGTAGTGAAATGGTATATCAGCAAAATCAATGCTGGCATACACCGAGCGGGGGTGATTCGACACAATGCCAGCAATAATCATCGGCAATTCACCAATACGCCAGCGATACAGTAAGTCCACCAAGCAATGATCGAGCTTGGAGGCCATGATTAAAACGCGTTTGAGTACGGCGGTGGAACGCAACTCCCAAGAGAGCTGAAAGCGCTCGACGATGGGCTTAAAACCACGGCGCAGTCCCTCTAAATCGACGCTTGCATCGCAACTGAAGCTGACACGCATAAAGAAGCGACCCGAATCTTTATCGTCGAACTGCTGGGCCTCTTGAATGTCCCCGCCCGCCTCAAAAATATAGCTGGCAACAGCAGCAACAATACCGGGGCGATTTTGACAGGTTAGGGTGAGGTTGATGTTTTGCTCTGGCATAGTGAAAATGTTTAAAAGAATTAAAAAGAAAAGAAAAAGAAAACGAAAAAGAAAACGATCAGGTCAGTATTTTATCGACTCGATGCCGGTGTTGGCAGTGAGGTGGGTCGATCTGCAATCCCCACCATTTCTTGGCTGTGATCCATGATGGGCGGCACTACAAACTCTTCGCAAACCGGCTTAGGACCGAGTAGATTTAAAAAATTACATTCTTTTTTAGTGGCTTGCGAAGCAGCATGCTCTAAAGGAGATTTTCCGGTAGTGACGGTAGAGGCGACGCTAACTGCGGTGCTGGGGTTGGCTACTGCTGCTGTAGCCACAGTACCTCCGACGGCACTGGCGGTTGCTGTCCCAGCACTGCCGATGGCTGCTAAAGGCAGGGCGCAGCCCGATAAAAAGAAAACACCAAAGCCAATAATGAAGGCATAGCTCAAGCTATGCCATGCAATGCAGCGGCAATACTTCGAAAAGAGCTGCTGTTTATTTGGCTCGGCAGGCAATGCTATAAACTCCCGCGGCCCATGAGCCATTGGTAATGGCTTCAAATTGGCTGTCAGGGGACTTGATGTCCGCTATAACCTTGCCTTCACCCTTGTTTCCGGAAAACACTTTGTATTCAATAGGGCGGTATTGGGCTTTTTCGCAGAGGTACTCGTTGAGGCCAATGATGGAACGAATTGGCTCTTTTGTTTTGGGGTCTACACCAGGCTTAGTAAAGTCCAGCATCGACATGATTTGCGCTTTGTCGCCATCTTTTTTGAGGGTCTCGATGTCTAAAGAGACCGTGGATTGTTCGTTGGAGCCAATTTCTTGCCAAGCAGCGAAGGCGCTTGAAATTGGTAGGACGGTCATGCAGACCGCGGTCGCTATCCATCTTTTCATCGTAAAACCCCTCAATAAATGTGTATTTCTATTTTAAACCCCAATAGACCTACTTTGGTCTGAGCTCGAGTTGGCGCTGGAAGTTGCTGGGTTTCATCTGTAGTGGCAGTGCTTGATTGCTTGCCCAAAGGGGATTTAGGTTGCGGTAGAGCTTGCTTTGAACCCAGCCTGATTGCCCCGTTTGATAGATGAAGGTCGATTGTTCTAGGTCGGCCAAATCAAATACCGTTCGCAGGCTTGCTGCTTGTTTGGTCTCAAACGGATTTTGATATTTGCCAAGCTCAGGTCGCCCTACATTGATGGTAAATCCATCCCCCGGAAACGGCGCCGTAATATTGAATACTCGATTTAAAAACGGAACCCGACTAAAGGGACGGTGCTCCGATACGGCGATGTGTGCATTCCCCCATTTCCAATTGGCTGGATCGCTGCCGTATTGTGCGCTGAGGTATTCCAGCGCCTTATCCATCGCCTGTTGCGATGCTTGCGCGCAGTTTTCAATACTTTCGGTCTTGGGTGAGTCGCACCAGGGGCTATTTGGATTCGATAGTTGCTCGAGTAAAGCGTTTCTAAAATGGCGTTTGCCATACTCAAACGAAAAATAGTCTCCCAGACGAGAAAATAAATGGCGCGTCAGTTGATCTACCCACGCATTAAAGAGGAGGGCGCCACTGCTATCGATGCGCATATCGCCATCAAATCCAGCAACGATAGCCTTGGCTGCAGCTGCGCTTGAATGAGACGACTGGGTTGCTTTGAAGAGTGGTAATAGCGGTGTTGCTGCTAGCGAGAGGGTGTCGCCCTGCATGGTTCGCATTGCGGCAAAGTCATGCTGTTGCTTTGCTTGTAGTAAGGCGGTAATGCGCTCATACCGAAATGGCAACTCCCAATCCCCGGTGAGCGGATTGGGATTATTGGTGGCCAGAATTTGCTGGTTGGCAGTGGCGATCCAGCCTTGCTCGGGGTTATCGAGTGTGGGCAGCTGATCAAATGGAATATAGCCTTGCCAGTCGTATTGCTTATCCCAGCCAGGTGCTGGCGCAACCCCGTAGAGGCCTTGATGGAGCGTGCGTTTAGGGGCCACGCCAGCCGCCTGAAAGGCAATATTGCCAGCAGTATCGGCCATCACCACGTTTTGCATGGGAGCATAGTTCTTGTGCAATGCTTTCTTGAATCCCTCTAAATTGGTAGCGCGATTCATATCCAGCAAACCGATCACCGATTGATTATCAAGATCGAGTGCGGTCCAGCGCAGGGCCAAAGCAAAGCGATCGGTATTGATTAAATTTTTAGCCCGGTCGTAGGTTTCTGAAATGATGGGGCCGTGGCGACTCTGTTTGACGATAAAACGATGCGCCGGTTTATTTTTAATCTCAATCACTTCTTCACGGACTAAAAATGCAGCCATGCCATCGGGGGTACGGTATTGGCCAGGATTGGCCGGATCAAGTTCCTCGATAAAGAGGTCTTGCACATCGGGTCCCGTGTTCGTAAAGCTCCAAGCAATGCTATCCGTTCTGCCAAGCACGACTGCCGGAATGCCGGGGAGGGTGGCGCCAATGACATTCATTCCTGGCGCCTCCAGGCGTGCAAAGTACCAGAGTGCCGGAGCAGATAAACCCAAGTGTGGATCGTTAGCTAACAGTGGTTTGCCGCTCACTGTGCGCTTGCCACTGAGCGCCCAATTATTCGAGCCAATGCCCTCGATACCTCCTGGTAAGAATGCGCGCAACAACTGATCCTGTTTTGTATCTGGCTGACGTACATCCTGAATACCTAGAGGCTTAATGGACTTGCTGGCATCGGTACTCGCAAAAATGCCCATGTTTTTATACAGCGCTGCAAAGTCCATCTTAGTAACCGGATTGCCTTGCGTATAAGGGGGTAATACCTCCCAAATTTGTGCCGTCGTTAAATCACGCGATAACTCTAAGCGTTGCAATTCTTTTTGCCAATTACCACCCAAATCCATGGCCATCATTAGCATCCAGGCGATGCTATCGGTTGGCGACCAATGGCCTGGTTTGGAGCCTGTCAAAAAGTACTCTATTGGCAGGGCCCAGCCCAATTTCGCGTTACCTGCATTGACGCCATCGGCATAGGCTTGCAGAAGGCGTTTAGCCTCGACCGGGTAGCGCTCATACTGCCGTTCAGCGCTGTACTTAATTCCAACAGTACGAATGAAGCGATCAATTTTCAGGGTGTCTTCACCGAGAATTTCAGATAAACGGCCCGCTGCCAATCTGCGGTTGATTTCCATTTGCCATGAACGCTCAGTTGCGTGCAGAAAGCCCAGAGCGAATAGGGCATCACTCGCGGTAGCCGCCTTGATATGGGGTATGTCACTAGCATCAAAGCCGATGCTCACCGTGTCATTGAGGCCGAGTAGGCGATCACTGCCAGAGGGGCTATTTTTGGTTGAGGCAAGATAGATTATTGCAAGGCACGCAATCAAGAGCATCACGCCAGTCAAGCCCAATGCAGTCCATTTGAGGATGCGTAATAGGAGAGGGCTGCGCTGTGTTGTTATGACCATGAACCTATTCTAAGTGCTCTCGATTGCCTTTGACCTGACCAATAAAAAACCCCGCTTGCGCGGGGTTCTCATGAGGATGCTGGTGATTACTTGTAAAGCACTTCGGGCAACCACAAGCCAATTGCTGGGAAGGTGTAGAGCAACACAATTGCCAGAATCTGGATACCCATGAATGGCAACATACCTGCAAAAATCTGATTCAGAGTCACGTGGGGAGGCGCAACACCCTTCAGGTAGAAGGCTGACATGGCCACCGGTGGCGACAAGAATGCAGTTTGTAAATTCAGCGCAACTAAGAGGCCGAAAAACAATGGATTGATACCAAAATCATCGAGCAGGGGCACGAAGATTGGCATGAAGATCACGATGATCTCAGTCCACTCGAGTGGCCAGCCCAGGAAGAAAATAATGACCTGAGCCAGAATTAAAAACTCCATTGGGCTTAAGCCGAGTGACAGCACCCACTTTTCAACCAAGGTTTGGCCGCCCAGCAAAGCGAATGCTGCGGAAAAGATCGATGAGCCCACGAAGAGCCAGCACACCATAGCCCCCGTCTTGGCCGTTAAGAATACCGACTCTCGAATCACGCGCATATTAAGCTGTTTGTAGGCGGCAGCCAAGATGACCCCGCCGATAGCCCCAATCGCAGCCGCCTCAGTTGGGGTAGCCAGACCAAACACAATCGAACCTAATACGAACATAATCAAAATGGCTAATGGGAAGAATGAGCCCAAGAGCATCTTGAAGATTTCGAGACGCACCCAAGTGAGTAGCAAATAATAAATGGCTAACATGGCTGCAAAGATCGCAGTCATGACCCAGAACCAAGTCGGCGCATCGCGTGGCTCGAGTGCTTTTGCCGCGGCCGCCGCCGCTGCAGCTTCCGCTGCTTTAGCTTCATCCGCGCTCATTGCCGGAGCTGCCGCTGGCTTGTCTTCTTCTGCGCCAGGAGGCAAGGACAAGCCACCACTATCAGTCTTTTCAGCGCCAGGAGGTAATGACAGGCCGCTGCTTGACTCTTCTTCAGCAGCGCCACTACCGGCATCACCCATCTGCATTAATTCCATGCCAGCAACAGCTTCCACGGGGGCTGTGACTACCTTGTAAATCGAGCCCGTAAAGATCGCAAAAACCAAGAGTGGCAATAGCGCAATCATCAGAGACTGGAGCAGCTCAACAGGGCGTACATGCAAATTACGCTTGCCTTTGAGGCCGATTAAGATTGCTGGAATGACTTTCTGGCTAATTTTTTCACCGAGCTCGGTGTAGCTCATCGGTAGTGGAACTTTGCGCTCTTCCATCGACAGTGGCGGCATGAGTTTTGGCTTGAATTTAGCCAAAATAATCACGTAGCCGATGTACAGGCCAGCCAACATAATTCCGGGGAAAAATGCGCCGGCATAAAGTTGCACTACTGAAACACCGGCGGTTGCGCCGTACACAATCAAGAGTACTGAGGGTGGAATCAAAATACCCAAGCAACCACCCGCGGTAATACAGCCAGCAGATACGCGGGTGTCATAACCTGCCTTGAGCATGGCTGGGAACGCCAAAAGACCCATCAACGTCACCACAGCGCCAACAATACCGGTGGCAGTTGCAAAAATCGCGCAGGTAACGATGGTGGCAACAGCTAAGGAGCCAGGAACGCGCACCAAGGCCAAATGCAATGAGCGGAATAATTTTTCAATTAAGTTCGCACGCTCAACTAAGTAACCCATGAATACAAAGAGCGGAATTGAGATCAGCACGTCATTGGTCATGACCGCGTAAGCCCGCTGCACCATCAGAGAGAGTGTGTTGCTCAGTGCCAGAGAGGGATCTGCAAAGCTATACGCGATGAAGGTAAAGATCATGCCCATGCCCATGAGGGTAAAGGCGGTAGGGAAGCCCAGCATGATTGCTACAACAACAAGTGAGAGCATGAGCAGGCCCATGTGGCCGCTCTCAATATTGCCCCACGGAAGCAAGACAATCGTGGCCAGTACAACCAAGGCCATGATGCTAAAGCCGAATAATAGTTCCTTACGCATTGGTTTTCTCCTTATCAAGGCCAACCATTGCCTTCAGTGCATCCACGTCGACCTCTTCTACGTCCTGCTCGCGGGAAGGCCATTCGCCTTGCTGAATGCAGACAACACAACGGAAGATTTCAACGATTCCCTGAAAGAGCAAAATCACGCCCGCTAAAGGAATGATGGTTTTAAAAGGGTAAAGAGGAGGACCATCCGCCGTAATGGACGAGTGTTCCAAGATACGCCAGGAATCTTCAGCAAATCCGTAGCCGGCATAGGCTAGGGCAATCACCCCCGGAATAAAGAAGATGACGTACAAAATGAGGTCAAAAATCGCTTGGGTGCGAGGCTTTAAGAAGCCATACAGAATGTCGCCGCGGACATGACCATTTTTTGAGAGGGTGTAGGCGCCGGCCATCATGAACATAGTGCCGTACATCATGATCATGGCGTCAAACGCCCATGCATGGGGACTGTTTAAGACATAGCGGCTAAACACTTCATAGCCAATTAAGGCGGTTAAGCCAACAACCAGCCAAGAAAAAAACTGACCGATGAAGGTAGATAGGCGATCTACCGTTAAGAATAATTTTTGCACTTTGGAGACTCCAGGGCATTGAAACCATAAAAAAATGGGGTGGTCACCTTCGCAACCACCCCATATTGCTACTGGGCGCTATTTTAAGCTAAGCCTAAAACTTATGCCATATTTCTGAAATAAACCTAAAGCTTATGAAATATTCCTCAATTAGGCCTTTTTAGCGCCGGATGGGAAATAGTGATCAAAAGCCATGCGACGTGGGGTATTGGTATCCAAGTCCCACTTCACAGCACGCTGGGCAAACGCTCTTTGTGAGTCAACAATCTTCTTAAAGAGTGGGTTTTCAGCGGATTTCTTGGCAACAACCTCATCGAATACTTTGAGCTGGTTACGCAAAATGCTGTCTGGCGTTTTGTAGAACTTAACGCCTTGAGTCTTTTGCATTTCATCGTAGGCCTTGGAGTAGCGATCAATCGCCTTCCAGGACATATCGGCAGAAGCTGCCTCGACGCAGTTGTCCAAAATCGCACGGAGTTTTGGTGACAATGCGTTGTACTTGGAGCCGTTGAAGAGAATCTCGAACTGCTCTGCGTTCTGGTGATAGCTTTGCAACATACATACTTTTGATACGTCTGGGAAGCCCAATTGACGATCGGAAGAGGCGTTGTTGAACTCAGCGGCGTCAAGCAGACCACGATCCATCGCAGGGATAATCTCGCCGCCTGGCAATGCGTTTACAGAAACGCCCATGGCAGTAAACATATCAATCGAAATACCGACGGTACGGTACTTGAGGCCTTTCAAGTCCTCTACCTTAGCGATTGGCTTTTTGAACCAGCCGAGTGGCTGTGATGGCATTGGGCCGTATACATAAGACTTCACGTTGGCGTTGACAGTCTTGTAGAGCTCATCTAACAGAGCAGCGCCGCCGCCGTATTTGTGCCATGAGAGGAGCATGTTGGCATCCATACCGAAGGATGGGCCTGATCCCCACAATGCGAGGGCAGCATTTTTACCGTAGTGATACACAACCACACCATGGCCGCCGTCCAATGTACCTTTGGAAACAGCATCGAGCAATCCGAATGCAGGAACAACAGCACCTGCTGGCAATACTTCGATATTCATTTCGCCACCGGTCATGTCATTGACCTTCTTAGCAAAATCTAAAGCGTATTCGTGGAAGATGTCTTTCGCAGGCCAGGTCGACTGGAAGCGTAAATTTTGTACGCCTTGCGATTTAGAAATCATTGGGAAACTGAGGGCAGCTGCACCAGCGGTACCGACAGCAGCACCTTTCAAAAACTTACGACGTGGTGCTTGTTTTTTCATTTCAGACATTCATATCTCCTAGTTTTAATCAATCAGGTACTACGGTAAAACGACTCTGTAAAGTATAAGGATCTAATTAAATTTTCCATCTCGGGTAAACCCTTTAAACGCCATAAGTAGGGCTTTTTTGTTCAAATTGGGTGCCGCGTGTTAGGATTCTCGTCTGTCTTGATTTTGTTGCACTGCAAATCAAAGCCTGCAAAGGCGCGCGCCCGAGTGGTGAAATCGGTAGACACAGCAGACTTAAAATCTGCCGACTCAAAAAAGTCGTGCCGGTTCGATTCCGGCCTCGGGCACCAAAAAACCGCAATTTCTGGGGTTTTCATTCCACCTCAGTACCACCGCACCCTCATTTTTGTAAGCCAAAAGCCGTCAGCGAAGGGTTTGTTGGCGATCAGGCGGTGATTTCCTCAAATACCAATAAGAGTATGTAAATAACCCCTGCAGCTAATACGCTGAGCACAAAGAGCGATACAAAGCTTCGAAAGAGCTCGCTAAAGAGATTGCCGATCAATTGAAATAAATTGAAGTGCTGACTGCGATCGGCTTTCATTGCCTGAAAATTCTGCAGTGTTTTGTAAAGTGCGACACACACCCATACCGCAAGAAAAAGATAAGGGCCGTACTGGTATAGGTAGGACATAAAACGCCTTTTTAGAACAGGGGTGCAGTTTACGGTCTAACGCAACGAAAGCCAATATAGACCACGCTCACGTCCGGCGGCTTGCTGGCGCGATTCGATTCCCGTTGCTGTTCGGCGCCGTACCACCAGGATGCACCACGCGTTACACGTTCATTGCCAACCGCAGTTGAAGTCCACTCCCATACATTGGCGCCCATATCAAAGAGACCATTGACGCCAGCTTCAGTGCTACCCACAAGAACATGGCCAGTCCCGCGCAGGAGGCTGCCCTTGGGCGCAAGGCCGCGGTAAGTGCCGCACTCGCCGTCAAGGCAATGCGAGCCTTTAGCGGAGTCGCCATTAGGGAAGCGGTAGCGCTTTCCGCTGACGAACGGGGCAGGCGGATTGGCGCGCTGCTCTACAAACGCTGCCGAAACCCATTCCTCGTCGGTGGGTAAGCGTTTGCCAAAAAAACGGCAGATCTGCTCTGCCTCGGTAGCATTGAGATGAACCGCCGGTTCGCTGTCTTGAGCCTGAACGCCATAGGGAGTTTTCCAGGTCCAGCCGGGCTTTTGCACAAAACCCAGTTCATATACGGTGCCGCCGCCATTTTTCTCTGCCTGACTCACAAACCCGGTCTGAGCGGCAACGCGTTTGACTTCGCCGATGGTCATTTCATGCTGATCCCATTGCAGGCTACCAACCCGAACCACTGGAATACTGGACTCAGCCTTGGCCAAGAGCTGCTGTGGGCTAAGCAATACGAGCGAGGCAAGTCCAAATCCGAGGTAGCGAATAAGGGTCATTGCGGCTCGGTAATAAAACCCAGCTTAGTTAGGCCAGCGCGTTTTGATGCGGCCAAGACCTGCGCTACAGAGTCGTAACGCACTTCTTTATCCGCACGTAAATTCACTTCCGGTTGAGGTTCTTTTTGCGCTGCTTTTTCTGCATAGCTAACGTAGGTGGTGAGATCAATTGGATTACTGTTCCAAAAGATTTGGCCGCGTGCATCAATCGATACTTGAATCGACTCAGGCTTGGTTTCATTGCGCGCACTATTGGCTTTAGGTAAATCCACTTTCACGGCTTGATGGATTACCGGCAAAGTAATAATGAAAATGATGAGCAAAACCAACATCACGTCCACGAGGGGCGTCATATTGATTTCAGTCATCAGGGCATCGTCACCCTGATCGCCTGAAGGGTTGCTAAACGACATGCTTACGCTCCCGCCTCAACGCGAGCGCCAGTAACAAAATAGGCCAGCAAATCGTTACCAAAGCGATTGAGGTCGGCAACGATTAATTTATTAGCGCGGTTAATCGCATTAAAACCCAGGACTGCTGGAATAGCGACAGCTAGGCCAATGGCCGTCATGATGAGGGCCTCACCAATCGGGCCGGCAACCTGATCGATTTGTGCGCTACCCGAGCTACTAATGGCAACGAGGGCATGGTAGATGCCCCAAACCGTACCAAACAAACCCACGAATGGCGCGGTAGAGCCAGTCGAGCCTAAAAAAGTCTGGCCTTTTTGCAAGAGGGCGCTGCAGGAATCAATGCTATTTTTAATGCTGCGCGACATCCACTCCGAATAGTTCAGCGCTTGCAGTAATTCGCGGCGACTGGACGTTTGACTTTGATGGTGCTCCGAGGCGCTCATGGCTTCTTTGGCAATCCGAAAGTAGGGGTTGTTGGCTTGATCAGAAAAGCCAGCTAGGCCCTGTGCAAAAGAACTGGCACGCCAAAACTGCTCGGCTTCGGGTTTTAGGGCGCGCAGTGTTTTGATATTCCATAGGCGGCTAATCAAAATGACCCAGGTAATGATCGATGACACCAATAAGAGGATGGCCACAAAACGCGTGACCGCATCGCCTGCCATCCATAAATTCATTAAGCCAAATGGGTTATTCATTGCATTAGTTCTTTAAGTTAAATTTAATTAGGAGATTGGTTGAAATGCGGGCGGGGTTGCCATTCACGCTATACGGTTTAAAACGGTAACGCTTACCAATTTCAGAAGCAGCGCGATCGAGCCGCGGAAATCCGCTTGAACGCAGTAAAGCGACTTCTTCCACAATGCCGGTTTCATCAATAATCAACCGAACAACCACTTCGCCTTGTTCCCCAGCTCGCTTTGAAAACGAGGGGTAATATGGATCGGCATCAGGTTGATATACCACCACCAGTTTACCAATATCAGTCTGGATGGGCGTACCTGCAGCTCCTTGACTGGTTGCCGGTGCAACAGCTGCATTAGGCATCTGAGTTTCTGCTGCTTTAGCAGCTTCAGCCGCTTTGGCTTGGCTTGCATCGGCCGGCGGCGTGCTGCTCGGTTCGGGCGTTTTGGGTTTGGGCTCTGCTTTGGTTTGGGTTTTGGGTTTCACTTCTGGTTTTGGCTGCGGTGTCGGGGGGGTAGACACGGGCGGAGCCGGGGGTGTTGCGGGCGCCACTAAATTGGCCATGACTCGCACTTCGTTTTCAGATGGATCGTTTTTCACATTAAGCCCCAGATCCAGGCTAACAAAGAACATGCCATGCAGTGCCAGCACTACGGCAATCACAATCCATTCCTGCCGCGTAAACAGCGGGAGCGTTTTGGGGTTTGGTGATGTTAGCGGCATAGTGCAGTCTGATCCAGGCCTACGGTTTTGAAATCGATCCGTAACTCGGCAGTGTTGGAGTTTAGCAATTGCATCGCCATACTATGCAGACGCGTACCATCGGCGGTGCTCAGCAGTAATAAGCTACGTCTACCGCTTACTTCGGTCGGAATGCGGTGGGCTTCCAGTTGTCGCGCCAACTGACGGATTACCGCTTCGCTGGTGTCAACAACGCGTACCGATGAACCCAATTGATTCAGAATCAATGGCATTAAAAATGGATAGTGGGTACAGCCTAAAACCAAGGTATCGATTCCGGCAGCACGCATCGGTTGCAAATGCTGTGCAAGCAGAGCAGCTGTTTCTGGGGCATGCAATTGACCGGACTCGATCAAGGGCACAAGACCGGCACCCGCTTGTTTAACAAAACGGCAATCCACCGGTAAGGTTGCCAGTAGCGCATTGAACTTATCACTCTTCAGCGTTGCTTCTGTGGCCAATACACCCACTAGGCCTTTTTCGCTTTGCAGCGCCGCCGGCTTAATTCCGGGCTCGACCCCAATAATCGGAATTGTCTTTAGCTGCGCCCGAATACTCTGAATGGCTTCGGCGGTAGCTGTGTTGCAGGCAACGACGATCGCTTGGCAGCCTTCATCCGCTAAAGACTGGCATATCGATAAGCTACGCTCTGCAATCCACTCCGCTGACCTCTCGCCGTAAGGGGCATTGGCACTATCTGCAAAGTAAAGGTAGTCATGGTTCGGCAGCTGCCGCAGGGCCTCATCCAAAATGGATAGGCCGCCTACGCCCGAATCAAATACCCCGATGAGTGCCAATGCGCGCCTAAAACCTTATGCAACAACGACGGGGATTTTTCCAATCCGCGCTTGCCAATCTTTTGGCCCTTCGTGGTGCATCGATGTTCCCTTCGAATCCACCGCAACGGTTACGGGCATGTCCTGCACATCAAACTCATAAATCGCTTCCATGCCGAGATCAGCGAAGCCAACGACTTTTGACGTTTTAATTGCTTTGGAGACCAAATAGGCAGCGCCACCGACTGCCATTAAATACGCAGACTGGTGTTTCTTGATGGCTTCAATGGCAACCGGACCGCGTTCGGCTTTGCCAATCATCGCAATCAAACCGGTTTTGGCCAGCATCATCTCTGTAAACTTATCCATGCGGGTGGAGGTGGTGGGGCCAGCAGGACCAACGGCTTCATCGCGCACTGGATCAACGGGGCCGACGTAGTAAATCACGCGGTTTTTAAAACTGACTGGGAGTTCCTCCCCCTTAGCGAGCATGTCCTGAATGCGTTTGTGCGCAGCATCCCGTCCTGTAAGGATTTTGCCGTTCAGGAGCAAACGATCGCCTGGTTTCCAGCTGGCCACTTCCGCTGGAGTGAGAGTATCTAAATTGACTCGCTTGGATTTTTCAATATCGGGCGTCCAGGTGACGTCCGGCCAATCCGCGAGGGATGGTGCCTCTAATTTGGCGGGGCCATCACCATGCAAATGGAAATGAATGTGCCGGGTCGCCGCGCAATTCGGAATCATCGCCACAGGCAATGAGGCAGCGTGGGTGGGGTAATCCAAAATTTTGACGTCCAAGACAGTGGAGAGGCCACCAAGGCCTTGCGCACCAATGCCGAGCTGGTTCACTTTTTCATAAATCTCGAGGCGCAATTCTTCTACGCGGTTTTTTGGTCCGCGGGCAATTAGTTCTTGAATATCAACCGAGCCCATCAAGGCTTGTTTGGCCAATAACGTAGCTTTCTCTGGCGTGCCACCAATGCCAATGCCGAGAATGCCGGGCGGGCACCAGCCCGCACCCATGGTGGGAATGGTTTTCATCACCCAGTCGACAATCGAATCGGATGGGTTGAGCATGATCATCTTGGCTTTGTTCTCTGAGCCGCCACCCTTGGCTGCGCAAATGACTTCAATGCCATCGCCCGGAACGATTTCATAATGAATCACAGCGGGGGTGTTGTCACCCGTATTTTTACGTTTGCCAGCAGGATCGGTGAGAACCGAGGCGCGCAGCATATTGTCGGGATTGAGGTAAGCACGGCGAACGCCTTCATTGACCATATCGGTGACGCTCATGGTGGCGTCCGACCACTGCACATTCATGCCCACCTTTAAGAAGACCACGGCAATGCCCGTATCTTGGCACAGCGGGCGATGCCCTTCGGCGCACATCCGGCTGTTGGTCAGAATCTGCGCAATCGCGTCTTTGGCGGCCTCCCCTTTTTCCAGTTCGTAGGCCTTGCCCATCGCCCGAATGAAGTCGGCGGGATGGTAGTAGGAGATGTATTGGAAGGCGTCGGCAACGCTTTGGATGAGGTCTTCTTGTTTAATATTTGTCATAAATTTCATCAAATTAAATGGATTTCTCTATTTTAAGGGTTTGCCATAGAGCAATTCACCCTAAAATTCCCTTATCTTAGGGTGAAAGAGAGTGGATTTACACTATTCTGCATCGATTTTGCAGGGTAGTAATTATTGTCATTTAAATAAAGGGTAGGACAGCATGGAACAGTTGATGCAAGAGAATCGGATTTTTAATCCCCCCAGTGATTTTATTAAAAATGCTGCTGTGCCTGGAATGGACGCTTACAACGCACTGTGTGCGGAAGCGGAAAAAGATTACGAGGGTTTTTGGGCCCGTCTTGCTCGTGAAAACCTCTACTGGAAAAAACCCTTTACTAAAGTATTGGATGAGACCAATCCACCCTTCTATAAATGGTTCGAAGATGGATTAACCAACGCCTCGTATAACTGCCTGGATCGTAATTTAGAAAATGGCAACGCCCAAAAAACCGCAATCATTTTTGAAGCCGACGACGGCAAGGTAACGAACGTTACTTATAGTGACCTGCACGCACGCGTCTGCCAGTTCGCGAACGCCTTGCGCAAAATGGGCATTAAGTCAGGCGATCGCGTGATTATTTATATGTCAATGTCGATCGAGGGCGTTGTTGCGATGCAGGCATGTGCCCGTATCGGTGCTACGCATTCGGTGGTGTTTGGCGGCTTCTCCGCAAAATCATTGCAAGAGCGAATTGTTGACGTGGGCGCAATTGCGGTCATTACTGCAGATGAGCAAATGCGCGGCGGCAAAGCCTTGCCACTCAAAGTGATTGTGGATGAGGCGCTTGCCTTGGGCGACTGCGAAAAAGTGAAGAATGTCATCGTGTACAAACGCACGGGCGGCAACATTGCAATGACCGCAGGGCGCGATTCTTGGATGCATGATGTTGTAGCCGGCGAAGCCAAGACCTGTGAGCCAGAGTGGGTGAGCGCTGAGCATCCCTTATTCGTCTTGTATACATCCGGCTCGACCGGAAAACCAAAGGGTGTACAACACTCGACGGGTGGCTATTTACTCTGGGCCATTTTGACCATGAAATGGACCTTTGATATCAAGCCCAGTGATGTCTTCTGGTGTACTGCTGACATTGGCTGGGTTACGGGACACTCCTATATTACCTACGGCCCCCTCGCTGTGGGCTGTACTGAAATTGTGTTTGAGGGCGTGCCGACCTATCCGAATGCCGGTCGTTTTTGGGACACCATTCAAAAACACAAGGCAACGATTTTCTACACTGCGCCAACGGCAATTCGTTCATTGATTAAAGCAGCGAGCGGCGATGAATCCGTTCATCCAAAGAAATACGATCTGTCATCCTTGCGTCTCTTGGGTTCTGTTGGCGAACCGATTAATCCGGAAGCCTGGATGTGGTACTACGAGAACATTGGTGGCTCGCGTTGCCCGATCGCCGATACCTTCTGGCAAACCGAAACCGGCGGGCACATGATTTCTCCATTGCCTGGTGCAACCCCCATGGTTCCAGGCTCCTGCACCTTGCCACTGCCAGGCATCATGGCAGCGATTGTGGATGAGGCAGGGCATGATGTACCGAATGGCAGTGGTGGCATCCTCGTGGTGAAACGCCCATGGCCTTCCATGATTCGCACCATTTGGGGCGATAACGATCGCTTCGTGAAGGCCTACTTCCCAGAAGAGTTGGGTGGCACTTTGTACCTTGCAGGCGATGGTGCGATTCGCAATAAAGACACTGGCTACTTCACTATCACCGGCCGTATTGATGACGTGCTGAACGTATCCGGACACCGCATGGGTACGATGGAAATTGAATCCTGCTTGGTTGCCAATCCATTGGTTGCTGAGGCGGCGGTGGTCGGTCGCCCCGATGACATGACGGGCGAAGCGATCTGTGCTTTCGTGGTTCTCAAAGGCGGTCGTCCTACCGGCGATGATGCGAAGAAGTTGGCGATGGAGTTGCGTAATTGGGTGGGTAAAGAAATTGGCCCAATCGCTAAACCCAAAGATGTGCGCTTTGGTGACAACTTACCGAAGACACGTTCAGGCAAGATCATGCGTCGTTTGTTACGCGTGATTGCGAAGGGTGAGGAAGTTACGCAAGATACCTCGACCCTGGAGAATCCAGCGATCTTGGAGCAGCTGAAGCAGGCGCTTTAAGCACGTAGTACTGTTGCATCAACGTTCAAAAAGAAAAGCCCGCGCGAGCGGGCTTTTTATTAAGCAATTCATCAGCAACATCTACTTCAGCCACGCCCCATCAGCTTTTGCAGGCCTTTGCTGTGGGCGCGAGACTCTTGTAATAGTGCATCCCAATTATCCGGTGGGCGACCTTGCTTGAGCATTGCTGAAAACACCCGATACGCATCATCTTTGCTCTCGTAGGCTCGCTTGGTGCCTTCGTCATTGACCCAAGCGTACACAATGAGTTTGCTTGCTTCGTGGTACCGAAAGAAGAGGCGGTATTGTTGGAAAAATTTTGCCCGCAGCCAATGCTTGCGTTCACTTCCAAGGGTATTGCCTTGGCGATAGATCGCGAGGCTTGGGTTGCTCGGGATGATATTGAACGCCAGTTTATAAATCGCAGCTAGACGTTTTGTTGCATTTTTATGTTGATAGGTGCTGAGATCTTTTTGCTTGAGACGCTCCACTTCCTTCAACAGGATATTGACTTGGTTTAGAAATACCGGATGAGCAAAAATAGTCCAGCCTGAAATCATCAGTGGTGTTGGGTTTGAGGAAATAATTAATCCCCATCATTGGGTAGCGGGGCATCAAGATCAATAGCCGTATTTTTAATGACTGCCTGTAACCGTTTTACCCATGCTGCATCTATGGCCTGCAGTCGCTCGGGATGCGCTTGTAAATCTTGCGACAGAAAATCTAAAAAGCGCTCCATTACAGGATCTGCTATTTCGACTGGGTTACTGCGCCGGATCAGCACGTCCCCATTATCCAAAATGGAGTAATGCACCTTATCGCGCTTGCCGAGCTTAAGTGCTTGCCGCACTGGCTCTGGAACGGTGGTTTGGTAGCGGTCCGTTAGCGTGGATTCAGTTTCGAGTACGGCAATAGTCATATTGGCAACCTCAACAGAATGGTGGAATGGGTAATGAAAATAAGTATAAATGAATGGTAATGCAATTGCATTACCATGTCAATTGAACCCCAATGCCATGGCCAGCAAAGGGGCTAAGAGCGCCAAGGCTACTGTTGTGGTTAAAAGGCAATCAGAGGGGGGGTCGCAAGGAGGACATTTAATTTAAGTTAAAGGCGGCAAATACATTGAACCGTATAATCGTCGCTTCCGGAGAGGTGGATGAGCGGTTTAAGTCACACGCCTGGAAAGCGTGCGTAGGGTTAAACCTACCGCGGGTTCGAATCCCGCCCTCTCCGCCAGCACCACTAAGCCCTCATCGCGAGGGCTTTTTTATTCGCCTTAGGGCGATGCATGCCCCTTGTTTTAGTGGAGGGGTTAGCCACTTTAATTTGTTTGATAATGAATTCAATGGAAACACGAATTCAATCCCTCTATCGTTCCAATTGGCTGCGGTATTCGATACTCATCCTGCTTGGATTGATCACAGCTTTTTGGCTGCTGATCATGACCTGGGGTGTCCATTACGTAAAGCAATCGATTGAGGACTACAGCGCCCAGATCGGCTACCGCATCGAGTACCGCGATCTGCGCATTGCGCCATTGCAGTTGCGACTGGAATTAGATGACGTGAAGTTATCGAGTCGCGATGCAAATGCCATTCCTTTATTTACGCTGCGCCGTGGTGTGCTGCAATTGGATCTGCCCGCTATTCTTGCGGGCAGGATTGGCATTCGGGAAATTCAGTTAACGGATCCGCAGTTTCATGTGGAGCGCAAAGTGCAGTCGGGCAAGCCGGGTCTGTGGAATTGGCAACCCTTTGTGGCTGCAGTTAGTAAGGTACTGCCCCCAAAGGATCCAGCATCGCCTCCGAAACAAATTGAGTTGGAACGTTTCGGTATTTCGGGCTTGACCTTAACGCTAGACGATCAGCCCAATCGTTATCGCCATGACTTTGGTCCGATTGGATTGGAATTACGTGACCTGGCGAACTTCAGCAAGCAGGGCAAGCAAGGCACCCTCGAGGGTGACTATCAAATTGATCTAGGCAAGCTCGACATCCGTTTGCCGAATTCGACGCAGCGCATTCAGGTGGGAGCTGCGCAATTGGCGGGCGGCATTCGGGCAGGCGAAGGCGATCTATTGGCAATTGATTTGGCAGCCACTTTGGATTCTGGAAAAGTGACCTCACGCTGGCTCTTGGGGGCAACAAGCAATACCCTTTCTGGTGATATTCAGTTAGAGCAGTTACCGCTGATTCCCTTGATGCCTTTTTTACCCAGTAATAAGCCGCTGGTGATGCAAAGTGGCGTTCTTAACGGATCGTTGCAATTTGCTTCGGAGCCAAGCGCGTGGTCAATCAAAGGTAATTTTTTTATTCCCGAATTGTTTGTGCGTGAGTCAAATGTGACCGCGCCGCTGCTGGCCTGGAAAGAAGCCAAAGCAGAGCAATTGCAGTTTAAAAAATTCAATGACGGGCGCAGTCATTTGTCAGTCCATGAGTTGCTGCTGCTACAACCTGAGATTCAATACGAAATTAATGAGAAAGGCTTCTCTAATTTTCGTCGCCTATTTATGAAGGGCGGTGATAGCGAGGCGCCCGCTACTGAAACTGCAGCCAAAACCGAAGAGCAAGGCAAAGCACCTGAAGAAAAAAATCCAAGCCCCAGTCCAGTAGCAAAAGAGCCTAATCTCTTTACGCTGGATCTGCGCTCAGTGCAATTGCGCGATGCCAATTTGGTATTCACAGACTTAGCAATTAAGCCCAAGGTTCAGGTAGCGATTCGTAAGCTCAAGGGATCACTCTTGGGCATCAGTAATGAGCCAGGTCACTTTGCATCGGTAGCTCTGGATGGGCTTGTGGCCGGGACGGGGAGTATGCGCGCGACCGGGCAAATGGCTTTTGATGATCCGCGCCTCAATCACGATATGCAGTTGCAATTTCGGAATCTGCCTTTAAGCGACTCCAATCCCTACTTCATGGCATTCGCTGGGCGTCACATCTTAGGCGGCCGACTTGATCTCACGCTGAATTACAAATCGGTGGAAGGGCAACTTCAGGGTCAAAATCGTTTTGTGATTAAAAAGATTGAGCTCGGCGAGGAAGTGCCCGAGTTCACGGGTAAACGCTTGCCTTTAGGTTTAGCGGTTGCCTTGCTGGAAGATTCGGATGATGTGATTGATGTGAAGATCGATATTGCAGGTAACGTCAATTCACCGGAGTTCAGCGCAACTGGACTGGTATGGCAAGCCGTCCGTACGGTACTGACCAATGTGGTGACTGCACCATTTCGGGCGCTTGCATCCTTACTGGGTATGCAGGGTGATCCGGCGATTTATGCCATTCCCGGCGAGGCCGCATTCTTGCCCGCGGACCAAGAGCGCTTTACGCAATTCAGTGATTTGCTTGCTAAGCGACCACACGCCACGATGGAGCTGATTGGGACATATGACCCCGAGTTAGATCGCCAAGAGCTAGCGCGGGCGAGGGCAGATCGCGCCATCTTGACTGCGTCGGGATTTAAGCTTGAAGCGAGTGCGCCACTGCCGGTGCCGAGTCTTTCCGACAAGCGCATCCAAGCAGGCATTAAATCGGCCTATGCTGCGGAGATCGGTCGTATCAAGTTAACCCAGCGGATCCTGACTTTGCCGGATACCGTGGAGCGCTACCAGCAATTGCGCCAAGAACTCATAAGCCATTTCGTAGTGGACGATGCGCAGTTGCAGGCTTTGGGTAATGCGCGGGCGCGCCTAGCGCAAGAAGCGATGCTCAAATCCAATCCGGCCCTAGGGGAGCGTATCCGCTTGGGCACGCCCAAGGCTGTGACAGCCCAGCGCGAAGGGATTCCACTCGAAATTACCTTGGGCTCAAAGTAGGCCCTAGAGCTGCTAGGGTGATAGACTTACCCACATGAATCCATCCACCTTTGCACGTCTCTCCCTAGTCACCTTAATTGCCCTCGGTTTGAGTGGCTGCGGCACGGTAGAGTCAGCAGCGCGTGATGATTGCACATCCATTGGCTGGAGTATTGGCAGCGCAGGCTACGAAGACTGCTTTCGGGCACGCGTGCGTGAGCGCAACATGGACTACAGCCGCCCTTCGGATTTGACGCCAAAGCCCAGCCTGATCTAAGCGGTTTGCGGCATTCCCTAGGTCTAGGGTAAACCCGTAGTATTACCCCCACAAAACGCTCTTGAGCGCCGTCAAGGACTTGCCCCCGTAAATCCACCAAAATCATGCAAACGATATGGCCCTGCGCCTGTATTTGCAGGGCTGTTTCCAACCGAGATTAGAGATCAATAGACTATGAATCACCCCAAGCCATCTGAAGCGGTCGAAGCTGTTGCACTAGCAACGGTCAATGATTTACGGGAAACCATTCGGCGCAAAAGCAAGTTAAAAGGCCGTCAAGCTGATGATGCATCGATTGCCGAAGTACGCCAGCTGATTGGTGAGGCGCCACGCCGCCGGGATCTTTTGATCGAACATTTACACAAATTAAATGACGCTTACCGTGCCTTGCATGATCGTCATTTGGTGGCCCTCGCAAAAGAAATGAATTTGCCGATGGCCGAGGTATATGAAGTTGCCACTTTCTATCACCACTTTGAAGTGGTCCGCGGCGATGACCCAGTTGCGGATATCACAGTACGAGTATGCGATGGTCTGTCATGTGAACTTGCAGGTGCAAAAACACTCTTAAGCCGTTTGCCTGCCATCTTAGGCAATCCAAAAGTCAAGGTAATTGCAGCGCCGTGCGTTGGCCGCTGTGAACAGGCGCCAGTAGCCGTGGTGCACCAATACCCGGTTTTATTTGCGACCGCTGAGACGGTGGCGGCAGCAGTAGCCAATAAGCAGTTATCTCACCCCTTAGCTAGCGATAGCGGTAATTTCGAGCCAGCTGATTTGGCAGAAAAAGGCGTTTCGCCCCAAGGCCATGATCAAGCCATTTCGCCTGATTACGTCGGCTATGAAACCTACCGCGCTAAAGGCGGTTACGCCTTGGCTGCAGAACTTGCCAGTGGCAAGCGGGATGGCGAGCAGATTATTAAAGCCATGGAAGATTCCGGTCTGCGCGGCCTCGGTGGCGCAGGCTTTCCGGCGGGACGCAAGTGGCGCATTGTTAAAGATCAGCCCGCACCCAAACTCATGGCCGTCAATATTGACGAAGGTGAGCCCGGCACATTTAAGGATCGCACGTATTTAGAGCGCGATCCGCATCGTTTCTTAGAGGGTTTGCTGATTGCTGCAAGCGTGGTTGGCATTGATGCTTGCTACATCTATTTGCGCGATGAGTACCACGGTTGCCGCGAGTTGCTTGAGCGTGAAATCGCCAAGCTGCAAGCCAATCCCCCATTTAAGTTGCCCTTGATTGAATTGCGCCGCGGCGCGGGCGCGTACATTTGCGGCGAAGAGTCGGCGATGATTGAAAGTATTGAAGGCAAGCGTGGCGAACCCCGCATGCGTCCACCGTACATTGCGCAAGTGGGTTTGTTTGGCCGTCCAACGCTCGAGCATAACTTTGAGACCCTGTATTGGGTGCGCGACATTGTGCAGCGTGGCCCGCAGTGGTTCAGTAGCTACGGTCGCCATGACCGCAAAGGCTTGCGCAGCTTTAGCGTGAGTGGCCGCGTGAAGTTGCCTGGCGTTAAATTGGCTCCAGCTGGCATCACCATTCAAGAGTTAATTGATGAGTATTGCGGTGGTATGCAAGATGGCCACCGCTTCTATGGGTACTTGCCTGGCGGCGCCTCGGGCGGTATTTTGCCTGCCACCATGAATACCATTCCACTGGACTTTGATACCTTGCAGCCCTACGGTTGCTTCATTGGCTCTGCCGCGGTCATGGTCTTTAGCGATAAAGACAAGGCACGTGATGCAGCCCTGAACGTCATGCACTTTTTTGAGCATGAGAGTTGTGGTCAGTGCACGCCATGCCGCGTTGGTACCAGCAAGGCAGCCGAGCTAATGCAAGCCAAGTCGTGGGATCAAGCAACGCTAGAAGATTTAGCCACGGTAATGGTTGATGCCTCTATTTGCGGCCTTGGTCAAGCAGCCCCTAATCCGATTCGCTGTATTGCGAAGTACTTCCCAGAAGAGGTCGCTTAAATGAACGCCCCTGTAAATCCAAACGAACTCCAGTTACAAACCGTCGAGTTCAAGCTTGATGGCAAGACCATTATTTCGTATGAAGGTGAAACCATCCTCAAGGCTGCTAAACGCCATGGGGTGGACATTCCCCATTTGTGTTTTAAAGACGGGTATCGCCCCGATGGCAATTGCCGCGCATGCGTAGTTGAGATCAACGGCGAGCGTACCTTAGCGCCTAGCTGCTGCCGCAGCGCTACGCCAGGAATGGATGTCAAAGCCAATAGCGAGCGCGCACTCAAGAGTCAAAAATTAGTACTGGAAATGTTGTTATCGGACATGCCAGATGAGGGGTATAAGTGGGTAGGAGACAGCGACGAAGAACAGCGCCAACAACAACACGGCGAACTGAGCACTTGGGCCACACGCCTAGATGTCCAGGTTCGACCAGAACTAAAGGCACTGCGTCGCAAACAGCCGGCTGCAGATATTTCGCATCCGGCAATGGCGGTCAATTTAGACGCCTGTATTCAGTGTAATCGCTGCGTCCGCGCTTGCCGTGAAGAGCAAGTCAACGACGTGATTGGTTACGCGATGCGCGGTGCGCACAGCGAGATCGTATTTGATTTAAACGATCCGATGGGCGAGAGCACCTGCGTGGCTTGCGGCGAGTGCGTGCAGGCTTGCCCCACGGGCGCATTAATGCCCAAAGGCTTGATTGGTTCGCAAACCGTCGATCGCAGGGTCGATTCAGTTTGCCCATTCTGCGGCGTCGGTTGCCAAATTACCTATAACGTTAAAGATGAAAAAATCGTTAGCGTTGAGGGTCGTGACGGCCCTGCAAATCACAATCGCCTTTGCGTAAAGGGCCGTTTTGGTATGGACTACATCCATAATCCACAGCGCCTAACGAAACCCTTGATTCGCAAGCCAGGCGTACCCAAAGACGAGAATGCAATTCAGAATCCACAAGACTGGTCGAATATTTTCCGCGAAGCCACTTGGGAAGAAGCGCTGGATTTAGCTGCAGGAAAGTTAAAACAGTTACGCGATCAGCATGGCAACAAGACACTCGCTGGTTTTGGCTCTGCTAAAGGCAGCAACGAAGAGGCGTATTTGTTCCAAAAACTGGTTCGTACTGGCTTTGGTAGTAATAACGTCGACCATTGCACCCGCTTATGCCATGCATCCAGCGTTGCTGCATTACTCGAGGGCGTCGGTTCGGGCGCGGTGAGTAATCAGGTCAATGACGTTGAGCATTCCAGCTTGATCTTCTTGATTGGATCAAACCCAACTGCAAATCATCCGGTAGCAGCAACCTGGTTTAAGAATGCCGCTAAGAATGGCGCCAAGATTGTGCTCTGCGATCCACGCATTACCGACATTGGTAAACACGCTTGGCGCACGATGCAGTTCAAGCCCGATACCGATGTAGCGATGCTCAATGCCATGATCTACACCATCATCGAAGAAGGTTTGTGCGATCAGAATTTCATTCGTGATCGTGCGAACAACTTTGAGGCCTTAAAAGAAAACATCAAAGGCTATAGCCCGGAAGCAATGGCACCGATCTGCGGCATTCCAGCAGAGACCTTGCGCGAGGTTGCACGTGAATTCGCGACTACCAAATCCGCCATGATTTTGTGGGGCATGGGCGTCAGTCAGCACGTTCATGGCACGGACAATGCCCGCTGCTTAATTGCGCTTGTCAGTATTACGGGCCAAATTGGTAAGCCAGGCTCTGGCTTGCACCCACTGCGTGGTCAAAACAACGTGCAGGGTGCGAGTGATGCCGGCCTGATTCCAATGATGTTCCCCAACTACCAGCGCGTTGATAATCCAGAAGCGCATGCGTGGTTTGAGAAGTTCTGGGGCACACCGCTAGATCAAAAGCCCGGTTACACCGTAGTTGAGATCATGCATAAGATCACAGCGCCGGATAGTGATCCCCATAAGATTCGCGGCATGTACGTCGAGGGCGAAAACCCTGCGATGAGCGACCCGGATTTGAACCATGCACGCCACGCTTTGGCATCCCTCGAGCATTTAGTAGTGCAGGATATTTTCATGACCGAAACCGCGCTGTTAGCAGACGTCGTGTTGCCTGCCAGTGCTTGGCCAGAAAAGACCGGTACCGTCAGCAATACCGACCGCATGGTGCAGATGGGTAAGCGCGCTGTTAATCCGCCAGGCGATGCGAAACCCGATTTATGGATCATTCAAGAAATCGCCAAGCGCATGGGCTTGAACTGGAACTACCAAGGCCCAGAAGCCGGTGTTGCCGCAGTCTATGATGAAATGCGTCAAGCAATGCATGCAGCAATTAACGGTATTACGTGGGAGCGCCTCGAAAAAGAATCCAGCGTGACCTATCCTTGCTTATCAGCAGATGATCCCGGTCGTCCGATTGTGTTTGACGATGCGTTTTCAACACCGGATGGCAAGGTGAAGTTAGTCCCAGCCGATATCATTCCGGCAAACGAACGTCCTGATACTGAGTACCCATTTGTGCTCATTACCGGTCGTCAGCTAGAGCATTGGCATACTGGCAGCATGACGCGCCGCGCTACCGTTTTAGATGCGATCGAGCCATTAGCTACCGTATCGATGAATGGTGCTGATATGACACAGCTCGGCGTAACGGCAGGTGATGTGATCACCGTTGCCTCACGCCGTGGCGAGGTCGGTATTCATGTGCGCCGGGACGATGGTACACCACGCGGTGTGATCTTTATTCCGTTTGCGTACTACGAAGCAGCTGCTAACCTCATTACCAACGCAGCGCTTGACCCGGTCGGTAAGATTCCGGAGTTCAAGTATTGCGCTGTGAAGCTAGCGAAGGGCGGTCAGGTAGCCAAGGAAATTGGTTATGGCACCAATGACCCTAAGGGCAAAGCAGCGGTTCCAGCGTAATGGACTAACCCTTATTTTTCAGTAAGGTAGATAGTCAGATCAAAGGCCTCGTTAACAGCGAGGCCTTTTTCTTTTATCGAGAAGGCTGCATGAGCTCCGCTTGCGCCGTAAAATTAAGAAATGACTATTAAAGCCAAATCAGCCGAAAGCGTTCACCACAGTGACGCAGCAGACTTGCCCGTCCTCATCATTGGGGCTGGCCTCGCTGGGCTGACGGTTGCTTTGGATTTGGCTAAAACCCAAAAAGTGGTCTTGATGGCTAAGCGTGGCTTAAGCGAATCCGCTACTGCATGGGCTCAGGGCGGCATTGTCGGGGTAGTCGATAAAGAACATGACAGCATTGATGCGCATGTGAGCGATACCCTAGATGCTGGGGCAGGCCTCGTCGTGGAATCCACCGCCCGTTACATTGCTGAAGAAAGTGCAGCAGCGATAAAGTGGCTGGTCGAACAAGGCGTGCCGTTTACTACCGATAAAGATGGCCCAATGGGCTTGCACCTCACGCGGGAGGGCGGCCATAGTCAGCGCCGGATTGCCCACGCTGCCGATGCCACTGGCAAGGCGATTCATGAGGTGTTGCTGGATCATGCTCGCGCCAATCCCAACATTACGATTTTGGAGCATTGGATTGCGCTAGACCTCATTACTAATCGCCACCTCGGCGCTAAAGAAAAACGCAATCGCCCCAACCGCTGCTACGGCGTTTACGCGCTCGACATCAATACCAATCACGTTGAAACCATTGCTGCCAAATCCGTTGTATTAGCGACGGGTGGAGTTGGTAAGGTTTACCGCTATACCAGCAACCCCGATACTGCTACGGGCGATGGCATTGCCATGGCCTGGCGTGCGGGTTGCCGGGTTGGCAATATGGAGTTCATTCAGTTTCATCCAACGTGTTTATATCACCCCAGTGATCGCACTTTCCTGATTACAGAAGCCCTGCGTGGTGAGGGCGGCTTATTGAAGCTACCGGATGGAACGCGCTTCATGCCGGAGCACGATAAACGCAATGAGTTAGCGCCGCGCGATATCGTAGCCCGAGCCATCGATTTTGAAATGAAAAAACATGGCCTCGATTACGTTAATCTTGATGCCACGCATTTAGGGGAAGCCTTCATCAAAGAGCATTTCCCAATGATCTATGCGCGCTGCTTAAGTCTGGGTTTGGACATCACAAAAGACCCCATACCCGTGGTACCTGCAGCCCACTACACCTGCGGTGGCGTCGTAACGGATTTGCATGGCAAAACGGATTTGCCTGGACTATATGCAGTAGGCGAGGCCACCTACACCGGCTTGCATGGCGCTAATCGCTTGGCGAGCAATTCATTATTGGAGTGTGTGGTGATTGGGAAGGCCGCGGCGCAGGATATTGCCACAGCAGAGACACCCCAACTGCCCAACCTGCCCCTCTGGGATGAGAGTCAAGTCGAGGATGCCGATGAGCAAGTGGTGATTGCCCATAACTGGGATGAACTACGATCACTCATGTGGAATTACGTAGGCATCGTCCGCACCAACCGGCGCCTTGAGCGCGCATTGCACCGCATTGAGCTGTTGCGTAATGAAGTGCAGGAGTACTACAGTAACTTTAAAGTCACGCGCGACTTGATTGAGCTACGTAACTTATTGGAGTGCGCTGAATTGATCGTCCGCTCAGCCTTGTTGCGTAGAGAGAGTAGGGGCCTGCATTACAGCCGCGATTACCCTGAGACCTGGGCGGTTTCGTATCCAACCATTCTGACGCCGCGCTCTGGTGCAAAGCCAGCCTCAAAGCAATAGAAAAGAAATAATTAAATCAACCGATGCTTTGCTTTTGCTCTGGCAACCGCAGCCAAAGCTTGATCAAGAAAATCTGTATTTCCATCAGCCTCTAAAGTGCAGGCCTCTAAAAAAGCATTGATTTCTTCAGGAGTACGTAAGTGATCCACAACATCGTATGGGCTCAAAGTGACTTGTTTTTGGATTGATTTGGTAGTCATGGATAAATTGTATTGCTACCGATAAAGCAGTAAACCCCTTTTTACGACTGCAGTATCCGCATTGAATAATCCACCGCGCTGACATCTTTAGTGAGTTTGCCTATCGAGATCCGATCCACGCCAGTCGCTGCAATAGCGCGCAATTGATCTAGGTTCACACCGCCCGATGCCTCAAGTAAAGCGCGGCCATTCGTAAAGGCAACAGCCTCTTTCATTTGGGCGGTAGTGAAGTTGTCAATTAAGATACTTTTTGCTCCAGCAGCAAGCGCTTCTTCTAGCTCAGCCTGATTTTCAACTTCGACCTGTATATCCACGCCTGCATTCAGTAGCTGCGCTGCCTTTAGTGCCGCAGTAATGCTGCCCGCGGCTGCAATGTGATTTTCTTTAATCAGAATGCCATGCCATAAAGCAAGCCGTTGATTGTGGCCGCCGCCAATACGAACGGCATACTTTTGCGCTTGACGCAGGCCCGGAATGGTTTTGCGGGTATCCAAAATAACGCAGCCTTTGGGGTTGGGGCTGGCGTCTTTAATTGCATCAACGTGGGCTCGGGCGCTGGTCGCGGTCCACGACAAGGTTTGTAAAAAGTTCATGGCGGGACGCTCTGCCGATAGCAGGGCACGGGCATCGGCCTCGATGGTGCAGACGGTGCTATCGGCTTGCATGGTATCGCCTTCAGCGTACTGCCATGCAATCACGGCTTTTGGGTCTAGCGCTTTGATGACACCCTCAAACCAATCGATACCGCACAGGACTGCACTTTGGCGCACGATGAGCTTGGCATGGGCTGCCTTGTTTGCTGGTACCAGCTGGGCAGTCCAATCACCCGTGCCGATGTCTTCTGCCAAGGCGTCGGCAATATTGCGCGTACGCGCTGCATCTAAGGTTTCGTTTTGAGTGCTAATGCTTTTCATTGCTGCTGTTCTTTATGCAACACCAATGTTCTTCACAAAACCGTGTTGTGCTTTGGCTAATAAATCCGGATGGTCTTTAGTAAAGGTCAGCATGCGCTCAATGCAGTTGAGGGCCTCTTGGCGCGTAGGCTCTGCTACAAACACTTCACCACTCTCCCTTTCGAGGCAATCCAAAATATCAAGTAAGCCATTCATCGCCATCCAAGGGCAGTGAGCACAGCTCTTGCAAGTTGCACTATCTCCGGCAGTCGGCGCTTCAATCAGCACTTTATGGGGAGCCAGCTGTCGCATGCGGTGCAAGATGCCCTTATCGGTAGCAACAATGTATTCGGTGGCGCTGCCATCGACTACGGCTTTGATCATGGCAGAAGTTGAGCCCACTAAATCGGCTTGATTCACGACGCTTTGGGGGGATTCTGGGTGAACGAGAACCTGGGCATTGGGGTGCTTGGCACGTAGCGCCGCCAACTCTTCGCCTTTAAATTCATCATGAACGATGCAAGCGCCGTTCCAGAGCAGCATGTCTGCGCCGGTTTGTTCTTGAATATAGCGACCGAGGTGGCGATCAGGCGCCCACAGAATTTTTTTACCTTGTTCTTTCAGTTGATGCACGATAGCCAGAGCACATGAGCTCGTCACCATCCAATCAGCCTGCGCCTTGACTGCAGCGCTGGTATTGGCATAGACCACCACCACACGGTCGGGGTGCATTGCCCGAAACTGCGCAAACTCAGTAGCATCACAGCCTAGATCTAGGGAGCAAGTAGCCTCAAGGTCAGGCATAAACACCCGTTTTTCTGGGCTCAGGATTTTGGCTGTTTCCCCCATGAAACGCACGCCGGCCACAATCAGGTTTTGCGCGGCATGGTTTTTGCCAAAGCGCGCCATCTCCAGGGAGTCCGAAACAAAGCCACCGGTCTCCATCGCAAGGTCTTGAATATCACCATCCACATAGTAGTGCGCTATTAAAGCAGCATCTTTTTCCTTTAAAAGCTGCTTAATGCGCTTAACTACCTCTAATTTTTCATTTGGAGCCAAGTGGCGGGGTGCTTTTGCCCAAGCTTGCGCAATACAGGTGGCCCCGCTGGCATTTTGCTGGGGGTAATCAAACTGAATGGGTACGTCTTTAACTGAATTCATACGAAATACTACCTTGTTTGCGCTCTCTTTTCAGTATTCGGCATTGCTCTTGAAGGTTTGATAGCAGTTCAGCAGCTAATTTATTCAAATGCAGATGGAGAATTAGTGTCTTTTTTTGCCAATGGCTGTTGAAGCAAGTAAGCTAAAAATGCACAAATTAATTTACTAGCCTAAATAGACTATTTAGAAAGGCAGTTTTGCATCCGGCTTGGCTGCCAAAAGAGCAGCCTTAAACTCTGCCTGAATGCGTGCGATCGCTGCATCGCTATCGGCCTCAAAGCGCATCACTACCACTGGTGTGGTATTGGATGGCCGGGCCAAACCAAAGCCGTCGGCATACTCTACGCGCACACCATCAATGGTATTGATTGATTCAGAAGTAGGGAACTTGGCATTTGCCTTAATGCTTTCCAAAATGGCAAAGGGTTCGCCTTCGGCACAAGCAAGCTGTAACTCAGGGGTGCAGATCGCATTCGGTAAATGATTGAGGGTATCGCTGGGATTTTTCTCTTTGCTGAGAATCTCGAGTAAACGAGCTCCGGTATAAAGGCCATCATCAAAGCCAAACCAACGGTCTTTAAAGAAAATATGCCCACTCATTTCTCCTGCAAGTGGGGCGCCAGTTTCTTTAAGCTTAGCCTTCACTAAAGAGTGGCCAGTTTTCCACATAATGGGTTCACCGCCATGCGCTTTAACAAAGGTAGCTAGGTTACGGGTACATTTGACGTCATAGATAATCTGACCGCCAGGATTGCGCGATAAAACATCTTTCGCAAAGAGCATCATTTGGCGATCTGGGAAGATCACTTGACCATCTTTCGTGACTACACCTAAACGATCAGCGTCCCCATCAAAAGCCAGGCCTAATTCATTATCGGTCGTCTGGAGGTTCTGAATCAGATCTTGTAGGTTCTCAACGTGCGCAGGATCAGGATGGTGGTTCGGGAAATGCCCATCCACCTCACAGAAGAGCTCCTGTACTTCACAGCCCAAAGCCCTAAACAGCTTGCCCGCAAATGCACCGCCCACACCATTGCCGCAATCGACGGCAATCTTCATCGGCCGAGCAAGTTTGATGTCACCCGCAATATAGTTGAGGTACATCGGGAAAATATCAAAGGTGCTTCTTGTTCCTTGGCCGCTAGCAAATTGCTTGGTCTCAATGCGTTTACGCAATTCCTGAATCTTTTCACCATAAATCGCGGCGGTTCCCAGAACCATCTTGAAACCGTTGTAATTCGGGGGATTGTGACTGCCGGTAATCATGATGCCGGATTTGGGTGTCTTGCCATCCAAGGTGTGATTGGCGGCGAAGTAGACCATTGGCGTGGCAACCATGCCGAGGTCAATCACATTAATGCCAGTCGAGAGCAGACCTTCTGTTAATGCCTCAATCAAGCTGGGACCCGATAGACGACCATCACGGCCGATGACGATATCGCTTTCACCAAGTGCGCGCATCTCCGTGCCAAAAGCTTGCCCAATCAATTTAGCGATAGAGGAATCTAGGGTTTCATCAATGATGCCGCGAATGTCGTAGGCTTTAAATATGGAAGAGGAGAGTTGCACGATTAAATCCTAGATAAAAAGATCGAATAAAAATTAAATGTCCTGGCTTTTGAATTCATGAATAAGTTCATGTCCTATCGGCGCATCTATTAATAACTCGCCGCCATGCAATGCTGGGTCAAATGATTGCAATTTTTCAAGTAAAGCGATTGTTTGAACTGTATCGGATTTAATTTTTAGATCAGACTGATGGTGATTCAGGCTAGTAGATGAAACTTGAGTCATGCTTGCTTTAATTTAGTCAGTCGATTTATGAATTCAAAAAATTAATCCGTGCAGCAGTCACCGCATCGATGTGTTCGCTCGCAACAATGTCATTCGCATGACTAGCTAAAGCTTTCTCGATCGGTTTAGCTAAGACTTTGCCGTATTCGACGCCAGGCTGATCAAAGCTATTGATATTCCAGAGGGCGCCAAGGCTTGCTGCGCGATTCTCATAGAGGGCCAGTAGGGCGCCCAAGTAGAAGGCGTTGAGCTTGGGCAGGAGGAGTAAATTGCTCGGGCGCTGACCGGGATACACATCATTGGGGTTGCTCGCTGTTTTGCCGTTGGCTAAGGCCTGCGCCTGCGCCAAGCAGTTCGACAGCAAAATGCGGTGATGGGATACGGCTTCAGGACGATCGCTCATCGGCTCACGCACGGCAATGAAATCAATCGGAATGATCTCAGTGCCTTGGTGGAGCATCTGAAAGTAGGAGTGCTGCGCATTGCTACCTGCGCTACCAAAGACCACGGGGGATGAAAATTGAACAGGCTTGCCATCGCGATCGACACTCTTGCCATTACTTTCCATATCGAGCTGCTGCAACCATTTCGGAAACCAGTCCAAGGCATCGGCGTAGGGGATGGCCGCATAGGAGGTGATGCCGTGGGTTTTCTGCTGATGCAGCAGAGCAAGCGCCATGATGACCGGTAGATTGTCTTCGAGGGGTGCGTTCTTAAAATGCAAATCCATCGCCTCGGCGCCCGCTAAAAATTCCTGAAAGGTATCAAAGCCGTACTGCAAGGCAATCGGCAGGCCAACGGCGGACCAAACGGAATAGCGACCGCCTACCCAGTCCCAAAATGGATAAATATTATCTTTAGAGACGCCAAATGCACTGGCAGCCGGGACATTGGCAGTCACCGCATACAAGGCATCGGCAATTTGAGCTTGATTGCAACCGCTGTCTTTTAGCCAAGCCACAATCGCCTTGGCATTCATGGTGGTTTCTAGCGTCGTGAACGACTTGGAAACAATAATCACGCGGGTACTCTTCGCTTCGGCCCGTGCCACGATACGCGCTAACTCCGCAGTATCAATATTCGCCAAGAAATGCATGCGCATGCCGCGACTAGTAATGCCAGGTACGTAGGCAAGGGCTTCGATGGCGAGGCGCGGACCAAAGTCGGAGCCGCCAATACCAATGTGAATCACATCGGTCACGCCTTCCCATTGGGAGCAGAGAGTTTCCATCCGGGACCAGACAGCAGCCACGGCGGGCATCACGTCCTTGCCGTTAATCAGTACCGGGGTTTTATGGAGGTTACGCAATGCCGAATGCAGGGCAGGGCGATTCTCGCTGGCATTGATGTGTTTGCCCGCAAACAGATCGGCAATGAACTGATCGAGCTTGGATTGGCGTGCCTCTGAAAACAAATGAGCCCACGTCGCACGATCAATTCCTTGATAGGCGGTATCGAGCACGACATTGACTGCAGTATGGCGATGGATTGGTGTCGAACTAGGCTCAAAATGCATTTATGGATTTTATCAAGAAGGGTGGGGAAATTCGCTAAATCCTTGAAAATGGTACGATTTAAGCCATAAAAATAGAGACACACCTCAAATCGAGTTAGGAAAAGCAGAATGGAGCGGCTGGATTGCGTCGTAATTGGCGCGGGCGTAGTGGGTTTGGCGATTGCCCGCGAAATGGCATTACAAGGCAAAGAGACCATATTGCTTGAGCGTGAGTCTGCGTTTGGCACGATCAGCAGCGCCCGCAACAGCGAGGTTATTCATGCGGGCATTTATTACCCCAAAAACTCCTTAAAAGCCCGCTTATGCGTCGCCGGCAATCGCATGCTTTATGAGTATTGCCGGAGTCACCAAGTGGGTACCCAGCAATACGGCAAATTGATTGTGGCTGCAGACGATAGCCAGTTGGATGATCTGAGAGCCCTGCAGCACCGCGCGCAGGAAAATGAAGTACCGGGCATGTCGATGATTAGCGCCAAAGAGGCAATTGCCCTAGAGCCGCAGTTGCAATGCGCTGCAGCCTTGCATTCCAAATCAACTGGAATTGTGGATAGCCATGGGTATATGTTGTCTCTCTTGGGTGGTTTTGAGGACGCAGGCGGCATGGTGGCGTATCAGTCGCCTGTGCTGCGTGCTACCGCTCTCAACGGCGGTGGATTTCAGCTGGAGATTGGCGGGCATGAGGCAATGCAAATTGAGACCGCACTCTTGATTAATTGCGCCGGTATGAGCGCGCCGAAGGTCGCTTCTGCTATAGAGGGGCTCGACCCAGTACATATTCCACGCGCTTATTTTGCCAAAGGCAATTATTTTTCCTTGAGCGGTAAGTCGCCATTTCGGCACTTGATTTATCCCATACCGGAGCCTGGCGGACTGGGTGTTCACTTGACCCTCGACATGGCAGGCCAGGCCAAATTTGGCCCTGACGTCGAGTGGCTCGATATTGCAGCCGAAGCCGAGGTCGATTACTCGGTTGACCCGCGGCGCGGGGATGGTTTTTATGCGGCGGTACGGCGCTATTGGCCAGGCCTAAAAGATGGCACATTAATGCCAGACTATTCTGGCGTGCGGGCTAAGATCGTGCCTCCAGGGGCCCCCGCGGGCGATTTTGTGTTTGATACTCCCAGCACCCACGGTTTAGCAGGTTTATACAACCTCTACGGTTTTGAGTCGCCGGGTCTGACCTCTTCTTTAGCGATTGCCAAATACCTGGATGGCCTCATTCGGGCAGAATAAGTCTAGAAAGCCTACTTTAGGCTGCGTACTTGAACTTCCTTATAATTGAGGGCGCAACAAAAGGAAGCTTGGCAGAGCGGTTGAATGCACCAGTCTTGAAAACTGGCGAGGATGAAAGTCCTCCGTGAGTTCGAATCTCACAGCTTCCGCCAAGCCTTTTTATAGTCCTTCAAGGCAAATCCTATTTTGAAACTACCCCACTATTTTTTATTCAGCATCGCCATGATTCTGATTGGCTGTCAATCCACAGGCCAAGACGGCAAGCCGTTAACTTCGGCAGAAATTAGCGAAAAGCGTGTTGCTACGATCAGGATGGGCGAATCTGGGCTGGCTGCTTTTTATAAGCAAAACCCAGCGGCAAAAAAAGAAATCGAAGCGGCGCCGGGCTATGCCGTTGTTAGCACAACCAATGTCAATGTAGTTTTACTGGTGGTAGCGCGCGGCGAAGGTGTGCTGTATGACAAACGCCGTACCGAGCCTGTCTTTTTGCGAAGCTTTAAAACGGGCGAAGGTTTGGGTGCGGGCTATCAAGATCAATACCAAATTATTGTCTTTAAAACCACCTCGGCCATCGATCAGTTTTTATTGACCTCCATCGATGGTCAGCGTGGCGGTTTAGATGTCGATGCGAATTTTTCAGCCGGCTCCGGAGGGACGATTCGCTCACTGAATCCCAACATTACCTTTTACACCGTTGGTTTATCTGGTTATGACTTGCAGGCTAATTACGGCGGCACCCTGTACTTAGTGGATGAGCAGTTAAATGATGCCGCTACCCTAAGTAGCTTACCTAAAAAAGCCAAATAATTACGACCGATTCGGCATTCATGACTCGTTTCCCAAAAACGCCTCTAAGTTAGTTCATGCAGAACGTAAACCAAATCTTTTATTTGATGTTTGCCGTATTTGCATTGGGCATTGCCCTCAATGCCTATATCGATTTTCGAAACCAAAACCTGCGATCGAATACCAAAGTCTATTGGCTGATTGCAATGACCTTATTTGTGCTTGCTAGCTTATGCTACGCCACAGGGTCATTTGGCTATCCATCTTTTCTCTTTTTTGGCAGCACCTTTTTGGGTTTTTCTTTGTTGGTTGCCGGTTATTTATTTCGCAGCATCAGTCGCCCCCTCACGCGGCAGTGGGTTATCGGTAGCATTGGAGCGGTTCTTGTCTTTATTGCTCTTTTAGGCTATCTGCTTGCCATTCAAGCCCCTTACTTGTATCGCTTGTTGACCGTATCGTTTATGTTGCTGACGCTGACCCTTTGGCAAATCTGGGAGATACGTCAAGCAAAAAAAATCGATTCATCAATTCATTTGCGCTTCATTCAGTACCTACTGTTCGGCTTGATTGTGCTGATCGTATTTCGAATTTTGACTGCAACCGATCCAAAATACGATGGCGTTAATTATCTTTTTGAAGAGACATCAGGGGCTTTATTTGTACGCCTTACCTTGTCGGCGTCTTATTTACTACTGTTTTTCTTCATCAATAACTATTTTTATGACAAGCTATTGGTGGCCGAGCGCAATGCCCTTGCCCAGCTCAGTGAGAAAAAAGCGGAGTTAAAAAATACTGTTAAAGAAAATGAAGAAATCAAGAATCTATTGCAAGAACGAGAGTCCTTGATTAAGTCTTTGATGCGTACGAATAAAACAGCGGCTACGGGCGCGCTATCGGCTTCGATTGCCCATGAGCTAAACCAGCCCCTGGGCGCATCTAAGCTCAACATTCAGTTTCTGAAACGGAAACTCGAGCAGGGTGAGCTAGACGCCAATACTCAAACGGAATTATTTGCGGCCTTGGAGCTAGACAATAATCGGGCGAGCTCGATTGTGCGTTCATTGCGCTCGATTTTTACGGATGAAAAAGCAGCGGTGGAGTGCGTTAATTTAAGTAGCTTAATTGAGTCGATCTTGGTGATTGTTCGACCTGAGCTGCGCGCTAAGCAGATTCAGCTTGAATTGAAATTGCCAGCCGCGCTGCATGCCCCTGTCCGCCAAACTGAAATCCAGCAAGTGATTTTGAACTTGGTGAATAACGCGATTCAGTCTTTGGAGGCTTCGGGCCAGCTAGACAAGCGTATTTCAATTGAGGGCACCAGCAGCATCCACTGTATCCAGATTATCATCACCGACAATGGCGCCGGGGTTAGCCCAGACATTCAGGCGGATTTATTTACAATCTTAAGCAGTGCCAAGAAAACCGGAATGGGTTTGGGTTTGTGGTTATGCCAACACATTATTGGTCGCCACGGCGGCCATATCCGATATGAAGATGCGCCGCAAGGCGGGGCGCGGTTTTGCATTGAATTGCCGCAAACCAGCTTTTAGTACTGCTTAGTCCCTACACATATACAGGTTTGTAATCGGAAAGCGGTCATTCACAGTAGTGCGCGATTCCACAAAGACAGCGCGGCGCTTGCCTTTTTTCTTGCACTCGGCTTCAGCCACCGCCTGTGTCTCACTCTCTTTGGCTGTTTTAATTGTATGTACTCCAACAAGCCCGTCTGATTGGGTGTATGCGCGCAGATCATAAGCCGAAGTGCCGCAGCCCGTAAGCAAACCTGCTAAGAGGCATATAAAAAAAGTATGTTGAGTACGCATCGATCTCTTCGCCTTATAAAAAAGTTGCTTGCAAGTCATTAAGGTAACGCAGGCCGAGTTCTGTTGGTTTTAATACAGCGGGGTTTTCATCGAGCAAGCCTTTTTTACTTGCCATTTCCAGTGCGGATGCGATTACCTGAAGTGGTAAACCGGTGCGCTCACTAAAGCTGGCCGTACTCACGCCTTGACTTAAACGCAGCGCATTGAGCATGAATTCAAACGGGAGGTCGCTGGGGGCTACGGTCTTGGATTCGATCAGCGCATCACCGCGCGTTTCCATCTGCTGCATATAGGTTTCAGGGTGGCGCTCACGTACTTGGCGGGTAATCTGATCGGGTAAGGAGATTTTGCCGTGGGCGCCGGCGCCAATACCAATGTAGTCACCAAAACGCCAGTAGTTGAGATTGTGTTTGCACTCCTGATGGGGTTTGCAATACGCAGAAACCTCATAGCGTTCATACCCAGCTGCATCCAGCATGGCTAAATTCTGTTCAAACATCGCATCGCTGATGTCATCGCTGGGTAGTGTGGGCGGGTGAGCAGCAAAGAGGGTGTTCGGTTCCAAGGTGAGGTGATACATCGATAAATGGCTGGTGCCAAACGACAGTGCTGTACTCAGGTCCGCCGCCGCATCAGTCAAACTCTGCTCTGGTAGGGCATACATTAAATCCAAGTTGACGGACTGAATGTAGCGCGCTGCAATTTCGATGGCGCGCTTGGCTTCATCGCCACTGTGAATCCGTCCTAAAGCCTTAAGGTGCTGATCATTAAAACTCTGAATGCCGAGTGACACGCGATTAATGCCGCAGTCGGCAAAGCCGGCTAATTTATCGGCTTCAACCGACCCCGGATTGGCCTCCATGGTGATTTCAGCATCGGCTTCCAGTGGTAGTAAGCCGCGCACTGCAGACAGTAATTGATTCATGCCCTTGGCTGAGAGCAAACTCGGTGTGCCTCCACCAATAAAAATAGTGTGGACCTTACGACCCCACACGCGCGGTAATTCGGTTTGCAAATCGAGTAGAAGAGCGTTGATGTAGCGCTGCTCATCAAAGCCTGTGGATTTGACTTGATGGGAATTGAAGTCGCAATAAGGGCATTTCTTTTCGCACCACGGAAAATGAATGTAGAGCGAGAGCGGCGGCAGGGCGCTTAACTGCACCCGATCAGGTGATTTCATGGGCTGAGAATAGCCAGCAATTGACGCAAGGCTTGGCCGCGATGGCTGATGGTATTTTTCTCAGCGGGATCCAATTCAGCAGCCGTTTTACCGAGTGCTGGAATAAAAAAATGCGGGTCATAACCAAAGCCGGCGCCGCCTCGCGGCACATCTATGAACTCCCCATGCCATTGCGTTTGCACAATCACGGGCTCTGGATCCAAGGCGTGCCGAATAAATACCAAAGCGCAGACATAATGGGCGCGGCGATCCGTAATGCCGCGTAGCTCAGCAATCACTTTTGCATTGTTGTTGGCATCGCTTGCTTCATCTCCCGCATAGCGCGCCGAGCGAACACCAGGCTTGCCACCCAAGGCAGCGATGCAGATGCCAGAGTCGTCGGCCAATGCCGGTAAACTACTTTCCTTGCTGGCATGCCGCGCTTTCGTTAGGGCATTTTCGACAAAGGTGAAGTAGGGCTCTTCAGCAGCGGCAATTCCTAAATCGCCCTGCGGAATGATGGCGATGCCCAGAGGCGCAAACAGGGCGCTAAATTCCCGTACCTTGCCAGCACTGTTGGAGGCTAAAACCAGTTGCTTCAAATCAGTCATGAATGGTGCATCACTAACGCGGTGTTTAGATTCATGCCTTGTTGGCATTCGCCTGCAATTTGCTCAGCTCATGAATACCGTGCTCGGCCAGATCCAGTAACTCGGCCAATTCTGCACGAGAAAAAGCAGGGCCTTCGGCAGTGCCTTGCAATTCAATCATGCCGCCGCTACCGGTCATCACGACATTCATATCGGTATCGCAGGTCGAGTCTTCGGCGTAATCCAAATCGAGTACGGGGGTACCTTGGTAAATGCCGACAGAAATAGCGGCCACACTATCGGTAATCGGATCTTTTGCAATCACGCCTTTTTCGAGCAAGGTATTAACAGCGTCTCGGGCAGCAACATAGGCACCCGTAATGGCTGCGGTACGCGTGCCCCCATCGGCTTGTAAGACATCGCAATCCAAGTGAATGGTGCGCTCGCCTAATAGGCTGAGATTAAATACGCTGCGCATGGCTCGGCCAATCAGGCGCTGGATTTCTTGGGTACGTCCACTTTGCTTGCCCCTAGCCGCCTCCCGATCGCTACGGGTGTGGGTGGAGCGCGGCAACATGCCGTACTCGGCGGTAACCCAACCTTCCCCAGAGCCTTTTTTGTGGGGCGGAACCCGCTCTAAGATACTGGCCGTGCAAAGTACTTTGGTATCGCCAAAGGCAATCAGTACCGACCCCTCGGCATGCTTAGTGAAGCCGCGGGTAATCGTGACGGGACGGAGTTGCTTTGGGCTGCGCTGGCTAGGCCGCTGAATTGGGGAGGAGGCTGTGCTCATGGTGAATTTGATCCTAATAAGGGGGAAAGGCAATTTACAATGTTCACATGATATCGAGCATGACGGGTTATGGCAGTGCATCCCGCCCCGTTTCCTTGGGCGCGGGGGTAGTTGCGGATTTGCAGGTCGAATGCCGGGCGGTCAATAGCCGCTTCTTGGATCTGGGTTTTCGCTTGCCGGACGAGTGCCGCGGCGCTGAACCCCTGCTGCGAGAGATGGCTACTCAGGCCTTGGCCCGCGGCAAAGTCGAGTTTCGGGCGGCATGGCGAATTAATGCCAGTAGCGCCGCTACAAGCCCATCTCGGGCGACAAGCACCCTTAATCACGAACGCCTGGCCGCCCTCAAGGCGCTCCAAAGCGAGGTGCTGAACACATTCCCACAAGCGGGTGACCTGCGAATGGCGGACATTTTGCGCTGGCCAGGGGTGGTAAACGAGCCTCGAGGTGAAGAGGAGGGCTGGATTGGGGCAACGGCTGAGGCTGCCAAGGCGGCTCTCAATGCCCTGATGGCCAGCCGAGCGGCGGAAGGCGCTGCATTGGTGGGGGTATTGCAGGCCATTGCCCAGCAAATGCAGGCCATTATTGCTAGCCTAGAGCCGCGCATCCCCGAATACGTTCAGCAATACCAAGACAAACTCAGCGCCCGTTTAGCGGAGGCCCTGACCGGCCAAAGTAGTCAACAAGGTAGCCTGAGTAGTGGGATTGTTCCTGCGGAGGTTTTGGACCGCATTCGGCAAGAAGTAGTGCTGTACGCTGTCAAGATTGATGTGGCGGAAGAATTTGCGCGCCTGAAGACCCATCTGCAGGCCGTAACGACTGCACTTAAAGGCAAGGGACCGGTTGGCAAGCGCTTAGATTTTTTGATGCAAGAACTCAACCGAGAAGCCAATACCCTGAGTTCGAAGTCGGTATCCGATGAATGCACTGCGGCAGCAGTAGAGCTCAAGCTCTTGATTGAACAGATGCGCGAGCAAGTGCAGAATTTAGAATAAGCCCATGACCTTAACTTCCCAAACCTATCAAGGCAGCATGCTGATGATTGTGGCGCCCTCCGGCGCTGGTAAATCATCCTTGGTGCAGGCCTTACTGCAGGCGGATGCCGGTCTAAAGCTGTCCTTATCGACAACGACGCGTCAGCCACGCAGTGGAGAGCGCGACGGTAAAGATTACCGTTTTGTCAGTAATGACGCCTTCAAGGCGCAGCGCGCTAGCGGTGACTTTTTAGAATGGGCAGAAGTCCATGGCCACTTTTATGGCACCTCACGCTCGTGGATCGAGCAGCAAATGCAAGCGGGCAATGACGTCATTTTAGAAATCGATTGGCAGGGCGCCCAGCAAATTCGGCAGCTCATTCCCTCGGCCCAGTGGATCTTTATTTTTCCGCCATCGATTGATGCCTTAGAGCAGCGCCTACGTAAGCGTGGCCAGGATGATGAGGCCACGATTCAGCGGCGCTTGGCTGCCGCCCACCTTGAGCTCCAGCATGCTCCGGAAGCCGATTTCATTGTGATCAATGATGTTTTTGAGCAGGCCTTACTTGATTTGCAGCACATCATCGCTACCAGTCGCCTACGATCCGGGCCGATGATGGCCCGCAACCCCGCTCTTTTAAGGCGCCTTGGGGTGTAATCAGTTATCCTATGGGTATTGATCCCCATTAAAGTGAGTAGCGCATGGCTCGTATTACCGTAGAAGATTGCCTTAAAACCATTCCAAACCGATTTGAGCTGGTGCTCGCTGCCACTTATCGTGCGCGCCAACTGGTTCAAGGTCACGCCCCACGGGTTGATGCCAAAGATAAAGCAACGGTAGTGGCTTTGCGCGAAGTTGCTGCTGGCGTCACTGACCGGGATATGTTGACCAAAGTTCCTCTTTAATCGAGAGGCCCGTTGTGGCGCAGCCGCTGACCACATCGGGATCCATTGGGACACGCTCGCCTAGCGAAGTCCTTAGTAACGCTAGTATTCATTCTTCTCAGACCTCAGAGCCAGGCCTCTTTGGTGCTTCCCTAGGCAGTTCCCTCAGCGGCTCAGCCGTTCTTGCATCGCTCTTGGCGCAATCCAGCCGGCATTTATTTGGCCCTACCTCACAGCCGATCGTACCGCCCAAGCAGCAAGTGGTATCCATCAGTGCCTTAACTGCAAAGCTCCATTACCTGAAGCCCGATGAGCTGGCCTTAGTCAAAAAAGCCTTTCAGTTTGCGGATTCAGCGCACTTAGGGCAATACCGTCAAAGCGGTGAACCGTACATTACCCACCCCGTTGCAGTGGCAGAGCTCTGCGCCAGTTGGCGTTTAGATGCGTCGTCGATTATGGCGGCACTCATGCACGATGTGATTGAAGATACAGGCTGTAGTCAGGATGATTTGGTGGCGCAGTTTGGTCCCAAAGTCGCTGAATTGGTGGAAGGCCTAACCAAACTCGATAAGCTGGAGTTTCAGAGTCATGCCGAAGCGCAGGCGGAGAGCTTTCGGAAGATGTTTATGGCGATGGCACGCGATGTGCGGGTGATTTTGGTGAAGCTCGCCGATCGCACCCACAACATGCAAACCTTGGACGCGGTTCCCATTGAAAAGCGCCGCCGGGTGGCTTCCGAGACCCTTGAGATTTATGCGCCGATTGCCCATCGTCTCGGCTTAAATGTGATTTACCGTGAGCTGCAGGATTTGAGTTTCCGCTACTCCATGCCGATGCGTTTTCGGGTTATTGAGGACGCAGTCAAACGCGCCCGCGGTAATCGCAAGGAGATGGTCGAGAAGATTTTGCAAGCCACGCGCATGAGCTTTGCCAAGGTTGGTATTGAAGTCGATCTGCAGGGCCGAGAAAAAACCCTGTTTTCGATTTACATGAAGATGCGCCACAAGCACGTGAGCTTTTCTCAAGTGCTCGATGTCTATGCTTTTCGTGTCACAGTCCACTCGATTGATGAGTGTTACCGTGCCTTAGGGGTCTTGCATGCCTTGTACAAACCGATGCCAGGTAAGTTTAAGGACTACATTTCGATTCCGAAACTCAACGGCTATCAATCCCTGCACACCACGTTGGTGGGTCCATCGGGCGTGCCAGTCGAGTTCCAGATTCGCACCAAAGATATGCATGCCGTAGCGGAGGCGGGGGTAGCAGCCCACTGGGCCTATAAAGAAGGCTCACCCGAAATGAGTGAAGTACAAAATCGCGCGCACCAGTGGTTGCAGTCCTTGATTGATATTCAAGACAGCAGCGGCGATTCGCAAGAATTCTTGGAGCACGTCAAGATCGATCTGTTCCCGGATGCGGTCTATGTATTTACCCCCAAGGGACAGATTCGGGCCTTGCCGCGGGGCGCGACGGCACTGGATTTTGCATACTCGGTGCACAGCGATATTGGCAATTCCTGCGTGGCGGTCAAAATTAACAATATGCAGCTGCCACTGCGCAGCGAACTAAAGAACGGCGATATTGTCGAGGTGGTTACTTCAACCAATAACCAGCCTAACCCCGGCTGGCTAGCGTTTGTGCGTACCGGCAAGGCGAGGGCGTCGATTCGCCATTCACTCAAGACCAAGCATTACGGCGAGTCCTTGCAATTGGGTGAGCGCTTATTAGCAAACGCCTTACGCCAACAAGGCGTGGATGCTGGACTTTTATCCGGCGCCATCTGGGAAAAGTTATTGCACTGGACTGGAGACAAGACCCGCGAAGAGGCTTGCGTCAATATTGCCTTGGGTCGCCGTTCCCACCAAGAGTTGGCGATTCGCTTGAAAATTCTGCTGGATGAAGAGGGCGGTGATGAGCAGATGCGTTTGGGTTCCGGTGACTGGGCAGTTCACCACGAGCCCCATTCACACCAAAAGCAGGCCATTTTGGTGGATGGGCGCGAAGGCATGTCTACCAGCTTTCAGAGCTGTTGCCATCCCATTCCAGGCGATGCCATTATTGGCTATTTGGGTAAGGGCGAAGGCCTGCAGATTCACGTCAACGACTGCCAGACCGCACTGCGCATGCTATCCAAAGACAGTGATAAGTGGGTTGAGGTCGAGTGGAGTAAAGACATTCACCGCGAGTTTGAGGTGAACTTAGCAGTCGATACCCACCAAGGGAAGGGTGTATTGGCTCGGGTCGCGAGCAGTATCACCTCAGCCGATTGCAACATCATGAATGTCTCGATGGAAGATCGCTACAAAGAGGATGCGGTCATTATTCGCTTTACCTTGCAAGTAGCCGATCGCTTGCATCTGTCTAAAGTGATGCGGAGTTTACGCAATAACCCCGACGTGATGCGCGTAGTACGGACCCGCGCTTAGCGGTATTGCACGTCTAAGATCTCAATCTCCGTTGGACCCGTGGGCGTTTGAATGCGCACACAATCCCCTATCCGGGCTTTAATCAAGGCCTTGGCAATCGGCGATACCCAACTGACGTGCCCCTGTTCTAAATCAACCTCATCAACACCCACAATCGTGATGTTTTCTTCTTTGGCGTGATTGGGGCCGCCAGTAGGGCAATAGGTCACCGTCGCTCCAAAAAAGACCTGATCGGCATCTTGTTCGCCGGATATTCGGGCGGCATTGTCGACTACCACGGCAAACTCCAGGCGCTTATTTAAAAACCGAATCCGCCGATCAATCTCCCGCAAGCGCTTTTTGCCATAGATATAGTCTCCATTTTCAGAGCGATCACCGTTCGAGGCCGCCCAGTGGACAATCTCAACGATTTTGGGGCGCTCCACGTCCAAAAGCGCTAAAAGTTCCGCTCTTAGACGCTCGTGACCAGCCGGCGTGATGTAGTTCTTTTCTTCCATGGCATAATTATGGCTGTTGCGGCTGTAGCTCAGCTGGATAGAGTACTTGGCTACGAACCAAGGGGTCGTGGGTTCAATTCCTGCCAGCCGCACCAACTATAAGGCCTCCCAATCGGGAGGCCTTACCTTTTAAGCACTGATTGCCATCTGCGCAATAAATCCAGAGCGATTTTCTCCTGCTGACTTTGCTTTTGCATCCAACCTTGCTAGCACTCGCTTTGGTAAGGAGATATTCACGCGCTCAATCTCATTGGATAAAAGTGCTGGATCAATTTCGGCAATGGCCCAAATCATTCCCTTAAATTCTTTTCTCTTCTGTAAGGTATTAATCGAGCTTGGTCTAGGTACGTCTTGATTGTTATCTAAGGCAGTTTCGATCCACAATTCAATCGCTTCTTTTGCATTGTCGATAGCCTCATCGATACCGCTATCAGAAGCTGAAAAGCAACCTGGCAGATCAGGCACTATCACACCCCACGCAGTGGTGTCGTTTCCCGGTTCAATTGCAATTGGATATTTCATGGACTTTCCCTTATTTAATTCCTGCTTGTTTTAGTAGCTTGTGAACTAAACCAACGCCGAGATCCTTTTTGGGGTGTGGCACCGTGATGTGACCGGTTTTGACGGGATGAGTAAAAACATGATGTGAACCTTTTGAGTTACGCATAATCCAACCATCCCTCTCTAACAACTTGAGGAGTTCTTTGCTATTCATTTGTGTATTATACACACTATAATACACACGATACACATAAGATAAAAGACAGCGGCAAGAACCTACTGATGAGGCCCATCTAGTATTCTTAACACTCATAAAGCATTGAATGCACTTATTTACTTAGTAATTGACCGTACATTCTTTGAACCCCCAATCAGCGCACCATGAACCAATCCCCATCCACCTTGCCCCCCTTTGACTGGAAGGTCATGGATGGTACGCATGCGCAATTAGTGTTGCAGGGCAAGATTGATGTCTATGCCTTGGGAGGCAATTGGACTACCGTTCGCCAAAATCAGGATGCCTGGCTGGGGCAGTCAACTAGCCAAAAGACGCTGAGTGTTGATGCATCCCAAGTGGAATACCTGGATGGCGCTGGTGTGGCATTTTTAATTGACCTGCATGCGCATCAAGAAAAGCATGGGGGAGTATTTACCTTGACCGGTTTGGACAAGCGCTATTTACCCTTGCTGCAGCAATTTGATCCCATCGGTAAGTTATACCCAGTTACAACACCCAAACCCAAAGATAACTTTGTAGTTGCGGTGGGCCGGACCAGTAGCGTCTTCTTGAACGACGTTGCTTCGATCATTACCTTTGCTGGTCATGTGACGGCTGATTTAGTGTGGGCCTTATTGCATCCCCGTCAAGTTCGCTGGGGCGACTTTGTGAATGCTGCTTTTCAGGCGGGCGTAGCTGCTTTGCCGATTGTTGGTTTGGTGGCCTTTCTGATTGGTGTGATTTTGTCGTTTCAGTCTGCCATTGGCATGCAAAAGTTTGGAGCCATTACCTTTGTGGGTCCGATTGTTGCTTTGGGGATCTTTCGAGAGCTTGGGCCATTGATTACTGCGATCTTGTTGGCAGGACGCTCGTCCGCAGCCTTCGCCGCTGAAATCGGTACCATGACGGTCAATAGTGAAGTCGACGCCTTAGTGACTGGCGGGCTTAGCCCAGTGCGCTTCTTGGTAGTGCCGCGGGTGCTTGCTGGGATCTTAGTGGCGCCGATCCTCACCTTGTATGCCGATATCGTCAGCGTCTTTGCTTCTTCGCTGACGATGATGGCCTATGGCGTACCTCTGGTTAATTTTTATGAGGGAGTACTCAATACCGTCGATCTGGAAGACGTGTTCTCCGGCCTAACCAAGTCGGTGCTATTCGGCATTGTGATTGCGGCGGTAGGTTGTATGCGTGGCATGCAAACCGGTACAGGCGCAGCTGCAGTCGGCATTTCAGCCACGCGCGCGGTGGTGAGTAGCATTGTCATGATTGTCTTGGTAGACGGTGTGTTTGCCTATATCTCTTATAAGACGGATTTCTGATGGCAGCGATCGACGTACGTAATCTCTCGGTTGGCTATGGGCAAAATGTCCTGCTGCAAAACCTCAATTTCTCGGTGAATGAAGGCGAGATCTTTGTGATCCTCGGCGGCTCGGGTTGCGGCAAGTCCAGCTTATTAAAAAACCTCTTTGGTCTATACGAACCCCTGGCGGGCAGCGTGCTGATTGAAGGCCTGGACATAACCGACGCCCATGGTGAAGATCGCCAAAAAATCATGACGCACTTTGGGGTGATGTATCAGCAGGGCGCCTTGTTTGGTTCGATGAATTTACTCGAAAACGTCACTCTATTTATGGAGGAGTACACCACCTTAGAGCGCGAGCAAATGAATTTACTGGCCCGTTGTAAGTTGGACCTAGTCGGTCTTTTGCCTTACGAGCAGTACATGCCAAGCGAAATTAGTGGCGGGATGCAAAAGCGCGCTGCGATTGCACGGGCGATGGCGCTGGATCCGAAGATTCTGTTTTTGGATGAGCCATCCGCGGGCCTAGACCCGATTACCTCGGCTGACCTCGATCGCACTATTTTGGATTTATCGCAAAACCTAGGGATTACTTTTGTTATCGTGTCACATGAGCTGGCCAGCATCTATTCCATTGCCAATCGGGTGATTATGTTGGACAAGGCAAGCAAAGGCATCATTGCAGAAGGCGATCCAAAAGTGTTACGGGATCAAAGTGCCGATCCACGGGTGCATCAATTCTTTAATCGCATTATGAGTAAGGAAGCGGCATGAGCAACTCCAACCCCAATTATTTTCGCCTTGGCTTGTTTGTATTGGCCGCTATAGGCGCGCTGATTGCCCTTATTCTGATTTTTGGATCAGGGCAAATTTTCCAAAAAACGTTTGAAGTCGAAACCTATATTAAGCAATCGGTTACCGGCCTGGATAATGGCGCGTCGGTTCGATTCCGGGGGGTCAAAGTAGGGCAGGTAATTTCCGTCGGCTTGACTGGCGAAATCTACGAAAAAAATGTTCCAATGGCGCAGCGTAAGGCATACGTCATCGTACGGATGCTGATTAATGGCAACCCGAAAGAATATTTTGGCGGCTCAGATAGTAATGTTGCTGCCAACCTAAGGGCTAGAGTTAAGACCATGGGTATTACTGGCGTCAATTACATTGAACTTGACTTTGAGGCGCCCAATTCAGATTACCCCACTCTCGCTTATACGTGGAAGCCAGAATACCCGGTCATTCCTTCGCTACCCAGCCCTGCAGATGAGATCTTTACGGGATTGCAAAAAGTAGTGAGTAATTTAAGCGCACTGAATTTAGTCGAAACCCAACAAAAATTTGATTCCCTGGTTACCAATCTCAATACCGTATTAGCTGGGAGCGGCAAAGGCAATCAAGGCATAGCCCAATCCGTCCAAGAATTAAACACACTGCTTGCTAAAATGAATAGCGTAACGAGTAATGCTGAGCTCGAGCTACTGACGCAAGAACTGGTTGCTAGCTCCGTAGTCTTGCGGCAAATGCTCAGTAGCATGCAGGGCGACACCGCAATCACCATTGAAAATCTTAAGCAAGCCAGCGAGCAGCTCAATGACTTAACCCGAATTGCTAGCCGCTCACCATCTTCTTTAATTTGGGGTGAGCCACCGGCTCGCATTCAACTGCCAGCCAATCCTGGCGCGACCGGAGTACAAAAATGAGCTTAGTCACCATCAATCCATTGCAGGGTAAAACCACTGTATTACTTCAGCGCATTGCCGGCTGGTCGTTGCTTACGGTGATTGCATTTACCTTGTTGGCCTGTGCGCCTACGCGTCCCCCCATTGATACAGCGAATTGGCTGGTAGCGCCCGAGCGTACTGGCGGGCCGCGCACGATGCAATCGCCGCTGTGGTTAAAGATGGGGTCATTCTCTGTAACTACACCATTTGATACCAAGTCCTTGGTTTACCGCTTGGGCGATCAGCAATATGAAAAAGACTTTTACAACGCCTATATTGCTTCGCCAAGCAGTATGTTCTCCAATGCAACGCGGCAGTGGCTTGATCAGTCGGGCATCTTTCGTATTACGGTAGGGCAGGGCACCAGCTTTTTCCCGTTCTATACACTGCAGGCAACCGTTGATGAACTCTATGGCGATTACCGCGGAAAACCAGAGGCAGTGGTGTCTGTGCAATTCTTTTTGACGGTAACCAACCCCAATCTACCCACCCCATTAATTACGGCCAAGCGCTATACGCAGCGCGTCGCATTGGCTAATAACCTGCCGCAAACCTTGGTATCGGGTCAGCAACGTGCACTTGCTGAGATCTTGCAGCAGTTGGAGGCCGACCTCTTTGCGGCATCCGCTAATTTACCCAAGCCCATCCTTCGCCGATAAGGTGCTTTAGCCGCCATCACATAGGCTAAGCACTTTTAGGCTACAGTGCTGGATATACATTGACATTGCGCTAAAGGAAAAATAATGGACTTAGGCATTAAAGGAAAAACAGCACTGGTTTTGGCGTCTAGCCGTGGGCTGGGTCAGGCGATGGCAGTAGCTCTAGCCCGTGAAGGTGTGAACGTTGCAGTGACAGGCCGTAATCCAGAAGGTTTAGCCCAATCCGTAGCCATGATTGAGGCGGCCGGTGGCAAGGCAATAGCGCTGAACTGGGATCTATCGGATCTGTCGGTCATCGACGCCCACATTTCTAAAGTAGAAGCCACTTTTGGGCCGATTGATATTTTGATCAACAACACGGGCGGTCCTGCGCCAACCCCGGCAGCAGGCCAAGACCCACTCTTATGGGCAAAGAGTTTCAATGACATGGTGTTGTCACTGATTGCCATTACGGATCGTGTATTACCCAGCATGCGCCAGCGTGGCTGGGGCCGCATTATTACCAGCACCACCTCGGGTGCGATTGCCCCGATTAAAAACTTGGCGATCTCCAATACACTTCGTGCATCCTTATTAGCCTGGTCTAAAACCTTAGCTGCTGAAGTGGCGGGCGAAGGCATTACCGTGAATGTCATCATGCCCGGCCGCGTGGCAACCGATCGCTTACGTCAACTCGATGAAGCACGTGCCAAGCGTGAGAATGTGCCATACGACGCCGTCGTGGCTGCGAGCATTAAGTTAATACCGTCAGGACGCTATGGCGATCCAAAAGAGTATGGCGATACTGCGGCATTCTTAGCGAGTGTCAATGCCTCGTACATTACTGGTTCTGTCATTCGCGTGGATGGCGGACAGATTCAGGGGATTTGAGCTACTTGTGATTGCGCGGGCATGGCGGTGGTTTCGGCGTGACTTACAGTCGACCGAATTGCTCTGGCTAGGGATTGCACTCAGCCTTTCGGTTGCAGCCCTTTCCAGTGTCGGCTTTTTAGCCGACCGCATGCAGCGGGCATTTGAGTTTGATGCGCGCCAACTGTTGGCATCCGACTTGTTGATTGCTGCTGACCAGCCCATTCCGGCGCGGTTTATAGAGGCAGCTAAAGACCGCACGCTATCGATTGCGCAAACGGTGGTCTTTCCGAGTATGGCAACGGTGGGTGAGCGGGGGAAGTTATCCTCACTCAAAGCCGTGAGTAGCGATTATCCCTTGCGCGGGGAGCTGCAAATTAGCCGCAGCACAAACCCGCAGGACAAAGAGAAAGTCAACAGCAGTCATGGCCCGGCGCCCGGCAATGCTTGGGTTGATCCCGCTTTGCTGGAAGTCTTGCAAGCCAAGATTGGCGATACCGTTTCATTAGGGCAGGCACGCCTGCGCATTGATGCTGTCTTGCTGCGCGAACTCGATCGCGGCGCTGCATTTATGAACTTTGCCCCGCGGGTCATGATCTCGCTAGACGACTTACCCAAGACCGAGTTGCTTGGCCTCGGGAGTCGCGTGACCTACCGTTTATTAATCGCCGGATCCAATGCCGCGGTTGCGGATTATCAAAACTGGGTCGTGAATGCGATCGAGTCAGATCAGCTACGCGGTATGCGCATTGAAACCCTCGAGACGGGTCAGCCGGTGATGCGCAAAACGCTCGATCGGGCCGAACGGTTTTTATCCTTGATTGCGCTGTTAACTGCGATGGTCTCTGCGGTAGCGATTGCCTTGGCGGCGCGCCGTTACGTGGTGCGGCAAGCGAATGTGTGTGCGGTCATGAAATGCCTTGGCGCCACCCAAGGGACGATTCTGCGTCAACAACTCAAGACGCTGGCCCTCTTGGGTTTATTGGCGGCGGCATTCGGGATTGCGGTCGGTTGGCTGATTCAGTATGGGCTGATGTGGTTCTTGGGTAATTTATTGATGGCTGATTTACCGCCGCCATCCCTGTGGCCTGTTCTGTGGAGCGCGCTGCTCTCCTGGTTTTTGTTGCTGGGTTTTGCGGGACCGCCTTTGCTGACCCTAGTGCAAGTCTCGCCGGTCCGTTTGGTTCGACGTGAGCTGAGCGGCGTGCCCGTTGCAGCGCGCTGGGTCGCTTTATTGGGGTTTCTGAGTTTTGCTATCTTACTGCTCTGGGCCGCCCGCGACTGGAAGTTAGCGAGTTGGGTTGGCTTGAGTTTTGGCGGTGCGGTTGCTGTGTTTGCATTGCTGTCCTGGATCGCCCTGAAACTGTTAGCGCGCTCTTCTGTGAGTGGGATGCTTAGCCAACTTGGATTTGCGGGGCGCTTTGCTTTGCGCTCACAAGCGCGCAGTCCCGCCTTTGCCGTGATGCAAATTACTGCATTGGCGATTGCCCTGATGGCGCTGCTCATCATCTTGCTCTTGCGACAGGATTTACTCAAAACCTGGCAAGGCAATGTGCCGGTCGATGCGCCCAATCGCTTTGTGATTAATATCCAGAGCGATCAACGCGATGCCTTAACGCAAGATCTCGCAACGGCAGGCCTGGGTAAGCCCGATTTATATCCCATGGTGCGCGGCCGTTTAGTCGAGATTAATAATCGGCCCGTGATGCCGAGCGATTACAGCAAAGACAATGCGCGCCGTTTAGTAGATCGCGAATTTAATTTGTCGTACACCATGGATTTGCCAAGCGGCAATCAAGTGGTAGCTGGTAGCTGGTTTACACAGGACAAACCGCAAATCTCCGTCGAGACTGGCATTGCTAAAACCCTGGGATTAAAACTGGGTGATCGATTGGCGTTTGAGATTGCTGGCGAGACTGTCAGTGCTGAAATTACCTCCTTACGCTCATTGGAGTGGGGCTCGATGCGCGTGAATTTCTTTGTGATCATGCCGCCAGTGCTCTTGCAAGACTTGCCGCAATCCTGGATTACCGCGTATTACCAGCCGCTCAATATAGAAGTATTGGATTTCCGCTTAACCCAACGTTATCCCAACATCACTGTAGTGGATGTGGCGAACTCCTTGCAACAAATTCAAGATGTCTTGAATCGCTTAGGCGCCGCCTTAGGCCTCTTGTTTACATTCACGATTGCCGCAGCCATCTTAGTGCTGTTTGCAGCAATCTCAGCAACACAAGATGAGCGCTTTCGGGATGCAGCGCTTCTCAAAGCAGTTGGGGCTTCAAGTCCTACGCTAGCTGCGATTGCCAGTGTTGAATTGGCGATTGTTGGCGGCCTAGCTGGCCTCTTAGGTGGCTTTGCTGCGGCGATGGCTGCCTGGGCATTGGGGCATTTTGTGCTTGAAATTGAATTCAATTCCTTTGCATCGTCGATTGCGATGGGCCTTGCTTTTGGATTAATCGCTTGCGCAATAGCTGGTTACCAATTTCAGCGAAAGATTCAGCGGGCTACCGCCATGGATTGTTTGCGCGAAGCGTGATCCTGCGTCCAAAGAAGCGCGCGAAGCAACTTACTTTTTCTTCTCTATCTTTGGCAGGGTGATTAATTTGGTTTTACCGAGCCGATCAGGAATCGTTTGGCGGTGACGTGGATCCAAGTAAATGGTAAGTGGCCAAAGAAAGAGCGAGACTGCAAACAGCAGACCAATAATTCCCCACTTTTGTAGTTCTGCGCTGGCTTGAATCAAGATGCAAGGGACAAGCCAAAGTGAGCCGTAGACATAACGCCACAATGCTTGTCTGCGGGTGAGGCGCGCACCCGAAGTGGAAACCAGTTTGACCCGCCAAGTTTGCATGGCCAAGGTTTGTCCGGTACGGGTCCAATACCAAACAAAGTAAAAAGCCAGTACGCCATACAAATAGAAAAACGTTAACCAGCTAGGAAGTGATACGCCAAAAACAATCCCGAGTACGAGGTTGGGTAATAAGAAGAGCAGGGCAATCACGCCCAACAAAATCAATTGCTCATAGAGTAAGCAGAAGACTCGCTTCCAAAAGCCAGGAGGGGGTAGTGCGGTTAGCGGAGTGTCAACTGAACTGCTAGTGCCATCCACAGGGGGCTGACTCATGCGCCACCATCTTTGGTGGGTGCGGCGGCAGGGGTAACCGCAGGCAAGGCATTGGGACGATTTTGCAGCGTAGGCGAGCTCGCCGCAGTTGGCTTTTTCTTATTGTCCTCTTTGGCCGCTAATTTTTTCTTATCTTCTGGGCTGAGCTGCTGGTAGGCCTGCCATGCCGAGGCTTTTTCTTCCGCAGGGAAGCGCAAGCTACTGAGGTAATTATCGCGGGCGATGCGGCGATCTTTTTGCGAGAGTTTAGCCCACTCGTTCATGCGCGATTGCAAGCGCTCCTGATCGACCCGCTTCATTTTGGGATAAAGATTAGCAACCTGAATCCATTTTTGCCGGCGCTCTTTAGAAAGGTAGCTCCAGTCTTCTTCGAGGGGCGCCAAGATTTTTTGTTGCACCACGCTCAGGTCATCCCAATTGCCACTGTGTTTGGGCGCGCTGGCTGCAGTTGGCTGCTTGGTTTGAGCTGCTACTTCGTTTACAGAGCCAATCGCTAGCCAGCTAGCAAGCAATAGCAGCGCGCCCAGACTCCAGCCGGATGCACATCGCTTTGCGGCTAGTGCAAGTGGATTGTGCTGGTGGGGCGTGGCTGACATGGCGATTGGTTTCTTGCCTCAGTTAGGAAGGATCGACTGCAGTATCGGCATTCTCAGAATTGGTGGTTTCCAACTCACGCTTGGCATGGCTACTGAGTTTTAAGAATGCCAGGAAACCGCTATCCATATAGGCATCAGGCGGAACATCATCAGACAGTAGGGCAATGTCGACCGCAGCAATGTCGTTGATGCGTGCATCTTGCTGCCACTCGGAAATCGCCAATAAGCCCAAGGCCAAGACAATAAAAGGCGCAAACCAGCTCAATCGATTCCAATAGGAGGAGGGCTGGCTGCCGCTACCACCCTGATTAAAGGCCAGTTGGGGGCGTAATACGCGCTCCAATTGCGGAATGAATTCTTGCTTGCGCGCTGCCATGGCGGAAAGGCGGGCGTGATACAGACGATCCGTGATTCGGCTGGGCAATTGCGCGGTAGAACCGTCGAGGTATTCGCGCACGGCGCTGCCAATCCGATCTACTTCAAATTGGGGGTCTTGTTCGCGGTTCATAATGAAATTCCTTTTATTTTCAATGCACTAGCTAAGGTTTGCGTGGCTCTGGAACAATGGGTTTTGACACTTCCTTCGCTGCACCCCATGATCTGGGCGGTTTCTGCAATGCTTAGCTCATCCCAATAACGCATCAAGAAGGCTTCTCGTTGACGTGCTGGTAATTTTGCTATTTCAGCCTCTAGACTACGCAAAAGCTGGCTTTGCTCCAGTTTTTGGGCACCATCTTGGTGAATTTGACTGTCATCGGCTGCTTGCAGCTGCTCTAGAGGGTCGTAATCATCGGATTCGTCCGATTTCTTACCCATATTAGAGAAAAGGGTAACCCAGGCATTCCGGACCTTTTGGCGCCGAAACCAATCGTGGATGCGGTTTTGAAGAATGCGGGTAAAGAGTAGGGGGAGTTCTGCACTCGGCTTATCCCCGTATTTTTCGGCCAGCTTGATCATGGCATCCTGCACGATGTCCAATGCCGCGTCCTCATCCCGCACAGCATAAATGGCCTGTTTGAAAGCGCGTTTTTCAACGCTACTGAGAAAATCAGCGAGTTCAGGGGCAGATGCCATGCAAAAACGGGAAGGCCTTGTGTAGGAAGAATGCCTCCATTTTAGGGTATTGCTTTACAATTCAAGGTTCTCCGATTAGAGAGCCGTCCAAGAAGCGGTTTTTTATTCAGTTCAAGCGCCGTTCGAACTCGGGCCACAAGCACGGGACAGAGCAGCCTAAACAATTTTTTGCCGAAAATTGCAAAGGACCTTACCAATGAATACTAGCAGCGCCGAATTTTTAGCCTCCAAGGCCGAATCCACCGCAATCCCTACTAAAACCGGACCTGAAATGATTGGTGCCGAGATGCTTGTCCATGCCCTGCATGCGGAAGGCGTCGAGTTTGTCTGGGGCTATCCCGGTGGAGCAGTTCTGTTCATCTACGATGAAATCTACAAGCAAGACAAGTTTGAGCACATTTTGGTGCGCCATGAGCAAGCTGCTGTGCATGCTGCCGATGGCTATGCCCGTGCTACAGGCAAAGTCGGGGTCGCTTTAGTGACCTCTGGTCCGGGCGTTACCAATGCCGTTACAGGCATTGCGACTGCCTACACCGATTCGATTCCCATGGTCATCATTACGGGTAACGTGCCCACGTATGCCATTGGTGAAGATGCCTTCCAAGAGGCCGATACAGTCGGTATTACGCGACCCATCGTCAAACACAATTTTTTGGTGAAAGACATTAATGATTTAGCGCTCACGCTAAAGAAGGCCTTTCACATTGCGCAGACTGGAAGACCGGGCCCCGTGCTGGTTGATATTCCAAAAGACATTTCAGCAGCCAAGGGTCAGTTCATTTACCCCGAAGAGCTGACCATGCGCTCGTACAACCCCGTTTTGCGTGGCCACAGCGGTCAGATTCGTAAAGCAGTTTCCTTATTGCAGGAAGCAGAGCGTCCGTTTATTTATACCGGCGGCGGTGTGATTCTGTCGGATGCAGCGCCTGAGCTCAAAGCCTTTGCTGACGCCCTCGGTTACCCCGTGACCAATACCTTGATGGGCCTGGGCGGTTTCCCAGGGACTAGCCCTCAGTTTGTGGGCATGCTGGGTATGCACGGCACTTACGAAGCGAATATGGCCATGCAGCATTCGGATGTGTTGATTGCGATTGGTGCGCGTTTTGATGACCGCGTGATTGGCAATACGCAGCACTTTGCGAGCCATCCACGCAAGATCATTCACATTGATATTGATCCATCTGTGATTGCCAAGCGCGTTAAGGTCGATGTACCCATCGTTGGTAATTTGAAGGAAGTATTGGTCGAGATGACCAGCCAAATTAAAGCGGCGGGCCCACTCAAGAATGGCGCCCACCTGGCGAAGTGGTGGGATCAGATTAACGAGTGGCGCAAAAAAGACTGCCTGAAATACGACCGTGATTCACAGATCGTCAAACCCCAGTACGTCGTAGAAAAGTTATGGGAACTCACTGGCGGTGATGCCTTTATTTGCTCTGACGTCGGTCAGCATCAAATGTGGGCAGCGCAGTTTTATAAGTTCGATAAGCCCCGTCGCTGGATTAATTCAGGTGGCCTTGGCACCATGGGCGTTGGCTTGCCCTACGCGATGGGTATTAAAAAAGCCTTCCCAGATCAGGATGTATTCACGATCACGGGTGAGGGCTCGATTCAGATGTGCATTCAGGAACTATCGACCTGCAAGCAATACAACACGCCGGTCAAGATTGTGTCGCTGAATAACCGTTACTTAGGTATGGTGCGCCAGTGGCAAGAGCTGACCTACAACCGCCGCTATTCCAGCTCCTACATGGATTCCTTGCCTGACTTTGTGAAGTTGGCGGAGGCCTTTGGTCACGTCGGTATGCGGATTGAAACCAAAGCAGACGTCGAGCCAGCCCTCAAGGAGGCGATTCGTTTGAAAGATCGCACAGTCTTCATGGATTTCCAAACCGATCCAGAAGAAAACGTGTGGCCGATGGTACAAGCCGGCAAAGGCATTACTGAAATGCTCTTAGGTAGTGAGGATCTGTAATGCGCCACATTATTTCAGTATTACTTGAGAATGAGCCAGGAGCATTGTCGCGTGTCGTTGGTCTCTTTTCGGCACGTGCTTACAACATTGAAACACTCAGCGTTGCGCCGACGGAAGATCCATCCCTATCGCGTATGACGATTGTGACCATTGGCTCTGAAGATGTGATTGAGCAAATCACCAAGCACCTCAATCGTTTAGTTGAGGTGGTGAAAGTGTTTGATTTAACCGAAGGCTCGCACATTGAGCGCGAACTGATGTTGATCAAAGTTCGTGCCGTTGGTAAAGAGCGCGAGGAGCTCAAGCGCACTACCGACATCTTCCGCGGTCGCATCATTGACGTCACTGACAAGAGCTACACCATTGAGTTGACCGGTGACGGCTCCAAACTCGATGCCTTCATTGATTCGATTGACCGTGCTTCCATTCTAGAAACCGTTCGCTCTGGCGGCTCCGGTATTGGTCGTGGCGAACGGATTTTGAAGGTCTAATACGCTTCATTCGGAATGTACTCAACACCCCATTTGTTTAACCCATTTATTACGATTCAACGATAAGGAAATAGCATGAAAGTTTTTTACGATAAAGACGCGGATTTATCCCTGATTAAAGGCAAGAAAGTCACCATCATTGGTTATGGTTCACAGGGCCACGCGCATGCATTGAACTTAAACGATTCAGGCGTCAAAGTTACCGTTGGTTTGCGCAAAGACGGCGCATCATGGAAAAAAGCAGCCAATGCTGGCTTGACCGTGAAAGAAGTAGCCGAGGCAGTAAAAGATGCGGACATCGTCATGATGCTTTTGCCCGATGAGCAAATTGCAGAGGTTTATAAGAATGAAGTGCACGGCAATATCAAGCAGGGCGCGGCCCTAGCATTTGCCCATGGCTTTAACGTGCATTACGGCCAAGTTCAGCCCCGCGCTGATTTGGATGTAATCATGATTGCTCCTAAGGCGCCAGGCCACACTGTGCGTGGTACCTATAGCCAAGGCGGCGGCGTTCCCCATTTGATCGCGGTTTACCAAGACAAATCTGGTTCGGCTCGTGATCTCGCTTTGTCCTATGCAACAGCCAACGGCGGTGGTCGTGCCGGCATCATCGAGACCAATTTCCGCGAAGAAACCGAAACCGATTTATTCGGTGAGCAGGCTGTTCTCTGCGGCGGTACTGTCGAACTCATCAAGGCCGGTTACGAGACCTTGGTTGAAGCCGGTTACGCGCCAGAGATGGCTTACTTTGAGTGCTTGCATGAGCTCAAGTTAATTGTGGACTTGATCTATGAGGGCGGTATTGCCAATATGAATTACTCGATTTCGAACAATGCGGAGTACGGTGAGTACGTGACTGGCCCGCGCATTGTGACGGAAGACACCAAGAACGCAATGCGTCAGTGCCTCAAAGACATTCAGACTGGCGAATACGCAAAGAGTTTTATTCTCGAGAACAAGGCTGGCGCGCCAACCTTAATCTCCCGTCGTCGCTTGAATTCAGAGCACCAAATTGAAATCGTCGGCGAGAAACTGCGCGCGATGATGCCTTGGATTGCAAAGAACAAGTTAGTCGATCAGTCGAAGAACTAAACAACTACCCACAAAGGCGCAAAGCACCCATGATGTATCCCCACCCCATTATTGCGAAAGAAGGCTGGCCTTATTTGGCAGCCGTTGGGGTGGCAACCGTGCTAGTCCAGCAGTACGCTGGTTTTGCATGGGCTTCGCCCTTGTGGATTATTTTCTTTTTTGTACTGCAGTTTTTTCGTGACCCTCAGCGCATTGCGCCGTTGGGTCGTGATTTGGTTCTATCCCCAGCCGACGGCCGCATTGTTGTGGTTGAAAAGACCCAAGATCCATATGCCAATCGCGAAGCAATCAAGATTAGTGTGTTCATGAATGTGTTTAACGTTCACTCCAACCGCTGCTCGGTTAATGGTCTCGTCAAAGAGGTGCAGTATTTCCCGGGGCAGTTTGTCAATGCCGCACTGGATAAGGCCTCGGTCGAAAATGAGCGTAACGCTGTGGTGATTGATGCCAATGGCCAAACGGTGACCTTGGTTCAAGTGGCAGGCTTAATTGCACGCCGTATTTTGTGTTACATCCATGTGGGTGAGCGCGTCAAACGCGGATCCCGCTATGGCTTCATTCGCTTTGGATCGCGAGTCGATGTATATTTGCCGTTAACGGCTGAGCCATTGGTTAGCGTGGGCGAAAAAGTCTCTGCAACCAGAACGGCCTTGGCTCGTTTGCCTGGCCTTGATTGATTCACCTGATTTACTTTAGTAAATAGGAAACGCATTGACTCCATTTCGTCGTCGTAATCGCCTTGATCGCAGCCGCATTTCACGCGGTCGTAATCGTTCTGACGCACAGGACCAGTCGGATGACTTGGCTGATTTTGACGTCGAGAGGCTTGAAGTAGAAAAGCCCCGCGCTCGCAATAAGGGGATTTATTTATTGCCCAATGCGTTCACAACCGCGGCCTTGTTCTGCGGTTTTTTTGCGATCGTGCAGGCGATGAACCACCAATTCGAAACCGCTGCGATTGCTATCTTTGCATCCTTGGTATTAGATGGCATGGATGGCCGTATTGCGCGGATGACCAATACCCAAAGCGCTTTTGGTGAGCAGTACGATTCCTTGGCGGATATGGTGTCTTTCGGTGTTGCCCCCGCATTGGTTGCCTATGAGTGGGTACTCAAAGATTTTGGTAAGTGGGGCTGGCTCGCTGCATTTACTTATTGTGCGGGCGCGGCCTTGCGTTTGGCGCGTTTCAATATCAATACGGGCGTTGTCGATAAGAAGTTTTTTCAAGGTTTGCCAAGCCCAGCAGCAGGGGCCCTGATTGCTGGGTTTATATGGCTTGCGGATGACAATAAGATTCCAGTACGGGATAGCGCCATTCCATGGGTGACCTTCTTGATCACTATTTATGCTGGCTTAACCATGGTTTCCAATGCCCGTTTTTATAGTGGCAAGGCCTTGGATATCCGTTATCGCGTTCCTTTTGGGGTCATGGTCTTGATGATTTTGACCTTTGTGCTGATTTCGTCCAATCCTCCTTTAACCCTGTTCGGCATCTTCGTGATTTATGCCGTCTCAGGTTACGTGATTTGGGGCTGGGAACGGCTCAGTGGCCGTAAGCTGACCTAAACGGGTATTTAAGGTATATTAGATTCATGGTGATGAATAAAACGCACGCAATTGAGCTACTTCTTCTAGCACTGAGCCTTCGGCTCGGGGCGGGTAACGCTTAGGTGATGCAAGTGCAGTAAATCATCAAGCAGACTTACCGGCCCCAGCAAATTTGCTGGGGTTTTTGTTTTGGATGGTGCAGTAGCAGTATTGGCGTACCCTTTTTAAATGATGGCAGTAGATTGGAGAGCAGTGATGACCGATAAATTAATTATTTTTGATACCACCTTGCGCGATGGCGAACAATCGCCAGGGGCATCCATGACCAAAGATGAGAAGGTTCGCATTGCTCGCCAGCTTGAGCGCCTGAAAGTAGACGTGATTGAAGCAGGCTTTGCCGCTAGCTCCGAGGGCGACTTTGCTGCTATTTCCGCGGTAGCGGCTGCAGTGAAAGATTCGATTGTGTGTTCCTTGGCGCGCGCCAATGAGAATGACATCACGCGGGCATCCGACGCCCTTAAGGCGGCCAATGCAAAACGCATCCATGTCTTTTTGGCAACCAGCCCATTGCACATGGAAAAGAAGTTGCGCATGACGCCTGACCAAGTGTTTGAACAGGCCAAAAAATCGATTCGCTTTGCCCGTAATTTAGCGGCCGATATTGAGTTCTCGCCCGAAGATGGCTATCGCTCGGAAATGGACTTTTTATGCCGCGTACTCGAAGCAGTCATCGCTGAGGGCGCAACCACGATTAACGTACCGGACACCGTTGGCTATGCGGTTCCTGAGCTCTACGGTGAGTTCATTCACACCTTGCGTACCCGCATCCCCAATTCTGATAAAGCCATTTGGTCGGTCCATTGCCATAACGATTTGGGCATGGGCGTCGCCAACTCCTTGGCGGGAGTCAAGATCGGTGGGGCGCGGCAAGTGGAGTGCACCATTAACGGTTTAGGTGAGCGTGCCGGCAATACGGCCCTCGAAGAGATTGTGATGGCGCTGCGGACCCGCAAGGATTATTTTGATTTAAGCGTGGGCATTGATGCGACGCAAATTGTGCCGGCATCGAAGTTGGTTTCGCAAATCACCGGTTTTGTAGTGCAGCCCAATAAAGCGGTGGTGGGCGCTAATGCCTTTGCCCATGCATCTGGTATTCATCAAGACGGCGTATTAAAAGCCCGCGATACCTATGAAATCATGCGCGCTGAAGATGTGGGCTGGTCAGCCAACAAAATCGTGCTCGGCAAGTTATCGGGCCGCAATGCCTTTAAGCAGCGCTTGCAGGAGCTCGGCATTACGGTCGAGACCGAAGAAGCGCTCAACGATGCATTCTCGCGCTTTAAAGCCTTGGCCGACCAAAAGTCTGAAATCTTTGATGAAGACATTATTTCCATTACCAGCGGCTCTGCTTCGGCTGAAGAAGGCGAGTTTTATCGCTTTGTTTCCTTGAATCAGCACTCTGAAACCGGGAAGCGCCCGAGCTCGCAGGTGGTCTTTCACATGGGCGGCGAGAAGATCACGTCCGAGGCCGAAGGCAATGGTCCAGTGGATGCTAGCTTGAATGCCATTGAAGCTATGGCCAAAAGCGGGGCGGAGCAGTTGCTTTACTCCGTTAATGCCATTACCTCGGGCACTCAGTCCCAAGGCGAGGTCACGGTACGCTTAGCCAAAGGCGGGCGGATTGTGAACGGCGTTGGCACGGACCCTGACATCATTGCTGCTTCGGCTAAGGCCTACTTATCGGCCCTGAATAAGTTGCATGACCCACGGCAGGCGAAGCTAAATGCCCAAATGGCGCCCTAAGCGAAGGTGTCAGCCCTTAAAAATTAGCTAAGCCATTGTTTTTATTGCAATTATTTTCAATAGCTGGGTTTTGGGGTAATGAAAATTGCCCCGTTTGCCCTCGGATCTCTGCTACAATTCGAGGGCTTTGATTTATAAAGCTTTTTTGTTTTTATTTGTTTAATTAATCGCACGACACAATCTAGGGTGAAAGCTCTTGTGTTCGCAAGTTAGGAGTAGAAAATGGCAGTTGCTGATATCAAAACGGCGGAAATCGTCAAAGACAACGCGCGTAGCGCAAACGACACGGGCAGTCCAGAAGTACAGGTTGCATTGCTGACCGCCCGCATCAATGAACTAACCCCCCATTTCAAGGCCAACGCCAAAGACCATCACAGCCGTCGTGGCTTGTTGAAGATGGTTTCACGCCGCCGCCGCCTTTTGGATTACCTCAAAGGCAAGGATTTGGCTCGCTATCGCACATTGATCGAGAAATTAGGTCTCCGTAAGTAAATCGTATCTGTATCGCCATGCCATCTTGCCTTGAGGGTGACTCATTCGTGATTCAGTCTTGGGGAGATGGCATATTTTTTGAGCGTTTTAGATTACCTGTTTAGGGGATCGTGTCATTCCAATGAGTTTCTGAGCGCCGTGTTCAGTGCCTCCCTGGAATGGCATCCCTTGTAATCTGTAATCGCTCCAGTGGTGTCGTAGCGCTGATTTATCTGCGACGCAAGTAGTACGCGCCTAGCATTCATGTGAATGCGGTGTGGATCAATTTGGAGAAGATCAGAATGACCATGTTTAAAAAAGTAGTGAAAAGTTTTCAATGGGGCAATCACCAGGTAACGATGGAAACGGGCGAAATCGCACGTCAGTCCGGCGGAGCTGTGATTGTCAACGTCGACGATACCGTCGTCATGGGTACTGTAGTAGCAGCACGTTCTGCTAAAGCAGGACAAAACTTCTTTCCATTGACAGTGGATTACATTGAGAAGACCTATGCTGCCGGCAAGATCCCAGGTGGATTCTTCCGCCGCGAAGGACGTCCATCCGAAGGCGAGACCTTAACCTCCCGCTTAATTGACCGCCCATTGCGCCCTTTGTTTCCAGAAGGCTTTTTGAACGAAGTTCAGGTAGTCGTGCATGTACTGTCGATTAATCCCGATGTGCCTGCTGATATTCCAGCCTTAATTGCCGCATCGGCTGCTTTAGCGGTATCCGGCATTCCATTTAACGGCCCAGTTGGCGCCGCTCGCGTGGGCTACCGTGATGGCCAGTATTTGCTGAACCCAACCCGTACTGAGCAGTTAACTAGCCAGATGGATTTGATTGTTGCTGGTACCCAAGCCGCTGTATTAATGGTGGAATCGGAAGTGCAGCAATTGCCAGAAGACATCATGCTTGGTGCCGTAGTGTATGGCCATGAGCAAATGCAGACTGCGATCAATGCGATTCAAGATTTAGTGCGCGATGCCGGTAAGCCCGAGTGGGACTGGACTGCTGCACCCAAAGATGAGCCTTTGATTGCGAAGGTAACAGCATTAGCTGATGCGCCATTACGCGAAGCCTATCAATTGCGTCAAAAACAGGCTCGCTCCGACAAATTAAAAGCCATTACCAAAGATGTGATGGCAAAACTGGCTGCCGATGGTGCGGTCGATGAAGTCGCGGTTGGCAATATTTTGTTTGATATCGAAGCGAAGATTGTGCGTAGCCAAATTTTGAATGGCGAGCCACGGATTGATGGTCGCGATACACGCACCGTGCGTCCGATTGAAATTCGCAATGGCGTATTGCCACGGACTCACGGCTCTGCCTTATTTACCCGTGGCGAGACTCAGGCTTTGGTGATTGCGACTTTGGGCACTGCCCGCGACGAGCAAATCATTGATGCGTTAGAGGGTGAGTACCGCGATCGCTTCATGTTCCACTACAACATGCCTCCGTTTGCTACTGGCGAAACCGGCCGCGTTGGTACGCCTAAGCGCCGTGAAATCGGCCATGGTCGTTTAGCCAAGCGCGCCTTGATTCCAGTGTTGCCAAGCCCAGAAGATTTTGCGTACAGCATTCGGGTTGTTTCTGAAATTACCGAGTCCAATGGCTCCTCATCGATGGCCTCCGTTTGCGGCGGCTGTTTGGCGCTGATGGATGCTGGTGTACCAGTAAAAGCACACGTTGCTGGCGTAGCGATGGGCCTGATTTTGGATGGCAATCGCTTTGCAGTATTGACCGACATCTTGGGTGACGAAGATCACCTCGGTGATATGGACTTTAAAGTGGCCGGAACAGCCAACGGTATTACTGCACTGCAGATGGACATTAAGGTACAAGGCATCACCAAAGAAATCATGCAAGTGGCATTGGCACAAGCCAAAGAAGGTCGCTTGCACATCTTGAGTGAAATGCAATCGGCCATGGGCACGATCCGCACTGAACTCTCCGAGCATGCACCGCGCATGGTGTCATTCAAGATTCACCCTGACAAGATTCGTGAAGTGATTGGTAAGGGCGGTGCAACCATCCAGGCCTTGACCAAAGAAACCGGTTGCAGCATCGATATCAAAGATGACGGTACGGTCACGATCGCTTCTACTAGCGCAGAAGGCATGGCAGAAGCCAAAGCCCGTATCGAAGGCATTACTGCAGAAGCTGAAGTCGGCAAGATTTACGAAGGACCCGTAGTTAAGTTGCTTGAGTTTGGTGCCTTGGTCAATATTCTTCCAGGTAAAGACGGCCTATTGCACATCTCTGAGATCTCCAATGAGCGGGTCAAAGAAGTGAAAGACTTCCTCCAAGAAGGTCAAGTGGTGCGCGTGAAATTATTGGCCGCCGATGAGCGTGGCCGTTTACGCCTCTCACTCAAAGCGGCGATGGCAGAAGAGGGCGGCACAATTGCTCCTTTGGCTGGCGCAGTAGAGTCATCTGCTGATGAGTAAGCCTAGTAAGTGATTGCTGCTTTTTAAATAGGAACTCTGCGATGCGCGTTGTTGAAATCCGTGAATTTGGTGCCCCTGAGGTATTGATTCCTACGACTCGCCCAGATCCTGCTCTACCCAGCGCAGGATCAGGCGAAATCCTGATTAAAGTTCTGGCAGCCGGAATTAATCGCCCTGATGTGTTGCAACGGAAAGGGCATTACCCGGTTCCTGCTGGCGCATCCGACATTCCCGGCCTCGAAGTGGCTGGCGAAATCATTGGCGGCGATCTGGCCCATGCAGATAATCAGTTTGGACTCAAGGTAGGCGATAAAGTCTGCGCCCTCGTACAGGGTGGTGGCTATGCAGAACTTTGCCTTGCCCCGATTGCGCAATGCTTGCCTTACCCTACCGGCTTTACTGATCTGGAAGCGGCGGCTTTGCCCGAAACATTCTTTACCGTTTGGAGCAATGTCTTCATGCGCGGTGAACTTGCCCCGGGCGAAACATTGCTGGTTCAAGGTGGATCAAGCGGCATTGGCGTGACTGCCATTCTGATTGCGAAAGCCTTAGGTCATCGTGTTTTTGTGACTGCCGGTACCGATGAAAAATGCGCAGCGTGTATTCAGCTCGGTGCAGACCTGGCGATCAATTACAAAACCCAAGACTTTGTGGAAGAGGTGAAGAAAGCCACCGATGGCAAGGGCGTAAACGTGATTCTGGACATGGTTACCGGCACCTATTTGCAGCGTGAGATTGATTGCTTGGCCGATGATGGCCGTATTGTCATCATCGCCATCATGGGCGGCTCTAAATCCGAGGTGAACACCGGACAAATCTTACGCCGGCGTTTAACCATCACCGGATCTACATTACGTCCAAGGCCAGTTTCCTTTAAGCGTGAAATTGCCAAACAGCTATTTGAGCGGGTCTGGCCGATCATGAATCAAGGTGCTTTAAAGCCCGTGATTTATAAAACGTTTAGCCTTGATCAGGCATCTGAAGCGCAGCGCTTGATGGAATCGAGCGAGCACGTTGGCAAGATTGTTTTGACGGTTTGACATAGGCTGAGCAAAAGCATGCGTCCGATAACGGTGATTGGCAACTGGAAAATGAACGGCAGCAAAGCCGCCTGCCGTCAGTGGATTGAAACCGTCTGCGCTGAAATGGAAAAAGGCATGCCTGCAGGTCGCCGTTTTGCTTTATGCCCACCTTATCCTTATTTGTCGGAGTGCAGCCAGAGAATTGCGGCATGCTCTTCCGCCATGCTTGCGCTAGGCGCGCAAGATGTCTCTGCTGAAATGAGTGGCGCTTTTACGGGCGAGGTAAGTGCGGCCATGCTGCATGAATTTGACTGCAAATATGTTTTAGTGGGGCACTCGGAGCGCCGTGACCGCTTTAATGAGTCCGATCGATTGATTGCTGAAAAAGCCCTTCAAGCCTTAGATCAAGGCTTGACGCCGGTGATTTGTGTTGGCGAGACTGCGGATGAACGCAACTCTGGTAGGGCAGTTGAAGTGGTGCGGGCTCAGGTGGCCCGGCAAATCACCATTTTGCAGGACCGTTTAGTGGATTCCTTGCTCGCCTACGAACCCGTTTGGGCGATTGGCACTGGCAAGGTAGCTAGCGCCCAAGTTGCACAAGATATGCACCGCGAGATTCGTCTGCAATTGGCTGAGTTCAATGCAGATGTTGCCGCGCATATTGGTATTTTGTATGGCGGCAGCGTGAAGTTTGACAATGCGGTAGAGCTATTTGGTATGCCCGACATTGATGGTGGATTAATTGGCGGCGCTTCTTTAGATCCGCAGGAATTCTTGGCTATTTGCCGAGCTTAAATTTTTAATTGGAGATAAACCATGGAATGGTTAAAAACAGCGTTGATGGTGGTGCAAGTGGGTTCTGCCCTGGCAATCATCTTATTGGTTCTATTGCAGCAAGGTAAGGGTGCCGACATGGGCGCCGCCTTCGGCTCAGGCGCCTCTGGCAGCGTCTTTGGCGCTAGCGGATCGGCGAATTTCCTGTCCCATGCTACTGCGGTACTGGCCGTTATTTTCTTCTCGGCAACGATTGCGATTACGTGGATTGGGAATAAAAAGCCGGCTGATGCGGGCGTTTTGTCCGGCACTACGGCGCCTGCAGCGACTGGAGCAAATCCGCCTGCAGCCCCAGCACAAGACCCATCCAAACCCGCAGTACCAAAATAAAAAAATACAGCTACAAAAACAGGGAGAAATGGCACCATTTTTTGTAGGAATTAAGCGAAGTACCGGTAGTCCTCATGCGGTAGAATTGATGGGTTTTACGAATGCCGACGTGGTGAAATTGGTAGACACGCTATCTTGAGGGGGTAGTGGCTTAGGCTGTGCGAGTTCGAGTCTCGCCGTCGGCACCAAATTCGTAAGTGATTTGCTCTAAGTCAATTTTAATATTTGGCTTTTAGTCCATAATCAAACGTGTTATTGGGATATTTTTAGAGTTAATTTAGGACTTAAAACTGCCTTCACATCAGGATTGCTTTGGACCTCGCTAATTACTTCCCCATCTTGCTTTTTATACTGGTCGGCATTGCCGTCGGCATCGTGCCGATGTTTTTGGGTAAGGTCTTAGCACCATCCCGTCCTGACGCAGAAAAACTCTCTTCCTACGAGTGCGGCTTTGAAGCATTTGAAGATGCCCGCATGAAATTCGATGTGCGCTATTACTTGGTTGCCATCCTTTTTATTCTGTTCGACCTTGAAACCGCATTCCTATTCCCATGGGGAGTTGCGTTGCGTGACATTGGTTGGGTGGGTTACACCGCAATGATGATTTTTCTATTGGAATTCGTTGTTGGGTTTGTGTATATCTGGAAAAAGGGCGCTCTCGACTGGGAGTGATCGTTATGGCACTGGAAGGCGTACTCAAAGAAGGATTTATTACCACCTCTGCGGATCAGTTGATTAACTGGACCCGTACTGGATCCTTATGGCCGATGACCTTTGGTTTGGCCTGCTGCGCAGTAGAAATGATGCATGCTGGCGCGGCCCGATATGACTTGGATCGCTTTGGTGTGGTTTTCCGTCCTTCACCACGGCAATCTGACCTGATGATTGTGGCGGGCACGCTCTGCAACAAGATGGCCCCTGCCTTGCGTAAAGTTTACGATCAAATGCCAGAGCCCCGCTGGGTGATTTCCATGGGCTCGTGCGCCAATGGCGGCGGTTATTACCACTACTCCTATTCTGTTGTGCGCGGCTGTGACCGCATCGTACCGGTAGATATTTATGTGCCAGGCTGTCCACCCACAGCAGAAGCCCTGATCTACGGCATTATTCAGCTGCAGGCCAAGATTGGCCGCACTAGCACTATTGCGCGGAAGGCATAAAGAATGTCTGAGCGCCTGATTCAATTGCAGTCCCACGTCGAGCGTGCCTTAGGCGCGCGCGTGAAGTCGATTACATTGGCCTTGAATGAGTTAACGGTGGTATTGCGCGCCGATACTTATTTAGAGTCCGCTCTGATTTTGCGTGATGATCCGGCACTGGGTTTTGAGCAGTTGATTGATTTATGTGGCGTTGATTACCAAGACTACCTCGATGGCACCTATAGCGGCCCCCGCTTTGCGGTGGTGACCCACTTGTTGTCAGTGAAGCACAACCTGCGTTTGCGCCTTCGTGTCTTTGCGCCGGACGATAGTTATCCTTTGGTTTCCTCATTGACTTCGGTTTGGGCCTCGGCAAATTGGTTTGAGCGCGAAGCATTTGACCTCTTTGGTATTTTGTTTGATGGCCATGCCGATCTGCGTCGCATCTTGACCGACTATGGATTTATTGGTCATCCCTTCCGCAAGGATTTCCCGATCTCTGGGAATGTCGAAATGCGTTATGACCCAGAGTTACAGCGGGTTGTCTACCAACCGGTCACGATTGAGACTCGCGAGGTTACACCGCGCGTCGTGCGGGAAGAGCAATACGGAGGCCCAGTTTAATCATGGCCGAGATTAAAAATTACACCCTGAACTTTGGTCCGCAGCATCCAGCTGCGCACGGCGTATTGCGTTTAGTGCTGGAGCTCGACGGCGAAGTCATTCAACGCGCTGATCCACACATTGGCTTATTGCACCGTGCGACTGAAAAACTCGCCGAGACCCGTACCTGGATTCAGAGCGTGCCTTATATGGATCGCCTCGATTACGTCTCGATGATGGTCAACGAGCACGCCTATGTGATGGCTATTGAAAAATTACTCAACGTCGATGTGCCGCTGCGCGCGCAATACATCCGCGTGATGTATGACGAGTTAACACGCTTACTCAACCACTTATTGTGGATTGGTTGCCATGGCTTGGACGTCGGTGCTATGGCCGTTTTCTTGTACGCCTTCCGCGATCGCGAAGATATTTTTGATATGTACGAAGCAGTCTCGGGTGCACGTATGCATGCAGCGTATTACCGTCCCGGCGGCGTCTATCGTGACCTACCTGAGCGTATGCCGCAGTTTGCTGAGTCCAAGACACGCAGCAGCAGTGCACTCAAGCGCTTAAACGAAGACCGCAGCGGTTCTTTGCTGGATTTCATTGAAGCATTTACCCAGCGCTTCCCCGGAAACGTCGATGAGTACTGTAATTTGTTGACCGATAACCGTATTTGGAAACAGCGCCTCGTGGGCATTGGGGTTGTCTCGCCTGAGCGCGCCTTGCAACTGGGCTTTACTGGTCCCATGCTCCGTGGTTCTGGCGTGGAGTGGGATTTGCGTAAGAAGCAACCCTATGAAGTCTATGACCGCTTGCAGTTTGATATTCCAGTGGGCGTCAATGGCGATTCCTATGACCGCTACTTAATTCGCATGGAAGAGATGCGTCAGTCCAATCGCATTGTTCAGCAATGCGTTGCTTGGTTGCGTGCCAATCCTGGTCCGGTGATGAGTGATAACCACAAGGTATCGCCACCTGCACGCGTGGATATGAAAACCAATATGGAAGAGTTGATTCACCACTTCAAACTCTTTACTGAAGGGATTCATGTTCCGGCAGGCGAGGCCTACGCTGCGGTTGAGCACCCCAAGGGTGAGTTTGGCATCTACGCCGTATCGGATGGCGCGAATAAACCATATCGCCTAAAAATCCGTGCCCCTGGCTTTGTGCATTTGGCATCGCTCGATGAAATGGCCCGCGGCCACATGATTGCCGATGCGGTAACGATTATTGGTACACAAGACATTGTGTTCGGCGAGATTGATCGCTAATCGCATAGGTACCCAGGACTCATTAATGACACACACTCCAACCATGCAACTATCTGCCAAGACCCGCGCCGATATGGAGCGCAACATCGCGAAGTACCCTGCCGATCAAAAGCAATCCGCTGTGATGGCCTGTTTAATTGCAGCGCAAACCGAAGTGGGTTGGGTCTCGCCCGAGGTGATAGCTGAGGTTGCATCCGTATTGGGTATGACCACCATTGCAGTGGATGAGGTTGCCACTTTTTACAATATGTATGACACCAAACCCATTGGGCGTCACAAAATCGTGGTGTGTACTAATTTACCCTGCCAACTCAGCAATGGCGAGCGTGCTGCCAATCATTTAAAGCAGCAGTTGGGGATTGGTTTTAATGAGACTACGCCTTGCGGTACCTTTACCTTAAAAGAGGGTGAGTGCATGGGCGCCTGCGGCGACTCCCCAGTGATGCTGGTGAACAATAAAACCATGTGCAGCTTTATGAGCAATGAAAAAATTGACGCACTCTTAAATGAGTTGCGCGCTTCGGCAAAAGGACAGCCAGCATGACGAGTCTCCATAGCCGTCACATCAAGCCATTAATCTTGGCTGGCCTCACTGGTGATAACTGGGGTCTTAAAGACTATGAAAGCCGCGGCGGTTATCAGCAGTTGCGCCGAATTCTGAAGGATAAAGTTACGCCAGACGCATTGATTGCAGAATTAAAAGCATCGTCATTGCGCGGTCGTGGCGGTGCAGGATTCCCAACTGGACTGAAGTGGAGCTTCATGCCCCGCCAGTTCCCCGGTCAAAAATACTTAGTTTGTAATAGCGATGAGGGCGAGCCCGGTACATTTAAAGACCGTGACATCATGCGTTACAACCCGCATGCATTGATCGAAGGCATGATCATTGGTGCCTACACCATGGGCATTAGCGTTGGTTATAACTATATCCACGGTGAAATCTGGGAAGTCTATACCCGCTTTGAAGAAGCATTGGAAGAGGCCCGTGCCGCAGGTTATTTGGGCGATTCCATTCTAGGAACCGAGTTTAATTTTCAATTGCATGCTTCTCCGGGCTGGGGCGCCTACATTTGCGGTGAAGAAACTGCGCTGCTGGAGTCCCTCGAAGGCAAAAAGGGCCAACCCCGCTTCAAACCACCGTTCCCTGCGAGCTTTGGTTTGTATGGCAAGCCCACGACAATTAACAATACCGAAACCTTTGCTGCCGTGCCATTCATATTGGCAATTGGTGGTGAGGCGTATTTGCAACTCGGCAAGCCGAATAATGGCGGCACCAAAATCTTCTCGGTTTCGGGTGATGTAGTACATCCCGGCAATTACGAGGTTCCATTGGGAACGCCATTCTCAGAGCTCTTGCAGCTCGCTGGCGGGATGCGCGAAGGAAAGGCATTGAAAGCAGTGATCCCCGGTGGATCGTCAGCGCCAGTTATTCCGGGCGCCATGATGATGGATCTAACGATGGACTACGACAGCATTGCGAAAGCAGGTTCGATGCTGGGCTCTGGCGCGGTCATCGTCATGAATGACACCCGTTGCATGGTCAAGTCGCTACTGCGCTTATCCTATTTTTATCACGAAGAGTCCTGTGGACAGTGCACCCCATGCCGTGAGGGTACCGGTTGGTTGTGGCGCATCGTCAATCGCATTGAACATGGACAAGGGCGCCCAGAAGATTTGGATTTGCTCAATGACGTTGCAGCAAATATTCAAGGTAGAACCATTTGTGCTTTAGGCGATGCAGCAGCAATGCCAGTGCGCGGCATGCTAAAGCACTACATGGATGAGTTTGCGTACCACGTTGAGCACAAGCGTTGCATCGTGCCTGAATACGTTTAAGCCCCATTTAAAGAGAAGGATTTGTTGACGTGAGCATGGTTGAAATCGAATTGGACGGCAAGGCAGTCGAAGTTCCGCAAGGTTCGATGGTGATGCACGCCGCAAATAAATTGGGAACCTACATTCCCCATTTTTGCTATCACAAGAAATTATCGATTGCAGCCAACTGCCGCATGTGCCTAGTTGAAGTTGAAAAAGCACCTAAACCATTGCCAGCCTGTGCGACACCAGTAACCCAGGGTATGAAGGTGTTCACCCATTCTGCAAAAGCAGTCGAAGCGCAGCGTTCCGTCATGGAGTTTTTGCTGATCAATCATCCCCTCGATTGCCCAATTTGTGATCAAGGCGGTGAGTGCCAATTACAAGATCTATCGGTCGGTTACGGTAAATCCACATCGCGCTACAGTGAAGAAAAGCGCGTGGTGTTTCATAAAAATGTAGGTCCGCTCATTTCGATGGAAGAGATGACGCGTTGCATTCATTGCACCCGCTGCGTTCGCTTCGGCCAAGAGGTTTCCGGAATCATGGAACTGGGTATGGTTAATCGTGGTGAGCATTCTGAGATCACCACATTCTCTGGTCAAACCATTGATTCCGAGTTATCGGGAAACATGATTGACATTTGCCCAGTTGGTGCTTTGACCAGCAAGCCATTCCGCTATGCTGCGCGCACATGGGAGTTAGGGCGTAAGCGCTCATTGAGTCCGCACGATAGCCTGGGTACCAACACTACAGTACAAACCAAAGCCAACCGTGTCATGCGGGTCGTTGCTCTGGAAAATGAAGCCATTAATGAATGCTGGATCAGTGACCGCGACCGTTTTGCCTACGAAGGCGTGAACAGTGCAGAGCGTTTGACTGTGCCGATGGTCAAGCAAGAGGGCAAATGGCTCGAGACCGACTGGGAGTCTGCTTTAGAGTACGTCACCCGTTCTTTGAAAACCATTACGGCCGATCATGGCGCTGATGCACTTGCAGCCATCGCTCACCCAATCTCGAGCGTCGAAGAGTTGCATCTTCTGCAAAAAGTAGTGCGTGCAATGGGCTCTGACCGCGTAGAGACGCGCCTGCGCCAAACCGATGTGCGCGGTGCTGCAGCTGCGCCATGGCTCGGCATGCCGATTGCCAATGTAAGCCAATTGGATCGCGCACTCGTGGTTGGTAGTTTTTTACGTAAAGAGCAGCCGCTGATTGCAGCACGTTTGCGTACCGCTACGAAGCGCGGCCTCCAGATTTCTCGCGTAGATGCAGGCGGTGACGATTGGTTAATGCCTTCGCTGAGTCTTGCTGCGGCGCCGAGTCGCTGGACTGCGGTGCTGACTGAAGTCGCCAGCGCGATTGCCAAAGCAAAATCGAGTCAGTTGCCCGCAGGTATTCAGGGTGGGGTGATCTCTAAAGAAGCGCAAGCGATTGCAGATAGCCTTTTGTCTGGATCCAATAAAGCGGTTCTCTTGGGCTCTGCTGCAATTGCGCATCCCCATGCCTCTAATTTGCATGTGCTAGCCCAATTTATTGCCGAGCAAACCGGCGCTACCTTTGGATTTTTGCCTATTGGTGGCAATGCCGTCGCGGCACCGCTGTTGCAAGCCGTTCAACAAAAACCCAATGCGGGCATTGATTCTGTCCTCGACGGTAGTGCTCGCGCAGTCCTGTTGCTGAATGTGGAGCCTTTATCTGATTTACCAAATCCAGAGCAGGCACGTTCTGCATTAGCCAAGGCCGATACCGTTATTGCGCTAACTGCGTTTGCTAGCAGCGAACTATTGGAATTGGCTGATGTGTTGTTACCCATTACGCCATTCACGGAATCGGTAGGCAGCTTTATCAATGCGGCAGGAACGGTGCAGACCATCCAGCCATCGGTACGCCCCCTGGCAGATGCAAGACCAGCATGGAAAGTATTACGTGCCATGGGCAGCTTGCTCGGTCTGAATGGCTTCTTACTCAATACACCCGAAGAGGTTTGCGGTGAGGCCTTAGCTAAACCCATTGCCGAGCGCCTGAATAACCGATTTAATGCATCCCCTAGTTTGGTTCAAGAGCAAGCGGTTAACGGACTTGAGCGCGTTAGCGATTTACCGATTTATGGTGTCGATGCGATCGTGCGCCGTGCTCCGGCATTGCAACTGACCCGCGACGCTAAAAATGCACATCGCCTTGGCTTAAATGCCAAAACCTTTGCTGAACTCAATCTAAAAGAGGGTGATTTGGTTGCTATTTCACAAGGTGCTAAAACCGTGCAAATGCCTGCCATGCTGGAAAGTCAGTTAGCTGCTGGATGTGTGCGCATGTCAGCAACTTCGCCCGCAAGCGCTGAACTCGGTGCGATGTTCGGCCCCGTTACGGTCAGCCGAGTTTAGGAATCACCATGACTGACATACTCAACGCCATCAATCTGCACGGAACCGAGCTCTTTGGCTCGCTATGGCCTCTGGTTTGGACATTGGTCAAGATCGTTGCGATTGTGTTGCCGATGTTTGCTGCTGTAGCGTATATGACTCTATGGGAGCGTAAGCTGATTGGCTGGATGCACATTCGTCTCGGGCCGAATCGAACGGGTCCGCTGGGATTGTTACAACCGATTGCCGATGCAATTAAGTTGTTGCTCAAAGAGATTGTTTCGCCAACCCGCTCCAATAAAGTACTGTTTGTGATTGCCCCTGTGATGGTGATTGCTCCTGCCTTTGCGGCGTGGGCGGTGATTCCGTTTCAGGCTGAGATGGTTTTGGCGGATGTGAATGCTGGCCTCCTGTACGTCATTGCGATTTCATCGATCGGGGTATACGGCGTTATTTTGGCGGGGTGGGCATCGAACTCTAAATACCCGTTCTTAGCGGCGATGCGCGCTTCAGCACAAATGATTTCCTACGAAATCGCCATGGGCTTTGCATTGGTCACCGTTCTCATTATTTCAGGCTCACTTAATCTGAGCAAGATCGTGCTCTTGCAAGATACCGGCATCTTTGCGGATATGGGGCTTAATTTCCTATCGTGGAATTGGTTGCCGCTGCTGCCCATGTTCCTGATTTACTTTATCTCTGGCGTTGCCGAAACCAATCGCCATCCCTTTGACGTGGTCGAGGGTGAGTCCGAGATCGTGGCAGGTCACATGGTGGAATATTCAGGTATGGCGTACGCGATGTTCTTCTTGGCGGAATACGCCAACATGATCATGATTGCCGCGCTTACCTCCATTCTGTTCTTAGGCGGATGGCTGCCGATTTTGGATTTACCCATCCTGCGTGATATTCCAGGTTTCTTCTGGTTGTTTGCCAAGACCTTCTTCATTCTGTCTTGCTTTATTTGGTTGCGAGCCACCTTGCCACGCTACCGCTACGACCAGATCATGCGTTTGGGTTGGAAGATCTTTATTCCACTGTCGGTTTTTTGGGTGATTTTGGTTGGCACTTGGGTTATCTCTCCTTGGAATATTTGGAACTAAGCCGCGATTATGTTTAAACGAATAAATCAGTTTTTAAGCAGCCTCATGCTCAAGGATGTGTTGACTGGGATGGCTATCACCGGAAAATACCTCTTTAAGCCCAAGTTCACGGTGCAGTATCCGGAAGAAAAGACCCCCCAGTCACCGCGTTTCCGAGGCCTACATGCCTTGCGTCGCTACCCGAATGGAGAAGAGCGTTGCATCGCCTGTAAATTATGTGAAGCCGTATGTCCTGCTATGGCGATTTCGATTGAGTCTGATCAGCGCGACGATGGTACTCGCCGGACCACGCGTTACGACATCGATTTAACCAAGTGTATTTTTTGCGGCTTCTGTGAAGAGGCCTGTCCGGTTGATGCCATCGTCGAAACTAACATCTTTGAATACTTTGGTGATAAACGGGGTGATTTGTATTTCACAAAAGATATGCTCTTGGCCGTTGGTGATCAGTATGAAACCGAGATTGCAGCCAATCGCAAAGCCGATGCCCCATACCGTTAATTCCCTTTTATGACATTCGAACCCGCGACCATCTATTCGATTTTTTTCTATGCCTTTGCGGGCATTTTGGTGTTATCTGCTCTGCAGGTGATCACCGCTCGTAATCCGGTGAACTCAGCTCTCTTTTTAATCCTGGCTTTTTTCTGCGCGTCGGGATTATGGATGCTGCTGCGGGCTGAGTTTTTAAGTCTCGTCCTCATTTTGGTTTATGTGGGCGCTGTGATGGTGCTTTTCCTCTTCGTGGTGATGATGCTAGATCTTGATTTGGCTCATCTGCGTCGGGATTTCAAGAAGTTTCTGCCGGTCGCCTTTTTGATTGGCGCAGTGATTGTGATGCAGCTCTCCATCGTCTTGATCCGAGGCTTTGTTGGAACTACGGTGCCGCTGCAGCCTATGCTCGAAGAAATGGGCGGCGTTCCCAATACCCAAGCCTTAGGACGCGTCCTCTTTGTCGATTATGTTTATGCCTTTGAGATTGCCGGCATCATTTTGCTGGTGGCGATTATTGCTGCGGTTGCTTTAACCTTGCGTCGCCGTAAAGATTCCAAGTCGCAAATTGTGGCCGATCAGGTTGCGGTTAATCCAGCCGACCGTATGCGTATGGTGAAGATGGACTCCGAAATGGACGCCAAGCAGGATCAGCGCAGTAAAACGGGTGGAGAGCCAAAATGACCATCACGCTTGCGCATTTTCTAGTACTCGGCGCCATTCTGTTTGCGATTAGCGTCGTTGGTATTTTCTTAAATCGCCGCAACATCATTATTTTGTTGATGGCCATTGAGCTGATGCTGTTATCAGTCAATATGAACTTTGTTGCCTTCTCCTACTACTTAGGTGACATGGCCGGTCAAGTCTTTGTGTTTTTCATCTTGACCGTTGCTGCTGCCGAGGCCGCTATTGGCTTGGCTATCTTGGTAACCCTGTTCCGTAAATTCGATTCGATCAATGCTGAAGAGCTTGATCACCTCAAAGGCTAGTTTAAAAAGACCCTGTAATGGAACTGACTCTCACTATTCCCGTACTCTGCGCCATACCGCTTGCGCCACTCATCGGCAGCATGCTGGTAGGATTTTTTGGCACCGGATTTTTAGGTAAGCAGCTGAGTCGTGGTGCCTGCCAAACCATCGCTATTTTGGGCGTGATGATTGCCTTTGTTCTGTCCTGCAATGTCTTAATGCAGGTCATGGATGGCTTTTACTTTAATGGCTCGGTTTATCGCTGGATGCAACTGGGCGAGCTTAGTTTTGATATCGGCTTTTTAATTGATCCACTGAGTGCCGTGATGATGGTGGTGGTGACCTTTGTTTCATTGATGGTCCATATTTACACCATTGGTTACATGGCAGAGGAGGAGGGCTACAACCGCTTCTTCTCCTATATTTCTTTGTTTACCTTTGCCATGCTGATGCTAGTCATGAGCAATAACCTGCTACAGCTCTTTTTTGGCTGGGAAGCAGTGGGCGTTGTTTCTTATCTGCTGATTGGTTTTTACTACGAGCGCCAAAGCGCCGTGTTTGCCAATATGAAAGCCTTCTTGGTCAATCGCGTAGGCGACTTTGGATTCATTTTGGGGATTGGCTTGCTCTTGGCTGGTACTGGTTCCATGAACTACGATGCCATCTTTGCTCAAAACACGGTATTGGCTGCGCAGACTCTGCCGGGTACAGACTGGAATTTAGTGACCGTGGCTTGTATTTGCCTCTTCATCGGCGCCATGGGTAAATCGGCTCAGTTTCCCTTGCATGTATGGCTGCCCGATTCGATGGAAGGCCCAACCCCCATTTCTGCCTTGATTCATGCGGCAACCATGGTGACGGCCGGCATATTCATGGTGAGCCGTATGTCACCCTTGTTTGAGTTGTCTGATACCGCCCTCAGCTTTATTTTGGTGATTGGCTCTATCACTGCGCTATTTATGGGTTTCTTGGGTATCGTGCAAAACGATATCAAGCGAGTGGTTGCGTATTCAACCCTTTCGCAATTGGGCTTCATGACGATTGCTCTGGGCGTGTCTGCCTATCCCATCGCCATTTTCCACCTGATGACCCATGCATTTTTCAAAGCCCTCTTGTTCCTCGGAGCAGGTAGTGTGATCCTGGGAATGCACCACGAACAAGACATGCGCAAGATGGGCGGTCTATGGAAGTACATGCCCGTCACTTGCTTGATGATGCTCTTGGGTAGCTTGGCTCTGATTGGCACACCGTTCTTCTCTGGCTTTTATTCCAAAGATTCGATTATTGAAGCGGTGGCAGCCAGCACGATCCCTGGTTCTGGATTTGCCTTGTTTGCAGTCATGGCCAGTGTCTTTGTAACAGCCCTTTATTCATTCCGCCTGTATTTCTATGTCTTCCATGGCAAAGAGCGTTTTGGTCATGCAAGCCATGATCACCACGCACACGACGATCATGGCCACGATGATCATGCGCACCATGGCTTGGCGCCAGGAGAGAAGCCCCACGAGTCTCCATGGGTTGTTACTATCCCATTAATTCTCTTGGCTATTCCATCGGTCATCATCGGCTTTTATACGATTGACCCCTTGCTGTACGGCACCTTCTTTGGCGACTCTATTTTTATTGATATCGCCAAGCATCCCGTGATGAAGCATTTGGCAGAGGCGTTTCATGGCCCTGTAGCGATGGCAATGCATGCCTTTGGCACCTGGGTTCTGCTATTGGTAGTCTTGGGAGTATTGGCCGCTGCGATTGGCTATTTATGGATGCCCAGCTTGCCAGCGAAGGTCTCCGAAGCGCTTGCTCCCATTAAGAAGCTCCTCGATCATAAATATTATTTGGACGAGCTAAACCAGGCTGTCTTTGCAAAAGGAATGCTTTGGTTTGGTGGTGTGTTTTGGCACCGCGGCGATCAAAAAATTATTGACGGCATGTTGGTGAATGGCAGTGCCCATCTAGTCGGCCGATTTGCTGGCGTAATCCGCCACTTGCAATCGGGTTACCTCTATCACTATGCCTTTGCCATGATATTGGGCTTAATCGCCTTGCTCTCATGGATCTTGTATACCTATATTTATATCGCTTATTAAGTAGAACACCCCGTTATGATTCTTTCCTACGCCATCTGGATCCCGATCGTTTTCGGTCTGATCATTTTGATTTATGGGTCTGAGCGTCCATCCTCAGGGGTGCGTTACCTTGCGTTGTTTGGCTCTGTACTCGGCTTCATTGCTACCTTGCCTTTGGTATTGCAGTTTGATGAATCGACTGCTGGTATGCAGTTTGTCGAAAAGCTCAGTTGGATTGAGCGCTACGACATCAACTATCACCTAGGAGTAGACGGTATCTCCGTTTGGTTTGTCGTTCTGACGGCATTTATTAACATCTTTGTGGTTATTGCCGCATGGGAAGTCATTACTGAAAAGGTGTCGCAGTATCTGGCCGCCTTCATGATCCTATCCGGCCTCATGATCGGTGTTTTTTCAGCGCTCGACGGCATGTTGTTTTATGTCTTCTTCGAGGCCACCTTGATACCGATGTACATCATCATTGGGGTGTGGGGTGGCAAGAACCGCATTTATGCGGCGTTCAAATTCTTCCTCTATACCTTGCTGGGCTCGCTGCTGACCTTGATCGCGATGCTGTATCTGTACAACGCTACTAATACCTTTGATATTCAGTCTTGGCACCATGCACCCCTCGATATTGTTGAGCAAATTCTGATTTTCTTTGCCTTCTTTATGGCCTTTGCTGTCAAAGTGCCCATGTGGCCTTTACATACCTGGTTGCCCGATGTCCACGTGGAAGCGCCTACCGGGGGATCGGTCGTGTTGGCGGCAATTATGTTGAAGCTGGGTGCCTATGGCTTCTTGCGTTTCTCTTTGCCGATTGCGCCGGATGCCAGCATGTACCTCGGCCCCTTTGTCATTTTCTTGTCCTTGGTGGCGGTTATCTACGTTGGCTTGGTTGCTTTGGTCCAGAAGGACATGAAAAAGCTAGTGGCATATTCATCGGTAGCGCATATGGGCTTTGTGACTCTGGGATTCTTCCTGTTTAGTCCACTCGGCGTAGAGGGTGGCATTATTCAAATGATCTCCCACGGCTTTATTTCTGGGGCGATGTTCTTGGCGATTGGCGTGCTCTATGACCGGATGCATACCCGGCAAATTGCCGATTTTGGTGGCGTGATTCACCGGATGCCCAAGTTTTCTGTGTTCATGGTCTTTTTGGCGATGGCCAATTGCGGCTTGCCAGCCACCTCGGGCTTCGTTGGCGAATTTATGGTCATTTTGGCTGCCGTTGATTACGATTTCTGGATTGGCGTACTGGCGGCAACCGCCTTGATATTAGGCGCCGCATACTCCTTGTGGATGGTCAAGCGTGTTGTATTTGGTGCGATTGCTAACCCCGAAGTGGATGCGCTAACCGACATTAATGGCCGCGAGTTTTTCATGTTGGCTGTTCTATCCATCTGCGTTCTCTGGATGGGTATTTATCCAAAACCCTTTACTGACATCATTCACCCAGCAGTGATCCATCTGCTTGAGCATGTCGCTATCAGCAAACTTTAAGCAAGGTAACACCATGGATACTTTTGACCTGATTGCGATTGCCCCTGAACTGATCCTTGCTTTCATTGCAAGTGATTTGCTATTGACCAGCGCATTTATTAAAGAAAAGAAAGAAAACCAAGGGCCGGATGTATTCCATACGCCCAAGGCCGCATCCTTTGTCTATTTTTCCAGTTGCTTACTGCTCATTGGGCTGGGCCTTGCATTTTTGTTTCGCGTGGATGATCTGCCGTATTACGCCATGTACGGCCTATTTCAGTCGGATCCTGTTGCCAATCTACTCAAGGCGGTATCGTGCTTTGCCTTGTTAATTACCTTAATTTATTCGAAACAGTATCTGATTGATCGTGGCCTGTTTAGGCCCGACTTTATCGTGCTGGCTTTGTTTGCGCTCTTGGGTCAGCTGGTGCTCATATCGGGATCCAACCTTTTGACCCTCTACCTCGGTTTAGAGTTGATGGCCTTGTCTACCTATGGTTTAGTGGCCATGCGTCACTCTAGTGGCATGTCTTCTGAGGCAGCCATTAAATACTTTGTGCTGGGCGCCTTAGCATCGGGTTTCTTGCTTTACGGCATGTCGATGCTCTATGGCGTTACTGGATCCCTCGATCTAGTAGAGATCTTTAGGACGGTTGCGGACCCGCGTATTAACCACCTCATCATGGCATTTGGTCTTGTCTTTATTATGGCTGGTCTGGCCTTCAAGCTGGGGGTTGCGCCATTTCATATGTGGGTACCGGATGTCTACCAAGGGGCGCCCACAGCAGTGACATTATTAATTGCTGCCGCACCTAAATTGGCTGCATTTGCATTGCTCTTCCGTTTGCTGGTGAATACCTTGCTGCCACTCTTGGCCGATTGGCAGCCGATGCTGATGATATTGGCTGTCCTCTCCTTAGTAGTCGGTAATGTCACTGCGATCGCGCAAACCAATTTAAAGCGGATGCTGGCCTATTCAGCAATTGCACAGATGGGCTTTGTCTTGCTGGGCATGCTCTCCGTGTTTGATGATCACGCATTTAGTGCCTCCATGTTTTATGCGGTGACCTATGTCATCACCACACTCGGCACTTTTGGTCTTCTCATGGTCTTATCGCGCAAGGGATATGATTGTGAAACGCTGGATGGCTTAAAAGGCCTCAATCGCAAACACCCTTGGTTTGCCTTCTTGGGGCTGCTAATGATGTTCTCTTTAGCCGGCATCCCACCCACAGTTGGTTTCGCTGCGAAGCTCTCCGTACTTGAGGCCTTGGTGGATGCCAATTATGTTTTCTTGGCCGTGATTGCCGTGATTGCATCACTGATCGGTGCGTTCTACTACTTACGCGTGGTGAAGGTCATGTACTTTGATGAGCCAAGTCATGAGCATTCTGTCAGTGGCACTGCTATTGCGAAAGGCGTTTTGGGTTTGAATGGTCTGATGGTGCTTGCACTTGGCATATTCCCTGGAGCGTTGATGGCCCTATGCCTGGATGTCATGCGAAACACCTTGCTCGGCGGCTAACACGATTAACCCAGCTAACTAGCTGGGTTTTTTTATGGACATTCTTTAATGACTGAAAAATCCCTGCATGAACTACCCACAGGCGATGCGCACTTAAAAGAGGAGTGTATCCACACACAAGACCTGTACGGCGGCCTATTTTTAAATATGAAGCGGGATACGGTCCGAATGCCGGATGGTGGTGAAGCGGTGCGCGAGTACCTTACGCATCCAGGTGCGGTAGCGATTGTTGCTTTACTGGACGATGGGCGTATTTTGCTCGAGCGCCAGTATCGCTATCCCGTAGCCCGGGTATGCATGGAGATACCAGCAGGGAAGTTAGATGCGGGGGAGGACCCCTTGGTCTGTGCCCAGCGGGAGCTACAAGAAGAGACGGGGTATACCGCCAGTAAATGGAGTTACATTCGGCGGATTCATCCGGTGATTTCGTATTCGACCGAATTCATCGATATTTATTTGGCTGAAGGCTTGAGCAAAGGTGAGCGGCAGCTCGACGATGAGGAATTTTTAGACGTATTTGCTGCTTCTCTGGATGAATTGCTAAGGTGGGTGGAAGAGGGCGCCATTACCGACGTCAAGACCACGATTTCAGCCTATTGGTTGGATCGCTATCGCCGGGGCTTGGTTAAGCCACAAGCGATCGTCGCCGCTTAAGAAACGCTATTAAAATAAGCTATATTGAATTTAGCAGTTTTGCCCCCATCTACACAGCATGAAAGTCTATAACCTATCCTGTTCCTTTGATCACCGCTTTGAGGGGTGGTTTGCTTCGGAGGAAGATTGCCTTACTCAGCAGGCTAGTGGCATGCTCGCTTGCCCTTTATGCAATAGCACTGAGATTACGCGGATGCCATCGGCACCCCACATTGCCAAGTCGCACGCCAAAGAGAATCAAGCGCAGAGCAGCGGGGCTTCCAGCGCACTCGCCAAGACAAACCCCACAGAAAATCAGCCAAACCAGAATGAGGTTGCCGCAGTGACGCGCGCTGATCATAGTCAGCTCGAAGCGCAAGTACAGGCCGCTTTTTTAAAGGGAATGCAAGAGCTCATGAGCCGTTCGGAAGACGTGGGTTCTGAATTTGCAGAGGAGGCTCGCAAGATTCATTACAAAGAGTCGCCCGAGCGCAGCATTCGGGGGAGCACTACCGTGGATGAAGTGGAGTCACTGCGCGAAGAGGGTATTGAGATCCTGGCTTTACCTGCGCTGCCGCTGCTAAAAAATACCCTGCAGTAAATCTTGCACCCTTGGTGTCTCGCTTAAGCACTCACCAAAACGTACCAAAGAAAAATAGCAACCCTCGGGTTGCTATTTCTATTTAAGGCAAACCAAAAAATGGTAGCCCGAGACCCCTAAGCTTACTTAGAGGTGGGCATCACAAACTCTGCACCCTTGGCAATGCTCTCAGGCCAGCGCTGCATCACGCTCTTTTGCTTGGTATAAAAACGCACACCTTCTTTGCCATAGGCATTCATATCCCCAAAGAGCGAGCGCTTCCAGCCACCAAAGCCATGCCAAGCCATCGGCACCGGAATCGGTACGTTAATGCCCACCATACCCACTTGGACGCGGCGCGCAAACTCACGGGCAATATTGCCATCGCTGGTAAAGCAGGCCACGCCGTTACCAAATTCATGGGCATTGACCAAGTCCAGTGCTTCGCCAAAGTTGGCAACGCGCATGCAGGACAGGACAGGTCCAAAAATCTCTTCCAGGTAAATTTGCATGTCCGGAGTAACGCCATCAAACAGCGTGCCACCCAACCAAAACCCCTTCTCTGATCCAGGAACGGAAAAATTGCGTCCGTCGACTAGTAGCTTGGCGCCGGCTGCAACGCCTTTATCGATGTAGCCGGTTATGCGATCAAGTGCAGCACGGGTCACAATCGGGCCCATTTCCGCATCGAGCTCCATACCATTTTTAATCTTCAATGAGCGGGTACGCTCAATCAGTTTAGGCATGATCTTTTCAGCAGCATCGCCGACCAAAACGGCTACCGAGATTGCCATGCAGCGCTCACCCGCGGAGCCATAGGCTGCGCCAACGAGGGCATCAACGGCTTTATCAATATCGGCATCCGGCATGACTACCATGTGATTCTTGGCACCGCCGAGGGCTTGCACGCGCTTACCAAAATGCGCGCCACGCTCGTAGATGTAATTAGCAATCGGGGTCGAGCCAACAAAGCTAATTGCCTTGACATCTGGATTTTCAATTAAGGCATCCACTGCTTCTTTGTCACCCTGAACGACGTTAAATACGCCTTTGGGTAGGCCAGCCTCGGTGAGTAATTTAGCCATCAAGAGAGAAGCGGATGGATCGGTTGGGCTCGGTTTCAGAATGAAGGTATTGCCGCACGCAATGGCGACCGGGAACATCCACATGGGCACCATCACTGGGAAGTTAAACGGCGTAATGCCGGCAACCACGCCCAAGGGCTGTCGCATGATCCAGTTATCAATATCAGTCGAGACCTGCTCGCTGTAGTCACCCTTCAATAACTCTGGAATGCCGGTCGCAAATTCCACAATTTCAATGCCGCGGGTGACTTCACCTTGGGCGTCTGTAAACACTTTGCCGTGTTCAGCGGTAATGATGGCCGCTAATTCATCGCGGTGGCTGTTGAGCAGCTCTAAATACTTAAACAGAATGCGCGCACGGCGTAGGGGTGGAGTATCCGCCCAAGCCGGAAAGGCCGCCTTGGCAGAGGCAACTGCCTCGTTGACATCATTTTTGCTGGCAAGCGCAACGCGCCGGGCAACTTGGCCACTGGCGGGATGGTGGACATCGCCAAAGCGGCTATTACTGGGGAGGTGCAGGGCGCCGCCAATGAAATGGGCAATATCGTCTTTGGAGTTAAATGGGGGGGTTTTATTGCTTGTCATAGGACCTTCTGTTGATCGACGGGGACTGGGTGATTTGGTGGTTTATGTAAGGCAAATACACTGGTTTATGCGGTAAATCGGGTGTTTAGTCCCTCGAAGTGCCGAACTGAACCTGGAATCCCATTATTCTATCGCTATCGTCTGTTTTCAGCTGTATTCCTCACAATTTGCTACTAAAAGGTTTTTTGCATGAGTCTGCTCTTTTCTCCCTATACCCTGGCATCTCCGAAGGGCGATTTAACCCTGGCGAACCGCATTGTGGTGGCGCCCATGTGCCAGTATTCCGCGGTAGACGGCATGGCGATGGATTGGCACCTAATGCATTGGGGCAATCTGCTCAATAGCGGAGCAGGATTATTCATCATTGAGGCGACTGCCGTAACCGCCCAAGGGCGAATCACCCCAGCCTGCCTAGGCTTATGGGATGACGCGACGGAGGCAGCCTTAAAGGACAAGTTAAGCCGAGCGCGTGCCTTGGCACCAGCCTTACCCGTTTTTATCCAACTTTCGCACGCCGGCCGTAAGGCATCGAGTGCGACGCCCTGGGAAGGCGGTCAGTTACTGGGGGAGGATCAGGGCGGCTGGGCTATCTGTGGTCCATCGGAGATTCCGCAGTTACCGAATGAGCGGACTCCCCATTCTATGAGTACAACTGAGCTGCAGGCGATGATCGATGCATTTCTGACAGCAGCGCTGCGCGCTGATCGTATTGGCATTGATGGGGTCGAGTTGCACTGTGCACACGGGTATTTGCTTCACCAGTTTTTATCGCCGATTGCAAACCAACGTAGCGATGCCTATGGCGGCTCTTTTGAGAATCGCATTCGCTTTCCCTTGGAATTATTTACAGCCGTCCGCAAGGCATATTCGGGGGTGCTGGGATTGCGTCTTTCGGCGTCGGATTGGATTGATGGCGGCTGGACTATCGAAGAGTCCACGGAATTTACGGCGCGCTTAAAGGCGGCGGGCGCCAACTTTATTCATGTTTCATCGGGCGGGATTTCGCGGCAACAACAGATTGCCATTGGACCGGACTACCAAGTGCCGTTTGCGAAAGCAATTAAAGCGCATGCCGGCTTGCCTACGATTGCTGTCGGACTCATTACTAGCCCGCAGCAAGCCGAAGCTATTTTGGAGCGGGGCGATGCGGATCTAATTGCTCTCGCTAGAGCCTTTTTATATAAACCCCGCTGGGCTTGGGAAGCAGCAGCAGCCCTTAAAGGGGAAGTGCATGCCAGTGAACAGTATTGGCGCTGTTTACCTACCGAAGCCCAAGCAGTATTTGGTAATGTGCGGATTGGTCAGCGTTAGGCTTGGGCGCGCGAAGCAGGATCAGCAAGCGCCTGCACGAATGCCTTTGCGGTACTAAGCAATAAACGGTCACGCCCCAGTCCAGCAACCAGTTGCACTCCGACTGGCATGTGATTGGGTCCCGTGCTGACGTTGATGTTGATGCAGGGATATCCAAGCACTGACCACGAGCGGCAAAAAATCGGATCGCCGGTGTGGGACTTGGTAGCCGGAGCTTCCCCGATCGCGCTGGGGGTAATGATGACATCTGCGCTATCCGCAAAAAACTGATCCATCGCTTGCCGCGCTTGCGCAACATAAATTAAATCAGCGGTATAGATTTCATAGGGGATAGCCGCACCGTCTTTGAGTTGGGCCGATATCTTGCTACCCAATAGCTTGGGAAAGTGAACGCGCTCAAATAGCAAACTGCGAGACATTTCGGAGGTCATGATGCGGCTTTGTGCATCCGCTAATCCATCAAAAAGGGCAGGTAAGCTTGCTTCGGAAATGCCATGGTGGCTGATGGAGTTGGCTGCAAAGCGAGCTAAGGCCATTGCCGTGACGGTTTCTTTTTGCGCCAAAGGCCAATGCACTGTATTTGCCAGAGCGATGCGTGGTTTGTGGTGCAAGGGATCGATGTTAGCCAAACTGTGATCGCCACTCATGGCTGCGACGCCTAAGGCAACATCGCTAACCGTTCTGCCAAAACAGCCTAAGGTATCCATGGAAATCGAGAGGCTTTTAACACCTGCAATACTGACCTTGCCATAGCTGGGCTTATAGCCAACCACACCACAAAAGCTGGCAGGGCGAATGATCGATGCGGCAGTTTGGGTGCCCGTAGCCAAAGGAACCATGAAGTCGGCTACGGCAGCAGCAGAGCCACTAGAGGAGCCGCCCGGGGTGTGGGCCGTATTGTGGGGATTGGCCGTGGGGCCGCTCTTAAAGGTCGCGAATTCCGTGGTCACGGTTTTGCCCAAGATAATGCCACCTGCTTTGCGCATCAGGGCGATTGATACAGCGTCCGTCGCTGGCTGATGATCGCGGTAGATGGGCGAACCATACGCCGTGGGGAGGTCATAGGTATCAAACAGGTCTTTGACGCCAATCGGCAGGCCATGCAACAGCCCAGTCGATGCGCCGCGATCGAGTTGACGGGCGCGCGCGATGGCGTTTTCTTTGCCAAGGCTTACCCACGCCTTGATGGTGCGTTCGCGCTGCCCAATGCGGTCTAAACACGCTAAGACTAAATGCTCTGCTTTTATCTTTCCTTGAGCAAGGGCGAGGGCGGCGTCGGATGCGCTGAGGCTTTCTAGATCATTCATAGGCCTATTCTAGTGGCGCTGGCGTATGATCGCAATTCAGCTCAATTGACCTCTGTTTTTTTCACCTCTTTTTACTTCTATGGCCATTCCCCACACCATCAACCGCGAAGCCTGGTTACAAGAGGCTGTTCGGCGCCTAGAGCCCATTTTTTCCAAAGCAGGCTATGCAATTCCGCCAGTGCGCGTGTCTTGCGGCTTTCCGGCTTCAAGTAGTCCACGAACGACCTTGGGTCAGTGCTGGCCACGCGAGCGCTCGGGCGATGGCGTGAATGAGATATTTATTTCCCCTAAGTTAGACGAGCCTGTTCAGTTGCTGGACACCTTGGTTCATGAGCTCTGCCATGCAGTAGACGACTGTTTTAGTGGTCATGGCGAGGATTTCAAGGGGATAGCCCAGGCATTGGGCCTAGAGGGTCCTGCACGGATGGCCCACGCCAGCGAAGCATTGGTCGTGCGGTTGATGATGATTGGTCAGGAGCTGGGGCCATACCCCCATCAGGCGATCGCCTTTCCGCCCCCAAGGCCAAGTAATGCCAGCCGCAGTAAAGCCAAGTGCGGGCAGTGCGGTTACGAAGTGACCTTACTCAAGCGCTGGGCCAGCTATGGCGCGCCCATCTGCCCAAAGGACAATATTCGCATGCAGGAGGCTGTGCCTGAAACGATTGAAAACACCTCCAATGCCGACTCGGACTCCATAGCCGAGGGCAAGCCTGGTCGGGATACCATTCGGCGCGCCATCAGTTAGTGGCTGGAGCCAGCGCCCCAGAGGAAGACTTGTAAAATAGATCCGTTCATAGTGCTGTTTAGCACGCCATTTAAATTACCCTTACGAAGCCCACCATGAATGCACAAAAAATAGTTAAGAACCCCAAAATTGCCGTTATTCCCGGAGACGGTATCGGCAAAGAAGTGATGCCCGAGGGCGTGCGTGCCTTAGAGGCAATCAGCAGAAAACTCGGCATTCCGATGCAGTTTGATCACTTTGACTTTGCAAGCTGTGATTACTACCTCAAGCACGGCAAGATGATGCCGGACGATTGGTTCGATACCTTAATGCAATACGACGCCATTTTCTTTGGCGCAGTCGGTATGCCCGACATTCTTCCGGACCATGTGTCGCTGTGGGGAAGTTTGATTCAGTTCCGCCGTGGCTTTGATCAGTACGTCAATTTACGCCCTGTGCGCTTACTGCCCGGCGTGCCATGCCCACTCGCCAATCGCAAACCGGGTGATATTGATTTCTTCGTGGTTCGGGAAAATACCGAAGGTGAATACTCCAGCGTAGGCGGCAAAATGTTCCCCGATACCGATCGGGAGTTTGTGATGCAAGAATCCGTTTTCACGCGTCATGGCGTCGACCGCATTCTGAAGTTTGCCTACGACTTAGCTCAGAGCCGTGATAAAAAACACCTGACGTCTGCAACCAAGTCGAACGGCATTGCAATCACCATGCCGTATTGGGATGAGCGGGTTGAGGTAATGGCCAAGAAGTATCCGGACGTAAAAAGCGACAAGTACCACATCGATATTTTGACAGCGCAGTTTGTGATGAACCCAGACCGTTTCGATGTTGTCGTTGCGAGTAATTTATTTGGCGATATTCTGTCAGACTTGGGCCCCGCATGTACCGGCACTATTGCAGTAGCGCCATCCGGCAGCATTAATCCCGAAGGATTATTTCCATCACTATTTGAGCCGGTGCATGGATCTGCACCCGATATTTTTGGCAAGATGATTGCGAACCCAATCGGTCAAATTTGGAGTGCCTCGATGATGATGGACCACTTGGGCTACCCCGAGGCGGGCAAGCGCATTTTTACAGCGATTGAGGACGTACTCTCCGCAGGTCCAGGCCATGCACCACTGACCCCGGATGTGGGTGGCACTGCCAAGACCGATGATCTGGGTAAAGCCATTGCGGCAGCAATCGAGCGCTGAGTAAATTGGGGTAGGCGATGTCACAGGCGTATAGCCATTTAACTCAACAAATGCTGCTGGCATTTGAGCAGCAACGTCTTGAGTCTGCGGAGCGTGTGGCCAATGCAGTATTACGGCTTAATCCCAAGGATTTAATTGCGTTGCAAATCTTGGGTTTATGCATGGCTATGCAAGGGCGATTGCGGGAAGCGGTCCCTCCGCTTTTGAAGGCGGCACAGCTGGATCCAAAAAATGTAGAGCTACTATCCAATTTAGCGCGGGCGCAGCATGGCGCAGAGTTATACCGAGAGGTGCTTGAAACGTATGCCAAGTTACTGCGGCTTGTGCCCGATAGCGCGCAAATTCAGACTGATCGCGGAACTGCCCTTGCTAAGTTAAGGCAATTCGATGAGGCAGAAAAGGCATACGAAAAAGCCATTGCACTACAGCCAAACTATTTTTTGGCGTGGTCAAACCGAGGTAATTTGTTAAGTGAATTGCGCCTTACCGTACAAGCTATTCAGAGCTACGAAAAAGCCCTTCAGCTCAATCCAAACTATGCAGAAACCTGGACTAATTTAGGAAATGCTTTTTTTAATCTCGGTCAATTTGCTGATGCTGCCCATGCTCATGAAAAAGCCATTAGCTTAAGCCCCGAGTACGGCGAGGCCTGGTCAAATTATGGAAATACGCTTTTAGAAATGAAAGAGGCTGAGCGTACTTACGAGAGCTACGTAAAGGCATTTCAGCTTAAGCCCGATGTTCCTTATTTATACGGGCAGTTGTTGTCCGCAAAGTTGGGCTCATGCATATGGGATCAGGCTGAGCCTAATGCGATGTCCATCCTAGCCCGAGTTGATGCAAATGAAAAAACTTGCCTGCCATTCGTTTTATTATCAACGCCAGCCTCGCTAGCGCAACAACTAAGCTGTGCTAAGGTCTACGTTGCCGATCGATGTACACCAGTTAGCAATACGTTAGTTGAATATCAACGTCCTGTGCTTAGCAATCAAAAGATTCGTATTGGCTACTTTTCTTCTGATTTCAAAAATCACCCCGTTGGTATTTTGATGGAAAACATTTTAAGGCTGCATGATCGAAGCACATTTGAGTTTTATGGATATTTTTTAAATAAAAAAATACGTGATCCGCTTGAATTAACAATAAATAAGCTATTCGACTCGGCATATGATTTATTTGGCATGACTGATAAAGATGCGCATGTATTAATTACGCAACATCAGTTGGACGTTGCGATTGATTTGAATGGGCATACATCCGGAGCCCGAACTGCATTGTTTTCATATCGTCTAGCGCCGATTCAGATCAATTATCTTGGGTATGCAGGGACATCAGGAGCTAGCTATTTTGATTATCTGATAGCAGATCCTATTGCCATACCCCGATCGGATCAGCCCTTCTTTTCTGAGAAAATTGCATATCTACCTGATTCATTTTTCCCAGTAGATACCTCGATAGCCGATTTTGGCCCTTTACCATCCCGAGAGAGTCAAGGTCTGCCGAGCAGCGGTTTTGTATATTCTTGCTTTAATAATGCATACAAGATTCAGCCTGAAATTTTTAGAAGTTGGATGCGCCTATTACAATCAGTAGAGAATAGTGTTTTATGGCTTTCTACGCCGTCCAACAAAGCGATCAGAAATTTACAGGCTGCTTCTGAAGATCTTGGTGTAAATTCTTCGCGATTAATTTTTGCAAAAAGAGAAGTTGAACGCAAAGACCACCTAAGTCGATTGCGGTTAGCAGATTTATTCTTAGATACGCCGCATTACAACGCACATGCTACGTGTGCCGACGCACTTTGGGCTGGCGTTCCTGTTTTAACCCAAGTTGGCTCAACATTTGCGGGCCGCGTTGCTGCTAGTCAATTACATGCATTAGGTATGGCAGATTGCATAGTAGAGTCGATAGAGGCCTATACAAAAAAGGCAATAGAGCTTGCCTTAAATCCCGCTTTACTTCAGACAGTAAGAGACCGGTTAGCTCAGAATAGTAAAACCTCTCCACTATTCGATAGTAAGCTATATGTTAGGAGCCTAGAAAATACATATCGTACGATTATTTCTCAACATGCAATTTAAGGCGTAACGGTTCGTTCCCACACCGGATCTTTTTTGCTTGCCTTTGCGATCTCGGCCAGGATTTGCTCATGTAGTTTGCAGTCTTCTTCGCTAGCAGCCAAAACCATTAAGTTAGTTGGCAATGGCCTGGTTTGCCCGGATGCATCAAGGTTGGCTGAGTAGTCAATTAAATCAATCGTAAGGTCTTCCTGGCCCCGCGTCATTGCAACATAGACTTCCGCTAAGAGCTGCGCATCCAATAAAGCGCCGTGCAAAGTGCGATGGGTATTGCTAATGGAAAAACGCTCACACAGGGCATCCAAGGAATTGCGTTTGCCGGGGAACATCTGGCGCGCATTAACGAGTGTGTCAATTACATTGGTGGCATGGGCGCGAAAGGGAGGGCGTTTGAGAAGAGCAAACTCACTGTCCAGGAAGCCCAAATCAAACGGCGCATTGTGAATAATTAATTCAGCATCAGCAACAAATTCAATCAGATCTTCGGCGATCTGCGCGAAGACCGGCTTATCCGACAAAAAGGCACGCGAGAGGCCATGAACAGCATAGGCGCCCGCATCGATGTCACGCTCTGGATTAATGTAATGGTGAAACGTCCGCTCAGTCAGTCTGCGGTTAACCAGCTCAACACAGCCAATCTCAATCACGCGATCACCCGTTGCTGGATTCAGACCAGTGGTTTCGGTATCGAGGATGACTTGACGCATTAGGCTGTTCCTTCCAGATCGGCTGGACTAATCTTGAGTGGGCCGTTACCGGCATATTTATCCAGGTAGAGGTAGATTACGGGGGTAATAAAGAGTGTCACAAATTGCGACACAATTAAGCCGCCAGCAACCGAGATGCCGAGGGGCTGGCGAAGTTCAGCGCCTGCACCCAGGCCCAATGCGATGGGCAGGGCGCCCATGAGTGCCGCAAAGGTGGTCATCATGATGGGCCTAAACCGTAAAATACAGGCGGTCCGAATGGCTTCTTCGGGGCTCATGCCCTGATTACGTTGCGCATCAAGAGCAAAGTCAATCATCAAGATGGCATTCTTTTTCACAATACCGATTAACAGCAAAATGCCAATGATGGCGATGATGGAAAGTTCTAAGTTAAACGCCCACAAGAAAAGAAGTGCGCCAATTGCGGCAGAAGGCAGTCCGGCCAAAATGGTCAGCGGATGGATATAGCTCTCATACAAAACACCCAGCAAGACATAGATTACGGCAAGTGCGGCCAAAATTAAAATAATCTGGCCTGACTGATTTTCTTTAAAGACTTTGGCGTCCCCGCCGTAACTCGTAATGATCGAGCTTGGTAATTGAAGTTCCTTCACAAAACCATCAATTGCCTTTGTTGCATCACCTAAGGGGACATCGGGCGCTAAGTTAAAGGAGATGGTAATTGCCGGAATTTGGCCTTGGTGATTGACTGAGGTTGGGCCTACCTCGCGCTTAAAGGTTGCCAGTCCCGAGAGCGGAATGAGACGGTCGGTAGCGCGCCCCCGGACAAACACCTTGCTTAGATCGGTTTCAAATTGACGCTGATCATCGGCCGCCTGCAAAATAACCGAGTAGGTATTGACGTTGGTGTAGATCGATGACACTTGGCGTTCGCCAAAGGAGTTGTATAGCGCTTGGCGGATATCCGCTACCGTGACACCCGCAGTGGCCGCTTTTTCACGGTCAATATCAATCTTGACATTGAGACCACGCAATTGCGAATCGGTATTCACATCCCGAAAGATCGGATCGGCACGCATCTTCTCTAAGATCTTAGTAGACCATTCATTAATGCCATCAAAGCCAACGCTTTGCAGGGTAAATTGATAGCGGCTTTTGCTCGAGCGACCACCCAGCTGCAGGTTTTGAATCGGGCGCATAAAGACAGATAGACCGGGCAGCTCCCTAAAGTCTCTGCGGAGCGACTCGAGTACTGCTTTCATATTCTCGCGCTCGCCTTTGGGCTTGAGCACAATAAAAATTCGGCCGGTGTTCGAGCCCGCACTAAGGCCGCCACCCAAGATGGATACCGAATTGGCCACATTGGGATTATTCATGACGATTTGCGCTGCTTTATCTTGCAATTCCAGCATCGATGGAAAGGCCATGTCTTCGGAGGCCTCCATGGTCGCAATAATCTGCCCGATGTCTTCCTCAGGGAAGAAGCCTTTGGGGCTGTAAATAAACATCACGATCGTCAGAATGATCGTTGCAACCGAGCCGAGCAAGACGGGCTTGCGGTAAATCAAAGCCTTATCGAGGTAGTGAACATAGCGCTCTGTGGTCCAAGAAAAAAACTGATCGAAGCGGCGATTCATTGCAAACTCTCTCGCGGGCGCGCCAGGCTTTGGTAAAAAACGGCTACACAGCATCGGGACTAGCGTGAGGGAGACTACTGCCGATACCAAGACTGCCAAAGACACCACCACTGCAAATTCCCTAAACAATAATCCGGCAGGGCCTTGCATAAAAAAGAGGGGAATAAAAACAGCTACCAAGGAGAGTGAGATCGACACAATCGTAAAGCCGACTTCTTTGCTGCCCTTCAGCGCTGCTTTTAATGGCGACATTCCTTGTTCGGTATAGCGCACAATATTTTCAAGCACCACAATCGAATCATCGACCACTAAGCCAACAGCCAAGGTGATGCCGAGCAAGGAAATGTTGTCTAGGCTGTAGCCCATGAAATAGAGCAGAGAGAAGGCGCCAATCAGGGAGATCGGCAAGCTCAGCGAGGGAATGATGGTGGCTGAGGCGTGCTTTAAAAACAGGAAGATAACCAGTACGACCAACGCGATCGTGAGCAGCAGGGTGATATTGACATCGTGAATCGCTTCACGAATGGAGATGGAGCGATCGTTGACCGGGATTAACTTGATAGAGGCGGGTAACTGTTTTTCAAACTCGGGCAGTAAAGCCCGAACAGAATCGACCACCTTTACCGTGTTGGCGCTGGGCTGCCGCAATACGGCAATCGCAATCGAGCGCTCGCCATTGGTGGTGGAGAGAGAGCGGACGTTTTCATAGCTCTCGACCACGTCGGCAACATTACCGAGGTAAATGGGTAGACCATTGCGCTGCGCAATGATTAAGTCGCTAAAGTCCTTAGCGGTGACCAGTTGCTCATTGGCATAAATCGTCATGGCTTGACGGGGGCCATCCAAAACGCCAACGGGAGTATTGCTATTTGCTTTATTTAAGGCAAGCGCAATGTCTTCCATCGTTAGGTTATTGATAGCAAGGGCGTCTGGCCTTGCTTTAACGCGAATGGCGTAGCGCTTTGCGCCGTATATCTGAATCTGCGCCACGCCATCAATGGTTGATAGGGTAGGTGAAATCAAATTTTCAGCGTAATTGTTTAAATCGGAAAGATCGAGTGAGGGCGAGGTCATGCCGATAATTAAGACAGGCGCGTCGGCGGGGTTGACCTTCCGATACGACGGCGGAATGGTCATCTCAATCGGCAAGCGCCGCTGCGCTCGCAGCAATGCGGCCTGCACATCGACTGCGGCCTTATCAATATCCCGATCGTTATTGAACTCCAAGGTAATGCTAGTGCTGCCCAGGGAATTCACGGAACTAATCAGGACAATTCCATCAATCGTGGAAAACTCTTTTTCAAGGGGAAGCGCAACCGCCGAAGCCATGTTTTCGGGCGAAGCGCCCGGCAAACTCGCAGTGACTGAGATGACGGGGGTATTAAAACTCGGTAGGGCGGCAACCGGAATTTTGGTGTAGGCGACGATTCCAGCAATCACTGTCGCTAGCGACAGTAAGGTGGTCATAATCGGCCGCCGAATACACAGCTCAGACAGCGTCATTTTTTCTCGGGAGCCGCAGGGGCGGTGGGCGCTGGTTTAGCCAGTGCTTTTGGTGTGTTGGCGGGCTTTGCTTCGCGCACCTTACTGCCAGGTCGGAGATTTTGTTTGCCTTCAACCACCACGCGCGAGCCTGCTTCAATGCCTTCAATCACCGCATTGCCTTGGTACTCGTAGAGAACCTTGACTGGTTTCATCACTACTTTGTCATCGTCTTTTTCAACAATGTAGACAAAGCGACCTTTGGGATTAATGACGACTGCCTGCGAAGGAATGAGCATGACATCGCTTAAGGTACTGGCCTCTAATTTAATTCGGGCAAATTGGCCCGGAATCAATGCACCATTTTTATTCTCTAGGCGAGCCTTCAAACGTACCGCGCCAATCACGGGGTCAACTTGGTTATCAATCACATAGACCAGGCCGGGATACTGAACGGTCTCAATATTACCGATGCTCACGCTTACGGGTAAAGGTGAATCGTCTTTACGCGCCTTCAGTAGCAAAGGGATATCGCGCTCAGGAACGGTGAACTGGACATTAATGGGGTCGAGCTGGGTAATGGTAACCATCGCGCCACTAGTCGAGGTCGCAGTCGAGCTCGTCGATGACACGACGACGTTACTGGCCTGAACTAAAGAGCCTGGAAAGACATTGATAATGCCAGCGCGTCCGTCGATCGGGGAGCGTAGGTAGTTATACGACAGCTGGACTGCGGCAGCCCGGGCTGCGGCTTGGGTTGATGCGGCATTGGCCTCTGCCGTATCGAGCCCTGCTTTGGATATGAAATTCTTGGCTACCAATTCTTTGGCCCGTGCTAGTTGACGCTGCGCGTCATTAGCAAGTGCTTGAGCACGATCAAAATTAGCCTTGTCAGTTCGGTCGTCTAGGGTAAAAAGCAAATCCCCTTTTTTCACGATTTGACCTTCGGTGATGTTGACCTTGGTAACGATGCTGGTAATTTGCGGGCGCACATCAACAATACTGGCGGCAACAATGGTGCCGGTCGCCTCAATCACAAAGGGAACATCTTTGCGTTCCACGATCACGCTACTAACCGTTTGTGCTCCCCCTTTTTTGCTGGCAGGCGGATTAAAGTGATCGTAGGTCTTATCGGCCGCAAATAGGATCACTACAAGCGTAAGAATCCACCATTTGCGGCGCATGGCAAACGCCCATATGCTGGCAAAGTTAATTTTGGACCATGCCTGTGTGATTTTCGAGAGTATGCCGGTGCCGACCTTTTGAATGGCCCGCACTAGCGACGCAGCAACTTTGTTTAACCAGGGTGTTTTTGGAGCGTTTTCAGCCAATTGATCTCAGTTTTTCGTAGGTATCTAGTAATAAGGCTATGGGTGCTATCGGATTGCCCATTCTCTCATAAGCCTTTGGGCTTGGTGTAAAGCGGATGTGTCCAAAAAGGAGGCTAAAACCACCTGTCTGTAGCGCTCTATGTACTTCGCTTTGCGAGTAATTCTTCGACGCCGCGGTTGGCCAGGGCATCAGCCAGCTCATTGCCGGGGTGGCCATTGTGGCCGCGCACCCAATGCCAGGATATTTGGTGGCTAGGCAGCAGGGCATCGAGCTCTTGCCATAGGTCAGCATTTTTAACGGGCTCGCGACTGGAGGTGCGCCATTGGCGCTTTTTCCAGCCTTCCAGCCATTCCGTAACCCCTTTTTGAACGTATTGGGAATCGGTATAAAGCGCAACAGTGGAGGGTTGTTTGAGGGCCCGTAGCGCATGAATAACCGCACTCATCTCCATGCGGTTGTTGGTGGTTAAATCAGCACCCCCATGCATATGCCGCTCATACTCGCCCGATCGCAATACTGCACCCCAGCCCCCTGGACCAGGATTGCCCTTACAGGCTCCATCGGTGTAAATGGTGATGTGGGGCAGGGTAGGATCAGGCTGGCTCATGATGATCATGTTGTTTATGGGGAGCGATGGGTTGTATTTTGCTCTCCACTGCGGGATTGAGTTGGCGTAGTGATTGGGGTCGCTTCTGGGCAACGCGGCCAACCAGACGCATGCCAGGGTGGCGCTTGACTGCAGAGACCATAAATACAGCGCCAAAAATAGGCCACCACCGATTGCCCATCGGTTCCAGGTAATTCATGCGCGCAATGGCGGACTCGCCTTGCAGGGGAAATTTGTAGCAGGCAAAGTGACCTCGATCCAAGGAGAAATTGAGCAACTTTAGCCAGTCACGGATGCGCAGTAGATTAATGAACTGACCATCTCTGGGTAAAAATGGCTTGCCAATTAAGCGACCAAGATATTGCCGTGCGCCCCACAGGCTGGCAGGATTAAATCCGGACAAAATGAGTCGGCCCTCGGGCACGAGCACCCGGTCCGCCTCACGCAGAATGTGATGAGGGTCATTCGCAAATTCCAATACATGCGGCAATACCAGGAGATCGACGCTCTCTGCCGCAAAGGGTAGCTCATCGGGCAAGCCCTCGATGACATGCCAAGTCGGCGTAAGGGGTTCATTTGACTGTGCAGCTAAGGCTTGATCGGTCTGCGTTAACAAGGCGCGCATCGGCATGCGGTTTTCGCGCAAGGAATGGAGCTGCGGCAGACCAACTTGAACCGCATTAAAGCCAAATACATCCACGACCGTTTTATCAAACCACATCTGCTCAGCATGCAAAACATATTGACCTGGGGGCGAAGCAAGCCAAGCATCCCAGGAGCCATCCGCAGACAAAATAGGGCTTTCGGGTGAGGCTTGGGTTGGTATCATGTGCCTATGGTAACGAAAACTGCATTGCAAGTCTGGCCCATACCGGCTTTTGACGACAACTACATCTGGTGCATTCATGATGGCGAGTCTGCCTTGGTCGTCGATCCGGGAGACGCTGGTCCGGTATTGGATTACTTAGAAAGCCAAGCACTGACCCTCACCGGCATTCTGATTACCCACCACCACGCTGATCACACGGGCGGCATCTTGGATTTATTGGCTTATGTGGCCACTGATTCTCTTCCAGTGTATGGTCCGGCCGCAGAGGCAATTCCAGGGCGAACCCAAGCCCTAATGGAGGGCGATCGGGTTGAATGTGCTGCACCTGCGATTGCATTTACGGTCTTGGAAGTGCCTGGCCATACCTTGGGACATATTGCCTACTTTGCTGCTGGTAATGCGCCCAAGCTTTTTTGTGGCGATACCTTATTTGCATCGGGCTGTGGCCGCTTGTTTGAGGGAACGCCCACCCAAATGTCGCAATCGTTGGCTAAATTTGCGGCCTTGCCGCCAGAAACCGCGGTGTATTGCACCCATGAGTACACGCTGTCGAACATCCGCTTTGCCTTGGCAGTGGAGCCGAATAATGCCGATCTCATCGCGTGGGCAAATACGGCGCAGACCTTACGCCAAGCAAATCAGCCAACCCTGCCAACGAGTATTGGGCATGAGTTGCGGGTGAATCCCTTTATGCGCTCTAATCAACCCGACGTCATCGCTGCTGCAATCCATGCATCGGGCGCTGCCGCATTGCCAAGTCCAGCGCATGTCCTAGCGGCAATTCGGGCTTGGAAGGATCGCTTCTAGTGTTCCTGCGCCAACGCGATCTAGGGCGCTGGTATTTGCATTGGCGATCACTGCTTGTTATCGCCGCGGTGGCGGCCTTATCCGGCTGCGCTGGGATGGGTAACGATTGGTCTTCGGATGCGAATGGTTCTGCCGCGCGTAACCCACGCGCAGCCAAGGCGCCTCGTGTTGATCTCAGTAAGCAGTCTGTGAGCAGCCTAACTGCCCCATCCAATAATTTATGGCTTCGCATCCAAGACGGATTTACGATGCCTGAGCTCAATAGCCCACTGGTCATTACGCAGACGCGTTGGTTGGCCGCTAGACCCGATTATGTGCACCGCTCAATGGCACGCTCATCGCGGTATTTGTTCTACATTGTTGAGGAAGTCAATTTACGCGGCATGCCCACTGAAATTGCATTGCTGCCGTTTGTGGAGAGCGCCTTTAATCCAGTCGCTAAGTCGACCGCAAAAGCCATGGGCATTTGGCAATTTATGCCGGCAACTGGAAAAGATTTTAAGTTAACGCAAAACGTGTTTCGCGATGAGCGTCGCGATGTCTTGCAGTCAACCAATGCTGCGCTTGATTATCTGCAACGCCTGCATCGGCAGTTCGGCGATTGGCAGTTAGCTTTAGCCGCGTACAACTGGGGCGAAGGCAATGTGGCTAAAGCAATTAAGCGCAATCAAGCGGCCGGACTACCAACCGATTACCTCAGCTTAAAGATGCCCAAAGAGACCCGCGAATACGTTCCGAAGCTGATGGCGTACAAAGCTATCGTGTTGGATCCGCAGGCCTATGGCATTGTCTTGCCGGAACTGGAAAATCACCCGTTTTTTGTCGCGATTGATGTGACGCGTGACATTGATGTGGATGTAATCATTAAGTTGGCTGATATAACGCCAGAGGATTTTCGTAATCTCAATCCCTCTTTTAACAAGCCTGTTATTTTGAGTGCAGCTAATCAACAAATCTTATTGCCGTTTGGTCACGCCGAACTCTTTCAGGAAAATCTAAAAAATTACACTGAGCCACTCTCAACGTGGACTGCAGTCAGCGTTCCAGCAACTGAGTCGGCAGACCAGCTAGCGAAACGACTGGGGGTGTCGGTAGCCGTCCTGCGGGAAGTTAATGCTATTCCAGTTGGCATGCGGGTCAGGGCTGGATCAACGGTGTTGATTCCAAAGCCAAGTACGAAATTGACTGATGTACCCGAACACCTGGCCGAAAATGCTAGCCTCAATTTGGTCAAGCCAGCACCTGTGAAAAAGGCAGCAGCACCCAATACCGCGAGCAAGAAAACCAATGCCGTAACCCCTAAAACGGCACAAAGCACGACAAAATCGACTGTTAAAACCGCTTCTAAGCCGCCTAGTCAGCAAAAGCCCGTATCGACAGATGCCGCTAAATCTGCGAAAACAACTACTGCAAAAGCCGGAGTTACCCCGCAATAGAGTAAATTTACTTCTTACTGCACTAGTAGTAGCGAATCCATTTAGTACTCTTTTTAGGTAAATCATGTCCTACAAAACCGTTCACGCCCAATCCATTCAAGATCCCCAAACCTTTTGGGGCGAGGAAGCAAAACACATTCACTGGGAAAAGCCGTTTGATACGGTACTGGACTACTCCAAGCCGCCATTTGCGCACTGGTTCAAGGGTGGCTTAACCAATCTTTGCTACAACGCAGTTGATCGGCATTTAGCCCAGCGCGGCGATCAAATTGCCTTAGTGGCGGTTTCCACCGAGACCGATATTGAAAAGGCATACACCTTTAAGGAGCTGCATGCGGAAGTCAATCGCATGGCTGCTATTTTGAAGGCGAACGGCGTTGGCAAAGGCGATCGCGTATTGATTTATATGCCGATGATTGCGGAAGCCAGTTTTGCAATGCTGGCGTGCGCGCGCATTGGTGCAATTCATTCCGTGGTGTTTGGCGGCTTTGCATCGCACAGTTTGGCATCGCGCATTGAAGATGCCACACCTAAAATGATTATTACTGCGGAAGCCGGCATGCGTGGCGGCAAGGCAGTGCCTTACAAGCCGCTGCTCGATGAGGCGATTGCACTTTCGTCCTATAAGCCTGCAAAAGTATTGATCGTCAACCGAGGCTTATCTGAGTTTGTCATGGTGGATGGGCGCGACCTCGATTACACCGCCGAGCGCTTGGCTCATCTCCATGCAGAGGTGCCAGTGGAGTGGGTGGATGCAACCCATACTTCCTATATTTTGTATACCAGCGGCACGACTGGCAAACCGAAGGGTGTGCAGCGTGATACCGGTGGCTACGCAGTAGCACTTTCATCAGCCATGCGCCTGATCTTTTGCGGCAAGCCGGGTGAAACCATGTTCACTACCTCCGATATTGGCTGGGTCGTTGGCCACAGTTTCATTATTTATGGACCGCTGATTAATGGCACAGCCACCATCATGTATGAGGGAACTCCTTTACGCCCAGACGGCGGTATTTGGTGGAGCCTCGTTGAGAAATACAAGGTATCGGTGATGTTCTCTGCGCCCACTGCAATTCGGGTGCTCAAAAAACAAGACCCTGCTTTCTTAACGAAATACGATTTATCGAGCTTGCGCACGTTATTTTTGGCCGGCGAGCCTCTGGATGAGCCAACTGCAACGTGGATTCATGAGGCGATTGGCAAGCCGGTGGTGGATAACTACTGGCAGACTGAAACTGGCTGGCCTATCTTGGCGATTCAGCGTGGCATCGAGGTCATGCCCCATAAATTCGGCTCTCCAGGCTTACCGGTGTTTGGTTACAACATGAAGTTGTTGGACGAGGCGACTGGCGAGGAGCTGGGCCCAGATCAAAAAGGAGTAGTGGCGATTGAAGGTCCGCTGCCTCCGGGCTGCATGCAAACCGTGTGGGGTGATGATGCGCGGTATGTCAAAACCTACTGGAGCACTATACCTGGCAAGCTGATCTATTCCACCTTCGACTGGGGTATTAAAGACAAAGACGGCTATTACTTTATTCTGGGCCGCACTGATGATGTCATCAACGTGGCCGGTCACCGTTTAGGTACCCGCGAAATCGAGGAGAGCATCTCCAGCCACGCGAATATTTCCGAGGTAGCAGTCGTTGGCATTGAGGATAAATTGAAGGGGCAAGTCGCCATTGGCTTTGCGATTCCAAAGGATGCATCGAACGTGGCTAATTTAGAGGCGGAGCTCATGAAGACGGTCGATTCGCAATTGGGCGCCGTAGCAAGACCTGCACGCGTCTACATTGTGACGGCTTTACCTAAGACCCGTTCTGGGAAGATTGTGCGGCGCGCTTTGCAAGCGGTAGCAGAAGGGCGTGACCCGGGTGACATTAGTACGATGGAAGACCAAACGGTGCTGGCCCACATTAAAACGGTGATTCAGGAAAGCGCCAAAAAAGCCTAGGAAAAACGAGGCCAAAAAAGCAGAAAGCATAGGGAAATCGAAGCAGGGACTGGGCGGCCGCACCGCCCAGTAAGGCTGCGGCTGGTTTGGCAGGAAGCTGGCCTACGAACTGGTATTATTGTTGGGTTCGTAACTCAATAAATTACCCTAGCGCTTAAAAACACTCACCTCCCGCAACCACTTCCGGGTAGGCTATTTGGGGGTGTTGAGCGTTGGATGGCAGCAGGGATTGGAGATGGTTTGTCACCCTTGCTTCCTTCTTTTCCCCCAGCCGTTTTGGCATTAGCCGATGGCACTCTCTTTTCAGGTTATAGCATTGGCGCCCCCGGCGAAACTGCCGGCGAAGTTGTTTTCAATACCGCCTTAACGGGTTATCAGGAAATCATTACTGACCCTAGCTATTGCCGCCAGATCGTCACCTTGACCTATCCGCACATTGGCAATGTCGGCGTCAACGAGCAAGATGCCGAATCATCCCAAATTCATGCTGCCGGTTTGGTAATTAAGGACCTCTCGCGCCGAGTGTCGAACTTCCGTTCTGAGCAAAGCCTCGACTCGTATTTGCAAAAGGCAGGTATCCCTGGCATCGCCGGAATTGATACGCGCAAGCTGACCCGTTTGTTGCGGGATAAGGGCGCTCAGTCGGGCGCGATTGTGGCCGGCAAGATGGGCGACGATCCTGCAGCGCTCGGTGCCAGAGCCCTTGAATTAGCCAAGGCATTTCCAGGCATGAGTGGCTTAGATCTAGCGCAGGTGGTTAGCACCAAAACCGCATACCCGTGGCGCGAAGCCGAGTGGGACTTACACGGCCCCAATGGCAAACCCGCTTACCGTAGCCTCGATACCAAAAAACCCATCAAGAAAGTGGTGGCGTACGACTTTGGCGTCAAGCGCAATATTTTGCGCATGCTCACCGAGCGCGGTTGCGAATTAACCGTGGTGCCAGCCAAAACTACAGCTGCAGAAGTTCTGGCCATGAAACCCGATGGGGTGTTTTTCTCCAACGGACCCGGTGATCCTGGGCCGTGTGATTACGCCATTAGCGCCGCAAAAGAAATCATCGAGCAGGGCGTTCCGACCTTTGGAATCTGTTTGGGTCATCAGATCATGGGCTTGGCTGCTGGCGCGAAGACCCTAAAAATGAAATTCGGGCATCACGGCGCGAACCACCCAGTCAAAGATTTGGATAGCGGACGGGTGGCGATCACTTCCCAGAACCATGGATTTGCAGTCGATGCCAAAACATTGCCCAGCAATGTGCGGGTGACCCACGTATCGCTTTTCGATGGCTCCCTTCAGGGCCTCGCGTGGACAGACAAGCCTGCCTTTTGCTTTCAGGGGCATCCCGAGGCATCGCCCGGACCCCACGACATCGCTTACTTATTCGATCACTTTATGGACTTAATGCATGGCGCTCCAACCAGTAAACAAGGAGGCAAATAATGCCTAAGCGGAGCGACATTAAAAGCATTCTGATTATTGGCGCAGGCCCGATCGTGATTGGTCAGGCTTGTGAATTTGATTACTCGGGCGCGCAAGCATGTAAAGCGCTGCGCGATGAGGGCTACAAAGTTATTTTGGTCAATAGCAATCCAGCGACCATCATGACTGATCCTGAGATGGCCGATGTCACCTACATTGAGCCGATTACATGGGAAGTGGTCGAGCGCATCATTGCGACGGAAAAGCCCGACGCCATATTGCCGACGATGGGCGGCCAAACTGCACTCAATTGCGCCTTGGATTTACACCGTAATGGCATTTTAGAAAAGTACGGTTGCGAATTAATTGGCGCATCTCCGGAGGCGATTGATAAAGCCGAAGACCGTCAAAAGTTTAAAGATGCGATGACCAAGATTGGGTTGGGCTCAGCTAAATCCGGTATTGCGCATTCGATTGATGAGGCCGTTGCTGTGCAACAGCGCATTCAAAAAGAAACTGGCAGCGCTGGTTTCCCGGTAGTCATTCGTCCATCTTTTACGATGGGCGGCTCGGGTGGCGGTATTGCGTACAACCGCGAAGAGTTTGAAGAAATCTGCAAGCGCGGTTTAGAGCTTTCGCCCACCGGTGAGCTCTTGATTGAAGAATCGCTGCTAGGCTGGAAAGAGTTTGAGATGGAAGTCGTGCGTGACCACGCCGACAATTGCATCATCGTCTGCTCGATCGAAAATTTAGATCCGATGGGCATTCATACGGGTGACTCCATTACGGTAGCGCCTGCTCAAACCCTGACGGACAAAGAGTATCAATTGATGCGCAACGCATCGATTGCAGTGCTGCGTGAAATTGGTGTGGATACTGGCGGCTCAAACGTCCAGTTCTCGATCAATCCAGTCGATGGCCGCATGATCGTGATTGAGATGAACCCGCGTGTTTCTAGGTCATCTGCCTTAGCCTCCAAAGCAACTGGCTTTCCGATTGCGAAGGTTGCGGCAAAGTTGGCGGTGGGCTATACCCTAGACGAGCTGCACAACGACATTACTGGCGGCGCTACTCCGGCCTCGTTTGAGCCATCGATTGATTATGTTGTGACGAAGATTCCCCGCTTTGCCTTTGAGAAGTTCCCGCAAGCGGATTCGCGTTTAACTACGCAAATGAAATCGGTAGGTGAGGTGATGGCCATTGGCCGCACTTTCCAAGAGTCGTTTCAGAAAGCCTTACGTGGCCTTGAGGTTGGTGTTGACGGCCTAGATGAACGCTCAAGCGATTTAGAAGACATCATTCAGGAAATTGGTGAGCCAGGGCCTGATCGCATTTGGTACTTGGCAGATGCATTCCGTATGGGCATGGGTCTCGATGAAATCTATGAAGAAACCAAAGTAGATCCTTGGTTCTTAGAGCAGATTGAAGAGCTCATCTCGATTGAAAACACACTCAAGCAGCATACGATTGATGGTTTATCTGCGGATGAGTGGCGCTTTTTAAAGCAAAAAGGATTTTCGGATCGCCGTTTAGCCAAGCTGCTGAAGGTCGATGCTGCCTCGGTGCGCGCTGCACGTCACCGCCTGAAGGTATTCCCAGTGTATAAGCGGGTCGATACCTGCGCCGCTGAGTTCGCCACGAATACCGCGTACATGTATTCCACCTACGAAGCAGAGCACGGCGAATGTGAATCGCAGCCAACGAATCGCGACAAGATCATGGTTCTGGGCGGCGGACCGAATCGCATCGGTCAAGGCATTGAGTTCGATTACTGCTGCGTGCATGCTGCTCTTGCGATGCGTGAGGATGGTTACGAAACCATCATGGTTAACTGCAATCCCGAGACCGTATCGACCGACTACGACACATCGGATCGCTTGTATTTTGAGCCTTTGACCTTAGAAGATGTTCTCGAAATCGTTGCTAAGGAAAAGCCCAAGGGCGTAATCGTGCAGTACGGTGGCCAAACGCCACTCAAACTGGCTTTGGATTTAGAGGCCAATGGCGTTCCCATCATCGGCACATCCCCCGATATGATTGATGCGGCCGAAGACCGCGAGCGTTTCCAAAAACTATTGCATGCCTTGGATTTGCGTCAGCCACCCAACCGGACTGCACGCACCGAAGACGAAGCCTTGCGACTGGCCGATGAAATTGGCTATCCCTTGGTAGTGCGTCCATCTTATGTATTGGGTGGTCGCGCTATGGAGATCGTGCACGATGGCCGTGACTTAGAGCGCTATATGCGCGAAGCGGTGAAGGTATCGCATGACTCACCAGTACTATTGGATCGTTTCTTAAATGATGCAATTGAATGCGATGTGGATTGCATTAGCGATGGCGAGACCGTATTTATTGGTGGCGTGATGGAGCACATCGAGCAGGCTGGAGTGCACTCTGGTGACTCGGCATGTTCATTGCCACCATATTCCTTATCGGAAGCCACCGTTGATGAAATCAAGCGTCAAACCGCAGCCATGGCTAGAGGCCTCAATGTCGTTGGCCTGATGAACGTACAGTTTGCGATTCAGAATGTGGACGGCGACGATGTCATTTATGTGCTGGAAGTGAATCCCCGTGCGTCGCGGACTGTGCCGTTTGTATCGAAGGCGACCGGTTTGCAGTTAGCCAAGATTGCAGCGCGCTGCATGGTAGGTCAGACCTTAGCCAAACAAGGCATTACACGCGAAGTCATTCCGCCGTATTTCTCGGTCAAGGAAGCGGTTTTTCCGTTTAATAAATTCCCTGGTATCGATCCCATCTTGGGACCTGAGATGCGCTCCACTGGCGAGGTGATGGGGGTTGGTAAAACCTTCGGTGAGGCTTTGTTTAAGTCGCAATTGGGCGCTAGCATCAAGCTTCCCAAAACTGGTACGGTGGTATTGACCGTGAAGGACAGCGACAAAGGCAAAGCCGTTGCCGTTGCCCAGCTCTTGCATGAACTCGGCTTTCCAATGGTGGCAACCAAAGGTACTGCTGCAGCGATTGCTGCTGCCGGTTTACCGGTGCGCGTAGTCAATAAGGTGAAAGATGGTCGTCCACACATCGTTGACCTGATTAAAAACCGGGAAATTTCACTGGTCTTTACGACGGTGGATGAGACCCGTACAGCGATTGCGGATTCGCGTTCGATTCGAACGAGTGCCCAGGCCAATGGCGTGACCTACTACACCACGATTAGTGCAGCACGGGCTGTGATGGATGGCCTGATGGCGTCAAAAAGTGGTGCTAGAGATTCACTTGAAGTCTATTCGCTGCAAAATTTGCACCGCAGCCTCGAATAGTCTCTGTAAATACCGCAAACCTAGCTTAAACTACTTCTTTAATTTGTAGATAAGCTAGGTTGCAGTATGAACACCATTCCAATTACTAAATTTGGCGCTGAACTGCTCAAGGCAGAGTTGCATCGGCTTAAGCACGTCGAACGTCCTGCCGTGATCAATGCCATTTCTGAGGCGCGTGCACAAGGTGATTTATCCGAGAACGCCGAGTACGATGCCGCAAAAGAAAAGCAAGGGTTTATTGAGGGTCGAATCAAGGAGCTTGAGACTACATTGTCTGCCGCTCAAATTATTGATCCTGCCACCTTGGAGGTTGAGGGCCGTGTGGTGTTTGGTGCGACCGTAGATCTCGAAGACTTGGAAGACGGCACGAAATTCACATATCAAATTGTCGGCGACGATGAGGCAGATATTGAGCTCAATAAAATTTCAATTAGCTCGCCGATTGCACGCGCGCTGATTGGTAAAGAAGAGGGCGACGTGGTGGCAGTTCAGGCCCCAGCAGGTAATCGCGAAGTGGAGATTTTGGCGGTGCGTTACATCTAAAGCATGAACACCGCTGGAGCTCCTCGCTATGCCGCAGCCCAGCGCCTCTTTTTACTCATCTGTGGGGTTTGGGTCGGCAGCCTGTTTGCGGTAGGCTATTTGGTGGTCCCCACCATCTTCGCTAACTTACAAGATCGCCAAGTTGCCGGCATGATTGCAGCCGCCATCTTTCAAGTGGAAGCCTATCTCAGTGTGCTGGTTTGCCTAAGTCTCCTTGTACTCGCTAACCTGCTGGTAAGGCGCGAGGTCGAGCACTACCGCAGTATTCGCTGGATCACCTTCGTCTTATTGCTCTCTTCGCTAATCACGTGTTTCGGCTTGATTCCATACATGGACGCATTACGCCAAGAGGCGCTACTCTTAGGTGTACCAGTCATGGCATCGCCGTCTGCAAGCCTATTTGGACGCTTGCATGGTATTTCCAGTGGGCTGTTTTTAGTTCAGAGCCTTTTAGGCCTCTGGATGGTGTGGCGTTTAACTCGCCAAGCGGCCAACCCTTAATCCACTAGACCGGAATTAACCCAGGGATTTTTTCTTGGTGCTGGCTTGACGCACTTTGCGGCGTTTGACCGGGCCGGTTGGCGCTGCTGCGCGCTTGTATCCAGGCGATGACCAACCAATCTTTGACTCTGCAGCATTGGCGCGAGTGGGACGCGCAGAGGCGCTCTTGGATGCCGCTTTGCGCGCAGGCGCTTCTGCCTTGGTGCCCACGGGTTTGCCGAAGGGTTTGGCAGCAGCAGTACGCCGGGCAGAGCGCTCCGATGTGCTGGTAGCGCCCCGAGTAACAGGGCGGTTCGGTGATCGTGGTGCCTGTATTGATTTTTTGGTTTTATTGCCGCCTCGCGCATAGGGCGCATTGGCTTCCTTAATGAGGGGTTCTGGGCGCCAGAGAACCAGTAATTTGCCAATGTGCTGCACTGGCGCGGCATTTAGCTTGTCGCACAGCGCTTCGTAAATGGCAATGCGGTTTTCACGATCATCACCAAAGACACGGACTTTAATTAAGTTATGGCTATTGATTGCAATTTCAGCTTCGTTGACCACGCCGGGGGTCAATCCATCGTTACCAATCATCACAACCGGGCTAAGGTCGTGGGCTTTGGCTTTAAGCGCTTTGCGCTGGGCAGGGGAGATGGTAAGTGCAGTCATGCCTCGATCATAGAGCATTGCTGTTTATCAGACCAGAATAAGCAGGTAAAGTAGAGCGCTCAGCCCTGTACTGTGGTGCTGGAATTAACTGATTGGGATTACGTGGCAAAGAATAAATTCAATAAAAGCTGGTTGCAGGACCACCTGATGGATCCCTACGTCAAGATGGCGCAAAAAGAGGGCTATCGTGCACGGGCCGCCTATAAGCTCAGCGAAATCGATGAGCAGGACCATTTAATTAAAGCGGGAATGGTGGTGGTCGATTTGGGTAGCGCGCCAGGCAGCTGGTCCCAGTACGTACGTAATCGCCTTACCGAATTGGGTAAACACAACCCGAAGATTGAATCCGGCAAGCCGGATGGCGTGATTGTTGCGATTGATATGTTGCCGATGGAAGCAATAGCGGATGTTAGTTTTATTGAGGGCGACTTTCGGGAGGAAGAGGGCTTACGTGCGCTGGAGTCCTTATTGCCCCCGAGTTGTAATGGCAAAGTGGATTTAGTTTTATCGGATATGGCGCCCAATCTATCGGGCGTCGGCATTGCCGATGCAGCGCGCATGGCAACCCTCGCTGAATTGGCCTTGGATTTTGCGAAGGACCACCTGCAGCCCGACGGCGCTCTATTGATTAAATGCTTCCATGGCAGTGGCTACAGTCAAATTGTGGAGACCTTTAAAAAGGTGTTTAAGACGGTTTCAGCCCGAAAACCCAAAGCTTCTCGGGATCGCTCCTCAGAGACCTTTTTGCTGGGTCGCCACTTGAAACCCCCCAAAACAGCCCCAAAATAGGAAATAACCCCTATATTTAAGAGGTTTTAGCGAATAAAAATAGGCTAAACCCTTGAATTACGGAGGTAGTAGAATCATTTACATAAGGAAACCGTCTTTTTGACTGGTTTAGTAATGGAAGAACTCCCGGATTAATCCGGCAAAGGTGGGTATTTGAACAACAATATGTTCCAAAAAATCGGCGTCTGGTTCATTGTCGGCCTCGTCCTTTTTACTGTGTTTAAACAGTTCGATAAGCCAAACACGCCAGAGCGAGTGACGTACTCCCAATTTATGGATGACGCGCGGGATGGCAAAGTGCGCCGCGTGGACGTGCAAGGCCGCACCTTGCAAGTGACCCCAGTCGATGGAAACAAGTACTCCCTGATTTCCCCGGGGGACATCTGGATGGTCGGCGATCTGATGAAGGCCGGCGTTCAAGTCACAGGTAAAGCAGAAGACGAACCCAATTTATTGATGTCGGCTCTGTATTACCTTGGACCTACTTTATTGATTATTGGTTTTTGGTTTTTTATGATGCGGCAGATGCAAGGTGGCGGCAAAGGTGGTGCATTCTCCTTTGGCAAATCCAAAGCTCGCCTCGTTGATGAGAACAGCAATACCGTGACCTTTGGTGACGTTGCTGGCTGCGATGAAGCCAAAGAAGAAGTATTTGAGATTGTTGACTTCCTCAAGGATCCACAAAAATTCCAAAAGCTGGGCGGTCATATTCCCCATGGTGTTTTATTGGTGGGCCCTCCCGGCACTGGTAAGACCTTATTGGCGCGTGCGATTGCGGGCGAAGCCAAAGTACCGTTCTTCTCGATCTCAGGCTCTGACTTCGTTGAGATGTTTGTGGGTGTTGGCGCGTCCCGTGTGCGCGACATGTTTGAGAACGCCAAGAAAAATGCCCCGTGCATCATTTTCATTGATGAGATTGATGCGGTCGGTCGCCATCGCGGCGCTGGTATGGGCGGCGGTAATGATGAGCGCGAGCAGACCTTAAACCAAATGCTGGTTGAGATGGACGGTTTTGAAAGCAACAGCGGCGTTATTGTCGTTGCAGCAACCAACCGTTCTGATGTCTTGGATCGCGCTTTACTGCGCCCAGGTCGTTTTGACCGTCAAGTGCACGTTGGCTTGCCTGACATCCGTGGTCGCGAGCAGATTCTGCAAGTGCATATGCGTAAGGTGCCCATCAGCCCCGACGTCAATGCAGCTGTGTTGGCACGTGGTACTCCAGGCTTCTCTGGTGCCGATTTAGCGAACTTAGTGAATGAGTCTGCACTCTTTGCTGCGCGCCGCAACAAGCGCTCAGTTGATATGCAAGACTTTGAGGATGCCAAAGACAAGATCTACATGGGTCCAGAGCGCAAGTCCGCTGTGATGCGTGAAGAAGAGCGTCGCAATACGGCTTACCACGAGGCTGGCCATGCCGTGGTTGCCAAGGTGTTGCCAAAGGCAGACCCTGTTCATAAAGTAACGATCATGCCGCGTGGCATGGCTCTCGGCGTGACCTGGCAGTTGCCCGAGTTCGACCGAGTGAATTTATATAAAGACCGCATGCTCGAGGAGCTGGCCATTTTGTTTGGTGGCCGTGCAGCCGAAGAGGTGTTTTTGAATTCCATGAGTACGGGTGCATCGAACGACTTTGAACGTGCAACCAAGATGGCGCGCGATATGGTCACTCGCTACGGCATGAGCGATAGCTTAGGCACGATGGTGTATGTCGATACCGAGCAGCAGGGCATGTTTGGCCCGAATAGCTCGAAGTCGGTATCCGAGTTAACGCAGCAAAAAGTCGATGCGGAAATTCGGAGTTTGATTGACAGCCAATATGCACTAGCTAAATCCATTCTTGAAAACCACAAAGATAAGGTCGAGGCAATGGTCACTGCTCTGATGGAGTGGGAAACGATTGATGCCGAGCAAATCAACGACATCATGGATGGTCGTCCCCCACGGGCGCCTAAGCCAACGCAAGCAACTGCGTTTGGTAATTCAGCAGGTGGTTCGACCGGTCCAACTGCGGGTAGTGCGCCCGCCGCTGCGTAAATAGCGCTGTAGATTAGCGCAATGCAGTCGTCAAAACAGCCCGCAACATGGCGTTGCGGGCGTTTTCTTTTTGAACTAGGGCAAAGGCAAGCCAAGCGCGAGCGGCCCTTAGTAATGGGGATACTCAACGCCACGCCGGATTCATTTTCGGATGGCGGGCGCTTTCATGCCAAAGACGATGCCCTACGTCAAGCCGAATCAATGATTGCTGCAGGCGTTGATCTGATTGATATTGGCGGTGAATCAACCAAGCCTGGTGCAATTCCAGTGCCACTGCAAGAAGAGTTGGATCGGGTCCTACCAATCATCGAAGCGCTCAAAGACTGCGGCCTTGCTTTATCGATTGATACCTACAAAGCAGAAACCATGCGGCAGGCTTTGCTGGCCGGCGTAGATTGCGTGAATGACATTTGGGCATTACGCCAAACGGGCGTAGAACAAGTGGTGCTGGATGCTACGCTAGCACACAATTGCGGCATTGTCTTAATGCATATGCAGTGTGACCCCATCACCATGCAACTTAATCCAAACTATGTGAATGTAGTCAGCGAGGTAAATGCCTTTTTGATGGAGCGCATCCAAACCTTAATGAAGCAGGGCATTGCTGTAGACCGAATTGCAATTGACCCCGGATTTGGTTTTGGTAAGAGCTTAGACCACAACCTCGCCATGCTGCAGGAGTTTAGGCAGTTCACCCACAACGGCCATCCCGTGTTAGCAGGCATTTCCCGAAAGTCGATGCTCGGCAAAATTACCGGGCGAGAGGTTGGCGATCGACTGATACCAAGTGTGGCTGCCGCCGTGTTGGCGGCAGAGCGGGGCGCCAGCATCGTACGCGTGCATGACGTTCCTGAGACCATCGACGCTTTAAACCTCTGGGCTGCAGCCCAAGCATCAGGATGATGAGCAAAAGCATACATCCCCTTGCTTGCAAGTTTTATAATCAATGCATATGACAGCCAAGAAAAAAAAGTACTTCGGCACTGACGGTATTCGGGGTGAGGTGGGTAAGGCCCCGATCATTCCGGATTTCATCTTGCGCCTGGGATACGCTGCTGGTAGCGTTTTAAAGCAAGCCGCTCCTGCAGGCGAGCGCTGCACCGTTTTAATTGGTAAAGACACGCGCGTATCAGGCTACTTACTAGAGGCTGCCCTGGAGGCCGGTTTTTCTGCGGCCGGAGTTGATGTCATGCTTTGCGGTCCGATGCCCACACCCGGTGTAGCGTACCTGACAAAAGCATTGCGACTCTCTGCTGGAGTGGTAATCTCGGCATCGCACAATCCATACCAAGATAACGGCATTAAGTTTTTCTCACCCGAGGGTGATAAGTTATCCGACGCATCGGAGTTGGCGATTGAGGCTGCACTCGATCAACCCTTGGGCTGCGTCAGCTCGAAGTATTTAGGTAAGGCATTTCGTCTTGATGATGCCACTGGGCGTTACATTGAGTTTTGTAAGTCGACCTTTCCTGCAGTCCTGAATCTTCGTGGTTTAAAGTTGGTCGTGGATTGCGCTAATGGCGCCGCCTATCAATCTGCCCCCAATGTATTTCATGAGCTGGGTGCAGAAGTGATTTCCATCGGGGTTGAGCCCAATGGGCGCAATATCAACGATGGTTGCGGCGCAACTGCGCCAGCAGCACTCGTTGCCAAAGTGAAAGAACATCAGGCTGATTTGGGCATTGCCCTGGATGGCGATGCCGATCGCTTGCAAATGGTCGATAGCACGGGTCGCCTTTTTAATGGTGATGAGCTCTTGTACGTGCTGGCGAAAGACCGGGTAGATCGAGGAATGAAATTGGGCGGGGTGGTAGGCACCTTAATGACCAATGCTGCTATCGAGCATGCGATTAAAGCCCTGGGCCTGCAATTTGAGCGTGCCAATGTGGGCGATCGATACGTATTAGAGCTCCTTAAAAAACACCAGTGGACATTGGGCGGCGAGGGTTCCGGTCACTTGCTATGCCTAGATCAACATTCCACTGGGGATGGCACAGTTGCCGCTTTACAAGTATTGGCGGCGATGCGCAAACAAGGTAAATCCTTGGCCGAGCTACTCAATGGCGTGAATGTCTTTCCGCAGGTCTTGCTGAACGTTAAAGTGGCCCCAGGCTTCGATTGGCAGGCCGATCCCAAGGTAGTAGAGGTGGTTAATGCCATTACTACCCAGCTCGGCACTGCCGGCCGGGTATTGATTCGGGCTTCGGGTACCGAGCCCGTTCTGCGCGTCATGGTGGAGGCAAAGGAGCTTGAGCAGGCAAACAGCTACGCTAAAACCATAGTCGCGGCAATACCCACTTCATAAATACTAAATGTAAATCATTGTTTCATATGGTTTTTTTACTAAAAAACCAAGTGTCACAGAGCCGTCATATTGTCCCTTTAATGTTCACCTATCGCATCGTGCGATGTAACCTTTAAGGACATATAAATGAAATTGACACTGAAAAAGGCGCTAACTGTAGCTACCCTTTCGATTTCAGCAGCGAGCTTTGCTCCAATCGCCATGGCGGCCGATATTACTGGTGCCGGCGCAACATTCCCATTCCCAATCTACGCTAAGTGGGCTGAAGCCTACAAAGCCCGCACTGGCAATGGCATGAATTACCAATCAATCGGCTCTTCAGGTGGTATTAAGCAGATCAAAGCCAAGACGGTGGATTTTGGTGCGTCCGATAACCCAGTCAAGTTTGAAGATCTCGAAAAAGACGGCATGGTTCAGTTTCCAGCCATTATTGGCGGCGTTGTTCCGATCGTCAACGTTCAAGGCCTTAAGCCAAATCAGCTCAAATTAGACGGCGTCGTCTTGGCTGATATTTTCCAGGGCACGATTACCAATTGGAATGACAAGCGCATTGCACTACTGAACCCAGGCCTGAATATTCCAGCGGGTGAAATCACTGTTGTTCACCGTGCGGACGGCTCGGGCACAACGGCGATTTTCACCGACTACTTGGCAAAAGTAAGTGGCGAGTGGAAGAGTGCGGTTGGTGCTGGTGCGGCGGTTAAATGGCCTGCGGCTTCTTCCGTTGGCGGCAAAGGCAATGAAGGCGTTGCTGCAAACGTTTCTCGTGTGAAAAATTCGATCGGCTATGTTGAGTACGCTTATGCGAAGAAAAATAACATGACTACCGTTCAGTTGAAAAATAAAGATGGTCAATTTGTATCTGCTGATGACACCACTTTCGCAGCCGCTGCAGCTGGAACAGATTGGTCTAAGATTCCAGGAATGGGTACGTTCATCACCGACGCGCCTGGCGCCAAGTCCTTCCCAATCACCGGTGCTTCTTTCATCCTGATGTACAAGCAGCCAGCCAATAAGGCATCTTCTGCTGAGGTGATCAAGTTCTTTGACTTTGCCTTCAAAGAAGGCGGCAAGATGGCGATTGATTTGGACTATGTACCAATGCCAGCGTCAACCATCGAGTACATTCGTAAGAACGTTTGGACTCAGATTCAAAACAAGTAAGATTATGTTTTTATGACCAATTACCCCGCTTCGGTGGGGTAATTGTTTGTTAAGTCCAAGTAGTTTTTGGCGGTGTATCGCAAGCAGTTCAATTAAGGTAGCCGATTTATGAAAAATTTAGTTTCATCTGGCCTCGTTAGTACACAAGCAATCGGCATTGCTAGGCGCCAGCGTGTGCTCGACAAACTCTTTTATTTGATAACGCAATTTTTTGCGTTATCGGTCTTGTTGGCCTTACTCGGCATTATTGCTTCCCTCGTTGTCAACGCCTATCCTGCATTTCAAAAATTTGGTTTCGGATTTTTTACCACCGTTGAGTGGGACATTATTAACGGGGAGTTCGGTGGAGCGATTGCTATTTACGGAACAGTAATCACTTCGGTTATTGCGCTTCTCATAGCAGTGCCGCTCAGTTTTGGTATCGCTGTGTTTTTGACTGAAATTTGCCCTAAGAGCCTGCGCCGTGCGCTCGGAACTGCCATCGAAATTCTAGCTGCCGTCCCGTCGATCATTTATGGCATGTTTGGCCTGTTTATTTTTGCCCCTTTATTTGCCGATTATATTCAGCCTGCTTTAGCGGCTACCCTGGGTCAGATACCAGGCTTAGGAATCCTATTCTCCGGCGCGTTCAATGGTATTGGTGTTCTTTGTGCCGGCTTGATTTTGGCAATGATGATTTTGCCCTTTATTGCTTCGGTGATGCGAGATGTATTTGAGATCGTTCCTCCTGTATTAAAAGAGTCTGCTTATGGCATCGGTTGCACCACTTGGGAGGTGGTGCGCAACGTGGTCTTGCCCTATACCAAAACAGGTGTGATTGGCGGCATTATGCTGGGCTTAGGCCGCGCTCTGGGCGAAACTATGGCAGTCACTTTTGTGATCGGTAATGCCCATAAACTCAAGGCCTCGCTCTTTGCTCCAGGTAACTCAATTGCCTCTACCCTAGCTAATGAGTTTGGTGAGGCAGAGATCGGCGCCCATTATTCCTCCTTATTTCTTTTGGGATTAGCACTTTTTGCGATCACCTTTATTGTGCTGTCGCTGGCCAAAATCATGTTGATGCGCATGGAAGCGAATCAAGGAGCGAAGACCTAATGAGTAACGCCCAATTTAAAACAGATTCAGCCATTACGAAGGGCATGGATCAAGCTCTGTTTAATAAACGGAAGCGCGTTAATGCCATTGGCTTGACCTTATCGCTGATCGCAATGAGCATCGGCATGGTATTTTTGTTTTGGATTTTATCGGTACTGCTCTATAAGGGCTTTGCAGCAATTAGTCCCTCCTTATTTCTGCAGAGTACGCCGGCCCCCGGAACAGAAGGCGGTGGATTGGCTAATCCCATTGTTGGTAGCCTGATGATCGTAGGTGCTTGTACCTTTATTAGCACCCCGATTGGTATTTTGGCAGGTATTTACCTTTCAGAATATGGTAACAAGAGCCGTTTTGCCGAGGTGACCCGCTTTGTGACCGACATCATGCTGTCTGCGCCATCCATCGTAGTGGGTTTGTTTGTGTATGCCATTGTGGTCTACCAAGTAAAGCACTTCTCAGGATGGGCAGGTACGATTGCCCTTTCTTTAATTGCCATTCCAGTCGTGGTTCGCACGACTGAAAATATGCTGCGTTTAGTGCCTTTGACCCTCCGGGAGGCTGCATATGCCTTAGGGGCCCCAAAGTGGAAGGTAGCACTGAGCATTACCCTTACAGCTGCCAAGAGCGGTGTTATCACCGGCATCTTATTGGCGTTGGCTCGCGTGAGCGGTGAAACTGCGCCGCTCTTGTTTACGGCGCTGAATAACCAATTCTTCTCCACCAATATGAATGCACCCATGGCGAATTTGCCAGTGGTGATCTTCCAGTTTGCAATGAGCCCGTATGACAATTGGATCAACTTAGCATGGGGCGGTGCGCTATTGATTACATTTGCTGTATTAGGACTCAATATATTGGCTCGAGTAGTGTTTCGTGAAAAGGTAAAAGTATGACCATGATGAGAACGGTAATGCATGCGGGTTCGGCAGAGGCGAGTGCAGCGGTGGCGGAGCGTACCGATGCGGCGGCTTCAGTCACTGCCCTTGAAATTCGGGATCTTAATTTCTTTTATGGCAGCTTTCAGGGCTTAAAGGACATTAATCTCGACATTATCGAGAAGAAAGTAACTGCATTCATCGGTCCATCAGGCTGCGGTAAGTCCACTCTATTGCGCACATTAAATCGGATGTATGACCTCTATCCAGGTCAACGTGCCGAAGGTCAAATTAGCTTCTATGGCGAGAATATTCTTGCACAAGGCAGCGATGTGAATTTATTGCGCTCACGGATTGGCATGGTTTTTCAGAAACCAACTCCGTTTCCAATGTCGATTTATGAAAACATTGCCTTTGGTGTGCGCCTATATGAACGTCTGTCTAAAGCAGAGATGGATGAGCGAGTAGAGTGGGCGCTCAGTAAGGCGGCACTATGGAATGAAGCCAAAGACAAACTTAATCAAAGCGGTTTGTCCTTATCCGGCGGTCAGCAGCAGCGCTTGTGTATTGCTCGCAGCGTGGCTGTTAAGCCATCAGTGCTCTTGCTTGATGAACCAACCTCAGCGCTCGATCCGATTTCAACGGCAAAGATCGAAGAGTTGATTAACGAGCTCAAAAAAGATTACACCATCGCTATCGTGACGCACAATATGCAACAGGCCGCTCGCGTATCCGACTTCACGGCATACATGTATTTGGGTGAGCTAATGGAATACGGCAAGACCGATGAAATTTTTATTAAGCCTAAACGCAAAGAAACCGAAGACTACATTACAGGCCGTTTCGGCTAATCAGGAGATCATATGCAAGATAAACACTTATCATCGCAATTTGACGAGGACCTTAACTCCTTATGCGCCAAATTATTACAAATGGGAGGTGTGGTAGAGCAGCAAATCGACATTGCTATGCGTGCTTTCTCAGAAATGAATTTGGACTTATGCAATCAAGTTGTTGAGCGGGAAAAGACTGTTAATTCACTTGAGGTTGAAATTGACTCGGCTTGCGTTGAGCTGATTGCACGGCGTCAACCGACAGCGCGCGACTTGCGTTTGGTAATGGCAATATCCAAAGCCATTACCAATTTAGAAAGAGCAGGGGATGAAGCTGAGCGCGTAGCCAAAAGAACTCGCCGCATTATTAACGAAGCCGGAAACTTTAAGATTAATGCTGCGGAGATTAAATTGTCTGGTCAGATGGCAATTGATTTGCTCCGCCAGAGCTTAGATTGCTTTGCTCGTCTTGATGCAGTAGCTGCTGTAAAAGTAGTGCAGGACGACAAGCAAATTGATGAAGAGTTCCGTGGCTTTGTGCGTAAGTTGATTACGTATATGGCCGAAGATCCCAAGATGATTTCGACTGGTCTAGATCTGCTCTTTATTGCGAAAGCCATTGAGCGCATTGGTGATCACGCCAAGAACATTGCAGAGTTTGTGATCTACATTGTGAAGGGCGCCGATGTACGGCATGTGCCGCAAGACGATTTAATTCGCGAAGCTCATAAATAAGATCTATGCCTCAGCATATTCTGGTTGTTGAAGATGAGCCCTCGATTGCCGAGCTCATCTCAATCAATTTAACCTATGCTGGGTATGCTGTATCGCGCGCCTTGCAGGCGGATGAAGCCCTATTGCTGTTACGCAATGCCAAGCCCGACTTAGTTATCTTAGATTGGATGATGCCCGGCAAATCCGGCGTTCAGTTTGCGCGTGAGCTTAAGTCCAATCCCGCAACGCAATCCATTCCGATTCTGATGTTGACTGCTAAAGGCGAAGAGGCAGACAAAGTATTAGGTCTTGATGCCGGTGCGGATGATTATGTGACTAAGCCATTTTCGCCAAAGGAGCTTGTGGCGCGCGTGAAGGCTTTATTGCGGCGCCATGTGCTTGAGGTTGTGGAAGAGAAACTCTTGATATTGGGCCCAATGCAACTGGATCCAGTAGCCCACCGTTTAACGATTCGTATTTCAGATAACAACAGCAAGGCCCTTGCTTTGGGGCCTACTGAGTTTCGTTTAATGCAGTTTTTGATGGCTAACCCCGAACGGGTGCATTCTCGTACCCATCTTTTAGACAATGTGTGGGGTAATGAGGTGTACATCGAAGAGCGTACGGTCGACGTACACATTAAGCGCTTACGTGCTGCTTTAGCCCCTTTTGCCTGCGATCATTTCGTCGAGACGGTCCGCGGTAGCGGTTACCGAATTACGAAGAGCCCAGTAAATACATAGCTTTAACGGCGCACTGGCAATGCTTTGCTGTGCGCTACTGGGTATGCTCTAAGATAACGCTATGTTTGCTGCCATTGCCCGCCTTTTTGTACTCTTAGCGTGTTCCTTTGCCTTGTATTCGCTGACTCTGTCGGCATGGGGTCATTGGGTTGCACTTGGCATTGCGCTTACTGTTTTAGCTATTCCGCTGGGGTATTTCTACCTCAAGTTATCGACTCTCAAGAAATATGTTCAAGCCGATGAATTGGAGAGTCTGCCTGCGGCTAGCGGCTTCTTGGAGGACCTCTTTTTTCGTTTGCAACGCTATGTCAAGGCGATCAAGCAGCGCATTTTTGAAGTCGAGCGTCAGCACCAACGGTTTATTGAGGCCTTTCAGGCCTCACCCAATGGCATCGTGATGCTTGATAGTCAAGATCAAATTGAGTGGTGTAACGCCATTGCCGAACGTTTTTTTGGGCTGAACTTCAAGCGCGATGCGTTGCAGCGCATTAATTATCTGTTCCGTAATCCCGACTTTATTCAATACTTGAGCGCTCGTAAGTTTGAAGAGCCTTTGGTGATTGAAAAAATGGGTCCTGGCTCCAATCTTAGCCTTCGAATTCAGGCGTTCCCGTTTGCGGATAACAGGCGTTTACTGTTAGCTCAAGACGTGACTGACTTATATAAAGCGGAGGCGATGCGCCGTGACTTCGTGGCAAACGTCTCTCACGAAATGCGCACGCCACTGACTGTGATGATGGGTTTTTTAGAAACCGTCCAGACAATTGATTTGACGCCAGCCCAAAAAGCAGAGTATCTCGAGCTCATGATGGCCCAAGGTCGCCGCATGAAAAGCTTGGTTGAGGATTTGCTCACCTTAGCCAATCTAGAGGCGAATTCCTTGCCTGTCTTGCAGGACTCGGTGAATGTAGCTGATTCTGCATTTCCATTATTAAGAAATGATGCCGAGGCCTTATCGCAGGGCGCCCATCAAATCCGCTTCGATGCAGAGTCAACCCAATTGCTCATGGGTAACGAGCATGAATTAATGTCGGCCTTTGGTAATTTGATTTCAAATGCCATTCGCTATACACCCGACGGCGGAGAGATTATGGTGCAGTGGGGCGTTAATTCCAATGGGCAGGGTGTATTTTCGGTTCGGGATACCGGCCCCGGCATTAGTGCTGAGCATTTACCACGTTTAACTGAGCGCTTTTACCGGGTTGATCGCAGTCGCTCGCGCGATACGGGTGGTACTGGACTGGGTCTAGCGATCGTCAAGCACATTGCTAGTCGGCATCAAGCTCAGCTCTTGATTGAGAGTGTGCCCGGATCCGGCAGTCAATTTACCTTGCTTTTCCCTTCGGAGCGAATTGTTTAATCAGTTCTAACTGCGCAATGACTGGAGCCTGATTTGCCCGGGGTTTTACTTGTTGATAGCTGCCATCGGAATTCATTTTCCATGCGGTGGCATTATCTTTAAGTAGCAACTTTAGACCTTCCAAGATAACCCGTTTTTTTAGCGCCCGATCTTTGACCGGAAATGCCACTTCAACCCGTCTAAGTAGATTGCGATCCATCCAGTCGGCGCTTGAGAGATGCACGGACTCTTTACCGGCTGCATAAAAATAGTAGATGCGGTGGTGCTCTAAGAAGCGGCCAATAATGGAGCGCACGCTTATGTTGTCCGATAGGCCCTTGACCCCAGGTTGTAGGGCGCAAACACCGCGCACAATCAGCTGGATCTTCACGCCTGCTTGGGATGCCTTATAGAGTTCTGTAATGATGGTTGGCTCAAGCAAGGCATTCATTTTGGCGATGATGAGGGCTTTTTTTCCTGCTTTGGCTGCTTTTGCTTCGGCACGAATATGCGCAATCAGCTCATCTAGTAGGGTAAAGGGCGATTCCCATAGCTCGCGGGTTTCCAGGTGTAAGGCTGTACCAGTGAGCTGCTGAAACACAAGGTGCACATCATTGGTAATGGATTCATCGCAGGTCATGAGACCAAAATCGGTATAGAGTTTGGCTGTTTTTGGATGGTAGTTTCCAGTTCCCAAATGTACATACCGAACCAGTTGCGACTTATTTTTCTTGCCGGCTATTTTCTCGCGCCGAACTACTAGTAGCATTTTGGCATGGCATTTATGACCAACGACGCCATACACCACATGGGCGCCAACGCTCTCTAATTTAGCGGCCCAGTTGATATTGGTTTGCTCATCAAATCGCGCAAAGAGCTCCAGTACAACCGTTACTTCTTTACCATTGCGCGCTGCTTGAATGAGTGCGTCCATTACCGGGGAATCATCACCCGTTCGGTAAACGGTTTGCTTAATGGCCAATACATCCGGATCATTGGAGGCTTCGCGCAATAACTGTAATACAGGCTCAAAGCTCTCATAAGGGTGGTGCAATAAGATATCACCTTGGCGAATTTTCTCAATGATGGAATCGTCCGGATCAGTCGAATCTTGCTGACCTGGCTTGGTCAAGCCGAATGAGGATTTGGGGCGGTATAGGGCAAATTTGAGTTCGGGCTTATCGACCAGATCAGGCACCTGTGATAAACGCATTAAATTTACTGGACCATCTATCCGGTAGCAATCTTGTGGCTCAAGGCCGTTCTCCTTGCGCAGCCGCTCCACCAGGGCATGGGGTGTCTCGACCGATGTTTCTAGGCGTACCGCATCGCCTAGGTGGCGGGTTGGTAATTCACCTTGCAGAGCCTTACGCAGATCAGTTACTTCATCATCGGATACAAACAATTCCGAATTACGAGTAACACGAAATGGGTGGCACTCAAGAATACTTAAACCTGGAAAGAGGCTACCCACAAACTTTTGTACAAACGAGGAGAGGAGCACAAAGCCGTAATCGGATTTGGCCAGATGTTTTGGCATATGAATGACGCGCGGCAGAGCTCGCGGTGCTTGGACAACGGCTAGGCGAGCCCGCCTACCAAACGCATCTTTTCCGTCTAAGGAAACAATAAAATTTAAGCTCTTATTGGCTACCTTTGGAAATGGATGCGCTGGATCCAGTGCAATCGGAGTCAGTAGCGGTAGCAATTCAGTGCGAAAGATGCCGTGTGCCCACTTTTCTTGCTCTGGCGTCCAGTCTTTGGCGAAAATAAATTGAATGCCAGCGTCTTCTAGTTGCGGTTGTATGGTGTTATTAAATACTGCATATTGCCGCGCAACTAATGTGTGGGCATATTCTGTTACTTTGTCGTATGTCTCGGCAATACTGAGGCCATCGGCTTCGGTTTTCTTGGGGTCGATTTGCAATTGCTCCTTGAGTCCAGCAACACGCACCTCAAAGAATTCATCTAGATTGCTTGACACGATTCCCAAAAAGCGTAAACGCTCTAAGAGGGGGTTGGCGGGATCCTCAGCCTGAGCCAGTACTCGGGAATTGAATTCCAAAATACCGATTTCTCGATTCAGAAGGGGAATGGCCATTTTTGTCATGAATAGCCTATGTTATGCCACCTTTATATTTCAGTAATGTGTCATTTGGATTGCATACAATAAGCCTTTAGTATCTGTGGTATTCCCCTGTTAAAGCCGATCCATTTGAAAGAAAAGACCGTGACAACCCCGACTGATGGCTATGTTGCTGCCGTTGACCTAGGCTCGAACAGCTTTCGCATGCTGATTGCGCAGGTGGTCAATACGCCTTCGGGGACCCAGCTTCGGCCGATTGATACCCTTAGGGAGTCCGTTCGGCTAGCGGCCGGCCTCACGGATAAGAAGCTGTTGGGTCACGAAGCTTATGAGCGGGGCATATCGGCCATTGGACGCTTTGGCGAGCGTTTAAGGGGCTTTGATTTGGCCCAGGTGCGGGCGGTAGCAACCAATACCTTGCGGGTTGCACGTAATTCAGCGGATTTCATCAAAGACGCTGAAAAAGCCTTGGGTTTCCCGATTGAGGTCATTGCAGGAGTAGAGGAGGCTCGTCTGATTTATATTGGGGCCGCCCATGAGGTATCCCCAGTCCAGGGCAATCGACTGGTTGTTGATATTGGTGGTGGCTCAACCGAACTCATCATCGGTGAAGGGTACAAGCCCAAGTTGATGGAGAGCCTCTATATCGGCTGCGTTTCCCATAGCATGCGTTTTTTCCCTAAAGGGGAGATTGATGCTCACGCGTTCAAAGAGGCCGAGCTCACCGCCCGCCGTGAAATCCAAGTCATAGCGGAACCGTTTGTAAAGCAAGGCTGGAAACAGGCCATTGGGTCGTCTGGCACTGCGCGCGCTTTAGCCGACATCATTGCTCAAATGGGGTATGGCAATGCTCCCAAAGGTTTTATTACCAAAGCTGCCTTGAAGGCGATGAAGCAGGATTTATTGCGCTTTGAGCACACCAGTCAGATTTCGGTGCCTGGGCTCAAGGATGACCGCCGCATCGTATGGCCGGGTGGCTTGGCAATTATGCTGGCGGTGTTTGAGGAGTTAGGTATTGAGCTAATGGAGGTAACCGATGCAGCCCTCCGGGTTGGCGTTCTCTATGATCTGTTAGGCCGATCACAACACCACGATATGCGTTTTGTCACGGTGGAGCAGTTCATGGACCGATATTCCATTGATCGGCAGCAAGCTAAGCGGGTGGGTAATTTAGCAACTAATTTTTTATCGCAGTTGCCTGTCCTTGATAAAGAAGCCAGAGTGAATAACTTAGTATTAATTGAGTGGGCCGCCAATCTTCACGAAATCGGCTTATCGATTTCCCACAACAGCTATCACAAGCATTCAGCCTACATTGCAGCGAATGCCGATATGCCTGGCTTTTCAAAAAATGATCAACTTCGCCTAGCTACCTTGCTCGTAGGTCACACCGGCAAACTCGGTAAGCTGGCTAGCAATACCCAATTCTTAGATTGGCGCATGCTGTTTGCCTTACGTCTCGCTCAATTGCTTTGCCGTGGTCGAAGCGATGCCCAATTGCCCGAGGTGAGCATCAGTGAGTCAGGCGCCGGTTTCACCGTCAGTATTAAACGGAGTTGGTTAGAAAATCACCCACTGACTGAATTCAGCCTCCGCAAAGAGGCTGCAGAGTGGGAGCGGATTGGCAGGCCCTATCAAATCGAGCTAATCTGATTTAGCCCGCGACTGAAGCCCCCAGTTTATTTGCCCAAAAAATGCTTGGCATAGCGGGGATTGATTTCCGATAAGCGCAACATCGTTAATAGATCGGCAGTATTAAAGTCCGGATCCCAAGCTGGTGCACTGCAAATTTTTGCCCCCAGCTTCAGGTAACCTTTAATCAATGGGGGCGCCTCCACCTCAAGTCCACCATTAAGGCGAGCGAGCGGCAATGGTACTTTTGGAAAGCCATGGCATTCAATTGGCGCCATTTGATCGGCACTCAGTCCGTTGTAGAGGCTAGCAGCAAAGTGGCCGCCATCGGACATCGGGATACTAGCGCAGCCCAACATGATTTCATAATTGTTTTTCAGCATGTATTCAGCAAGGCCACTCCACAGAGCCATGATCACGGCACCGGAACGGTAGTCTTGGTGTACGCAAGAACGACCTACTTCAACCATCTTGGGGCGTAAATGCTCCAAACGGGAAAGATCAAATTCGGAATCTGAATAGAGCTTACCGATTTCTTGGGCTTTATGAGGCGGTAGAACCCGGTAGGTACCCACAACTCGTAAGGTGTCTTGATCGCGAATGATCAGGTGGTCGCAATAGGCATCAAACTCATCAACGTCTAGACCTTCTGCATTTGGCGAAAGTGTAGCACCCATCTCCTCTGCGAATACCTTAAAGCGCAAGCGCTGCGCCTCTTGAATTTCACCCGCATCTTTAGCCCACGATACCTGCAGTGCAGGACGCTTTGATTTGCTAACTGGGCGGGCAATTTCAGGGGTGGACTGCAATTCAGCCCGGGTACGCTGGGCAAATGCTTTACCAAATAAACGCTTAGCAATTTTTCTGGAAAGCAATTTTTTAATTGGATGGATTTTTTTCTTGCGCTCTACGGTCGTCGTGCTTTTAAAAAACACATCGAATGGAGCGAATGGATTGGGCATGTCTGACATAGAAAACCTTATAAAAGTAGAATTAACTGTAAATTGCGTTTATGACAGTTTGGTGAAGAGTGGGAGGCATACGCAGAGCCATAAAATAAAGGAGATAAGCAGCGCTAGCATCACCGCGGCAGAGCCAAAATCCTTGGCGCGTTTGGATAAATCATGGTGCTCAAAGGAGATGCGATCGATCGCCGCCTCAACGCTGGAATTGAGTAATTCGATTGCCATCACGAGCACAAGGGAGCAAATTAAAATGGCCTTTTCAAAGAGCGATACCGGCAATACAAGTGCAATGGGTGTCAGCAATACAAACAGAGTCAGCTCTTGTCGAAACGCACTTTCTTCTTTAAAAGCAAATACCAACCCATGCCACGAGTTTTTCGCAGCATGCCATGCACGAACCAATCCGCGATTGCCTTTGTGCGGATTTTGATCAATGTGGTAAGTATTTTTCAATTAAAAACTCGATTTTCTTAAGCTAGGGCAGTGCGGTGTACCGCAGCGCTTACTACGGGCTTTAAGTGCCTTGCAAACTGCTCCGTCGAAGCTCTCCAGGAAAAGCGCTCGGCATGTGCCCTCGCTACTTCACGCGGAATCTTGAGGGCGGCTAGGCAGGCAGTGCGTAAATCCTCATTCATTGCGCCTGCAGGAGAGTCGCCAAGTACATCAATGGGGCCAGTAACGGGGTAGGCTGCCACTGGGGTACCGCAGGCCATGGCCTCTAGCAAGACCAAGCCAAACGTATCTGTTTTGCTCGGAAAGACAAAGACATCCGCGGCTGCGTAGACCTTGGCTAATTCAGGCTGATTTAAAACGCCTAAATAATTGACATTCGGATATTGCTGCTTGATTTTCGCCATGGCAGGGCCATCGCCCACGACCCATTTTGAGCCGGGTAGATCAATCTCTAAGAATGCATTGATGTTCTTTTCAATGGCAACCCGACCCACGTATAAGAAAATCGGGTGGGCTGAATTGAGGGCCTTTGACTCTTGCATATGAAACACCTCAGTGTCTACCCCGCGAGACCACAGAACAACATTGGTAAAGCCAAATTTCTCCAGATCATCTTTGACGACGATGGTAGGCGCCATGACTGCCATCGATGGGCCATGAAACCAACGCAAAAACGCATAGGTCCACGCGATTGGAATACCGGTGCGCGCATGAACGTATTCTGGAAAGCGTGTGTGGTATGCGGTAGAGAAGGGCAGGCGGTTGCGCACTGCGTAAGCCCGTGCGGATAAACCAAGGGGACCTTCAGTAGCAATATGAATTGCATCGGGTTCAAAATCCTTGATTTTGCGTGCTACACCTTTACCGGGAAATAGCGATAAAGAGATATCCGGATAGGTAGGGCAAGGAATCGTTTTAAATTGCTTGGGCGTAATCATCTCAATCTCATGTCCCATTAGCCGTAGTTCATGGCAGGTTTGCTTGAGGGTACGAACAACTCCATTGACCTGGGGTTCCCAGGCGTCGGTTACGATCATTATTTTCATACTAGAGCCTCTTCAAGTGATGGGGTAATACGCGTTTGTGTATTTAACTGTTCGGCATTCGCGATGCTGGGAGCGGGATCCCCCAAGATGGTTTTCCAAAAGACGAGTTTGAGTTCGCCTTCGGTGGTTTCGACCAGGGCACTTAGGCTTTCGACCCAATCGCCGTCGTTGCAATAAATCAAACCATCGATTTCCCGAATTTCAGCTTTGTGAATATGCCCACAGACAACGCCATCGCAATTGCGCATGCGTGCTTCCCGGGCCATGATGTGCTCAAAGTCAGCAATGTAGCTGACCGCATTCTTCACTTGGTGCTTTAAATACTGCGACAAAGACCAATACTGCAGACCCATTTTGATGCGCACCAAATTAAAGTAACGGTTCATGCACAAAATGAGGGAGTACAGGTTATCGCCGACGTAGGCCAGCCATTTAGCGTATTGCATTACGCCATCGAATAGATCGCCATGCGTAACCCAGAGCTTCTTGCCATCCACAGTGGTATGAATAATCTCTTCCACCACCTGAATATCGCCAAAGGACATGCCAATGTATTGGCGTGCGCTTTCATCATGATTACCCGGAATAAAATACACATTGGCACCTTTACGGGCTTTGCGCAGCAACTTCTGCACCACGTCATTGTGGGTTTGTGGCCAATAGATGGATTTCTTGAGGCGCCAACCATCGATAATGTCGCCCACCAAGTAAAAGGTGTCGGCTTCGTTGTGTTTTAAAAAATCGAGGAGGTAGTTCGCCTGGCAACCGGATGTACCCAGGTGCACGTCTGAAATCCAGATGGCTCGGTAGTGCGTCATTGATGAGTATTAAGCCATCGCCATGTGTAGGCTTCATGACAATTTGATGTCATTTTTATGACTTACTGGCTTAGTATGCTAATTGCATTCCTAATTTCAGAGCGCATCATATTTTCGTTTCTTGATATGACTTTAAGCCGTTTTCTTACCATACTGAAAATCATCTTGCATCTCCTGAAGGGCTGCTTGATTTTGCTGCTGGTATTTCCCTGGCTTAAAGCCGAGCAACGGCATCGATCGATTCGCCACTGGTGCAAGCAGCTGCTTGGCATCTTTAAGATGCGGCTTAGCGTTATCGGGGCAGAGCGCCTGATGGATACCCATTACTTAATGGCAGCCAATCACATCTCTTGGATTGACATTCATGTGATCAATGCCTTTAAGCCCCATTACTTTGTCGCCAAATCCGAAGTAGCGAGTTGGCCGCTTTTTGGTTGGATGGCGAAACAGCTAGGTACTCTCTTTATTGAGCGGGGTAAGCCCAATAGCATTCGCAATATGGTGCAGGAGATAGCTAGTCAACTGAATCAAAAAGCCATTTGTATCTTTCCTGAAGGCACCTCAACTGACGGCAAGCAAGTGGCCCCCTTTAAATCAAACTTATTTGAGGCGGCGATTGTTGCCAATGCGCCGGTGTATTGTCTGGCGATTCAGTATTATGATTTACGTACAGGAATAAAGACCACGGCTCCGGCTTTTATTGGTGAGATGGGCTTATTGGATTCGATTTGGAATCTGATTTGCAGCCCGCCCATTTGCGCCCAGATCAGCATTAGTGAAAAACTACCCGCACTCAACGAAAGAAAGGCCCTGGCCGAACTGAGCCAGAGCCTCATTACAGCGCAACTGCGCGATACCCGTTAGAAGGCCGCGCGCACTCCAACCATTAAGCTGCGCCCCGGTTGTGGTGCATACAAACGCACTGCCATTGGGGTAGTGGCAAAACGGATTTGCTCGTTGAGCAAGTTTCGCAAATTCACGTAGCCGGTCCAGCTGATCTTATTGACCTTTTCGGTGTACGACAAACCAGCGTTCAGTAAGTTGTAGCTGGGGGTGGGGCCTACTTCCCAAGAGGCTAATCGATTCTGCTCAAAGCTATAGGTATAGCTGGCATTGGCTAGCCACTTGTTTTGCTGATGGGCTAGCTGCAATCCAACCCGTGGCGCTGGTTGCAAAGGCAAGTTGCCGCCCGCATCAAAAGTCCCTTGGGAGGCATCTGCAAACAAACGGGCACCGCTACCAAACTGATTCCAGTTGTAGGTTAATTCAGCCTCAGCACCTTTGATTGTGGCTGCCGCTTGCTGCGCAACGACAACCGAGAATTCTTCAGCCGCTTCAGCCGTTTGTCCTGTGTAGAAACCATAAATATAGTTATTGAACTTATTCAGGTATGCATTTACCTTTCCACGTACCTTGCCTACCGTCTTTTGAATATTGAACTCTAGGTTATGCGATGTCTCTTTGTTGAGATTCGAGTTACCAACCGAAAACGTCGCAGTCGACTCATGTATGCCGTAGGAATAGAGTTCAGCTGCGCTTGGAGCGCGCTGGGATACGGTATACGACAGTCCAGTGCCATAGCCGTTACTAAAGTTCCATAGGCCGCCGGCCGAATAGGATAGAAGATTAAAGTTGCGATTCTCTAAATTGGGCGTTGCAGGGTTAGGCTGTGGTTCAGCAACTGGATTTTGAAACTCGCTAACTTGATTCGGGTTTTGCGATACCGCGTTGTATCGCAGTCCTAGATTACCTTGGAGCGCACCCCAACGACCCTCTTCAATCCAAAAGAGGGCATTGGAATTGGTTTTCGTTGAAGGAAGGATGGCGTAGTTACCGGTTGCAATCTCTGTCGCCTCAAGCGATGACCGTGTTACTTGAGCACCAAAGCTTCCTTTCCAGCCCATAAATTGTTTATGCGCTAGGTCTAGGCGAAACTCATTGGAGATGTTTTTCCATAGCGCTGCCGGTGTGTATCCTGTATCTGGATTGATAGCAAATTCCGTATGGTTGTAATTACTATTCGCAGCGCTGAACTTGACTGAAGAGAATCCAGCAAACGGATCACGGGTTTGGTGTTGAAAGTCATAGCGATTCTGTGACTGCGCAATCATTCCGCCTTCCACGGTCGGAATGCCGTAGTTGTTATTCATGCGCTCAACCGAGACGCCTGTATAGCTCGATTTACCAATATAAGAGGCGCCAACACCCAAGTTATTTTGATTGTTAAACGAATTGGGTAATTTGCCGGTAAAGTTTTGAGCCTCTTCAAAAGGATGTCCGGGAATATTCCAGACTTGATTCGGTCCACCTTGAATGGAGTTTCCTGGAATCCGGTAGTTCTGATTATTGTTAATGGCTGTATCGACATGAACCGCAACCGATCCAATCGAGCTCTCAATCACGCCCGATGCAGCGCGGCCATTGCTGACCGTGTCGTAGCTGGTATTCACTGCCCCCGTGGCCTGCTCTGGTAGGTTGGTCAAGATTCGATCATTGATCACGTTAACCAAACCACCGCTAGACCCTGAGCCATACTTTAAGGCCGCAGCCCCGCGCAGAATTTCAATCTGCCGCGCATTTGCAACTGGACTAGCTACAGCATGATCAGCTGAGATGGCAGAGACATCGCCAACGGATAGACCATTTTGCAGAATTTGTACTCTGGGTCCATCAAGACCACGCATGACAGGGCGTGAGGCGCCAAGGCCATAACCGGTCTGGGATACCCCCAGCTCATTCCCGATGGTAGCTCCTAATGTAGTGCCCAGCTTATCCAGAAGCTCATTGCCTTGCAGAATCTTGGTTGGCGTGAGGATGCTGGTGTTGCTCTCTTGTGATCCAGTTGCTTCAATTTGTAGATTGGGATTATTGCTGCTTTGGGCGTAAGCAATCACCGAGAAAGAGACGGTCAGGGTAGCGGTGAGGCTGACTGATTTGAGTAAGCCAAACGCATTTCGCTTCGCTAAAAGCGATCGAGAATTCATCTTCATAAAAAACTCCAATTGCGCCACGGCATCGATGTGGCGAAACAGTACATGGCAGACAATAGCTGCCGCTTAGGGATTTACAACTGGAGGGATTGCGGCGGAGCGCGGGATTGGTAGTGGCTTAAGACTGCGCCGGTATTAAAAACGGCACTATAAATAGTAGGTTCAGACGCCAGTGCTTGAGCCGCGGCGATAGCCGTGCCTGCGCTTGAAACAAAACCGGCCAAGGTGAGCGCATCAAACAACAAACAATTGGCATTAATGTGGTCTGAGTGCGATGCCTCTGCATGGTGATGGGCATCACAGTCACTATGCTCAAGGGCTACCTCAGATGGGCCAAGCTGGGTTAGTTGAGGCTGACCGGTATGGGGATGCGCAATGCTGTGCGCATAACCGAGCCAATGGGTACCAAGTAGACTAAATACAAGGAAGGCAATTGCTAGACAAGCCCGAGCAGAACGCTGGATTTGAGTGGCAAAAAAGGCTTTCATAGGGCCAAATGGTACAGGAAATGGCTAGTCCGCCCAATACTGTGTAAAATAGCGATTCCGTCGGAGTGTAGCGCAGCCTGGTAGCGCACCTGCTTTGGGAGCAGGGGGTCCAAGGTTCGAATCCTTGTACTCCGACCACTTTTCCTTCCCTTGATCAATTCTGCCAAGAGTCTGATCCACCTCAAAAACGCCACGTTACGCCTGCCTCCGATCGTAAGGAATATATCCCCGATCCAGAGAATACGGTCCCAAAGTTAGCCGCGCTGCGCATGATCGATAGGCCTAAATCAACATCTGGGGTGATCGAATAAATTGCGGCCACCATTCCATAGTCCGAAAACCGGTTTGCATTCAGCAGAATATTGCTGCCCATGCCAAAATCCAGTGCTAAGCGCCAGCGCGTATTCACTAACCAAACGGGTGCAATAGAAAGTGCATAGGCATTGGTACGTAAGGGCTCAATACTGCCGCTGACCGGGTAATTGGTGTTGTAGGGATTGCGGGCATAACTTACGTTGCTATGTACATGAATTTGGTCCCCATAATAGGAGCTGATGAGATTCAGTTCGTAATTAGTTCTGGCAAATCCAATACCGACGGCTTGCTGGCTTGTGGTTGCGGGCAGGGTAACGGTGGGTTTGACAGCAAACGCCCAGCCTTTTTCACCATCGCCCCAAAAACGCCACTTGAGTCCCAGTACATAATTGGAAAGAGGTGAGTAGCTGCCATTTGGGTTCGCATAGTAGGTGCTTGAAAACGACGCTTCAACGGTTTCACTCAAACCGCGGGTGTATGTAAACGGCGCTGCCGTTGCTCGCCCAAGACCCTTAAATTCCTCGCCGTTGCTATTGATAACGGAAATGTCTTCGGCAGCCTTATTGTTTAAAACATAAATGTATTGCTCAATTTGATTGACGTTGCGGCCAACCGTAGCGGCATCATCGGTATTGAGCGGTTCAAATGCCTGTGCACCAAACGACAGAGCGAAGGCAAAAACGCAGAAGAGAATGCGAAGGGCGGCAAACATGAGTAAGGGACACTATAAGACAAATAAGTCACACTAGACCAATTGGATGACACTTCAATGTCATCCAAGGCAACTCTGGAAGATTAAGCTATTTGGGAAGAAACTCTTTTTTAGCTCGCAAGAACAGCAGCGCAATCACACCCACGAGCATGACATAGAGTGAAATCATCACCGCTCCTTTGCTGTGCGCATACGCAAAGCTTGAATAGGCCAAATACCCGCAGGAAGCGCAAAAGATGAGTGGCGTAAGGGGGTAGAGCGGGACACTAAACTCCCGCTTGGTATGAGGATGCTTAAAGCGCAGAACAAATACTGAGATGCCAACGAGGAACAGGAAGCTCCAAAACACAGGAGCAGTAAATTCCACCATGGCCTCAAAACCATCCGACTGCAACGCGCCGAAACACACGAGTGCAACGCAAATAATTCCCTGGACGATGTAGGCCAAACTAGGAGAGCCGCGCTTGGCTTCCCAGCGTCCCATGAAACGTAAGCCATACCAATCTTCGCCCATCGCAAAGTTGGTGCGTGCGCCCACAATCATGGTGGCATTAATGCTGGTGAGCGCCGCAACCGCTACAAACAGGCCGAGGAGTTTTTCACCAATTGGGCCAAAGGCAAGGCCGAGTAAATCGGCAGGCGCTGCTTTACTGCTAGCCAGCTGTTGCATACCCAGGCCGCTAATTAAGGCCCAATTCACTAGTAAGTAAATAATGGTGATGAGCAAGAGACTAAAGACGATGACATAGACCACTGTCTTGCTGCCACCTTTCACTTCAGCCGAGATATAGGCGGATTCGTTCCAGCCGCCAAAGGTTAGCAGCACAAACACCATGGCAAGGCCAAGTAAACCCAGCGGCGGCGTGCTCGAGAAAAAGGCTGCATGTTCTACCGCAGGTAAGGGAGCACCCATTAAGCCAAACCCGGCCACGATGATGGCCAGCAGGCCTGCGACTTCGAGAACCGTGAGGATGGTTTGCACGTTTGCAGACGCATGAATGCCAATCAGATTAACCAAGGTCAAACCAATCACAATCAGTAGGGCCCAGATAACAGACGAGTAGTCGCCCAGGGGTAAGACCTTTGTCATATAGTCGCCAAACACAAAGGCGAGTAAGGCAATCGATCCCGTATTGATGACAGTGGCTTTGGCCCAACCATACAAAAACGACGCGTTTTTGCCATACGCCTTAAACAAGAAGTGGTAATCACCACCGGCATGGGGATAGGTAGTTGCCAGTTCGGCGTAGCACAGGGCGCCTGCCATGGAAATCACCGAGCCGATGATCCAAACGCTCATCATCCAGCCGATATCGCCCGTAATGCCGGCGACCATCGATGGCGTTTTAAAAATACCGGCGCCAATCACAATGCCAACAATGATGGCAATTGCACCGGTGCGCGAGAGCAGGCGCTCTGGCACCGTGTTGGCGGGGTTATTCATGAACTAGCTTAAAAAGCTGAAAAACGCAGGGCCGTACCTAGCGGCGGACACCAGTAAATTCATTCTGAACGTAGCCGCCTTTATCGTCACCCTTCAACGTATTGCCATTGACTGTTACTTGCGCTGTACGGAAATTGCCATTGCGGTCTTTGTAGCTGAATTCCATTTTGGTGCCAGTTAGTTTTGCATTGAGCAGGGGTTGGCTTCTGCGATCGATTAATAAACTGCCACCTATGCGCTGGTAGTGCTGTGACAGGCTTAAGGTGGCAGGGCCTTGGGCATCAAAGTTGGTTAAAGTCCATTCGCCAGCCACGTTGGCAGGCACCACCCAGAAATAGGCTCTGGCAGGACTATCCACTTCGGCATCGGCTTCCCAGTCACCCATGGTGAAGGCATGCGATACAACGCGTGTACCAGGCTTCATCTTGAGGATAGTAGGGCGCAATTTGAGGTTGAGCTCAGGCAGGAGGTACATGGTGACAACCGTTGCTTTGGAGAAATCCTCTTTAAAGATATCGCCCTGAATAATTTTGACTTGCTTAGATACGCCAGCACGTTCGGCATTGCGCTGACCGAGCGCTGCCATTTCAGGATTAAATTCAATGCCAACTGCAGTTGCGCCGAATTGCTTGGCCGCTGCAATTGCAATCTTGCCATCGCCAGCACCCAGGTCATAGACCAAATCGGATGGGCCGACTTTGGCAATCTTGAGCATATTGGTTACCAATTCATCGCCAGTAGGTACCCAGATCACATCTTTACCTTCTTGGCCAATGCTGGGTTTGTATTTATCGTCGCCACCCTCGGTTAGGCCTTGCGCGCTAAGGCTAACGGCAAACAAGAGAGAAAAGGCAAAAAGGAGTCGTTGTACGTTCTTCATAGTGGGCTTAAGGGCGTTTAATGGGTTGAGTGAAATAACCGTACGATCATAAATTAATTCAATTAAAAGCCCCAAAAAAAGCCAAAAACCGTAAACCATGTCCATTAGAATGGGGGCTGCAGATACATACTGCCCATAGCTCAGCTGGATAGAGCAACGGCCTTCTAAGCCGTAGGTCACAGGTTCGACTCCTGTTGGGCAGGCCACTGAAGCTTAAATCACACTTTTAGGCCCTATTGAATGAAGAAATTACTTCTCGTTAGTATTGCGTTAAGCGCCACCGTTCTTGTAGGCTGCAAAGGTGAGGATGCAGTAGCAAAATGCGTTCAAGCCAATATTAATTCGGATATTGAGAGCGGGAAACTCAAAAAGACCGATTCTGCGGCAATGAAACAATTGGAGCTAATGCACAGGGCAAGCTGCATTGAAAATATGACGATTAAGGCATATTAATTTTCTGCAGGCTTGGGCTTCAACTATTACTGGGTAGGTAACCCCCTCAATCTATGTTGCCCATTTTGTACTCCTATCGCAGATGCCCCTATGCAATACGAGCTCGCATGACCTTGCAATATGCCGGTATTCAGGTTGAGCACAGGGAGATTCAATTGCGTAATAAGCCACAATCGATGTTGATGGCATCCCCAAAAGGTACGGTGCCCGTGCTCATTGTGGGTGATCTTGTTTTAGATCAAAGTATAGAGATCATGCAATGGGCATTGCAGCAATCTGACCCAGATAGCTGGGGCGGGATAGATGAAGTAGCTGCTCAAATTTGGATTGAACGGAATGATGGACCATTCAAGGTATTGCTTGATCAATATAAGTACCCCAATCGGCATCCCAATCTGAATCAAGGCGATGTGCTCAATGCTGCAATAGCGTTAATGCTAAAGCCGCTAGATGCGGCTCTGGATTCCAATCACTATATTTTAGGCAATACACAGCATTGGATTGATATTGCCATTTTTCCATTTATTCGGCAGTTTTCCATGGTTAATCCTCAGCAGTTTGCGCAATTGCCGCTCCCAGCCCTAAAAAATTGGCTTACGAACCATCTCCAATCGGAGCTATTCAATGCCATCATGTCTCGACATCCAGTTTGGATAGACTGACCAAAGAATGACTAACTCAATGCGTGGCAGTGTATAGAAGAGCAGCTTTAGGCCATGACTCTGCTTTTCTCGGCTTAGGTGGATTGAAGCGTTTTTAGTTGAATCGCAAAACGTCCAGCCTGATTATTTGAAATCAAAATGCCAAACTCAATGACATCAGCGAAGGATAGGGCGGGAGCATTAATGACTTGCCCACGGAAAGTGGATTTAAATTGATTTAAATTAAATTGGTGCGTTTGCCAGATGGGTTCAGCAATGAAATCGGCTACATAGCTCACCTGCGGCGCTATCGCAGTGCGTAAGACGAGCTTGTATTGCTTGCCATCCCCTTTGGCCAACAGTTCTAGCACTTGAGTTCCTGGGGGAAATTGGGCTGATGAGCGCATGGAGGCAAAGCCACCATTATTTTCAAGGGAAACCAGGCCTTCAAAATACATACCTTGCGTATCTTGCCGAAGAGTCGATTGTGATATTCCTCCCATCACGCCATCATTCACAACCCAGCAATCGCGCATCGTTTTCGGGTTAGTGAAATCCATACGAACTCCTTGTGCGCGTGACAGTGCGCTCCAGCATAAAAGGGAAGCACTCGAGGCGCAAAGAAAATTTCTTCTTGAAATCAATTTTGCAGATGCGATGCAGGAGTTAAATGCCTTGAGACTATAGCAAAGCACCGCGCGCAGCGATGGGCCAAACCGCCTCTACGGTATTGCCCCGAACGCAAATAATTTCATCGTATAAGTTGACAGTCGGATCGCAATGACCGGGTATGAGCATGATGGAGTCACCAAGTTTCAGCGGCGATTCTGCGGAGAGCTCAAGCACGCCATGCTCATCCGAGGCTTTGAGGTAGTTTGCATCGGTTCGTTGCCAGACTAGGGGCATCCCAGAGTCCACGCTAGATGCTTTGAGGCCGGCATCGACCACGGCGCGACCCTGAGTTGGGTGACTGAGTATGGCGGTTTTAATAAACAAGGCGTGCTCAAACGCTAAGTCACCTGCATCACGCTGGTTTTTGGCATAGTCGCGGTCCATCAAAATATAGGAGCCTGCTTGTACCTCATTAAAAATCGATGAGCTACCTTCCAGCATCACCGAGCCAGTGCCAGCGCCAGTAATGCGTTCTACCGCGATGCCCGCCTGCTCAACCGCCGCCTTCGCTTCAGCCGCCTTAGCACATACGGCCGCAATAGCATCTTGCCGTTCTTTAGGGAGGCGGTAATGCTGGGCGCTACCGTGGTAGCACTGTAAGCCCATGAAATGTAAGTAGGGCGCTTGATCAATAAGACGAGCCAGTGCGACAACTTGCTCAATCGAAGTAGCGCCGCAGCGACCCATCCCCACATCCACTTCAATATAGACATCGATCTTGATTTTGCGCGCGCTACTCGCCTGAGCAAAGGCAGCAACTTGATCTTCATGATCAACCAAGACACCGATGCGCGCTTGTTCCGCTAAATCAAGTGCATGAGCCACTTTCTTTTCGCCGACTACTTGGTTAGTAATCAGAATGTCCTTAACCCCGGCTGCAACAAAGACTGCCGCTTCACTGACTTTTTGACAGCAGATACCAACTGCACCTGCTGCAATTTGACGTAATGCAATATCAGGGCACTTATGGCTTTTGGCGTGGGGACGTAAGCGGACCTTGCTGCCCGACAATGCATTTTGCAGAAGCCCCAGGTTGCGCTCAAAGGCATCCATATTCAGAATTAAAGCGGGCGTATCGATCTCATCAAAGTGATCGCCGGCGCGGGCTGCTTTCCAAGGTGCCATGGTGGATTCCACACTAAAAACGTAAATTTTAGGGTATTTCTTATAAAAGCTACGTTCTTCGCTTCGCAGCCCTGAATACGTCATCATATTGACACGAAGGCAACTGATGATTGCATACTCATCAAAGGACGCGGTATGAACGAATTTAATGACCCTGTTGTTAATCCCCTTTACGGTTCCAGCACTCACCTCGTATCCCTTTCTGGTCGCCGACACTTTTTAAAGTCAAGTGCTGCTTTGTTGGCTGTCCTCAGTCCTATTTATGGTTCGTCGCAAGGTTTGTCTAAATCGGTCTGGGGCAAATCCCCCCGTTTTACTTTTGAAACGGTAGGCCTGGAGCGTTCCAGCGATGGCATTGCGGTACCAAAAGGTTACCGCTGGTCAGTGGTAGCGGCATGGGGTGATCCCATCAACGGCAAGTTTCCTGTGATTTCGTATGACGTCATTAATTCTCCGCAGCAACAGGCTAAGCAATTTGGCATGCACCACGACGGCTGCGCATTCTTCCCCGACGCAGGCTTCGCAGACCGTGGCTTGTGGGTGGTAAATCACGAGTACACCGACGATGGCTTATTGCATCCCGATGGCATGAAAACCTGGTCGGCTGAGAAGGTAGAAAAAAGCCAGGCTGCGCATGGTGTTACCGTTGCGCAAATTCAGAAGCAAGCCAATGGTCAGTGGCAAGTGACATCCAGTCCTTTCGCGCGGCGCATTACGGCATACACGCCATGCGCAATTTCGGGGCCCGCTGCTGGTAACCCGCGCATGCAAACGGCATTTGATCCGCATGGCAAGTTGGTATTGGGTACTTTAAATAATTGTGCGAATGGCGTGACGCCCTGGGGTACATATTTAACATGTGAAGAAAATATCAATGGCTACTTTGTAAAAACAGGTGCATCCACCAAGGAAGAGCAACGCATTGGTATTAATGCCAAAGGCTTTGGTTATCGCTGGCACGAGTTTGATGCCCGTTTTAATGCGGATCTGCATCCCAATGAGGCCAATCGCTTTGGTTGGGTGGTGGAGATTGATCCACGCAATCCAGATAAGGCACCCATCAAGCGTACTGCCTTAGGTCGATTCAAACACGAGGGAGCAGCAGTCACGCTAGCTAAAAATGGCCGAGTAGTGGTGTACATGGGTGACGACCAGCGTGGAGAGTATGTATACCGCTACGTTAGTAAACATGCCTATCAAGCTAATCGGCCCGAACTGAATCAATCCTTATTGGATGAAGGTACTTTGTATGTAGGCCAGTTTGCGGAGGGTGGCAAAGGCCGCTGGATTCCATTGGTTCATGGGCAAGGGGGTTTAACTCCGGCCAATGGCTTTCCGGATCAAGCCTATATTCTGATTGAGGCGCGCCTTGCGGCGGATCACGTTGGGGCAACTCCATTGGACCGCTCAGAATGGGTCGCTGTCCATCCAACAGCCGGTGATGTGTATTTATCCCTGACGAATAATAACCAGCGGGGTAAAGAGTTCCCACTCAATGCCGTAAATCCACGCGCCAATAATGCAATGGGGCACATTGTTCGCTGGAAGCCCAATCAGCTGGATGCGGCCAGTGACCAGTTTGAATGGGAAATTTTTGTTTTGGCCGGCGATCCAGAGGTACAAGACCCTAATCAAAAAGGAAATATTAAGGGTGATGTATTTGGTTCACCCGACGGTTTATGGTTTGATCCGCGTGGCATGCTGTGGATGCAGACCGATATATCATCGGGCGCACTTGGAAAAGGCCCCTACGCTCGTATTACTAACAACATGATGTTTGCGGCAGACCCCATTAGCGGTGAATTTAGGCGTTTTTTAATTGGCCCTAACGGATGCGAAGTCACTGGAATGGATTTCACGCCCGACTACAAGACCATGTTTATCAATATTCAGCACCCGGGCGAGAGCCCCAGCGAGCGCAGTAATCCAGAAAAACCAAAAGCAAATAGCGATTGGCCAGACCGAACTTTATTCTCAAGACCACGCTCGGCAACGATTGCAGTTTGGCGTGAGGATGGGAAACCGGTTGGCGTGTAGCTAAGGCTTGCGTGAAAGTAGTAAAGGCCTAAATGAGAACGGGCTGTTCTTGCTGCCATCGATGGTAATTTCTACTGCTTCTACTTGTTCATCACCCATGACTTGCACTCGATATACCTGATGCAGGGGCCGTCTATTACTGCCTCCTGGCGCCATGAAGGGCTGATCAATGATGAGGCGATGGCTATCACCATGAATAATTAAAGTAGGTTTAGCTAATTCAGCTAACTTTCGATTCATTAGCAGAATGCTATCGCGCAAGCCGCTTTGATCCGAGGTAGCTGATTTGCTCGTATAAAACATGTCAGCCTGAAAAGCCAAGACCAGGTGATCGATGGAGTTTTGCTTTGCAGCAGCAAAGACCGTTTCAAGCCAAGCTAAGTTAGCCCGGTTACGGGGGACATACTCTGCTTGCTGAGCAAAATTATTGTTTGAGCCAACAATGTGCACAGTTGCAAATAGTGTTTTTCCTGAAATCCAATACGCGTTTTCCACAAACTCGGAAAACTGCGGCTGAAGATCAGATTGACGAATGAGTGCAATGGGATTTTTGCCCTGGCTTTTAGCGTCGGTAAAGTGCAGGGCACGAATAAACTGCAGGCGCTCAACCGGGTCATAGCCACCGGCATTGAGGCGATGGCAGTCGGTCCACTCGTTGTCACCGGGCGTGTAGATTAAGGGGGCTTCAAACAGGTTGAATGAGGCATGTATTTTGCGCAGGTAAGCATCACTGCAGGGCGAACCACCACTTTTAGTGTCGCCAACAAAAATACTAAATTGGGGTTTTTGACGGTTAATTTCTTGAATTAAGGCAAAGTAAGCCTCTTCATCTTTAGTTCGGTAAGGCAAATCGCCTAGTGCGATAAAACGTATCGGCTCTGCTTTTGCAACGCACCCGAGCAATACGAAACTGATGAAGCAGATCATGCGAACGCATTGAAGGGGGTTTTTATTCATATAAGTGACATATTCCCTGGTTACATTAGTAAGATGGAATCATTGCAGTTTCTAACATGCCCGCTTTGCCATTCAATCGAAACGCTATCCAGCCCATCCGAGGTTATTACGCAATTTCACCGTTGCGTGCATTGTAAAAAACCCTATAAGGCCAGTAAAAACGACTGTTGCATTTTGTGCAGCTATGGAAACTTGCCATGCAATCAGATTGAGCAAAATTTGGCGCTGTAAGGCATTTGGCTCAGCTCTAAGTCTTTTTAACCGAATTGTGTGTCAAAACAGTGTCATACAACGCAATTAAATTAGGAACATTCATTAGAGGAAGTTCAATTGGCAATTAATCAGGAAGAACTCGCTGAGTGGTACAAACGGGCCCAAGAAGAAATTCTCGATGACCTCGATGAAGAGCTTGAGCTGGAGATGGACGATCTGCGTTTAAGTGATGACAGTGACTCACCGAATGCCCTCAACCGCCAAGTTTACTTTCGTGAATTGTTTCGCTTGCAAAAAGAGCTTATCAAGTTGCAAGACTGGGTGGTTCATAAAAAACTCAAAGTAGTTGTTTTATTCGAAGGGCGTGATTCAGCTGGCAAGGGTGGTGCTATTAAGCGTATTACGCAGCGTCTGAACCCACGGGTTTGCCGGGTTGTTGCGCTTACCGCGCCTTCCGAGCGTGAAAAGACCCAATGGTACTTTCAGCGCTACATTGCCAATCTGCCTGCCGCAGGTGAGATCGTGTTATTTGATCGCAGTTGGTATAACCGAGCCGGCGTTGAAAAAGTCATGGGGTTTTGCAGCGATGCGGAGTACCACGAGTTTCTCAATACAGTACCTGAGTTTGAAAAAATGATCATCCGCTCCGGAATCATTTTGATTAAGTACTGGTTCTCGATTTCCGATGAAGAGCAATATAACCGCTTTACACAGCGCATTCATGATCCTTTAAAGCAGTGGAAGCTAAGCCCGATGGACCTAGAGTCCCGTCGCCGCTGGGAGGACTACACCAAAGCGAAAGAAATGATGCTGGAAAAGACGCACATTCCAGAGGCGCCTTGGTGGGTTGTTGCTGCTAATGATAAAAAGCGTGCTCGCCTCAATTGCATTCAGCATTTACTTAATCAAATTCCCCATCAGGAAATTGAGCACGCCGCGGTTATTCTGCCTGAGCGCGTACATAACCCGGATTACATTCGCGGCCCAGTACCCAAGGAAATGTACGTTCCCGACGTCTACTAGTACAGTTGTTTTAGTCTAAGCGGCGGCTTTTCTTCTCCCCAAACGAAGAAGGCGATTGTTTGGTATAAATCCTGCTTGCCATACGCCAGTAGGATTAGGTATTCATGCCACACACCGATTCGGTCTTTGCCTTTGTTGATATTGAGACCACCGGTTCTCGGGCAGAGCTCGACCGCATTACCGAGATTGGCATTCTGACCCTTGATTCCGATGGCGTTTCGGAATGGTCGCGCTTAATCAATCCAGATACCTATATACCTAAAAACATTCAACACCTGACGGGCATTACCCCCGAGATGGTGGCCACGCAGCCACCGTTTTCTGAGATTGCCAATGCGCTGTATATGGAGCTCAAAGATAAGATCTTCATTGCCCACAATGCCCGCTTTGACTACAGCTTTATTAAGGCCGAGTTTAAAAAAGTCGGGATTGATTTTTCGCCCAAGGTGCTCTGTACGGTAAAGCTATCCCGGCGTTTATTCCCCAATCAGGCGCGCCATAATTTAGATACCCTGATTGCGGTGCATGGCTTGCACGTTGCCAATCGCCACCGCGCTTTAGATGATGCCAAATTGTTGTACGACTTCTGGCAAGAGTGCATTCGCTTGTTTGGATTGGATCGCTTACAAACCGAAGTGGATTATTTGCTGGGTAGTTCGAGCTTGCCAGTTCACATCGATAAAGCGCTAGTAGAGGAGATTCCGAGTCGCCCCGGCGTGTATATGTTCTACGCAGAAAATCGTCAGCCTCTCTATATCGGTAAAAGCATTGATCTGCGTGCGCGCGTGAAAGGGCACTTTCATGCGGCGCTGACGAATCGCAAAGAAATGAAGATTGCTATGCAGATCCGTGATATTGATTGGATCGAGACGGCTGGAGAACTCGGCGCCTTGATTTTGGAATCGCGCCTGATTAAAGAAAAACTACCCACCTTTAACGTCAAGTTGCGTCGCTCCAAAGACTTGTGCGCATGGCAGCTGATCGAGTCTACTGAGCACCTTCAGTTGCAGCTCGTGAATCACCAGGATTTAGAGCCTGGCAAACAAGATAACTTATATGGTCTTTTTTACAACAAGCGGGAAGCCTTGGCGAGCCTGCAATCGATTGCTAAAAAGAATCAGCTGTGTGAGGCCATCTTAGGTTTAGAGAAGCGGCAAGGGCAGGGGGCTTGTTTTGGTTTTCATGTGAAGCAGTGCAATGGTGCCTGCATCGGCTTAGAGCCGGCAGCCATCCACAATCTGCGCCTCAAAACTGCGCTCCTCAAATTGAAAGTCGCATCCTGGCCCTATCAAGGTGCCATCGCCATCCACGAGGGCGACGACTTGCATCTGTTTGACCATTGGTGCTACCTCGGAACGGCAGCGAATGAGGCAGAAGTGGAAGAACTGCTAAGTGACGGCCGGCCCGAGTTTGATCTGGATATTTATAAGATCATCCGTAAAACCCTTAAAAAAACCAAGGATTTGGGTTTGCGTGTTACCGCCCTGGAATTCCCACAGAATCGGCATGAGGCTGTCGAATTCCCCTAATTAGTGCTTTGTCCTATCTCCTAGGGTAAGTACCGTTTACGCTTTAATAAAAAATTGCGACTATGGATGTCCATTCTTCCGGAGGAGCATTCATGAAGCATTCGATTAAACGCACCGCACTGTCCACTGCCATTGTTGTTGGCATGGCTGGCTTTGCTGCTAGCCCCGCTTTGGCGTGGGAACCTACTAAACCCGTTGAGTTTGTGATTCC